>NZ_JBRFVF010000002.1:0-1023581 GCF_052950715.1 Citrobacter sp. VF227
GCAATATCATCCCGTGCTTTGGCGCACGCCTGGTCCAGGAAGGCAACAGCCTTCACTACCTGGCTGACCGCGCCAGCATGACCGGGACCTTCAGTGATGCAGATTTGCGCCATCTGGACCAGGCGTTGCCGCTGCTGATGAAACAGATGGAGTTAATGCTCACCAGCGGGGAACTCACTCCCCGCCACCCGCACCGGGTCACACTGTACGCAAAAGGACTGGTATGCGAAGCGGATACCCTCGGCAGCCACGGTTATGTATACATCGCGATTTATCCGACGCCTGTCACCGCCCTGTAGCCACCAGGCATCCTTCTTTCACTTAACCCTTCACAACGAGAAAACCTTATGCCCGTTATGTCTGCATCTTCCCGGCGGACGGCACCGTCACGTCCGTCGCCGGTGACCGTCTGGCAAACTCTGCTGACACATCTGCTCGACCGTCATTACGGTCTCACACTCAACGACACCCCGTTTGGCAACGATGGTGTTATTCAGGAACACATTGACGCCGGTATCTCCCTGTGTGATGCCGTCAATTTTATTGTCGAAAAATACGACATTGTGCGCACTGACCGCAGCGGTTTCAGCGCAGAAATCTCATCACCGTTTATCAGCAGTATCGATATTTTGCGGGCGCGTAAAGCGACCGGGCTGATGGCCCGCGCGGGCTACAGACTGGTGACCGATATCACGACAGGCAAACACCGCGGGGTGACAGGATGAAGCTGTCTCTGACGGTAGAAGCCGACGGCGTGAACGTGCTGGCCCTCAACATGGGCCGGATCGCCGTGGATATCGACGGGATTGAACTCGCTGACCTGATCAATGTGGTCTGCGATAACGGGTATTCGCTTCGCGTTGCTGATGAGCCCGGAAAGCTGGTAGTGGAAGAACCACTGCCGCCCGTCGCCCACGTAAATTGCATCCAGTGCAGTACCGCACATATCACGGAGGAAGACAATGCTCTGCTGTTTACTCTTTCACACCAGCATGAAGACTTTGGTGAGTCTGAATGGATTTTGTACACCGGCTCGGGTTATCTGCTCCACCTGGGCGCGTGGTCGTATCCGGTCTTACGCCTCAGGCGCCTCGGGTTGTCAAAATCCTGCCGTCAGTTAGTGGTGACGCTTATCCGTCGTTACTCCGCTGGCATCATTCATCTGGATGCCTTTGGCGAAGTGCTGCCGGGCTTCGCTACGTTTGACTGGTAACTCAACATCAATCACAACAAGGAGTTCTAATGCCTGAATTAACCACTGAAGTCGCTCTCAACATTCTGACTGGCTGGCTGCAGGACAACATCAATTGTGGCAGCGAGATTATCTTCGACAACGACGAAGACAACACTGACTCAACAAAGTTGTAGCCCTGGATTGAACAGGCATTACAGGACGTTCGCGATCTCCGCCATCTGCAGCTTCTGCAAAAGACCAGTACAGATTAGCCTTCGAACCGTACTCATCACACACATACAAGCGTCAGCCCTCCCCGGCTGGCGTTTTGCTTTATATAAAGGAAATAAACGATGTCAGACCTTACCCTCAACGAACCCGAAGTATTAACCGGTCACACAGGCGTTATTTGCTCCACCAGCATTGGGCGTATTGTCACGGGACGTAATGCCGCTCTGGCGCAGATTGAAGTGCTCATGCAACAACTTGACGATGTTTCGACGCTGACCCGCAGTATCGGTGGTAAAACGGCGCTGGACTGGGCTATGAAGCAGGAGTTCCGCTGTGGCTGCTGGTTGATGGAAAAAAGAGAAACCGCGATGAAAGCCATTACCCGTAATCTCGATCGCAGCATATGGCGTGATCTGATGAAGCAGTCCGGGATGCTTTCCATCATGGACGCTCAGGCGCGTGACCAGTGGTATAACAGCCTGGAAAATGACGATATCCCTGCTGTTAACGAAGAGAACATCCTGAGCACCTTTGAACAGCTGCACCAGAGCAAAGGCGAGGTATTTGAACGCGGGGTGATTAATGTGTTTAAGGGACTGAGCTGGGATTTTAAGAGCAATAGCCCCTGTAAGTTTGGGAAAAAGATCATCGTGACGGGGCTGATCAAGTATGATCGTTGGGGATTTGGGCTTAACTGGGGGTGGCAGCGCGACAGGCTCGCAGACCTGGAGCGCATGCTGATGCTCCTTGACGGAAAGCCTGTTCCTGACAATCGTGCTGACGTCACCCGTCGGCTGGGAGATCATATCCATGAGAACAGGCACAGCAATTGTTACGAGGACGAGATGTTTACGATTAAGTACTTTCAGAAGGGAACAGCGCATATCACTTTTAAGCGACCGGAACTGGTCGATAAGCTGAATGACATCATTGCCAGACATTATCCAGGGGCGTTGCCCGCTAAACAGTAAGGAGCCAGATCATGGTATCATTTTCAAACACGGATGGTGCTCGCTACGATTCCGTAAGCAAGCGAGAAACGGGGTCATTAAAAAGTAGTCAAATGGGTGCAAAAATTCCCGTTCAACCGTTAAATTTTGACTCTCTGCGGAAAGGGCCCTTAATGGGGGCACATTACTTTTCGAAACTGGATAAAACACATAAATATCAACACATAAATAACTTCAGTTGTAATCCAGTCAGAGGAGCCAAATTTAAGAAGCCTGCTCAGGAAACTAAGCAGGCTTTTTGCATTATATTTGATAATCAATCACTGTTTCATCCGGTTCCATCGCCTGGCGTTTGATTTCATCGACGGATAGCCCTGCGTTGCATAGCTCGATGAATCGCCAGACGTAGTTGCGCTGCAATTGCCCGCGTTTCAGCCCCAGCCAGACGGTATTCGCATCAAATAAGTGCCTGGTATCCAGCCGGGTCAAGCCCCCCTCTTCCTGCTCTACGCTGGATTGCTCCGCCACTAGCCCAATACCCAGACCCAACGACACGTAAGTTTTAATCACATCAGAGTCCTGGGCGCTGAGGATAATATCCGGAACCAGCCCTTTGCGAGCAAACGCCTCATCGATACGGGAACGCCCCGTAATCCCCTGCCGATACGTAATCAGCGGCCAGTGGGCGATGGACTCCAGCGTGAGAGGAGACGTTTTCACTAAGGGATGGTTGTGGGGAACAAGCAGGCTGTGGTGCCAACGAAACCAGGGAAATGCCACTAGCAACGGGTCGCTACTAAGTCGCTCACTGGCAATCCCGATGTCTGCCCCGCCATTTTGCAGCAGTACGTCAATCTCCTGCGGTGTACCCTGGATAAGTTCCAGTCGCACCTCAGGAAAGAGCTCACGAAAAGCTTTAATCACCGCGGGCAGGCTATAGCGCGCCTGTGTATGCGTGGTGGCGATCGTCAGGATACCGGAGGTGTCATTAGTAAACAGATCCGCCAGTCTACGAACGTTGCTGGCTTCATTGAGAATACGCTCGGCAATAACCAGCAAGGCTTTGCCCGGTTCAGTCATGCCCAGCAGACGTTTACCGCGACGGATAAAAATCTCAATGCCAAGTTCATCTTCTAGCTCACGAATATGTCGGCTGACACCCGACTGCGAGGTGTACAGTATATTCGCGACTTCTGTCAGGTTGTAATCCTGACGGGCCGCCTCGCGGATTATTTTAAGTTGCTGGAAATTCACTTTTTGCTCCGGACACATCAGACATTACGCTATTGTTAAAGTCTGATGCCCGGCATAACAAATAATAAAAACCTGAATCTTATTCCTCGCGGGAATAAGCTTTAACTAACCAGCTGCAGCTCGCGGTTTTCGAGCGTTGGACGGCTGACCAACGACAGCAGAATCTCTTTCACCGCCTGTGCCTGCGGCGATAAGCTCCCTCTGGCTGAGACATTCAATGATAATGGCAGATTCATCGATGGGGTTGTTATTCGCGCCATCCAGCCATTTGCAGCATTGCATAATGAACGAGCCGCCGACTCAGGCAATACAGTCACGCCCATACCGCTGGCAATGGCAGCGGTTAAGGTGGCAATAGAATCAATTTCGCCAATAACTTTGGTCGTTAAGCGACGAAGCGAAAACGCTTCATCCACGCGCAGGCGAACTGCACTGTAATCCCGTGGCAAATACAGATTCATCTGCGCCACCGCGGCTAAATCAACGCTTTGCCCCGGGCACTCACGCGTCCCGACCAGGTAAAGATCCTCTTTAAGCAGCGGTTGGCTGCATATACCCGCCACAGGCGATCGCTCGTAGAGTACCGCCATGTCTAATTGCCCACTGAGCAGCTTATCATTCAGCACCGTCCCACTGTTTTCATGCAAATAGACCAACACATCGGGCAGCTCGGCACGTACAGTCTGTAATAATGGCATCGTAATAGATGACGCGGCCGTCCCCGGTGCGAGACCAATAGAAACCTGGCCCCCCAAGGTCTGCCCCACGTTATTGACCGCAAGTTGCGCCTGCTCGCACTGACGTAAAATCGTCCGGGCATGGGTATACAACACTTTCCCAGCTTCCGTCGGCGTGACGCCGCGTTTGGTGCGAATCAACAACTGCTGATCCAGTTCGCCTTCAAGCGTAGCAACCTGCTGGCTCAGCGCGGGTTGCGCGATGTGCAATACTTCCGCGGCCTGCGTCAGGCTACCAATATCGACGATTTTTACGAAATATTTCAGTCGTCTGAAGTTCATTTTGCCTCCTGTCGGAATACCAGAACCCGTGCTGGCAGTCATTGAATTCAGGATTGCAAGATGCTTGCCAGTTTCATCACAAGTCATGTTTTATGGTTAAAACTGCGTAATGTCAGGAGTAAAGGTGCAGGATGAGCAGTTTGCTCATCGGTATCTCTCATTCTGGTTGCCCAAGAAGAGGTAGACGCGCACCACAATGGGGCAAACGTATAAAAAGATGTAAAGATCGCCGCTTTGCTGATTTTGTCAGCAAACGATCGCGCAAATGAATTTACCCCTTTGACAAGCATCCTCGCCCTCGCTAATATGCGCCTCGTTCAAACGATTCCTCTGTAGTTCAGTCGGTAGAACGGCGGACTGTTAATCCGTATGTCACTGGTTCGAGTCCAGTCAGAGGAGCCAAATTTAGAAAAGCCCGCTTTATAGCGGGCTTTTTGCTTTTCTGTTTTTCATTCGTCTTATTTTTCATGTAACCCTCTGGTGAGGGAGATAATCGTTTTCTCTTCCCGTCTGTCGCGGTAATCTCATAACGGTCGTTAATATATCGACTGCAATGTGTGTAACCCAATTCGAATACTAATAACTAAAAGACAGTACAGACAGGATAACTATGGATTCCACCCTCACCTCCACGGGTCCTCAACAGGACACCTCTTCGCTTGTTCGTGCCCGTCGTGCTGCGCTTGGTAGCTTCGCTGGCGCCGTGGTCGACTGGTATGATTTTCTGCTTTATGGCATCACCGCCGCGCTGGTATTTAATCGCGAATTCTTCCCGCAGGTCAGTCCGGCGATGGGAACGCTTGCCGCATTCGCCACCTTCGGTGTCGGTTTTTTGTTCCGTCCGTTAGGCGGGGTGATCTTCGGCCACTTCGGCGATCGCCTGGGTCGTAAACGCATGCTGATGCTCACCGTCTGGATGATGGGGATTGCCACTGCGTTGATCGGGATTATTCCTTCCTTTGACGCCATTGGCTGGTGGGCTCCTGTGCTGCTGGTGACGCTGCGCGCCGTTCAGGGATTCGCCGTGGGCGGTGAATGGGGCGGCGCGGCGTTGCTCTCGGTCGAAAGCGCGCCGAAAAATAAAAAAGCCTTCTACAGCAGTGGCGTTCAGGTTGGTTACGGTGTCGGGCTACTGCTTTCTACCGGTCTGGTCTCGCTGATAAGCTCGCAAACCACCGATGAGCAGTTCCTGAGTTGGGGCTGGCGTATTCCGTTCCTGTTCAGCATTGTGCTGGTTTTGGGCGCATTGTGGATGCGTAACAGAATGGATGAATCTGCCGAATTCGAACAGCAGCAGCAGACACATCAACCTGAGAAAAAACGGCTGCCGGTAGTTGAGGCGTTAATCCGGCATCCCGGTGCATTTTTAAAAATTATCGCCCTGCGCCTGTGCGAACTGCTGACGATGTATATCGTCACTGCGTTTGCCCTCAATTACTCCACGCAGAACCTGGGACTTCCCCGCGAGCTTTTTCTGAATATCGGGTTGTTAGTCGGTGGACTGAGCTGTCTGACCATCCCCTGCTTTGCCTGGCTTGCCGACCGGTTTGGTCGACGACGCGTCTACATTACCGGCGCGCTGGTCGGTACGCTGAGCGCCTTCCCATTCTTTATGGCGCTTGAAGCACAGTCTATTTTTTGGATCGTGTTCTTCGCGATTATGCTGGCCAACATTGCACACGATATGGTGGTCTGTGTGCAGCAGCCTATGTTTACCGGTTTGTTTGGCGCAAGCTATCGCTACAGTGGCGCAGGCGTGGGTTATCAGGTGGCAAGCGTAGTTGGCGGCGGTTTTACCCCCTTTATTGCTGCAGCACTGGTCACATTCTCGGGCGGAAACTGGCACAGCGTGGCCATTTATCTGATGGCCGGTTGTCTTATTTCCGCTGCCACCGCGTTGCTGATGCGGGATAAACAGCACGGTTAAGCCCGGATGCGAAGACCCTTCGGTCTTCGCACAATCTTCCTCAACGTCTGACTTTTGTTTCACATTCCTGTGACATACTATCGGGAGAGCAGTACATCTGTGGAACAAGGAGACAGACATGAACAATAAGGGCTCCAGCCTGACCCCAATTCAGGCACTGGATAAACTGGACGCGCTGTACGAGCAGTCGGTAAAAGCACTGCGTAGCGCCATTGGTAAGTATATTGAAACAGGGACGCTCCCTGACGTAATCGCCCGCAATAATGGTCTTTTTGTTTACCCATCGCTTTGTGTAACCTGGGATGGCAGCGCCACCAATCCCCCCAAAACCCGCGCCTATGGCCGTTTTACCCATGCGGGATGCTATACCACAACGATTACCCGTCCGTCACTTTTTCGCCCCTATCTTGAAGAGCAACTCACGCTACTGTATCAGGATTATGATGCGCATATCTCCGTGGAGCCGTCGCAGCATGAAATCCCTTATCCCTATGTCATTGACGGCTCTGAACTGACGCTCGACCGCTCGATGAGCGCCGGATTGACACGCCATTTCCCGACCACAGAGCTATCACAGATTGGCGATGAAACAGCAGACGGTACCTATCATCCGGCAGAGTTCTCTCCGTTGTCTCACTTTGACGCCCGACGGGTAGATTTTTCGCTGGCACGACTGCGTCACTACACGGGAACGCCGGTTGAACACTTCCAGCCGTTTGTGCTGTTCACTAACTACACCCGCTACGTCGATGAGTTCGTGCGCTGGGGTTGCAGCCAGATCCTCGATCCGGACAGCCCCTATATTGCACTGTCGTGCGCAGGCGGGATCTGGATCACCGCGGAAACTGAAGCGCCAGAAGAAGCCATCTCCGATCTCGCCTGGAAGAAACATCAGATGCCTGCCTGGCATTTAATCACCGCTGACGGTCAGGGGATCACGCTGGTCAATATCGGCGTTGGCCCGTCTAACGCCAAAACCATTTGCGATCATCTGGCCGTACTGCGTCCTGACGTCTGGCTGATGATTGGTCACTGCGGCGGCCTGCGTGAAAGCCAGGCAATTGGCGACTATGTTCTGGCCCATGCTTATCTGCGTGACGACCACGTGCTGGATGCCGTACTACCGCCGGACATTCCAATTCCGAGCATCGCGGAAGTGCAACGCGCACTGTATGACGCCACCAAAGAAGTCAGCGGTATGCCCGGTGAAGAGGTTAAACAGCGCTTGCGTACCGGTACTGTCGTCACCACCGACGATCGTAACTGGGAGCTACGCTATTCCGCTTCTGCGCTGCGTTTTAACCTCAGCCGCGCGGTAGCTATCGATATGGAAAGCGCCACCATCGCCGCTCAGGGCTACCGCTTCCGCGTCCCTTACGGCACGCTGCTGTGTGTTTCCGATAAACCGCTCCATGGTGAGATCAAACTACCTGGCCAGGCCAACCGTTTTTATGAAGGTGCCATCTCTGAGCATCTGCAAATAGGTATCCGGGCTATCGATCGTCTACGTGCTGAAGGCGACCGACTGCACTCCCGTAAATTACGTACGTTCAACGAACCGCCGTTCCGTTAAGGCCTGAAGGTAACTATGCATAACTCAACTCCTCTTTCCGCCCTGCGCAACCTGCTGATAGCGCAGGGGCTGGATGGCATGATTGTTCCGCGCGCCGACGCTCACCAAAGCGAAGATTGTACGCCGCATGACAATAAGCTGGCCTGGCTGACCGGTTTTAGCGGCTCTGCGGGACTCGCGTTGGTCCTGCGCGACCGCGCATTGATGTTTGTCGATGGACGTTATCAGGTCCAGGTACGCAATGAAGTCTCGCTGGATGATTTTGAAATTCACCATTTACACGATGAGCCGCTGGCCGACTACTTACAGTCTCACGTTGCAGCGGGTGCACGTATCGCTTTTGAACCGCTACTAATGGTCAACAGTCAGTTTGAAGCGCTTTCGGCAACTCATTGCGAACTGGTGCCTCTTGAACAAGATCCTTTCGACCAGGTATGGCTTGACCGTCCGGCAGCACCCTGCGGCATCATTCGCGAAATGCCCATTGAAATCAGCGGAGAAAGTAGCACGCAAAAACGTGCCCGCGTCGTAGAGTTGCTCGCCCAACACCACGCTGATGTTCTGGCGATCACGCTGCCGGATAACATTGCCTGGCTGCTGAATGTGCGCGGTTCGGATCTGGCCATGGTGCCTGTGCCATTTTCGTTTGCCCTGCTTCATCGCAGCGGCGAGCTGGAATGGTTTGTGGATAGCAACAAAACGCAGCAGCTCCCCGCATCGCTACTGAATACGCTGACGCTGCTCCCGCAAGAGAATTTCCTTGCGCGCTGCCAGGCGTTAGCCAAGGGTAAACGCTTCCTGGTTGATAAAGACTACGCCCCGGTCGCGTTGCGCTTTGCCATTGAAGAACATGGCGGCGATGTCTTATGGTCCCCCGACCCCATTACCTTAATGAAAGCGCATAAGAACGATGTTGAACTGGCGGGCTATCGGGAATGTCATGAACAGGATGGCGCGGCCTGGGTTAACTTCCTCGCCTGGCTGGCGCATGAAGTCCCCGTGCGCGAAGCTGCAGGCAATCCGGTCACCGAACTGGAAGCTCAGGCAAAACAACTGGAATTTCGCCAGCAACAGCCGGGATTTATCGAGCAAAGTTTCAGCACGATTTCGGCCTCTGCCAGCAATGCGGCGATGTGCCATTACCATTCCAGCGAAAAAACCAATACGCCAGTTACTACTAAGGCCATGTATCTGAATGATTCCGGCGGTCAGTACCAAAATGGTACAACAGATACGACGCGTACCCTCGCATTTGGTCCACAGGATCCGCAGCG
This sequence comes from Citrobacter sp. VF227, assembly GCF_052950715.1. Lineage (NCBI taxonomy): Bacteria > Pseudomonadati > Pseudomonadota > Gammaproteobacteria > Enterobacterales > Enterobacteriaceae > Citrobacter > Citrobacter sp. VF227. The sequence continues at coordinate 9,403 of NZ_JBRFVF010000002.1, forward strand.
TCGCCTGCATTATACCGCCGTGTTGAAAGGCTTTTTGTCGCTTATCTCGCTTCAATTTCCTACCGGTACCCAGGGACATCAACTGGATGCCTTTAGTCGTCGGGCGCTGTGGGATTTAGGTCTGGATTTTGATCACGGTACCGGACACGGTGTGGGTCATCAGCTACTTATCCATGAGCAACCCCACCGTATTGCCAAAAAAGTTAACCCCTGGCCCCTGGTTGCGGGCAATATCATTACCATCGAGCCGGGTTATTATCTGGCCGGACAATATGGGATCCGTATTGAGAATCAGGTTGAGATTATCAACAGTCGCCCTGGCTTCTGTCGTTTCTCAACGCTGACGCTGGTGCCGATTGATTTGAATCTGGTTGAACTGCATCTGCTCAGCGATGCAGAGAAACAGTGGATTGATGATTACCACCAGCAGGTCAGAGAGACGTTATCTGCACGCGTAAATGCAGAGGCTCGTCCGTGGCTATTCGCCGCCACCGCGCCGATTCGCGTTCAGGCAAATTAAGGTAATAAAAAAGGCAGCCCGCAGGCTGCCTTAGTTCTCCCCAACATCTTACAGCTTAGCTGTTACGGATGTACTCATCCATTTCAGTTTTCAGGTTATCGGACTTGGTACCGAATATAGCCTGAACACCGGAACCTGCTACCACCACGCCGGCTGCACCCAGTTTCTTCAGGCCAGCCTGATCAACTTTGGCAACATCAGCCACGCTGACACGCAGACGGGTGATACACGCATCGAGGTTAGTGATGTTTTCTTTACCGCCGAATGCTGCAACCAGAGCCGGAGCCATTTCACCGGATGCCCCCGCTTTGCTGTCTTCGGTAGCATCTTCACGACCCGGAGTTTTCAGGTCCAGTGCTTTAATCAGCACACGGAAGATGGTGTAGTAAACGATCGCATAACCGATACCGACAATCGGGAACAGCCACAGTTTGCTGCTGTTACCGGACAGAACGATAAAGTCGATCAGACCGTGAGAGAACGACGTACCGTCACGCATGCCCAACAGGATGCAAATCGGGAATGCCAGACCAGCCAGAATGGCGTGGATGACGTACAGGATCGGCGCCACGAACATGAAGGAGAACTCGATCGGCTCGGTAATACCGGTCAGGAACGAGGTCAGCGCTGCGGAGATCATGATACCGCCCACTTTCGCGCGGTTCTCTGGTTTAGCAGAGTGCCAGATAGCGATAGCGGCAGCCGGCAGACCGTACATTTTGAACAGGAAGCCACCGGACAGTTTGCCCGCTGTCGGGTCACCCGCCATATAGCGAGGGATATCGCCGTGGAAAACCTGGCCCGCAGCGTTGGTGTATTCACCGATCTGCATCTGGAATGGAACGTTCCAGATATGGTGCAGACCAAACGGTACCAGGCAGCGTTCAATAAAGCCATAGATACCGAACGCCACGACCGGGTTCTGGTATGCAGCCCACTGAGAGAACGTCTGAATAGCCGTGCCGATCGGCGGCCAAATGAAGGACAGAACCACACCCGTGAAGATGGCAGCCAGACCAGAAATGATTGGAACGAAGCGCTTACCCGCAAAGAAGCCAAGATACTCAGGCAATTTGATACGGTAGAAGCGGTTGAACATATACGCTGCAATCGCACCGGAGATAATCCCCCCGAGAACACCCGTATCCGCAAGGTGTTTAGCAGCGATCTCTTCAGCAGGTAAATGCAGAACCAGCGGCGCAACAACAGCCATGGTTTTAACCATGATGCCATAAGCAACAACGGATGCCAGTGCAGATACGCCGTCGTTGTTGGTAAAGCCTAACGCAACACCGATGGCAAAAATCAGCGGCATGTTTGCAAAAACAGATCCGCCTGCTTCTGCCATTACGTGCGATACAACGGCTGGCAGCCAGCTGAAGTTAGCGGAACCGACACCCAGCAGGATACCTGCAATCGGGAGTACGGATACCGGCAGCATCAGCGATTTACCGACCTTTTGCAGGTTAGCAAATGCATTCTTAAACATAATTAGGAGTGCTCCTGAGTATTTGTGCTTTTCTACGTTCTCACGCATTAGCGAGGGGGGAGAACCTCGCCGTGTACAGGGCATCTAAGTACCCTTTATTTATTACACAGAGTAAAATAATTCGGTTTATTTTTGTTTGACGGCTATCACAATTCGGTCGTAGATGGCCGCAAAATCCGCACATTCCGATAAAATGCGTTTCTGAATGTGTCAAACCAGTTGTCCACCGCCCATTTTAAGGCGGTGAACTTTACTCGCTTTAGTTATTAATTACGAGCTTTAAAAAAAGTCAGTTAACGAACTGATTGCAGGCGAGAAACGTTGATATGAAACAGGCGGGCAAAGTTATCAGTGGTTGCCTGCGCCAGTTCTTCAACGGCAACACCTTTCACTACGGCCATGTACTCTGCAACGTCACGAGTCATGGCGGGTTGGTTCTCTTTTCCACGATGCGGAACAGGCGCAAGGTAGGGAGAATCCGTCTCAACCAACAGCCGATCCAGAGGAACATAACGCGCGGCATCACGAAGCTGATCAGCGTTACGGAACGTGACAATACCGGAAAACGAGATATAAAATCCGAGATCCAGCAATTTGCCTGCCGTTTCTCTGTCCTCTGTAAAACAGTGTAGTACGCCGCCACAATCCGTCACTTTTTCTTCACGCAGAATAGACAGCGTATCGGTTCGCGCATCACGGGTATGCACGATAACCGGCTTCTGTAACTCACGGCCAATTTGAATATGGTGGATAAAAGATTCCTGCTGGCGCACCTTGGTTTCTGGCGTATAGAAATAGTCCAGCCCGGTCTCCCCCATAGCGACAACGCCCTCTTCGGCGGCAAAACGGCGCAGGTCTTCAACATCATAAGTTTCGTCCTGATTTAACGGATGCACGCCGCAGGAAAAAACCACATTGTCACGTTCGCCGACCAGTTCGCGCATACTGCGGTATCCTGGCAGAGTGGTCGCGACGGCAAGACAGAATTTCACATCGCGTGCGGCCGCTTTCGCCAGCACGTCATCCACGTCCTTATGTAGAGATTGATAATCCAGGCCATCAAGATGGCAGTGCGAGTCGACTAAAAACATAATGTCTCTCTCAAAGATGGGGAACAGGCAATACGGCGCCTGGTTGCAGGTAATGTTCAATACGCAGGATAAGATCGGTTAACACCAGTTCGCGGTTTAAACCCGTCACGTTCAGCAACTGCTGACGGCAATAACAAACGTCACCGAGTATCGCCTGTATTTGGGCAACGGATAACCGCTCAGCGATAGAAGATATCAGGTCCAGAGCATCTGGATTCGTTAAATGGGAAACTCCGTATGGGCGTTTCAACGCATCCGTCAACAATGTTGCCAGCCAGTGTAAATGGGTGGGAGCCTGATCGTGATTTAACGCCGCGAGCAGTATATACCAGTCACCTGTGTTTAATGTGTTCGACAGTGCCGCACAAAAATCGGTGCGGTGCGACCAGCTTTCGGCCTGTAACAGCGTCAGGGCCGCACCAGGCGAACCTGCGCTAAGGCGTAACGCGCTCAACAGCGCTTCTGACGACGCTGTTGCTTCACGGGCAAGCCAGGAAGTTGCATATGACTCAGGCGGCGGCGCAAGATGGTGTAACCGGCAGCGGCTGCGTAATGTCGCCAGCAAGCGAGCTGGCTCTGTGCTGGCAAGGAAAAACCAGGTTTGCGCGGGCGGTTCTTCCAGCGTTTTCAGCAACGCATTAGCGGCAGCATCGGTTAGCTGAGCAGCATCAGGGATCCACACCACTTTCGCACCGCCAAGGCGCGAATGTTCGTAGAGCTTTTCACTGACTTCGCGTACCGCATCAACCCCCAGTGCGCTTTTGCCTTTTTCCGGCAACAGCGAATAGTAGTCAGGATGTGTCCCCGCCTGCATCAGTTGACAGCCCCGGCACTGACCACAGCTTTTATGCCCTTCCGGTTGCTGACACATTAAATAGCGGCTGAGCGCGTAAATCAGTGCGTCGTCGCCCATGCCGGGTAATGCCTGAATCAGTAACGCATGGTGACCACGACCCACCTGGTAGCTGGCTACCAGTTTTTCAAAATCCGGTCGTAACCATGGGTACCATTTCATGCGCCCTGCTCCTTCACCCACTGGGTGATGGTATTACGGATATCAGCCATTACAGCCTCCAGCGGCTGCGTAGCATCAATAGTACGAATGCTGGCGTCTTTAGCGGCGAGTTCAAGATAGCGTGCGCGGGTGCGATTAAAGAAATCAAAAGATTCCTGCTCGATACGATCCAGCTCGCCACGAGCACGGGCACGTTTTAAGCCGACTTCTGGAGTTACATCCAGATAGAGCGTCAGGTCCGGGCGAAAATCGCCGAGCACCGCATCGCGCAGGGTTGCCAGCATGTGTTGATCGATGCCGCGTCCGCCGCCCTGATACGCTTGAGTCGACAGATCGTGACGATCGCCAATAACCCATTTACCTTTTTCCAGCGCAGGTTTAATAACGGTTTCAACCAGTTGCACGCGCGCGGCGTAGAACATCAGAACTTCGGCTTTGTCGGTAATAATTTCGTCACCAACCGACTTAATGTCCAGCACCAGACTTCTTAGTTTCTCTGCAAGCTGCGTTCCACCAGGCTCGCGGGTAAACACCATGTCACGAATACCGAGTTGCTCAAGTGTCTCAACCACCACGTTACGCGCAGTGGTTTTTCCGGCGCCTTCCAGGCCCTCGATGACGATATAGTTACTGCCCATTTTTTTCCTTAAGCACTTTCAGGTAATCCTGCACGGACCGATTATGGCTGGCAAGATTGGTGTTAAACGTGTGGCCGCCTTTACCGTCAGCCACGAAATAGAGATACGGCGTTTTGGCTGGATGTGCTGCGGCCTGTAACGAAGCCTCGCCCGGCATGGCAATCGGGCCAGGCGGCAGCCCCGTAATGGTATAGGTGTTATAGGCGGTTGGGGTATCTAAATCCACACGCGATAATTTGCCATTATACCGTGCCCCCATTCCGTAAATCACCGTCGGATCGGTCTGCAAACGCATGCCAATACGTAAGCGGTTAATAAACACTGAAGCCACCTGGTCGCGCTCGCTGGCAACCGCGGTTTCTTTTTCAATAATAGAGGCCATGGTGACCAACTGGTTTTTATCCTGATAAGGCAGGCCGTCTGCGCGTCCTTCCCAGACGGCATCCACCGCTTTAACCATTTTCTGATGCGCGCGTTTTAGCAGCGCCACGTCGGTGGTATTCGCGGTATACATCCAGGTATCTGGCCAGAACCAGCCTTCCACCCATTGCGGGTTTTCCAGCTTCAGCGCCTGGGCAACGGTCTCGTAACTATCATCACTTAGCGTATGTTTGATATACGGCGCATCGCGCAGTTGTTTGAGGTAATCACTCAGACGCATCCCTTCAACCAGACGTAACGGGAACTGCGCCTCTTTGCCACTTTCCAGCAGTTGCAGCATATCCCGCACCGTCATGTCAGGCGTAAAACGGTAGGTTCCTGCTTTAAAATGTGACAGGTCGGGTTCAACACGCAGCAGCCACTGGAACACGCGCGGGCGATTGATAACTTTGTCCGCATACAGCTGTTCGCCAAGAGCCAGACGGCCCGTACCCGCTTTCAGCGTAAAAATCGTCTCTTCTTTAATCAATAACTTACTGTCCGCCAGATGGCGAACTTTCCACATTCCCACTCCTGCGGCAATGCCCAGCACAACCAGCAATAACAGGACAACGAGTAACAGTTTTTTCATGACTAATTCGGGTGCTCACAAAGTGGGGCTAAAAAATCGAATAACAAACGTGAAGACAGCAGTGTGTCGCCACAGGCACGCACGGGAATAACAGGCATTAAGGCATTACAGACGACGATTTCATCGGCCTGCATAACCTCTTCCAACCCGGCATACTTTTCGACAATACTGAACGACGATTGTGCCAGCATCCGGATACAGAATTGTCGCATAATGCCATTCACGCCAGCCTGTTCCAGCCGGGGAGTGTAAACCACATCACCCTTACGCCAGAACAAATTAGCCGCACAGCATTCCGTAACCCATCCCTCACTGTCAAGAACCAGTGCTTCATCTGCGTCCGTCTGCTCAAGATGAGAGCGAATCAACACCTGCTCGAGTCGATTCAGATGCTTAAGTCCAGCAAGCAGCGGATTACGTCCCAGACGCACAGGGCTTAACGCCAGGGTTATTCCTTCTTGCCGCCAACGATCGTAATGATCGGGCCAGGCAGAAACAGAGAGTATACGTGTGGCACTGTGACAACTTGTACCACTATAGCCCCGCCCGCCACTGCCTCGGCTGATAATGACTTTCAACACGCCGCGCGCGTGCCCATGCGCCAGCATTTTCATTTCACTTTGCAGTGCTGACCAATCTTCGAAAGAGATCAGCAATTTTTGGCAGGCATCCTGTAAACGTGCGAGATGCGCTGAAAAGAGGCAAATTTCGCCGTCGATAATACGCGCAGTGGTAAAACAGCCATCCCCAAACTGGGTTGCTCGATCGCTTGCGGACAGCATATTCTGCTCGCAGCCATTAATTAAGAACATGGTGGCTCCTTATTTCTGGTCCGCTAGTTTGGCAGGATGAGTAACACAGGACAAGGGCAGAAAACTGAATAAAAAAAGGCCCGACAAGCGGACCTTTTTTAGTTTACTACCGATGCTGGCGCATCACCTGACGGAGTTAAATCTTTTTAAAGATTAAAGAGCCGTTGGTGCCGCCAAAGCCGAAGGAGTTACACAGCGTGTACTCCAGACCACTAACCTGACGCGCTTCGTGCGGAACGAAGTCCAGGTCACAACCTTCATCCGGGTTATCCAGGTTGATGGTTGGCGGAATAGCCTGATCGCGCAGCGCCAGGATAGAGAAAATGGACTCTACCGCGCCCGCCGCACCCAACAGGTGTCCTGTCATGGATTTAGTGGAGCTGACCATCACACGGCTTGCCGCATCGCCAAAGACAGATTTCACTGCCTGGGTTTCCGCTTTATCGCCTGCCGGAGTGGATGTACCATGTGCGTTGACATAACCGATTTGACCCGCTTCAATAGCCGCATCACGCAATGCGTTGACCATGGCCAGTGCTGCGCCTGCACCGTTTTCTGGTGGCGACGTCATGTGGTAAGCATCGCTGCTCATACCAAAGCCAACGACTTCAGCATAAATTTTTGCACCGCGCGCTTTCGCATGTTCGTACTCTTCCAGTACAACCATGCCTGCGCCGTCGCCCAGCACAAAGCCATCACGTTCTTTGTCCCACGGACGGCTTGCCGCTTGCGGGTTATCATTACGTGTAGACAGCGCTCGTGCCGCGCCAAAACCACCCACGCCCAGCGGCGTACTGGCTTTTTCTGCACCACCCGCAACCATCGCGTCCGCATCGCCGTATGCAATGATACGTGCAGCATGACCGATGTTATGCACGCCTGAAGTACAGGCGGTCGCGATGGAGATGCTTGGCCCTTGCAGGCCGTACATGATGGTCAGGTGACCTGCCACCATGTTAACAATCGTCGACGGAACGAAGAACGGGCTGATCTTACGCGGTCCACCATTTACCAGAGAGGTATGGTTTTCTTCGATAAGACCGAGACCGCCAATACCAGAGCCGATGGCGGCGCCAATACGGTGGGCGTTCGCTTCCGTTATTTCGAGGCCAGAATCCTGCATGGCCTGAACGCCAGCGACAATTCCATATTGAATGAAAGCATCCATCTTGCGCTGTTCTTTGCGCGAGATAATGTCTTCACAGTTAAAATCCTTTACTAAGCCAGCAAATTTCGTTGCATAGGCGCTAGTATCGAAATGGTCGATCAGGCTGATGCCACTCTGACCGGCAAGGAGAGCTTTCCAGGTAGACTCTACGGTATTGCCGACAGGAGACAACATGCCCAGTCCGGTCACAACTACACGACGCTTAGACACGGTTGTCCTCCAGGGAGGGAAAATAATTCAAGTGGGATAAAAAGATAAAACTCAGGCGGTCGAATGACCGCCTGGAGATGTTCACTTACGCCTGGTGGCCGTTGATGTAATCAATGGCAGCCTGAACGGTAGTGATTTTCTCAGCTTCTTCGTCCGGAATCTCAGTATCAAACTCTTCTTCCAGAGCCATTACCAGCTCAACGGTGTCAAGAGAATCCGCGCCCAGGTCTTCAACGAAGGAAGCATTGTTGGTTACTTCTTCCTGCTTAACGCCCAGCTGTTCGCCGATAATTTTCTTAACGCGTTCTTCGATAGTGCTCATACTCTTAAATTTCCTATCAAAACTCGCTTTCGCGATGGTTTTCGTAGTGTATAAAATGTTGAAAAATTTGCAACTAAATCCCGGCAGGTCTTACCACGATTTTACGTTATTTTGAGGCCAAGACCTACAATAACGCAAATATTTTTCATCGTGGTTAAACCATGTACATCCCGCCGTTGACGTGCAAAGTCTCACCTGTGATGTAACTTGCTTCGTCAGAAGCTAAAAATGCAACCGCACTGGCGATTTCCTGAGCGCCGCCAAGGCGACCCGCAGGAACCTGCGCCAGAATACCCGCACGCTGATCATCAGACAGCGCACGCGTCATGTCCGTTTCAATAAAGCCCGGAGCAACAACGTTTACAGTAATGCCACGAGACGCAACTTCGCGCGCCAGTGATTTACTGAAGCCGATCAGACCTGCTTTCGCCGCAGCGTAGTTAGCCTGACCCGCATTTCCCATGGTACCAACCACAGAACCGATAGTGATAATACGCCCATGACGCTTTTTCATCATAGCGCGCATTACCGCTTTTGACAGACGGAAAACAGATGACAGGTTGGTTTCGATGATATCGTTCCACTCGTCATCTTTCATGCGCATTAACAGGTTATCACGAGTAATCCCAGCATTATTGACCAGGATATCGACTTCACCAAATTCTGCGCGAATATTTTCCAGAACCGATTCGATAGATGCCGGATCGGTCACATTCAACATCAGACCTTTACCATTTGCACCTAAGTAATCACTAATAGCCTGCGCGCCGCTTTCGCTGGTTGCAGTACCGATAACTTTCGCGCCACGGGCAACGAGTGTCTCAGCAATTGCGCGGCCAATGCCACGGCTTGCACCAGTAACCAGCGCGATTTTTCCTTCAAAACTCATGGTCTTCCTCTTTTATTGCTCTAGCGCCGCAGACAGTGCCGCCGGCTCATTCAGTGCCGAAGCAGTCAGGGTGTCAACAATACGTTTCGTCAAACCGGTCAGAACTTTGCCCGGACCAACTTCATACAAGTGCTCAACGCCCTGGGATGCCATAAATTCAACGGTTTTAGTCCACTGAACCGGGCTGTATAGCTGGCGAACCAGCGCATCGCGAATAGCGTCTGCGGTGGTTTCGCACTTCACGTCGACGTTGTTCACAACCGGAACGGTCGGTGCGTTAAAGGTGATTTTTTGCAGCTCAACGGCCAGTTTCTCAGCAGCTGGCTTCATCAGCGCGCAGTGAGAAGGAACGCTGACCGGCAGCGGCAGAGCGCGTTTCGCCCCCGCAGCTTTACATGCTGCGCCAGCACGTTCTACGGCTTCTTTGTGTCCGGCAATAACCACTTGACCCGGTGAGTTAAAGTTTACCGGTGAAACCACCTGGCCTTCAGCAGACTCTTCACATGCTTTAGCGATAGCAGCGTCGTCCAGACCGATAATCGCAGACATGCCGCCAGTGCCTTCCGGTACGGCTTCCTGCATGAATTTGCCGCGCAGTTCAACCAGACGTACGGCATCGGCAAAACCGATAACACCCGCACAGACTAGCGCAGAGTATTCGCCCAAGCTGTGACCTGCCATCAGCGCAGGTGTTTTACCACCCTGCTGCTGCCATACGCGATAAAGCGCGACAGATGCGGTCAACAGTGCTGGCTGCGTCTGCCAGGTTTTATTCAGTTCTTCGGCCGGACCCTGCTGAGTCAGCGCCCACAGATCATAGCCCAGCGCAGCCGATGCTTCAGCAAAAGTTTCTTCAACAATTGGGTAGCTTGCTGCCATTTCAGACAACATCCCAACGGTCTGGGAACCCTGCCCCGGAAACACAAATGCAAATTGCGTCATGTTTAAATCCTTATACTAGAAACGAACCAGCGCGGAGCCCCAGGTGAATCCACCCCCGAAGGCTTCAAGCAATATCAACTGCCCAGCTTTTATACGCCCGTCGCGGACGGCTTCGTCCAGCGCGCACGGTACGGAGGCAGCAGAGGTATTACCATGTCTGTCGAGCGTCACGACAACATTATCCATCGACATACCCAGCTTTTTCGCTGTTGCGCTGATAATGCGGAGGTTTGCCTGATGCGGCACCAGCCAGTCCAGCGCAGAACGATCGAGGTTATTTGCTTCCAGCGTTTCATCAACGATGTGTGCAAGCTCAGTCACCGCGACTTTAAAGACTTCATTACCTGCCATCGTCAGGTGAATCGGGTTCTCCGGATTCACGCGATCGGCATTAGGCAACGTCAACAGCTCACCATAGCGGCCATCAGCATGTAGATGGGTGGAGAGAATACCTGGTTCTTCTGATGCGCTCAGTACAACCGCACCCGCGCCATCACCGAAAATAATGATCGTGCCGCGATCGGTTGGATCACAGGTACGCGCCAGAACATCAGAGCCCACCACCAAAGCATGCTTCACTGCGCCAGACTTAACGTACTGGTCGGCAACGCTCAGGGCATAGGTGAAACCGGCACAAGCGGCCGCAACGTCAAACGCCGGGCAGCCTTTGATCCCCAGCATACTTTGGATCTGGCATGCCGCGCTTGGAAATGCGTGAGTGGATGATGTGGTGGCAACCACAATCAGACCAATTTGTTCTTTGTCGATGCCCGCCATTTCAATTGCATGGTTTGCGGCGGCAAAGCCCATCGTCGCAACTGTTTCGTTTGGCGCTGCAATATGGCGTTCACGGATACCTGTACGAGTGACGATCCACTCATCAGATGTCTCGACCATTTTTTCCAAATCGGCGTTAGTACGCACTTGTTCAGGCAGATAGCTGCCAGTACCAATAATCTTCGTATACATGTACGCTCAGTCACTTTTTGGTTATATACCGCTACGAGCAAATCGCCGGTACGCTGGCAGCATTCACAAACTCACCGTTATCTGTGTGCTCTCGAGTTTGCGCTTTCGCCACCGTCCAGCAGTTCGAATCCAGCTGGGTATACAGATTCCAGGCGAGCGGCAATTCGTTGAGGAAGTTGTCGCTGCACCGCCTGCACTGCCTGTTCAATCGCGACTTCAAATGCTCGCTGATTGGCCGCACCATGACTCTTAATCACCGTGCCGCGCAATCCTAACAGACAGGCGCCATTATACTGGTCGGGGTTGAGGTGACTAAATCGCCTTGTCAGGCTTTTTTGTAACCAACGTTTTAATAACAGCAGCCACCACGACCGTTTTTTACCCTCACCCTGAGATTTCAGCAATGAAAGGAACATTCTGACAACACCTTCCATCGTCTTTAATGTGACATTACCCGTAAAGCCATCACAGACCAACACATCCGTTTTGCCGGTCAGCAACTCATTGGCTTCAAGATAGCCGATATAATTGATGGAAGGGATTGTTTTTAGCACTGCAGAAGCATCCCGAATACTGTCGAGACCCTTAGTTTCTTCTTCACCGATATTGAGCAACGCAACACGAGGCCTGGCAATGCCAACCACCTCTTCTGCCAGCACGGAACCCATGACGGCAAATTGCACCAACATCGTGCTATCACAATCCACGTTGGCGCCTAAATCCAGCACCACCGTTTTACCCTTTTGCTGATGCGGTAAAACCGTCACCAATGCGGGACGTTCAATCCCCTCAAGGGGTTTGAGCAATAATTTCGCAAGTCCCATTAGCGCGCCTGTGTTACCGGCGCTCACACAAGCTTGCGCTCGACCTTCTTTCACGAGCTCCAGGGCAACACGCATTGAGCTTCCACGACTGGCGCGAATAGCTTGCGAGGGCCGGGCATCACTGGCAATAACTGACTGAGCAGGAATAATCTGCAGACGTGAACGTTGTTCGAAGTCAGCTTTGGCAAGTAATGGCGTGATTGTATCGGGATCCCCGACTAAAAGAAGTGTGAGTTGCGAGTTAGAATTCAGTGCCTGCAATGCTGCAGGCACTGTCACGGTAGGGCCAAAATCTCCCCCCATGACATCTAACGCCAGGGTTAGACGTGTCAAGGTATCGTCGCTGCCCGGTTAGGTGTTTCCCCAGTTACCCGGGGAAAGCCTCACTAAGCTTCATCACGCGTGCACTCTATGTCTTTCTCACCGTAGTGGGAAAGTCATTGAGTCATGCGTGATTACTTAGCGATTACCTTACGGCCGCGGTAGAAACCGTCGGCAGTGATGTGGTGACGCAGGTGTTGTTCACCAGAAGTTTTGTCTACAGACAGGCTGGTGACTGCGGTCAGAGCGTCATGAGAACGACGCATGCCACGTTTGGAACGGGTTGGTTTATTCTGTTGTACGGCCATGGACCTTACTCCTCAATTACTTACGCTTTAAGCTGGCTAATACGGCAAATGGGTTTGGTTTTTGCGCTTCATCAGGCAATTCGCCAAAGACCATGTCCGCCTCGGACACTTCACAGTGTTCAGAATCATGCACCGGAACTACCGGCAAGGAGAGGATAATCTCATCTTCAACCATTGCAAGCAGATCGATTTCACCGAATTCGTTAACCTCAATCGGCTCATACGCTTCCGGGAGTGCTTCAGCCTGTTCGTCAGAACGGACAGGACTAAAACAATATGTTGTGTGTACATGAAGTGGGAACGGTTTCCCGCAACGCTGACATTCGAGCGTAACCGAAACCTTCGCATCACCAGTTATAACGGCAAGACGCTGGTTATCGATAGCGAACGACATGGAGCATTCCACATCACTGTCCACACTGACTACAGAATCGGCGACACGCTCAACCAGATCAGAAGTATAGATACCTTCATAATCCAGGCGTTTCTGAGCCGTACGAACCGGATCAAGAGTCAGGGGTAATTTTACCTTTTGCATAGGGCGCGCATATTAACTTTGTAACGTCATATAGTCAAAGAAAAAGGCAGCCTGTGGTTGCCTTTTGCCAATAATTCGCACACATTGCGGGTCATCGACTTAAAATCGCTCAACACAAGCCAATACAGCCAGCTTGCAGGACGAAGTCCATAGTTTAAAATGGCTCTCATCAATACGCTATATGCGAGGGAAAAAATATGCCTCAACTTATTCTTGCTTCCACCTCTCCCTGGCGTCGCGCTTTACTGGAAAAACTGGCTATTCCGTTCGAATGCGCAGCACCTGAAGTTGATGAAACGCCGTTACCGGGCGAAGCACCGCGTCACCTGGTGTTGCGACTGGCGCAGCAAAAAGCGCAATCACTCGCCCACCGTTATCCCTCGCATCTGATTATCGGATCCGATCAAATTTGTGTTCTTGATGGTGAAATAACCGGTAAACCATTAACAGAAGAAAATGCGCGCCAGCAATTACTCAAAGCCCGTGGCAATATTGTGACGTTTTATACCGGTCTTGCGCTGTATAATTCTGCAACCGGACATTTACAAACTGAAGTTGAGCCGTTTGACGTTCATTTTCGTCATTTAAGCGAAACTGAAATTGAAGATTACGTGCGCAAAGAGCGTCCGCTGCATTGTGCCGGTAGTTTTAAAAGCGAAGGATTGGGTATCGCACTCTTTGAGCGCCTGGAAGGTCGCGATCCAAATACCTTGATCGGTTTACCACTGATTGCATTATGTCAAATGCTGCGGCGGGAAGAGATGAACCCGCTGAACGCATGATTAAAGAACTGCTGACAGGCGTAATCACGTAGGCCTGATAAGACGTTTACGTCGCTATCAGGCCTACGGATTTAGCGCGATAAAATCGCAACGCGCATCACCCTTTGCTGCGTAATACTTCGAGACAGCGCTTCAACTGCTTATCCATCGGCGCTTCAATACGCATCACTTCACCCGTCCCCGGATGAGTAAACTTCAATGCTGCGGCGTGCAAAAACAGCCTGCTCAACCCGGTATCCGCCAGTTGCTTATCGAACTCGCGGTCGCCGTAGCGATCGTCAAAGGCAATCGGATGTCCGGCATATTGCGTATGCACACGAATCTGGTGCGTGCGTCCGGTCACCGGACTGCAGCGCACAAGCGTAGCAAACTCGTAGCGCTCTTCCACTTTAAAGCGTGTTTCCGATGGTTTGCCTTCCTGATTCACCCGCACGATACGCTCGCCGCTTTGCAGAATGTTCTTTAACAGCGGCGCCTGCACGGATTTAACATGCGACTGCCACTGGCCTCGGACCAGCGCGAGGTAGTCTTTCTGCATGCCTTTTTCACGCAGTTGTTCATGCAACGAACGTAAGGCTGAGCGTTTTTTGGCTACCAACAGCACACCGGATGTATCCCGATCGAGGCGATGCACCAGCTCAAGGAAACGCGCTTCCGGACGCAGCGCGCGTAAGCCTTCAATGACGCCAAAGCTAAGTCCGCTGCCGCCGTGCACGGCCGTGCCCGAAGGTTTGTTAAGCACCAGAATGTGGTCATCTTCATATAAAATGACATCGGTCAGCGCCGCGACCTTCTGCAGATTTGGTGAAATGGCCTCTTCTTCACGTTCAGCGACACGCACAGGTGGAATACGCACAATGTCCCCGTCTTCGAGTTTGTACTCGGGTTTAATGCGTTTTTTGTTCACCCGCACTTCGCCTTTACGCAAAATGCGATAAATCATACTTTTCGGCACGCCCTTAAGCTGGGTGCGCAAAAAGTTGTCGATGCGTTGCCCTGCTTCGTCGGCAGTAATGGCAACTGTTTTTACGGCTGGAGTCTCTGTTTTCATGGGGGCCGATTTTAAATAGCCATCAAGATTCGCGCCACACATTTTTCTATGCTTATATTAACTGCTATACCTTATTACTTAAGTTTGACATCGCCGATTTGGTGGTTATTAAAGCAATCACTACGCGGAAGTGAAAAAACTGTGAGTAACCGGGTGATAAATGGCAAAAGTCATCTTGCTATAACAAGGTTAGCAGTGGAATAATGAGGTTGTTTCCGTGTTGAATCTTGTTAAAACAAGAACTTTTCCGGAATGACCCAATTTTGCCCGACCGATCATCAACGCAGCAATGGCGTAAGACGTATTGATCTTTCAGGCAGTTAGCGGGCTGCGGGTTGCAGTCCTTACCGGTAATAAGGAAGCTTCTCTGGAGAGTAACACCCAGACTGTTCCCCTGATAATTGCGCTGTGTTTCCGTATGAAATACAGGCAACCGACACTCTGCGCCTCTTTGAGCTGACGATAACCGTGAGGTTGGCGACGCGAATAGACACGAGGCCATCGGTTCACACCCGGAAAGGCATTACTCTGCCCGCAGCTTAGTCGTCAATGTAAGAATAATGAGTAAGTTACGATGAAAAGAATGTTAATTAACGCGACTCAGCAGGAAGAGTTGCGTGTCGCCCTTGTAGATGGGCAGCGTCTGTACGATCTGGATATTGAAAGTCCTGGACACGAACAGAAAAAAGCCAATATCTATAAAGGCAAAATTACCCGTATTGAACCGAGTCTGGAAGCTGCTTTCGTTGATTACGGCGCTGAACGTCACGGTTTCCTCCCGTTAAAAGAAATTGCCCGCGAATACTTCCCCGCTAACTACAACTCCCATGGTCGTCCCAACATAAAAGACGTGTTGCGCGAAGGTCAGGAAGTCATTGTTCAGATCGATAAAGAAGAACGCGGCAATAAAGGCGCTGCGCTGACCACCTTTATCAGTCTGGCGGGGAGCTATCTGGTTCTGATGCCGAACAACCCGCGCGCGGGCGGTATCTCCCGTCGCATTGAAGGCGACGACCGTACCGAACTGAAAGAAGCACTGGCAAGTCTGGAACTGCCTGATGGCATGGGGCTTATCGTGCGTACCGCAGGTGTCGGCAAATCCGCCGAAGCACTGCAGTGGGACCTGAGCTTCCGCCTGAAACACTGGGAAGCGATTCAAAAAGCCGCTGACAGCCGCCCTGCTCCGTTCCTGATCCACCAGGAAAGCAACGTTATCGTTCGCGCATTCCGTGACTACTTACGTCAGGACATCGGCGAAATCCTCATCGACAACCCAAAAGTCATGGAGATGGCGCGTCAGCACATCGCTGCATTGGGGCGTCCGGATTTCAGCAGCAAAATCAAACTGTACACCGGTGAAATCCCGCTGTTCAGCCACTATCAAATCGAGTCTCAAATTGAGTCTGCGTTCCAGCGCGAAGTACGTCTGCCGTCCGGCGGCTCAATCGTAATCGACAGCACTGAAGCGCTGACCGCTATCGATATCAACTCCGCACGCGCAACCCGCGGCGGCGACATCGAAGAAACAGCGTTCAACACAAACCTTGAAGCAGCCGATGAAATTGCTCGTCAGTTGCGCCTGCGCGACCTCGGCGGCCTGATTGTTATCGACTTTATCGATATGACCCCGGTTCGCCACCAGCGTGCGGTTGAAAACCGTCTGCGTGAAGCTGTGCGTCAGGACAGAGCACGTATTCAGATCAGCCATATTTCTCGTTTCGGTCTGCTGGAGATGTCCCGTCAGCGTCTGAGCCCGTCGCTGGGTGAATCCAGCCATCACGTGTGCCCGCGCTGCTCCGGCACCGGTACCGTACGTGATAACGAATCACTGTCGCTGTCTATTCTGCGTCTGATCGAAGAAGAAGCGCTGAAAGAAAATACGCAGGAAGTTCACGCTATTGTTCCTGTGCCGATCGCATCCTATCTGCTTAACGAAAAACGTACCGCGGTAAATGCCATCGAGACGCGTCAGAACGGGGTGCGCTGTGTGATCGTGCCAAACGATCAGATGGAAACCCCGCACTACTCCGTGCTGCGTGTACGCAAAGGGGAAGAAACGCCTACCCTGAGCTACCTGCTGCCGAAACTGCATGAAGAAGCGATGGCATTGCCGACGGAAGAAGAATACGTCGAGCGTAAACAGCCAGAACAACCGGCGCTGGCCACCTTTGCGATGCCAGACGTGCCGCCAGCCCCTGCACTGCAGGAGCCAGCTACGAAAGCCGTTGCGCCTAAAGCTGCAGTTGCGACCACAGCTGTCGCCGCACAGCCGGGTTTGATTAGTCGTTTCTTTGGCGCTCTGAAGTCCATCTTCAGCGGTAGCGAAGAAGTAAAACCGGTTGAACAACCTGCACCGAAAGCTGAAGAGAAAACGGAACGCCAACAGGATCGTCGTAAACCGCGTCAGAACAATCGTCGCGACCGTAACGATCGTCGTGATAATCGCGACAACCGTGGTGACCGTGACAACCGTAACGAGCGTTCAGAAAGCGGCGAAAATCGCGAAGAAAACCGCCGTAATCGTCGTCAATCACAGCAGCAAAATGCGGAAGCACGTGATAACCGCCAGCAATCCACTGACATTGCAGACAAAACGAAGTCAGGCGATGAGCAGCAGGCTCCGCGTCGCGAACGTAACCGTCGTCGTAACGATGATAAACGTCAGGCACAGCAGGAAGTTAAAGAGCTGAACCAGGCTGAACAGCCAGTGCAGGATACCGAGCAGGAAGAGCGCGTACGTCAGCCTCAAACTCGCCGTAAACAGCGTCAGTTGAGTCAGAAAGTTCGTTTCACAGACAGTCCGGCAGTCGAAGCCGAGGTGGCTACCGCCGCCGTGGTCGCTGAAACAGTTGTCACTCAGCCTACTGAACAGTCTGCACCGGTACAGCGTACCGAACTGGCGAAAGTTGATCTGCCAGCTGTCGTCGCAACTGAGCAGGAAGACAACAGCGAAGCGCGTGACTCCAATGGCATGCCGCGTCGTTCCCGTCGCTCTCCTCGCCATCTGCGCGTAAGTGGACAGCGTCGTCGCCGTTACCGTGACGAGCGTTACCCGGTTCAGTCGCCGATGCCGTTAACCGTCGCCTGCGCCTCTCCGGAATTAGCGTCCGGTAAAGTATGGATCCGCTATCCTGTCGCTCGTCCTCAGGATCAGCAGAGTGAAGAGCAACGCGAGCAGGAAATGGTCCAGCCGCAAACAGCACCAGTAGCCGTAGAGCCTCAGGTTGCTGCAGCAGCTGCAGAACACATTGTGGACACCCCTGCACCGGTTGAAACCGTACAGCCAGAGGTTGTCGTAGCTGAAACTCAGGCCGCGGTTGTTGAAACCACACAGGTTGAAACCACACATCCGGAAGTTATTGCAGCTCCGGTCGAGCAGCAGTCGCAAATTATCGCTGAATCCGACGCACCTGTTGCCGAGGAGATCGCTGCGAAAGCCGAACCTGTAGCTGAAGTTGTAGCTGCGCCTGTTGTCGAAGAACCTGCAGACGTCGTTGTCTCCCAGCCTGAATCGGTTGAAGAGATTGTCGAGGTTGTGGAAACAGCGCCTGTTGTTGAAGAAGTTGCAGCGCCGCAACAAGTTGTTGCAGCACCTGTCGTCGAAACCGAAGTCGTTAAGTCTGACGTTGTCGTAACCAGCGCTGACGCAGAACATCTTCACAGCCATGCGACCGCACCGATGACCCGCGCCCCGGCACCGGAATATGTGCCTGAAGCGCCGCGTCATAGCGAGTGGCAACGTCCGGCATTCGCCTTTGAAGGTAAAGGTGCTGCAGGCGGACACAGCGCCACGCACCAGGCGACCGCGCCAGCAACACGCCCGCAACCTGTTGAGTAAGTCATAATCACTATCAAAGCCGACCTTCGGGTCGGCTTTTTTATATCGGTTCTACGTGGGTTTTACACGTTTCATCCCCGTTAGCTGCGGCATGACATCTTTCATTAAAGCTAAAAATTTGCGTAATCGGGTCGGATAGTAACGCGCCCAGGGATAGACCAAATGCACAGGCAACGATGCCGCATGCCACTCGGGTAGCAACGTAACCAGGCGTCCGCTGGCAATATCTTCCTCGACCATCCAGCTCGACACAATCGTCACGCCTAACCCTGCCAGGGCAGCATTTCTGGCAACATAAATACTGTCGGTGCTTAATCTGGGTGTAATATTCAGCGTAACCGGTTCATTACGCGATTGATGCAGTAACGAAACGCTATGTTGGTAAAACGTGTTCACGGCAATCCACGGCAGCGCGGATAATTGCTCCGGATGCGAAAGCTCGCCATACTGCGCCAGCAATGCGGGACTCACCACCGTACTCCGGGGAACTTCGGCCAGTAATACCGAGACAGTGTCCGGATCAACCTCTGCCCCCACCCTGATCGCGCAATCAATATTATCGCTGAGGAAATCAACGGTTTTATCATTGAGCATCCACTCTACCGACAACTGCGGATAACGAGAAAGAAAGTGCAGCAACGGCTCAAGAAGTTGTTGCTGCCCGAAGGCATGCGGTGCACGTACCCGCAGCGTGCCCACCGGTTCCTCCTCCGTGACATTGAGCCCATCTTCCAGTGCCAGCCACGCATCAATAATTTTCTTGGCATGCTGGTAGCCGCGCTCACCGTCGTCGGTTAATTTCATCGCATGCGTGGTGCGCATTATCAGTTTCACACCAAGCAGTGCCTCCAGGGATTGTAACCGGCGGCTGACAGTCGCCTGCGTTGTGCCCATCTGTTTTGCCGCAGCCGAAAGCGATCCAGCCTCGACGATGCGCACGAAAGTCCGCATCAGCTCCACCCTATCTATACGTTCATTTTTTATCATTCGTAATTTCTTCATACGCTATACGTATAACAGTTTTACCACTGCGCTCGCTACCGCACCATCCGCTGAAGGATAAAAATAGCCGCACATCCTGTGATTGAGGAATCATTTGTGAACACGCATATCGCACTTTCCCGTTGGGTCATTTTTGTTCTGGCATTGGGCGCTGGTTTCAGCGTGGCCGCTATCTACTATGCCCAGCCTCTTCTGCCTTTAATGGGTCAGGATCTGGACTTAAGCATCACCGGCATGGGGCTGGTTCCGACGCTCACCCAGGCGGGATACGCGCTGGGGATTTTGTTTTTACTGCCCCTGGGAGACCGTTATGATCGCCGGACGCTAATTCTGTTTAAAAGCTTCACGCTTGCCTTCCTTCTTCTGGCCTGCAGCTTTACCGGACAGTTGTATTCACTATTGCTGGTCAGCCTGCTGATGGGAATGGCGGCAACTATGGCGCAGGACATTGTCCCCGCAGCGGCCATTCTGGCGCCTGAAGGCAGGCAGGGAAAAACGGTGGGCACCGTAATGACTGGCCTACTGCTGGGGATTTTACTCTCGCGTACCATCAGTGGACTGATAGGTGAAGCCTTTGGCTGGCGCGAAATGTATCAGCTCGCCGCCGTCAGTATTGCTGTTATTACCGTGATTATGTGGAAAGCACTGCCTCGTTTTGCCGTCCATTCCACGTTGAGCTACCCGTCATTAATGCTCTCGATGGCGCAACTGTGGCAAAGGTATCCCGCCTTACGGCGCGCGGCACTGGCGCAAGGTTTTCTGTCCATTGCCTTTAGCGCCTTCTGGTCTACGCTGGCTGTGATGTTATCTGAACATTACCAAATGGGTAGCGCGATGGCAGGCGCGTTTGGTATCGCGGGTGCGGCCGGAGCGCTTGCCGCGCCGCTGGCAGGTCACCTTGCTGATAAAGTAGGTGCTGCGAAAGTGACGCAGTTAAGTGCTTTACTGGTCACGGTATCCTTCGCACTGATGTTCTTGTTACCCGCTCTACCAGTTCAGGGACAATGGTTGCTTATTGCCCTTTCAGCGGTAGGTTTTGATCTCGGATTACAATCCAGCCTGGTTGCCCACCAGAACCTGGTCTATAGCCTGGAGCCTCAGGCCAGAGGGCGTCTGAACGCACTGTTGTTTACCATGGTATTTATCGGTATGGCGCTGGGTTCAGTTCTCGGCAGCCAGGTTTACGCGCTGGCAAACTGGGAAGGTGTGGTTGCACTGGCAACATGTAGCGGTGCGATCGCACTGGTAATCAGACTCACAAGCAATCTGTCACTTTACAAAACGACGGACGCCTAAAAAAATGCCCGCTCCGGGTGTTAAGGGAGCGGGCAGATAAACATATCCAGTTTCATGATATGTTCAAAATGGGTCGTTACCGGTTAAGCTGGAACAGCGACATGCCCTGCATATCAGTAAACGTTTTATACGATGCCTGCAGTGCGGCTTGTTGCATCACATAAGACGAAATCGCGGCGTTCCAGTCGACATCCACCAGATTACTCATCTGTTGGGTTTGCCCCAATGCACGATCGGCACCCAGTGAATCCAGCGAGCTCAATTCGCTTAGCTGCGTGCCTAATTCTGCACGTACAGACAGCACGTTATTCAGCGAGTTTTTAAGACCTCGGCTGGTTTTATCGATGGCTGCAGTGGCCGTAGCTTTTGCCGCATCATTGCCCTCAACCGGTGTGTTAAGCGCATCAATCGCGCTATCCAGCATTTTGAACAGGTTCTTTTCCTGAGTACCGCCCGCAGGTTCAGGCACGGCGTTGCTGGTCAGGCTGGCGAAGACTTTATCGCCAGTATGACCAATCACCATGGTCCGGGAGGCATCAACTTGCTGGGTGACGTTTGTCGTACCGCCGCTGTAAGCGCCATCAGCCTGGGCAAACGGTGCAGATTCTGTTTTATATCCGCCAAAAATGTAGCGCCCATTACCGTCGGTGCTGTTCGCCAGGTTCATCAGCTGATCGCGGATCCCCTGCAGGTCGGTGGCCAACGATGCACGGTCATCATCACTTAACGTACCGTTTCCCGCACTAACGATTTTTTCCTGCGCAGTCTGGATCGCCGTCGTCACCTGATTCAGCACGTTCTCTTCCAGCGACACTTTTTGCGTCGCGAATGTGCGCGCCAACGTGTATTGGCTGTTCTGCGCCTGAGCCTGCGAAAGTACTACAGCTTGCGAGGCGGCAATCGGATCGTCAGATGGGTTCAGCACGCGTTTGCCCGTCGACATCTGCTCGCCGAACTTCATCCATTCCGCCTGAGAGTTAGTGATGCCGCGCATATTCTGCTGGTACATCATCTGGGTGCTAATACGCATAGTCTCCCTCTCCCTTAGCGAATATTAATCAGTGCATCGAACAGCGCATTCGCAGTTTGCAGTACTTGCGCGTTAGCCAGGTAATATTGTTGATAACGCTGCAAATTTCCGTACTCTTCGTCGAGGTTAACCCCGGAAATAGACTGCTGCTGCTTATAAAGTTGCGTTACCACGTTATTCTGGGTGATGGCGCTGGTTTTCAGCGTCGCGGTTTTGTTACCAACATCGCTCACCAGCGTGGCGTAGGCGTCATTAAAGGTTTTATCACCGACAGTGGCCTTGGTTTGCAGATCCAGCAGTTTCTGGCCGTTGCGGTTATCGCTTTTACCCTTATCAATATCCGGATCGGGATCATTTTTAGACACTTGAGCCATCGCAATTTTCGACTCATCGGTCACCATGACTTTCATATCAACAACAGCGTTACTCACCGGCTTCACTATAAAGCTGTCATTAGCTGTCGCCCCCGCGTTAACTGTAATCTCCATCCCATCGAAGGACATTTTTCCGCCAGCCACGGTAGCTTTGAAGCTGGTGTTGTCAGCCAGACGTGTAACCTGCCAGTCCGTCCCATCAAAAACGATTTTATAATCTGTCGCCTGTACGGCAGAACTGTCGGTGATCTTCGCGCCTAGCGATCCTGTCCCCGAATTTTTTGTGTTATTGAATACAGCCGGGCTGCCAATAGCAAAGAAATCCTTACCCTGATCGCCGTTAGCATCAAAACCTTCTTTATGCTGGGTGTTAAACGCATCGGCAAACGCAAGCGCCAGTTGGCCAAGAGTGTTGCGCGTCTGATCCAGCTCCTGCGAACGGAAAGTCAGTAATCCGCCCAATGAACCGGTATTCAACAGTTTCTCGGGGATCTCGACATTACCGGCAACCCCATCAACGTAGGCCACAGTAGTGCGATTAGGATCGTCGCTGGAAGGGACTGCCGCCAGTTGACGCGCATTGCTGCCCTGCACCAGTGAATAGCCGTTCGCCATGGTAACATTGTAAGTCCCGCCGTCCTGCACGCTGACTTCCACGCCGACAATCTGGTTAAGTTCACTGACCAGTTGGTCGCGCTGGTCAAGCAAATCGTTAGGCGATGCACCAGCGCCGACGCCCGTCAGACGGGAAATCTGGTCGTTAAGACTGGCAATCTGTTTCGAGTAGTTGTTGATCTGATCAACACTTGCTTTTATTGCAGTATTGACCTGCTTATCCTGATCGCGCAGATACTGGTCAGTTGTTTTAAACTGATTCACTAAACCATTCGCTTTGCCGATCAACGCCTGACGCGCCGCCGGATCTTCGGCATTACTGACCAGCGTTTGCAAACCGGTAAAAAAGTCCTGCATTGAGGTCGAAATGGAACTGGTTTTGCTGGAGAGCAGATTGTCAATTTTTGACATTTGCTCATAGCGCGTCGTCAGACCGCTGCTCTGATTCTGCGCTGCTCGCAACTGATTAGTGATAAAGGAGTCATACTCGCGCTGCACGCCAGAAACATAGACGCCATTGCCAACCCAGCCCCCCGCACCCAGCGTACTGTTCGCCTGTGCCATAATTGTCGTTTGGCGGGTGTAGCCGGCAACGTTATAGCTGGAGATATTATTACTGGCGGTACTCAACGCGGCCTGCGCTGCGCTGAGTCCACTCATCGCGTTATTAATCAAGCTGGACATGGAGGTTCCTTGTAATCCTTCAATACTCGTTATTATCGGCAGCAGGTTGGTAGACTTGAGCTATTTAAAAGAGATTATCGATATTCGTACTGTAGGTTTTGCTCACTTTTTCGCTCATCGATTTCAACTGCTGGATCATGCTGGTTAATTTGCGTGCGTAGTTAGGGTCGGTCGCGTAACCGGCATTCTGCAGCGCCTGCGCGCCCTGTTCGGCGGTCGCGGCGGCGGTTACCGCCGCGTAGCGCGGATTACGGGATATCAGACCGACGTAATCCGACAGCGCCTCAAGATAAGAGCTGTAGACGCGGAAGCGGGCTTTCACCTTTTTCGCCTCACCGTTTTCATATTCGGTAGTGGTTATTTCGGTGGTTGGACCTTTCCAGCTTCCCGAAGCCTTCACGCCAAAAATGTTAAAGCTCGGTTCGCCGTTTTCACGGCGAATCTGTCGCTGGCCCCAACCGGATTCCAGCGCCGCCTGCGCCAGAATCAGATGGTGCGGAACACCGCTTTGCTGGCTGGCCAGTTTTGCCGGTAGCGAGAGCTGGGCAAGGAAATCTTTACTGTCACCTGATAACGGTTCTTCATTGCTGTCTGTCGCCCGGGGAATCGCTTTGCGGACCAGTTGCGTCAGCGCCTGATTTTGATAGCTGGTCACCGTTTCCAGTGAGAACTTCATTGGCACCTGCGGCGCGTCATCCGCAGGTTGCGCCTGCCCTTCGGTCATCTGCTTAACCATCATCTCAGCCAGCCCCAGACCTTTACCTGCGGTCATCTGCTGCGCAATTTGCTGGTCATACATGCTGGTATACAAACGCGTCGAGTCGCTGCTAAACACGCCATCTTTTGGCAACGCTTCACGCATGCTTTTCAGCATCATTTGCACGAACATCCCTTCAACCTGGCGGGCAACCGGGCGGATATTCGCCGCCGGGTCCTGACCCGCTTTCGCTTTCAGTTCGTTCAGTGATTGCGCATCCCAGGCGGCGCTGGTCAGCAATTTGGTATCACCAATCATCAGATGATTTCCAGTTTGGCGCGCAGACAACCCGCACTTTGCATGGATTGCAGGATAGACATCAGATCCATCGGTGTTGCCCCCAGCGCATTCAATGCACGTACGACATTGTTCAGGTTGGCGCTGGAGCGCACGCTCTGCAACGAACCACCGCTCTGACGCAGATCGATCTGCGTTTGCGGCGTCACTACAGTTTGTCCACCGCCAAACGGCGTATCCGGCTGGCTAACATTCGCCTGGCGGTTAACTGTGATCGACAGGTTACCTTGCGCCACAGCACAACTGTCCAGCGTCACTTCGCGGTTCATGACCACCGATCCCGTACGCGAGTTAATAATCACTTTCGCGTCCTGCGGCGTGACGTTCACCTCCATATTCTGAATGTCGGCGAGGAAGCGCACCTGCGAACTGTTGCCGCTTGGCACCCGCACCTGGATTGTCCGGGCATCCAGCGCCGTTGCGCTGCCAAAACCGCGCGAGCGATTAATAGTGTCGGTAATTTGCTGTGCCATCGTGAAATCTTCATTATTCAGCTGCAAATTAATGGTGTTACCGCCGCCGAACTGGCTGGGTAATTCACGTTCGATGGTCGCGCCGTTGGTAATACGTCCACCATTGAGCTGGTTTACCTGCACGCTACTGCCACCCGCAGCCGCGCCTGCACCGCCAACCAGAATATTCCCCTGCGCCAACGCATAGACCTGGCTATCGACCCCTTTCAGCGGAGTCATCAGCAGCGTTCCGCCGCGCAGGCTTTTAGCGTTCCCCATGGAAGAGACGACCACGTCAATAGTTTGCCCTTGACGACCAAAGGCCGGGAACTGCGCAGTGACCATGACCGCTGCCACGTTTTTCAGTTGCATATTGGTGCCAGTGGGCACGGTGATCCCCAACTGCGACAGCATGTTGTTGAGCGTTTGTGTCGTAAATGGCGTCTGTGTAGTCTGGTCACCTGTGCCATCCAGTCCGACCACCAGCCCATAACCAATCAGCGAGTTTTCCCGCACGCCCTGCACGCTGGTCAGGTCACGAATACGGTCGGCATACGCGAAGGCGGTTACCAGCACCAGTACCATTCCAACAAAAGATTTAAACACAGGGTACCTCGCTTACATCGGCGACAAGTTAAGGAAGAAACGCTGCAACCAGCCCATATTTTGCGCTTCATTTATGTAGCCGTTGCCGACGTACTCAATCCGCGCATCCGCAACCTGAGTTGACGGTACGGAGTTACTGCCACTGATAGTGCGAGGGTTAACCACCCCGGAGAAGCGAATGAATTCAGTGCCCTGATTAATGGCGATCTGTTTTTCACCCACGACATGTAAGTTGCCATTCACCAGTACCTGATCGACCGTTACGGTCAGCGTACCGCTGAAGGTATTTCTGGCGTTCGCGCCGCCTTTACCGTTAAAGGAGTTACCGCCTGACGCTTCTACGTCGGCACGTTCGTTACCGAACAATCCTTGCAAATAGCGCGGGACAGTATCAAAACCAAAGTTGGTTTTGCCGTCACGGCTGGCGTTAGCCGAAGAGCTTTTGCTCGCGCTGACGTTTTCCTGCAATACGATGGTTAACGTATCGCCAATATTGCGCGGGCGGCGGTCTTCGAATAGCGGCTGATAGCCGTAGTTAATCGGCTGCGCCGACTGGAAGATTGAGCCATTTGCCACCGGCGTTGGACCAGGAACGGGCTGGGCGGTCGTCGCGCCTTGCACGAGGGGCGTGGCCGGGATCCAGGCGCATCCTGTCAGTGAAACCACCAACAGGGCTAAAATTGGGTATGGGTGAAGCGCGTATTTTCGCATTGCCGTCATCTTCAAAATCAGTGTGCCGGTGAGGTTTGCACCTCACCGGACCACACTTTAGAGTTGCGTCAGTTTTTGCAGCATCTGATCGGTGGTCGATACCGCTTTACTGTTGATTTCATAAGCGCGCTGAACCTGGATCATGTTTACCAACTCTTCCGCCACGTTGACGTT
Source organism: Citrobacter sp. VF227 (assembly GCF_052950715.1). Lineage (NCBI taxonomy): Bacteria > Pseudomonadati > Pseudomonadota > Gammaproteobacteria > Enterobacterales > Enterobacteriaceae > Citrobacter > Citrobacter sp. VF227. The sequence continues at coordinate 36,140 of NZ_JBRFVF010000002.1, forward strand.
AGAGGTTTCAACATATCCCTGATACAGCAGACCCGCGCCGTTCAGCCCCGGCGTGCTCTCGTTCGGCGCACCGGATGACTGCGTTTCGGTGTACAGATTCTCACCAATGCTTTCCAGGCCGGTATCGTTCATAAAAGTAGTCAGGTTAAGCTGCCCTACCTGAACCGGTGCAGCCTGCCCCTGCTGGGTCACGCTGACAATCCCGTCGCGTCCAATAGTGATACTGAGCGAGTTAGCCGGAATGGTGATGGCCGGTTGCACCTGAAAACCACCTGCGGTCACCAGTTGACCGTTTTGATCCACCTGGAAAGAACCGTCACGGGTATAGGCTGACGTGCCATCTGGCAGCATGACCTGGAAAAAGCCCTGGCCTTTAATCGCCACATCTTTACTGTTGTTGGTCTGCGACAGGTTACCCTGACTGTGTAAACGTTCGGTAGCAACCGGACGCACACCGGTACCAATCTGCAAACCAGACGGCAGCGTGGTTTGTTCAGAAGACTGCGCGCCAGGCTGGCGAATCGTCTGATACAACAGATCTTCAAATACCGCACGTTGGCGCTTAAATCCGTTGGTGCTGACGTTTGCCAGGTTGTTGGCAATCACATCCATGTTGGTTTGCTGCGCATCCAGGCCGGTTTTGGCGATCCATAATGAATTGATCATAAAATGTCCTGTATTAACTCATCGACAGCAGTTGGTTGGCGCGGCCCGCGTTATCATCCACGCTACTGATAATCTTCATTTGCATTTCGAAACGGCGGGCGTTAGCGATCATGTCACTCATCGCGGCAACCGGCTTGACGTTACTGCCTTCCAGCACGCCCGACATGACACGAATGCCAGGATCGGCCTGTAACGTCGCACCACGAGTAGCCTGTGCGGCCTGGGTCAGACGGAACATACCGTCATCGCCACGTTGCACTTCACTCCCCGTCGCCTTCACTAACTTCAGTCGCCCAACTGGCGCTACGGTATTCGCCGGATCGCCAGGGTTTAGCGCCGAAATCGTTCCGTCAGCCGCAATGGTGACTTCTGAACCTTCCGGTACGGCTATCGGTCCGGCTTCGCCAATCACCGGGTGTCCCTGAATGGTCAGTTCACCCGTAGGGCTTACCTGAATGGCACCATTACGGGTATAACCTTCGCTGCCGTCTGCGGTCTGCACAGCCAACCAGCCATCCTGTTGCAGCGCCACGTCTAATGGACGTGAGGTATAGTCCATCTGGCCCGGCGTCATATCGGCCCCCGGCGTGGAGGCCACCACCAGCGTACGCGTCGGCAAAGACAATCCTTCTACGGGGACCGCGCGTAGCGCATTGAGCTGCGCGCGAAAACCCGGCGTGGAGGCATTTGCCAGGTTGCTGGCCGTCACCGCCTGTTGATTCAGCGTCTGACTGGCTGCGCCCATGGCGGTATATATTGCGTGATCCATTAAGCCATCCCGTCAGGCGCTTAGCGCAAGTTGACCAGCGTGTTGAGGATCTGATCCTGGGTTTTGATGGTCTGCGCGTTTGACTGATAGTTACGCTGGGCGACGATCATATTCACCAGTTCTTTACTTAAATCCACGTTTGACGCTTCCAGCGCACCGTTGGTCAGCTTGCCGAAGTTTCCTTCGCCTGCGGTACCCAGCAGCGCCACGCCAGAGGCCTGAGTAGCGGCCCAGACGTTATCGCCCTGAGAAGCCAGACCTTCGTTGTTGGCAAAGTTTGCCAGCACGATCTGCCCCAGCACCTGTTGTTGTTCATTGGAGTAGTTACCGACCACGGTACCGTCATTGTTAATCTGGTAGCTCACCAGATCACCCGGCTTGTAGCCATTCTGATTCGTGGCAACGATGTTGTTGGCACCGGTGTTCTGCTGCATGGAGTTCAGGAAGCTCAGAGAGAAAGTTGCAGCATCTGCACCGTTAATCTGCCCGGTGGTGATGTTGATACCCGTTCCTGCTGGCGCCCCGGTTGCAGTGGCGCTAATCCCTAAAAACACACCGTTTTCATTAAAGCGCATAAACCCGGCTGATTGTGCAGCGCCTCCGGTTGAAGCATCCTGCGTGTGAACTTCCCAGGTATTGCTCTGCGCATTTTTGACATAAAAAATATTCATGTCATGGGCATTACCCTGACTATCGAAAACGGTAACGGTGCCTTTCTTGTTGTAGGAATCCGCATCGTTTGGATTGAACGGGGTTTTCGTTGGCACTTTGTCAGTGGAGTTCAGGTTGATCTGCATTGACGCGGTCGTGGTGGTTTTAGCCGCCATCAGCGTATTGGGGATAGTGATCGGTGCCGGGTTAGCCCCTTGCTGGATCGTTGGCGGTGTGCCAGTAGCCGGATAACCCGTCAGCTGCAGCCCCTGCATGTTGACGATATTGCGGTTTTCATCGAGCTTGAACTGACCGTTACGGCTGTAGAAAACGGAACCGTTGCTGTCTACCATGCGGAAAAAACCGTTCTGGCTGATAGCAACATCCAGCCCACGTCCGGTGTTGGTGGTGGTGCCGTCGGTAAAGTCCTGGGTAATACCCGCCACTTTAACGCCCAGACCCACTTTAGAACCGGCAAACATATCAGCAAAAGATGCCGTACCGGATTTAAAACCGTAGGTGGCGGAGTTGGCGATGTTGTTACCAATGACATCGAGGTTGGTCGCTGCAGCGTTCAGACCGCTGACCGCTTGTGAAAAGGCCATGACTTACTCCTGATAAGTGTGGTGGCTTAAATTATCTGCCGTACTTCGTCGAGGGTGGTGGTTCCATAGGTGCCCAGATCCAGCGTATTTCCGCCGTTACTGCGAATAACGCCCTGCACCAGCGCAAACTGAAGCGGCTGTGCCACCAGTTGCGTTCCGCCATTGCTTGCAGCAATTGACACGTTGTAAGAACCGCTTGGCGCATCCGTGCCATCGGTCATGGTGCCATCCCAAGTAAAGGTATGAACGCCTGCTTTCAACCCACCAATATCAATGGTACGTACCACCTTGCCGTCTTTATCGGTAATGGTTGCCGTTACCTTATCTGCCGGTTGCTGCAGTTCAACGCCAAACGGCGTGGTGGTGGTTTTTGCCCCCTCTTCCGAACCTTTACCGGTCAGGATGGTGGTGCCCGGGATCATGACGCCGTGACCAATCAACGTACTAGCCTGCAGCGACTGACTGTTGTCGATCTGCCCGGAGATCGACCCCAACGTGGTGTTCAGTTTTTCAATACCGCTCACGGTACTGATTTGCGCCAGTTGGGTAGTCAGTTCGTTGTTTTGCAACGGATTGGTGGGATCCTGGTTTTTCAGCTGTGCAACCAGCAGCGTAAGAAAGCTGCTTTGCAGATCGGCTGCGTTGCTGCCTGTCAGCGAATTCTTCCCCGTAGCATCATTAACACCCGTCGTGCTCGGGTCATTCATTTTTACAGCAATAGACATGTGCGCCTCCTTTACTGGCCTAGCGTCAGCGTTTTGAGCATCAAGCTTTTCACGGTGTTAAGCACTTCGACGTTTGCCTGGTAGCTGCGCGAGGCTGACATGGTATTGACCATTTCACCGACAACATCCACATTTGGCATTTTTACGTAGCCGTTCGCGTCTGCCAGCGGATTACCGGGTTCATAAACCAGCTTATCCGGCGCCTGGCTTTCAATAACGTCAGCAACTTTCACACCGCCGGTTGCCGCGCCTGGTGCTGCATCAACCTGAAAAACAACCTGCTTCGCGCGATACGGCTGACCGTCAGGTCCGGTGACGCTATCCGCATTCGCCATGTTGCTGGCCGCTACGTTCAGGCGCTTAGACTGAGCCGTTAGCGCAGAGCCTGCGATATCAAAAATATTTAACAGCGCCACGAATTAGTTTCCTCCCTGCAGCACGTTCATCATGCCTTTGATTTGTCCACCCAGCGCGGTCAGCCCCATTTGATATTTGAGGCTGTTGTCTGCAAATTGCGTACGCTCCCGGTCCATATCCACCGTGTTGCCATCAAGTGACGGCTGGTCAGGAATCCGGTAGAGCAGCTCCGTAGAAGGCGCAGAAAGGGCCTGGGCCGGAATGTGTTGTGCAGAGGTCAGCGTCAATGAAACGCCGCCGGTTTCTTCCCGTCCTCGCACCATGACTTTTTTTAACTCACTGGCGAAATCCAGGTCGCGCGCCTGATACCCCGGCGTGTCGGCATTGGCTATGTTGGCCGCCAACACTTCCTGGCGTTGGGCGCGCAAATTCAGCGCTTCCTGTTGAAAACGTAAGGCGGCATCGAGCTTATCGAGCATATCTCCTCCGCAAATGACAATATTCAGCCGACAGCTTAAATCCCATTACGCGCGCGTTATCGCCGGAATAAACGCAAAATGCGTCGCTATTTATTGCGTTGATGACTGCGTCACACAGGTAAAATCCTTCCACTACCTGAAAAAGCGCGAGGTTTTGATGCAAACGTTTAAACGTGGAATAGTCGTGGCAGCACTGCTGTTCAGCCCTGTGACGCTGGCGCAAGACCTGAATTCACAGCTGACGGCATGGTTTTCCCAGCGTCTGGCCGGATTTAGCGATGAGGTGGTCGTCACTATTCGAACGTCACCTAACTTACTGCCGAGCTGTGATCAACCGGCATTAAGCGTGTCTGGCAACGCAAAACTGTGGGGTAATGTGAACGTGCTGGCGCGCTGCGCTAACGAAAAACGCTATCTGCAGGTGAACGTGCAGGCCACGGGAAACTACGTTGTTGTCGCCGCGCCCGTAGCCCGAGGTAGCGCCCTGACGCCGGCCAGCGTAGCGCTGAAACGTGGTCGGTTAGACCAGCTACCGCCCCGCGCCGTGTTGGATATAAATCAGGTGCAGGATGCCGTAAGCCTGCGCGATCTGGTTCCAGGTCAGCCGATACAGCTTTCGATGTTGCGCCAGGCATGGCGGATCAAGGCCGGTCAGCGCGTTCTGGTTATCGCCAACGGAGATGGTTTTCGGGTGAATGCCGAAGGTAAAGCGCTGAACAATGCCGCCGTTGCACAGAATGCGCGAGTGCGGATGGTTTCAGGCCAGGTGGTGAGCGGTGTCGTCGATTCTGATGGGAATATTCTTATTAACCTATAATAAGTTAAAGATTTTTTAGCGTGTGCCGATAGATAATCAACCAATGAATACAGCGGGCCGCTATAGCGTAACCCCTCGATGAGGATAAACAAAATGAGCATTGATCGTACCTCACCATTGAAGCCAGTCAGTACCGTTCAGCCCCGCGAAACCAGCGATGCGCCGGTACAAAAAACGCGGAAGGAAAAAACCACCGCGACCACCAGCACCAGCGTCATGCTGAGCGACGCTCAGGCTAAACTGATGCAGCCCGGCACCAATGACATCAATATGGAACGCGTAGAAGCACTGAAAACCGCGATCCGTAACGGTGAGCTGAAAATGGACACCGGAAAAATTGCCGACTCGCTGATCCGCGAGGCGCAGAGCTACTTACAGAGTAAATAAAGTATGACTCGCTTGTCAGAAATACTTGACCAGATGACGACCGTGCTCAATGACCTGAAAACGGTAATGGATGCTGAACAGCAGCAGCTTTCCGCAGGCCATATCAATGGCAGCCAGCTACAGCGTATTACAGAAGAAAAAAGCTCTTTGCTGGCGACCCTTGATTATCTGGAGCAACAGCGTCGTCAGGAGCATGACGCCACGCGCAGCGCCAATGATGAAATTGTCGAGCGCTGGAAGACCATTACCATGAAAACACAGCACTTACGCGACCTCAACCAGCACAATGGCTGGCTGCTGGAAGGGCAGATCGAGCGTAATCAACAGGCGATCCAAGTGCTGAAACCGCACCAGGAACCGGCGCTGTACGGCGCAAACGGTCAAACCTCTGCTGCGCACCGCGGCGGAAAAAAATTCTCTATTTGATGCAAGCCTGATAACACTTTTGCTTATCAGGCCTACGCGTTCTGTAGGCCGGATACGGCGTCATACCGCCATCCGGCATTGAACTGATCTGTTACGCCGTCCGGCGCACAAACTCTTTCACTTTAAAGCCCAGCACGGCGAGCGCAGCAAAGTAAGCGGCAATACCCGCCACCACGACGGCCATCAGACGCAACAGACGCCATAACATCGTCCCCTGTGACCAGTCCGGCATGATGTAAAGCATCCCAACCAGCGCCGCCGACATCACCAGCACAGAAATTACCAGTCGCGTCAGGAACCACGTCCAACCCGGTTGGGGAGTAAAGATATTCTGCTTACGCAACTGCCAGTACAGCAATGACGCGTTCAGACATGCCGCCAGACCAATCGACAGCGACAGCCCGGCATGCTTCAGCGGCCCGATAAATGCCAGGTTCATTACCTGGGTCATAATCAGCGTTACAATGGCAATCTTTACCGGCGTTTTAATATCCTGGCGCGAATAGAAACCTGGAGCCAACACTTTCACCACGATTAAGCCAATCAAACCCACCGAGTACGCCACCAGCGCACGCTGGGTCATAGCAGCATCAAAGGCGGTAAATTTACCGTACTGGAACAGAGAAACTGTCAGCGGTTTAGCCAGAATACCCAACGCTACGGCGCTTGGTAATGCCAGCAGAAAACACAAACGCAGGCCCCAGTCCATCAAACGGCAATACTCGTCATGATTACCACTGGAAAAGCTTTTGGACAGCGATGGCAGCAGGATAGTCCCCAATGCTACGCCGAGTACGCCCGACGGAAACTCCATCAGACGGTCGGCATAGTACATCCATGAAACTGAGCCGGAGGCCAGAAACGAGGCGAAAATCGTATTGATGATCAGAGAAATTTGGCTGACAGATACCCCAAGGATCGCCGGGCCCATTTGCTTGACGACACGCATCGCCCCTGCATCGTGGAAGTTCACACGAGGAAGAACCAGCATGCCAATTTTCTTCAGATGCGGAAGCTGATAAACCAGCTGTAACACGCCACCAACGGTAACGGCCCATGCCAGCGCCAGCACCGGTGGATGAAAATATGGGGCTGCAAACAGCGCGAAGCCGATCATGCTGATATTCAGAAACGTGGGCGCAAACGCCGGAATGGAAAAGCGATTCCAGGTGTTCAGGATTGCCCCGACCAGCGAGGCCAGTGAGATCAGCAAAATATACGGAAAGGTGATCCGCAGCAGTTGAGTGGTCAGCGCAAATTTATCCGCCGTGTCGGCAAAACCGGGCGCGGTGACTAAAATCACCCACGGCGCAGCCAGCATCCCGGCAACCGTCACCACTGCCAGCGCCAGGGTCAACAGCCCGGAAACGTAAGCGACAAAGACGCGGGTCGCATCTTCTCCCTGCTTACTTTTATATTCGGCCAGAATAGGCACAAATGCCTGCGAAAAAGCACCTTCGGCAAAGATTCGGCGCAGCAGGTTAGGAAGTTTGAATGCCACAAAAAAGGCATCTGTCGCCATCCCTGCGCCAAAGATTCTGGCGACAATCGCATCACGCGCAAAACCCAGTACGCGTGAAAACATCGTCATCGAGCTGACGGCTGCCAGCGACTTTAATAAATTCATCTATGTTGTATTCCAGACTCTGAGGCAAAGCCCCGCATAATCAGCCCGTTTACCGGATAAGACATAAGCGCCACTATCCGGTAATCTCGCAGTGCCTGCTGGCAACGCTTTTGCGTCTTATCAAGCCAACAAATCAGCCAGGGGTTGAAAAGAGGTGTTATTTTTGAGTTGGCATATAGTACCTGGATTACATTGAATTACTACCGCCAGATGTTACAGGGGGTTATTCCGCCATCGCTTCTCGCCACAGCATTTCGACAACGCGCTGGGCCATTAGCGCCTGTTCGCCTGCCGTCTGCGGAACCGTCTGATTTTGCACGCACTCAATAAAATGACGTGCGCATCCGGCAAAACCACGCTGTTCCAGGGTGGTTTGCCAGCCAGCCACTGGCTTGTGCACCACGCCTTGCCCACGTTCTTCCCGCCATTCACGCATATCCGTAACGTCAATCAGGCCACCGTCCGTCACCGCCTGAACGATCTCGCGCTGGCTACCAGCACGACGATGCATACTGGTGGTTATCTGCATTTGTCCGACAGAAAAATGGTGCTCAGCATAGAGCATCGCACCGGATTCATTGGTTAATAGCGTACCGTTATTTAACTGCGCCGTCCCTCCAGCCAGCCATAATGCGGTATCGACCACGTGCAGATAGTCGTCCAGCAGAGTGAAGCGCAGATCGTGCGGACCGACGCTGTCCGTACGGTGCTTATCCATGCGCACGGACGTCGCCTGACTCAACTGAGCTTTGAGATCCTGATACAGCGGTGCAAACCGGCGGTTAAACCCTACCATCAGCGTCAATTTTTTTCGCTCGGCCAGTTCCACCAGTTGTTCAGCCTCACGCAGGCTTTCAGCCAGCGGTTTATCTACGCACACATGAACACCAGCATTCAGCAGTTCGCTTACCACCGCAAAGTGCGTCGCGGTGCTGGAATGCACGAAAACCGCATCACAGGTTTGCGCCAGATTCACCAGTGAATCAACATAAGGGATCCGCCAGGTATCACAGATACGCTGCGCTTTTTCCCGCGAAGGTGAAAATGCCCCTTCCAACGTCCAGTCTGCACTGGTGCCCAGCACAGGCAGCCAGGCCTTTTGTGCTATCCCGCCGAGACCGACAACGCCGACACGTAATTTATTCACATTAATCTCCCAGATGCGCAAGCAAGGAATCAAGCCGCTGCTTTAGCTCCGCGACTTCGGTTTCCAGCGCCTCAACCCGTGCCAGCAGATCACCCGAGGCTGCCGGGAGTTCATCTGCCGAGGCGATCGCCTCATCAACCTCACCGCAAAACAAGTGCATATAACGGCTTTCACGTTTACCCGGCTCACGCGCCAGGCGAATCACATAAGGACCATCTTCCCGGGTCGCTAGTTTCTCCAGCGTTGACTCCACTTCGGCCATATCGCTGAATTCATACATACGAGATGCACGGCTACGCAGTTCGCCTGGCGTCTGAGCACCGCGCAGCAACAACGTGGTAATCAGCGCGACTTCTCCCGCGCTGAGCTTAAGATTGCCGAACTCAGAGTTGCAAAAACGCTGCTCATATTTCGTGACGCGATTGCCAAAGCCGCTCACCGTGCGCAGAAAATGCCGTTTTACCAGGTTATCAAGCTGATCCTGCACTTCCGATTCCGACAGGTTCATCACCGGTTCACGATTCGTTTTTTGATTACAGGCGGTTACGACGCCATTAACGGAGAGTGGGTACTGTTCGGGTGTGGTGACTTGTTTTTCTAATAAACAGCCGATCACTCGCGCTTCGGTGGCGGTTAATTCGTATTTCATCGTCTTCTCCATTAATCGTGGCTGCATCTGAAAGTTAGCGGCCAGGGGTCCATTCTGATGTGGTTAATGCCGTCAGCACGTGATCACGCCACTGCCCGTCAATCAGCAGGTAGTCTTTGGCATAGCCTTCTTTTTCAAAACCCAGTCGCGCCAACAGATCACCGCTGCGCTTATTATGTGGCATGTAATTCGCCATGATGCGGTGAATATGCTGCGATCGCTGCATATAGCGGATGGCTGAGGTTAAGGCTTCATACATCAATCCCTGCCCCTGCCACTTCTGCCCAATAGAGTACCCGAGATAACAGGCGTGAAAAGACCCCCGCACCACGTTCGAGAAGTTCGCGACGCCGATAATCTCTTTTTCCTCCGGATCGAGCAGCGCAAAATAATAAGCAGTGCCCTGTTTATGAAACTCAGAGATCATACCGAGACGCGCCTGCCAGCCGGACGGATAACAGTGGCTTTCATCGCGAATAGGTTCCCAGGGTTTTAAGAAATGACGATTTTCTGCGTAATAATCTGCCAGACGCCAGGCATCACGCTCATGCACTAAACGCACGACCAGGTGGTCCGTGGTTAAGCGCACTTTTGGCACGTTACTGCGATAGCCAAACATTCTATACCTACTCCTTCCCGTAACGTCTTCAATACGCTATTCGCATTACTATACCTGTGCAAATACACCCTGTGAAAAGAGCAAAATGCCATTTTTTGAATTATTCACACATTTTGATGAAAACTCTCTATCAAGACGGACTTTTGATAAAAAAATATTGTCCCGCGAAGGGTGGGAAAAGCGATGACGACACCGCAGAATAGGAGGTGCTTATCTTTTAAACTCTATCCAGAGTGACGAGTTTTTCCCTGGAGGGGAAATGTCGCAAGTCTCGCAGGCAAGGAACCTGGGTAAATACTTCCTTCTCATCGATAATATGCTGGTCGTGCTGGGTTTTTTCGTCGTTTTCCCGCTGATCTCAATTCGTTTCGTCGACCAGATGGGCTGGGCTGCGGTGATGGTCGGTATCGCACTTGGATTACGCCAATTTATCCAGCAGGGATTGGGTATTTTTGGCGGTGCTATTGCCGACCGTTTTGGCGCCAAGCCGATGATCGTCACCGGCATGCTGATGCGCGCTGCCGGGTTCGCCACCATGGGTATTGCCCATGAACCGTGGCTACTGTGGTTTTCCTGCTTCCTCTCTGGGCTGGGCGGCACCCTCTTCGACCCTCCCCGCTCGGCGCTGGTAGTCAAGCTGATCCGCCCGGAAAAGCGCGGGCGCTTTTTCTCTATTCTGATGATGCAGGATAGCGCCGGAGCCGTAGTCGGCGCGTTGCTCGGCAGTTGGTTGTTGCAATACGATTTCCGCCTGGTTTGCGCCGTAGGCGCGATTTTGTTCGTTCTGTGCGCGGCGTTTAACGCGTGGTTGCTTCCGGCATGGAAGCTCTCGACAGTGAAAATTCCGGTGCGTGAAGGAATGAGCCACGTGATGCATGACAAACGCTTTGTCACCTACGTGCTGACGCTGGCGGGCTATTACATGCTGGCCGTACAAGTGATGTTGATGCTGCCTATCATGGTGAACGACATCGCTGGCTCACCGGCCGCCGTGAAATGGATGTATGCCATCGAGGCGTGTCTCTCTTTAACGCTGCTGTACCCAATTGCCCGCTGGAGTGAAAAACGCTTCCGCCTTGAGCACCGTCTGATGGCTGGTCTGTTGGTGATGTCACTAAGCATGATGCCGATCGGGCTGGTCGGGAATCTGCAGCAGTTGTTCACTCTGATTTGCACGTTCTATATTGGCTCGATCATCGCCGAACCGGCGCGTGAAACCCTCAGCGCTTCGTTGGCGAATGCCCGGGCCCGCGGAAGCTACATGGGATTCAGCCGACTGGGGCTCGCCATCGGCGGCGCAATTGGCTATATCGGCGGCGGCTGGCTGTTTGATATGGGTAAAGCGCTGGCGCAGCCTGAACTGCCCTGGATGATGCTCGGTATCATCGGCTTCATCACGTTCCTCGCGTTGGGCTGGCAATTCAGTCTCAAACGCCCAACCCGCGGTATGCTGGAGCCAGACGCCTGATAACCGAACCAGCGTCCAGACGTTTTTCAGTTTTTTCTGCTGGCGTCCGGGGCGCTGGTACTCGATGATGCTTTGTGTCACGATTACGCCACATGCATCATGTTGAGGAACCCCATGAAAAAGTTTTTTTTTGCCGCTGCACTGATTGTCGGCGGCCTGTTGGTTGGTTGTAATCAACTCACGCAATACACGGTTAGCGAGCAAGAAATTAATCAAGCCCTGGCAAAGCATAATAACTTTTCAAAAGACATCGGTTTGCCCGGCGTTGCTGAAGCACATATCGTACTGAATAATCTCGCCAGCCAGATTGGCCGTGAAGAGCCTAACAAAGTAACCCTGACCGGCGACGCAAACCTGGATATGAACTCCCTGTTTGGCAGTCAGAAAGCGACCATGAAGCTAAAGCTCAAAGCCTTACCGGTTTTCAATAAAGAAAAAGGCGCGATTTATCTGCAAGAGATGGAGGTCGTGGACGCCACCGTCACGCCGGAAAAAATGCAGTCGGTACTGCAAACGCTGATGCCTTATTTAAATCAATCGCTGCGTAACTATTTCAACCAGCAGCCAGCGTACATTCTGAAGGAAGACAGCAGCCAGGGTGAAGCGCTGGCGAAAAAACTGGCGAAAGGTATTGAGGTCAAACCGGGCGAAATCATCATCCCGTTCACCGACTAATAAAACTGAGGGCGCTGATGCGCCCTTTTTTGCGATATTACATTTATTCTGCAAGTAAAGTAATCGTGTGACCATCAAGTACGATCTTCCGGGCATCATCAGGATCGAACGCATCGCGTTTCACGATTAGCCGCCAGTTTCCCTTCTTCCTATCCGGATCGCGAAACAACGCGACTATCCGCCGGTTGAGCGGGTACCCAATCCAACGCCTGCGCAATATTCTCTGCCAGCGTTTCAGTAAAACTTTCCTCTACCCGTTGTAGTACTGCTTGTGGTGTCAGAATATGTTGGGTCAGGCGATTCCCCAGCAGCAGCGCAACAGCTGCTTCTCCAGTCCCTTCAGGCTTATCGGGATCAACCTGTAACGCAATAATGAGTAGCACTGTCTCTTCGCGGATTCGATCATCCAGCCAGTTGTCGACCACGCTCACTCCATGCCCGATAACAGGCTCCAGGCATTGACGTATATCGTAGTTTTCCCATGCGTTACGCCAGAGAGAATGCAACCGCTGGGCGGGTAATGACGTATTCACTTCAAACAGCAGAGCGACCGGGTGATTCTCCGGTAGTTGCTTAAGATGGCGTGCAATTCCTGCGACTAATCTGTTAAAAATTTGCTGAATCAGGTCATCTCGCGTCATTCCGCTCTGGATTGGCAGCCTACTTAGACGATAACTGTTATTGCCGTGCCATGAAGGCTGCATATGCAAGATTTGTTTATTCTGGGTCAACGCCCCCACTGATGAGATATTCGTCTGTTCAGGCTCGTTATGCGCGGTGATAAATGTACTGTGTAATATCTGTAACGCGCGCCGCCCACGTCGAACTTCACTTAACAACAGTTCTTCCCTTCGTTTATTCCAGGTGTTAGCCTGAATTAATGCCGGAAGATAAATCATCATGCGCAACCAGATTGCGGTTAGCCAAACGATAAATGGCAGCACGACCGCTATTATCCAGAATGCCGGTGCGTCAAATGACATTCCGGTAAAATAGCCCCAACCGAAGCCAGGAATCAGTAATCCCGCAAGGCTTTTGAACCAACGGCTACCGATCGGAAAATCGGGTTTCTGAGCCGCAGGAGGGATCAGCTTTAATTTAACGGGCATGATTTATAATCGCTAAAGGGAAACGGGAACGGCAAAATACGGTAAAAACGGGCTTACAGTCTGGCGTCACTCACGGCGCCGTGCGGGATTCAGTGTCCATCTCTTCCGGCCAGTGAATATGTCCCCACTGCTGGGGATGCTCCGCAAACCGCGCTTCCTCTGGTACCGGCTGGTACTGCATATAGCGGCAGCAGTAGCACCACAACTCGCGCAATGCTTCCGGGTCTCCCACCGTCCACGTCAGCGCAAAGCGTTCCCGGACCCGGTTGGTCCCCGGCTGGCACACCGCGCCGTGCAGCTGATAACCCTGGTTATAACGTCCGGCCTCAAAGGTGATTTCTCCGCGCACTTCATCCCAGTGAAACACGCGGATCTCCACCGGCCATTCTGTCCACGGGTTCCAGCTGCTGCGCCGGTATTCATAAATATAGATTTTCTGCCGTTTCCGGTTTAAACGCACAGGGGTACCACGGGGCGTGTGATAGGTCATTCTGATTAAAAGTTTAAAAAAAGAGAGGAAAAAGACTACACCCATCATTGAGACTAGAAAAATTCTTATATCCCACCAAAATAATATAGGGCTAATTGAAAAGAAAAAAATAAACGGCACTAAGAGAAAGGCAAAAGTATCACCTCCGCTCCATGAAATCTGATTTTCATAACGGGGAATTTCCAGCCAGATATCATTCTTTTCATTCAGCCAGATAGTATTGGGCTCCACACTATGCTCCAGCCACTGAACCGGCAGATCCGCCTGCCATCTTTCCGCCTGCGGGCTCAACACGGAGCGGCGATAGAAAGGGTTTCCAGGATGTTCTCCTGGCATTGTATCAGCGCTCTGGCACTGTTTAGTTGTTCCGCCGGAGGATACTGAGGCGCGACGCTGCGCTTTATTCCCTGATTTCTGATTAGCCATACCTCACCCCTTGATATTAACCGTTAATGACAGGACATCTTGCGGATTGTATTTATTTTTCCAGTAGGCACGGGTTTCACCCGCCCCTGGATAAGAGCCTGCGCGTCAAACTCTGCGCACCAGACGCCCCATGGATGCATAACGCCTATCCGGGAAATACCTTCATCATCGAGGGAGTTAAGCAACGTTTGCTGCTGGAAGTACTGGGGAGAAAGGAGGATTCCTTTTGTCCACAACGGACGACAGATCTTCATAGCACCTCCTGTGCATTCGCGTTTCAATTCTGGCATAACGTAAATTAATACTTAAGCCAAAATTATTTGTTATGTAATTAATTATTATCATGAATATAATTACGTTTGATAATAAAAAATTTTACGAACAACAACAAGAGCAAGAGGCACTAAACACAGCCGTTATTTCTATCTGGTACCGAGACTTTTTTACGTGCAAACGAAAACGTTTCCGCTTATCCTTTGTTTCCGGCAAAAAAGACTATCCTCAGCCGGAGCATATTGATGACTGCACCATCCCAGGTTTTAAAGATCCGCCGCCCAGACGACTGGCATCTTCACTTTCGCGATGGCGACATGTTAAAAACTGTCGTGCCCTATACCAGTGAAGTCTATGGTCGCGCCATTGTGATGCCGAACCTGGCTACGCCCGTCACCACGGTTGACGCGGCTATCGCTTACCGCCAGCGCATTCTGGACGCGGTACCTGTCGGACACGATTTCACGCCATTAATGACCTGCTACTTAACGGATACGCTGGACCCCAACGAGCTGGAACGTGGATTTAACGAGGGCGTTTTCACCGCCGCAAAACTCTATCCGGCCAATGCCACCACCAACTCAACGCATGGCGTAACCTCTGTTGATGCCATCATGCCTGTGCTGGAACGGATGGAAAAATTAGGTATGCCGCTGCTGGTGCATGGTGAAGTGACGCATGCGGATATCGATATTTTCGATCGTGAAGCGCGTTTTATTGAAACGGTGATGGAACCGCTGCGTCAGCGTTTGACTGCGCTGAAAGTGGTGTTTGAACATATCACCACTAAAGATGCTGCCGAATACGTGCGGGACGGTAACGAGCTTCTGGCGGCGACCATTACGCCACAGCATCTGATGTTTAACCGCAACCACATGCTGGTCGGCGGGATTCGCCCGCACCTGTACTGTCTGCCAATCCTTAAACGTAACGTCCATCAACAGGCGCTGCGTGAACTGGTCGCCAGCGGATTTAGCCGTGCGTTCCTTGGTACCGACTCAGCGCCGCATGCGCGTCATCGTAAAGAATCAAGTTGCGGCTGTGCCGGGTGTTTTAACGCCCCGACCGCGCTGGGCAGCTATGCCACCGTGTTTGAAGAGATGAACGCGCTGGCGCATTTCGAAGCCTTCTGCTCACTCAATGGCCCGCAGTTCTACGGCTTACCGGTGAACGAGAGCTTTATTGAGCTGGAACGCCTCGAACACCGGGTTCCGGAGAGCATTGCGCTGAAAGACGATACGCTGGTGCCTTTCCTGGGTGGCGAAACGGTACGCTGGTCAGTAAAAAGCTAAAAAAAGTGTAGCCAATTGCTGCGGATAACTGTATAAATAAACAGTATATTCCACAGGGGGCTACTATGCGTATTGAAGTCACTATTGCTAAAACTTCACCTTTACCTGCCGGTGCAATTGACGCACTGGCGGGCGAACTCTCCCGTCGTATTCATCATCATTTTCCGGATAACGAAGGTAATGTTACCGTCCGTTATGCTGGCGCAAACAATCTGTCGGTCATTGGCGCGACAAAAGAGGACAAAGAACGCATCAGCGAGATCCTGCAGGAGACATGGGAAAGCGCAGATGACTGGTTCATCAACGAATAAATAATGATATGCAGTGATGTTTTTTTGCCGGGTCGCCCCGGCTTTTTTATACGCACTATCTTTTAATCAATCGCGCATTCCTTACAACGAACTTTTAATTTAATAATTAATTCCTGGTCATATTTTAACCACAACACCAAAATAATTGTGCAACATGCTAAAAAAAAATGAATAACATGTTGGTTTCTTAGTCAGAAAACGCTGAAAACAAAAAATTTATGCACTGCCCTCTTTAAATTTTCAATGAATACCCTTATTTATTGATATACTGAAGTTGCTTCAGAAAAAACGCATTGAACCTCGAAAACCGTTGTCTAGTAACACGAATTAGGGGGCATGATGGAAAAGAATAATGAAGTCATTCAGACTCATCCACTTGTAGGATGGGACATCAGCACTGTTGATAGCTATGATGCGCTGATGCTGCGTTTGCACTACCAGACCCCGAATCGCCCGGACCCGGATGGGACTGAAGTTGGTCAAACGCTCTGGTTAACCACTGATGTTGCCAGGCAATTTATTTCGATATTAGAAGCAGGAATCGCTAAAATTGAATCCGGCGATTACCAGGTAAATGAGTATCAGCGACATTAAACCTGATACATCCAACCATCAAAAGGCACCTTATCGGTGCCTTTCTTATTTCCAGGTTGAATATTCCGGGTCAGTTATTTACTCTGCTATACCTGTCATACTTCAAGTTGCATGTGCGTTGGCTTTCCTCGCTCACCCCAGTCACGTACTTATGTACGCTCCCGGGGATTCGCTGTGTCGCCGCCTTCCTGCAACTCGAATTATTTAAGGTATACTATCGCGATTGCAGAGAGAAGCGGATGAAATACGACTTAATCATTATTGGCAGCGGTTCCGTGGGTGCCGCAGCCGGATACTATGCCACTCGCGCCGGTCTGAAGGTACTGATGATCGATGCGCATATGCCCCCGCATCAGCAGGGCAGCCACCACGGCGACACTCGATTAATTCGTCATGCTTATGGCGAAGGTGAAAAATACGTTCCGCTGGTGCTGCGTGCGCAAACATTATGGGATGAACTGTCCACCCAAAATGAAGAGCCAATTTTTGTTCGCTCCGGTGTTATCAATCTCGGTCCGGCAGATTCCACCTTCTTAGCAACCGCGGCGCAAAGTGCAAAACAGTGGCAACTCAATGTTGAACAACTGGATGCAGAAGCCATCATGGCTCGCTGGCCAGAGATTCGCGTACCTGAAAACTATATCGGCCTGTTTGAAGCCGAGTCAGGTTTTTTACGCAGTGAATTAGCGATTAAAACCTGGATCCGCCTGGCAGAAGAAGCCGGTTGTGCGCAGCTATTTAAATGCCCGGTCAGCGCAATTCACCACAGTGATGATGGCGTGACGGTAGAAACCGCCGACGGTGACTATCACGCGCAAAAAGCGGTGATTTGCGCCGGAACCTGGGTGCAGGCATTGGTGCCTGAACTACCAATACAACCGGTACGTAAAGTGTTCGCCTGGTATCAGGCTGATGGGCGCTACAGCGTTAAGAATAACTTCCCTGCTTTCACCGGCGAACTGCCAAATGGCGATCAATACTACGGTTTCCCGGCAGAAAACGATGAGCTAAAAATTGGTAAGCACAATGGCGGGCAGGTAATTCATTCTGCAGATGAACGTAAGCCGTTTGCCGCTGTCGCCAGCGACGGTTCTGAAGCCTTCCCATTCCTGCGCACAATTCTGCCAGGCGTTGGCTGCTGCCTGCACGGTGCGTCCTGCACCTATGATAACTCACCGGATGAAGACTTCATTATTGATACTCTACCGGAGCATGACAACACGCTGATCGTTACCGGGCTAAGCGGACATGGCTTTAAGTTTGCCTCCGTACTGGGAGAGATTGCGGCAGACTTCGCCCAGAATAAACCGTCTGACTTTGACCTGACTCCCTTCAGGTTGAGCCGCTTTAAGCGATAATAAATGGATGGCCTCGTTGATGAGGCCATTTTTAATGACAGGAATAACGTTGATGCGTCGCATCTTTCACTATCTGGTTAATAATATTCGCGAGCACCTTATGCTCTACATTATTTTATGGTCGCTGCTGGCAATCATGGATGTGATATATATTATGTTTTTTTAATCTTGTTGCGCTGACAATAATTGACACAAACTGATATTAACTTAAAATTCATTGCAATTAACTGAATAATAGAAACAACCCCAACCCCGTCAAATTAAGCCTTAACTTCCGCCACCCTCTGATTCCTTGATGATTACTTAATAATTTAATCAATTTTATTGAATTAAAAATAAATATCATCATCATTGTTATTTATTAGTTGCATTAATGTCTTTTCCGCGCCATTTTCATTCACTTCTGAAATATCTAATGGTGTGATTATGCAATTCAATAATAGTCCTCAGCGCTATGGCGTGGTGTCTGCCGCATTACACTGGCTGATTGCGATTGCTGTATATGGCATGTTTGCGCTGGGCTTGTGGATGGTCACACTCAGCTATTACGACGGCTGGTATCACCAGGCCCCAGAACTGCATAAAAGCATCGGCGTTCTGCTCATGTTAGGGCTGGTTATTCGCGTTGTCTGGCGGTGGATCTCACCACCGCCTCCTGCGTTGGCAAACTATTCCCGTTTTACTCGCATCGCTGCGGCTCTGGGTCACCTCGCGCTATACACCTTGCTGTTTTCTATTGTCATTAGCGGGTATTTGATTTCCACCGCTGATGGCAAAGCGATAAGCGTATTTGGCTGGTTCGATATTCCTGCGACCCTTGCTAATGCGGGCGCTCAGGCCGACCTCGCCGGTAGCCTGCATCTGTGGCTTGCGTGGAGCGTAGTGATTTTATCGCTTCTGCACGGCGTGATGGCGCTGAAACATCACTTTATCGATAACGACGATACCCTCAATCGCATGTTGGGAAAATCGTCATCTGACTATGGAGCTTAAAATGAAAAAAAACCTGCTGGGACTTACACTCGCCTCTCTGTTATTCACCACCGGGTCGGCCGTGGCGGCAGATTACAAAATTGACAAAGAAGGACAGCATGCCTTTGTTAATTTCCGTATTCAGCATCTGGGTTACAGTTGGCTGTACGGCACATTTAAAGATTTCGACGGTACGTTTACCTTTAATGAGAAAAACCCCGCAGCCGATAAGGTAAACGTGACCATCAACACCAATAGCGTTGACACCAATCACGCCGAACGCGATAAGCATCTGCGCAGCGCAGACTTCCTTAACGTTGCTAAATTCCCGCAAGCGACCTTTAACTCCACCAGCGTGAAAAAAGAAGGAAACGACCTTGATATCACGGGTAATCTGACCCTGAACGGCGTTACCAAGCCCGTTACGCTGGACGCAAAACTAATCGGTCAGGGCGGCGATCCGTGGGGCGGCACGCGCGCTGGTTTTGAAGCACAAGGGAAAATTAAGTTAAAAGACTTCAACATCACCACCGATCTCGGCCCCGCGTCTCAGGAGGTCGATCTGATCATCTCAGTGGAAGGTGTGCAACAGAAGTAACGTGTGAATGGCCGGATGGGGCTCAAGCCACCACCCGGCATAGCGACTATTGCGCAGGATCCGGAATCCCCAGTTTGGTATTCAGGCGACCGCGTGACTTATTAAAGATTTTGTTGCCATTTTCACGCCCCGCGCGACGACGGCGTTGCTCCTCTTCCGGCAACTCACTCTCTTCGCAACACTGCTCGCTACAGCAGCCTTTAAACTTCTGCGCACAGGACGGACACTGGATAAACAGCAGATGGCAGCCGTCATTTTTGCAATTTGTATGGCTGTCGCAGGCGGTTCCACACTGATGGCAATGCGCAATAACATCTTCAGAGATCCTTTCGCCCATCCGCTCGTCAAAAACAAAGTTTTTACCCACGAAGCGCACCGGAAGTCCCTGTTCTCGCGCCTTGCGGGCATATTCAATAATACCGCCTTCAATGTGCCAGACTTTACTAAATCCATTGTGTTTCATCCAGGCACTGGCCTTCTCACAACGTATGCCGCCCGTGCAGTACATAACGATTTTTTTATCTTTATGCTCCTGCATCATTTCAACCGCTTTCGGTAACTGATCGCGGAACGTGTCTGCCGGGATCTCCAGCGCATTCTCGAAATGGCCCACCTCATATTCATAGTGATTACGCATATCAATAAATACCGCGTCAGGATCGTCCAGCATGGCATTCACTTCCGCCGCCTTCAGGTAATCACCCACGTTGCTGGCATCAAAGTTCGGATCGTCAATCCCATCCGCCACAATGCGTTCGCGCACTTTCATACGTAGCACCCAGAAAGATTTCCCGTCATCATCCAGCGCGATATTCAGACGTAATCCGTTTAATGCGGGGTCAAACGCATACAGTTGCTGGCGGAGTGCCTCGACATTGCTTTGCGGCACGCTGATTTGCGCGTTGATGCCTTCATGGGCAAGATACACGCGCCCAAAGACGTTCAACGCAGTGAACATCTGGTACAACGCATCTCGTGTGAGTTGAGGATCATTGATCGTGAAATATTTATAGAACGAGATGGTTGTGCGCGGCTCAGTCTCGGCCAGCATTTTGGCTTTAAGAGCATCGTTTGAAATGCGGTTGTGTAACACTGGCATGGTGTACGTATCCTGCAAAAAGGGAGAAAATGAAAATCGGCGGCATAATAAAGCAAACATCGCCAATTTACATCCACACATTTTACGCTACATTTCTTACTCCATTATAAAATCGCAACAACAATTGCTGATTTAATCACCACTCTCCCGTCGCAAATTTTTGATACGCGCGAAAAAATGCGACAATACAGGGAATTGGTCGTTTGAAGACAGGATAGACATGACGAATTTACCCAAGTTTTCGGCTGCGTTACTGCATCCACGTTATTGGTTAACCTGGCTGGGCATTGGCATCCTTTGGTTAATCGTGCAGTTACCCTACCCGATTCTTTATAAGTTAGGCTGCGCATTAGGTCGACTGGCGTTACGTTTGATGAAACGTCGGGCTAAAATTGTTTCCCGTAATCTTGAACTGTGCTTTCCACAGATGGGCGAACATGAACGCCAGCAGATGGTCGTCAGGAACTTCGAGTCTGTGGGCATGGGCGTGATGGAAACTGGAATGGCCTGGTTTTGGTCCGACAAGCGCATTTCACGCTGGACAGAAGTTATCGGGATGGAACATATCCGCGACGTTCAGGCGCAAAAGCGGGGAATTTTGTTAGTGGGCCTGCACTTTTTGACTCTGGAACTGGGTGCGCGCCAGTTTGGCTTGCAGGAGCCGGGGATCGGCGTGTATCGCCCTAACGACAACCCGCTGCTCGACTGGCTACAAACCTGGGGGCGTATGCGCTCGAATAAATCAATGCTCGATCGTAAAGACCTGAAAGGAATGATTAAAGCGTTGAAAAAAGGCGAAGTGGTTTGGTATGCGCCGGATCATGACTACGGTCCTCGCGCCAGCGTGTTTGTCCCGCTTTTTGCTGTTGAGCAGGCCGCAACAACCTCCGGAACATGGATGCTGTCACGCATGTCGAACGCCTGCCTGGTACCGTTTGTTCCTCGCCGCAAGCCGGACGGCAAAGGATATCAATTGATTATGCTGCCTGCGGAGTGTTCACCACCGTTAGACGACGCGGAAACTACGGCGGCGTGGATGAATAAGATCGTTGAACAATGCATCATGATGGCGCCAGAGCAGTATATGTGGCTGCACCGACGCTTCAAGACGCGTCCCGAAGGCTCCCCTTCCCTGTACTAAAGCACTGTTGCAGTCCACTGGACTGCAACCCCTTTCCTACCCACTTTAGGTTTAACTGCTATCCGCATTGCAGCAACTATCTACCAGGCGCATAATTAGCCTGCTTACTTATATTCAATCGATAGCGCAAACAGCGCGCCACACTGCGGAACGCTATGTCACCCACAGAAGCTCCCATAAACTGGAAACGTAACCTCACCGTTGCCTGGCTGGGTTGTTTTTTAACCGGCGCAGCATTTAGCCTGGTTATGCCCTTTTTACCCCTCTATGTCGAGAGTCTCGGCGTCACAGGTCATAGCGCCCTGAACATATGGTCAGGCCTGGTCTTCAGCATCACTTTTCTCTTTTCCGCCATCGCCTCTCCTTTCTGGGGTGGTCTTGCCGATCGCAAAGGGCGAAAAATCATGCTGCTGCGTTCCGCGTTGGGCATGGCTATTGTGATGCTGCTGATGGGCCTGGCGCAAAATATCTGGCAGTTCTTGATCCTGCGAGCACTATTGGGGCTACTCGGCGGTTTCATTCCCAACGCCAATGCACTGATCGCCACCCAGGTTCCGCGCAATAAAAGCGGATGGGCGCTGGGAACGTTATCAACCGGTGGCGTCAGCGGCGCACTCCTCGGACCGCTGGCAGGAGGCTTACTTGCCGACCAGTATGGGCTACGCCCCGTTTTCTTTATTACCGCCAGCGTGCTGCTACTCTGCTTTATTCTGACGTTATTTTTTATTCGCGAGCATTTCCAGCCGGTGAGCAAGAAAGAAATGCTGCACATTCGCGAAGTTGTAGCCTCGTTAAAGAACCCCAAACTGGTGCTGAGCCTGTTTGTTACAACGCTGATAATCCAGGTAGCAACCGGCTCCATCGCGCCAATTCTGACGTTGTACGTTCGGGAACTGGCCGGCAACGTCAGTAATATCGCTTTTATCAGCGGCATGATTGCCTCTGTACCTGGTGTAGCTGCGTTAATTAGCGCTCCAAGGCTTGGCAAACTCGGTGACCGAATTGGCCCAGAGAAGATCCTGATTGTTGCTTTGGTCATTTCCGTGCTGCTGCTTATTCCAATGTCGTTTGTACAATCGCCCTGGCAACTTGGCGTGTTGCGCTTTTTATTGGGTGCAGCCGACGGGGCTCTGCTCCCGGCGGTACAAACGCTGCTGGTCTATAACTCGACCAATCAGATCGCCGGGCGTATTTTCAGTTATAACCAGTCATTTCGTGATATCGGCAACGTAACGGGGCCGTTAATGGGGGCGGCAATATCCGCCAACTATGGTTTTCGCGCCGTGTTCTGCGTGACCGCGGGCATCGTGCTGTTTAACGCTCTCTACTCGTGGAATAGCCTGCGCCGTCGCCGAAGCGCTGAGGCCGCTGGATGAATTTCGTGTATTCATACTTGCAATATCGCAGAATCAACTATTATTTCCCTGAATGCTTCATTAAATCAAAGGGAGACTCCGATGACCATGTATGCCACGCTGGAAGAAGCCATTGATGCCGCTCGTGAACAATTTTTGGCAGATAACCCCGATCTTGAACCTGACGAAGCCAGTGTCGGGCAGTTAAACGTACAAAAATACGTGCTACAGGATGGGGACATCATGTGGCAGGCGGAATTTTTTGCTGACGAAGAGAGTGATGAAGGCGAATGTCTGCCAATGCTGAGCGGTGAAGCGGCGCAGAGCGTTTTTGATGACGACTATGACGAGATTGAAATCCGTCAGGAGTGGCAGGAAGAAAACACCCTTCATGAATGGGATGAAGGTGAATTCCAGCTGGAACCTCCCCTTGATACTGAAGAGGGTCAAACCGCAGCCGATGAATGGGATGAGCGATAGTTACTCGTAAGGTCCATGATGAATATCGAGCGGTAGCAGCAACGTATCAAACACCAGCGAAAAAGGCAGGTCGAGAATGGTGACGTAGCGCCATGCGGAGTCGCGGACATCCCATTGCACGCCCGGATAGTATTGGTTTCCGTGCCCTTGTCCTGGGATGGTTCGGCTAATAATACTGCCGCATCCGCTCAGGAAGAACACCATGATCCCCACAGCTAATATTCGCACCTGATACCTCCCGACTCTTTTATTCAGTATAAAAAAATACCGGCACCAGGCCGGTATTTTCACGTCATAGAACGCTTATTCTTTCCTGAGCGCCAGCGGGTTCAGAGTCAGCCCCTGATAGTAATTCACCCAAGAAGAATACTTATCAGGTGAATTCCAGACGCGGTAATGTAATCGCGCCATCGTTACTGGATCGCTCAACAAGACCAGGCGGCGGTCACGGTTCAGTTTCTCCGGCGTTTCGTTCAGCGCCTGCTCCACATGACGGTCGCGGGCTATCTCAAGCACGTTGCTGGCACGGTGACGCGCAGTCGCCATTGCCGTTGCCAGAGCGTTAAACGACGGGTTAAACACCGCATGCATAAAGCCGTCGTTCAGCGTACGATTGCGGTTCATCACCAGGTAGGTATCTGTATCTACCAACACCTGCGGCGGAGAATATTCTTCCGGGATCAGGAACAGCTTCCAGCGCTTGGTACGTAACCCAACCGTGGAACGACTGGAAATCACGGAAACAAACGGCGACAGGATCAGCGAGAAAACGATCGGTGCCAACCAGAACAGGAAACGCAGATCCAGCCAGGCCATACCCACAGCCCACACCAGCCCCAGTAGTAACTGAGAGCCGTGACGCATAAACGCTTCCCCCCACGGGGTGGAATCGTCATCACGCTGCGGGGAATTCCACACGACTTCCCATCCGAGGAAAGCGCTCACGACGAAGACGGTATGGAACAGCATACGCACCGGTGCCAGCAGCACGGAGAACAGAACCTCCAGCAGCAGCGACAGCGTAACGCGGATGAACCCACCGTACTCTTTCGTCCCTTTACACCAGATGAGCAAAATACTCAGCAGCTTCGGCAGGAACAGCAGCACCATCGTCGAAGCAAACAGTGCGATCGCCAGTTCAGGACGCCACTGCGGCCATACCGGGAACAACTGGCGTGGTTGCAGGAAGTACTGCGGTTCCGTTAACGCGTGAACCACCTGTAATGCCGTAGACAGCGCGAGGAACATAAACCAGAGTGGCGCGGACAGATAGGACATAACGCCGGTCAGGAATACCGCGCGGTGAACCGGGTGCATCCCCTTAACCAGGAACAGACGGAAGTTCATCAGGTTGCCGTGGCACCAGCGTCGGTCACGCTTGAGTTCATCCAGCAGGTTCGGTGGCAGCTCTTCATAAGAGCCCGGCAGATCGTAAGCAATCCACACGCCCCAGCCGGCACGCCGCATCAACGCCGCTTCCACGAAGTCATGGGAGAGGATCGAGCCCGCAAACGAGCCTTCGCCCGGTAACGGCGCAAGCGCACAGTGCTCGATAAACGGCTTCACGCGGATAATTGCGTTGTGGCCCCAGTAGTGTGATTCGCCTAACTGCCAGAAGTGAAGTCCGGCAGTGAACAGCGGCCCATACACACGGGTCGCAAACTGCTGGCAGCGCGCATACAGCGTATCCATACCGGAAGCCTTCGGTGAAGACTGGATAATCCCGGCATTCGGATTGGCTTCCATCAGGCGTACCAGTCCGCTCAGACAGTCACCGCTCATTACGGAGTCCGCGTCCAGCACTACCATGTAGCTGTACTGATTTCCCCAGCGACGGCAGAAGTCATCAATGTTGCCGCTTTTACGCTTCACGCGACGACGACGACGACGGTAGAAAATTTGCCCCTCGCCCTGCACTTCGGCAATCAGCTCCATCCACGCTTTTTGTTCTGCTACGCAGATATCGGGGTTGTAGCTGTCGCTCAGGATGTAAACATCGAAATGCTCAGCATTGCCCGTTGCTTTGACCGACTCCCACGTGGCACGAAGTCCCGCGAAAACGCGGTCAACGTCCTCGTTACAGATAGGCATAATCAACGCGGTACGGTGTTCAGGATTCAGCGGTTCATCCCCTACCGTTGAGGCAGAGATACTGTACTTATCTCGTCCAATCAGCAGTTGCAGGAAGCCCATCAGCGCGGTCCAGAACCCCGCTGATACCCAACAGAAAAGCACGGCAAACAAAATAAGGATGCCGGTCTGGAGCATGTAAGGCAGCAGTTGCATAAAGGAGACCCACAAATCCTGCCCCATCATGTCTGCAGGATTAATGAATGCCCACCCCTGGTACGGAAGGATTGTCTTCATATACCAGGTTGCGACGACCGTTTGCGCCAGTGTTAAGATCAACAGCGTATAGCGACGAATGGTGCCAACGGTACGCCATTTTTGCTCGCTCACTTGTTCTTCTTTCGTCAAACGAGAAAGATAACGCGGCGTCACATCACGCCCTCGCAGACGATCCCAAAAACGGCCGACCGGGTTGGTACGCCAGGGATCGGGGAACATAGAGGTGCGCGTTGCTTTTGGCATCGCCTGTAGCTGATCGCGCCCTTCATCGTCCTTAATCAACTGATCTTTAGCCACAGAATCCGGCCATGCTTGCTCAAGGCGAGCTTTTACAGAACCCTGCGGTGAATCATCTTCGCGCGAGTACGTACGATGCTCAGCATCCAGCGCCTGATGAACGGCGCGGATGTCAGTTTTCGGCAGTGCCGCTTTTTCGATATCCGAAAGCGGCATTGCATCAATATACTCAGTTGTCTTATTCATTGGCAGGTAACTGGTAGCTCCAGGTTTCACTCAGCGTCTGATCGGCATTTACCAGGGCAGCACGCATTTCAGTGGTTTTCTTCACGTCTTTCACTTTCACGCGCAATACCAAACGCCAACCTTTAGTGACCGGATTGTAGCGCACGGTGTTTTCAACGATTTCACCGTTGTCGCCAATACTGGTTTGTGCGGTAACAGGCGTATCCTGCGGCAGCTTTTTCATATCGGTGCCAGTAAAGTCCACCACAAACGCGATGGTACCGTCAGGCTGACGAATCAGGTTGGACTGTTTAACATCACCGGTAGAACGACGGGTCTGTTGTACCCAGGCATTATCAGGCGCATGAAGCTTGTCTTCATCGCGCGTGAACGTCAGGGTATATTTAAAGTTCATTTCTTTACCGGCTTCAGGCAGCTGATCCGGCGTCCAGTACGCAACGATGTTATCGTTCGTTTCATCGTTAGTTGGAATTTCAACTAACTCAATCTTACCTTTGCCCCAATCGCCTTTTGGCGTGATCCAGGCGCTTGGGCGCAGATCGTAGCGATCGTCGATGTCTTCAAAACGCGAGAACTGACGGCCACGCTGCAACAGACCGAAACCTTGCGGATTTTCCATAGCAAAGCTGCTCACCGCGAGATGTTTCGGGTTATTCAGCGGACGCCAAATCCATTCGCCGTTGCCAGCGTGGATGGACAAACCGTTAGAGTCATGCAGTTCTGGACGATAGTTAGTCGTCGGAGAAGGCTGGTTTGGTCCGTACAGGAACATACTGGTTAACGGTGCAACGCCAAGTTTGCCCACTTTGTCGCGCAGATAAACCTTGGACTGAACATCGACTACCGTGTCACGACCAGGAATGATGACAAAGCGATACGCTCCGGTTGCACGCGGAGAATCCAGTAAGGCATAAATGGTTAAACGTTTATCAGTTGGTTTCGGACGCTCGATCCAAAACTCACGAAAGCGGGGAAATTCTTCACCAGAAGGCAGAGCGGTATCTATCGCGAGACCGCGCGCAGAAAGGCCGTAGACCTGGCCTGCACCCAGAACACGGAAATAGCTGGCACCGAGCATGCTGACGATTTCGTCGTTTTTATCTTTGCTGTTGATCGGATACAGCACTTTGAACCCGGCGAAACCGAGATCTTTTACCGTGTCTTTATCATGCTGAACATCGCCGAAATTAAAGTAATCTGGGCTGTATTTGATTCTTTTCACCGCAGTAGCGGTCACTTCGTTGATTTTGACCGGCGTGTCGAAGTACATACCCTGGTGGTAGAACTCGAGCTTAAATGGGGTCTTAAGATTGCTCCAGTAGGCTTTATCATGATTAAACTGGATCTGCTGATAATCCGCATATTTCATGTCGCGGAAAACGGAGGGCAAGTTACTTTTTGGCGCCTCATAGCCTTTATCGGCTAAGGATTGAGCTTGTTTTGCAACATCATCAATGCTGAATGCCCAGCTCGATGATGTGTACAGCGTTAACATGACTGCTGCACCCAACCAACGCATTTTCATCATTTGTAGTTTATGTTTCATAATTAGTAAGCACTTCCCCCTTTGTGTGCTTATATTGATCCGATCCATTTTAATGGATAATCGGGTATTCCGACAACTGAATCCCTGTATTGTTCGCGCGCTGGCTTATGGTTTAAGCAGGTTCGTCTGCCTGTTTTCACTTTGCGTGCTTATCCTGGAGACAGGTTGTTAGACTTCGTGTAGGGTTGCCTTCGAATGTAACCATTATTCGTCTTAGGGATAAGACGAAAAGTCTGAGAATACATAACTGTCTATGAGCTCTGTATCACCACCACGCGAATATTTTCTTGACTCCATCCGTGCCTGGCTAATGTTGTTAGGGATCCCGTTCCATATTTCATTGATCTACTCCACCCACACCTGGCATGTGAACAGCGCAGAACCATCGTGGTGGTTGACCTTGTTTAATGACTTTATCCATGCTTTTCGCATGCAAGTCTTCTTTGTCATTTCGGGTTATTTTTCCTACATGCTATTTCTACGCTATCCGTTAAAGCGCTGGTGGAAAGTACGTGTGGAACGCGTGGGGATCCCGATGCTAACTGCGATTCCATTGCTTACGCTACCGCAATTTATCATGCTGCAGTACGTGAAAGGAAAAGCAGACAGCTGGCATACTCTCAGCAGCTACGAGAAATACAATGCGCTGGCCTGGGAGCTGATTTCCCATCTGTGGTTTTTACTGGTTCTGGTGGTGTTAACGACCGTAAGCATGTGGATGTTCACCCAGATGAAAAACAGATTAACGCAAAGCGACATCGGCAGTTCGCCTTCGGTGTCGATGACAAAATTAACGCTGATTTTTGCAGTGCTTGGTATCGGTTATGCCGCCGTCAGAAGGACTATTTTCATCTTTTATCCTTCGATTCTCAGCGACGGTATGTTCAATTTTGTCGTTATGCAAACGCTGTTCTATGTGCCTTTCTTTATGCTCGGCGCGCTGGCGTTTATCAATCCTAATTTGAAAGCGCTGTTTACCACACCGTCGCGCGGTTGCACGCTGGGAGCCGCATGCGCATTTGTCGCCTATCTGCTCAATCAGCGCTATGGTAACGGTGATGCCTGGATGTATGAATCTGAATATGTCATTACCATGGTCATGGGCTTGTGGATGGTGAACGTCGTCTTTTCACTTGGTCACCGCTTACTGAATTTCCAGTCAGCCCGCGTGACCTATTTTGTCAACGCATCCCTGTTTATCTATCTGGTGCATCATCCGTTAACACTGTTTTTTGGCGCTTACATTACTCCGCATATCTCGTCGAATCTGCTGGGTTTTCTCTGTGGTCTACTGTTTGTGGTCGGGATTGCGGTAATACTGTACGAAATCCATTTACGCATACCGGTGCTGAAGTTTCTCTTTTCGGGTAAACCACCCGTTAAGCAGGATAAAAACAAGGCCGTAGCCCGTTAGTTTTTCTTTCAACCATTGAGTGATTCAGAGCAACCACTCAATGGGTAACACTGACGCCAGCTTGACCAGCACCCGCTTCCAGAATCCTGTGGCGGGTTCTTTTTTCAGTACCTGTTCACTGCCAGAAAGTCGGTCGACCCAATTAATTCTTCCCCAACGGTCGAGGCGTAGTTGCCAGGCCATATCTCGCTGGCTTTGCATAAACCGCTTATGAATCAACTCTGCCAGCACTTCACTTTCAATCACAAATCCCATTTCCGTATTAAGCAGTGTTGAACGGGGATCAAAATTAAGCGAGCCAATAAACACTTTGCGATCGTCAATGCTGAAGGTTTTCGCATGCAGGCTGGAACCTGAATTACCGGTTAACCCACGATCGTGAACGACCGGGACGCGATCAAGGTTCGGTTTGAGTTCGTATAATTCCACGCCGTAGCGCAGCAGTTTTTTTCTCCAGCGTGCATAGCCAGCATGAACGATTGCCACATCATTCGCCGCCAGTGAATTGGTTAAAATGGCGATCTTGACGCCTTTTCTTACCAGTTTCAGGAGCTGCGCTACACCGGCGCGAGTCGGCACAAAGTAGGCTGAAATGATATCAATACGTTCGGTCGGCGAACCCATCACGTCAAACAAACGCTGTGGTAACAGCGAGTGACGCGGTGCTTTCCCTTCTCCTTTTGCAGGATCATCACTCAGCAAACGCGTTTTTGCCCAAACCAGCGGCAGCGACCGTTGATCAAGATGGGTCATAAACTGGCTGGTTTCCAGCTTATGCTGATAACGACGGGTAATATCATCGTTATACCAGGATTCGGGCAGCTCAATATGGCGCACAGAATCTGGCTCAGACATCTCAAGCACATTTTTTAACGTTGAAACCGAGCGGCAATGCCAGTAACGCTCAAAATCATCGGCAACATCTTTAACCACCGGCCCAATAGCCATGACGTCCAGATCCGAAAACAGCGGTTGTTTTCCCGCGCCAAAATAGGCATCGCCAATATTACGCCCACCCACGAGGGTCACCACGCCATCAGCGGTATAACTTTTATTGTGCATACGCCGATTAAGTCGGGCAAAGTCAGTTAAATAGCCGAGGGCACGCAGAATGCGAAACGAAAAAGGGTTAAACAGGCGAACTTCTATATTCGGGTGGCTATCCAGCAGGCGCAGCGTGTCATCCAGCCCTGGCGTATTATTATCATCCAGCAGCAAACGCACACGTACGCCACGCTTCGCCGCAGCCAGCAGCACGGAAAAGAGCAATAGCCCGGACATGTCGCTTTCCCAGATGTAATACTGCACATCCAGAGTACGCTCTGCCATTTCCGTTAACCGATAACGAGCAGCAAACGCATCGAGGCTGTCATCCAGCGCAAGAATGCCGCATTCTCCCGGGTGGTTTTCACAAAGTGGCGTGATCGCACGCTCAAGTCGCGTCATATCAGTCCGTGTTAGCATCGTCTTGCTGGGTCAGCAATCTCTTGTAAAGTTGGGCGTTTTCTTCATCAAAACACACGAAGAAGATTTGATCGGGCAGTGCGCGGCGGGTAATAAATTTCAGCACCGTATTTACCGCTATTTCTGCTGCCGCCGCGCGGGGATAACCATAAGCCCCGGTGCTGATTGCCGGAAAAGCAATGGACTGATAGCCATTGGCTAAGGCTAGTTGCAAGCTATTCAAGTAAGCCTCTTCGAGGCGTTCAGCTTCATGATGATCGCCGCCCTGCCAGACGGGCCCCACTGTGTGGATCACCGCTTTGGCGGGCAAATTTCCCGCCAGGGTGATCACCGCATGACCTGTTGGGCATTCACCCTGTTGCTGGATAACCTGCTTGCAGGCCGCCAGCAACGCAGGTCCGGCAGCGCGATGGATTGCACCATCGACGCCACCGCCGCCCAATAGCGATGGATTCGCTGCGTTGACAATCACATCAACAGCGATCGTTGTAATATCGCCATGTAACACATGAACACGTGATTGCATAAGTTCCCCCCTGACAAAACACTATTTGCTAAGTGTACAGCAGGGTTTTCCCGGAAATCTCACTTTTTAACCACACGTGTGCATATGTACGCCAGAATGATTCATTTATATTCAATGTTAAGAATTGCCATGTTTTTCTGTTCATTGAGATAGTGCATTTTGACTGTGGCAATTTGCTGCACATTTTGAGGGGCAGTCGCGACCTGTTGCTGATTGTAGAGACTATTACGAGTGGTGCCGTCGCGCATACATGACAATTCAATTTGCTGATGCCGAGCGTTAACATCGCAAGGTGATTCAACTATTGCACCGCGAAAATGAATAACCCCACCGGTTGAGATTTGCTGCGCCATTGCGGGGAGGGTAAAAAGAGAAATGCTGCACAAGCTGATACTTAGAAAACGCTTTAATAATGTACACATAAGGGTTCCTCAATGATTAGCCATCCTTGAGGGATCGAAATGATCCTTCACCGCTGTGATTAACGATCAAATTAAAACGTTTACACGTTTCTATATTCATAGAACAGCAGTGCATTCCCAGCCACACCCTTAATGCAAATACAGCAAAAAAATCATGGGTGACTGTTTGAGTCTGGCCATTGCTGAGACAGATGCAGAGACTGCCCATCCGAAACGGTAACGATAATTTTGACCGAATCCTCAGGTGAAATATTAAAACTCAGTTTGGTTAATTCAATCGGCCGATTAGCGGGGACTGAAAGGCTTGTTTTCTGCTGCGATTGACTTTGCCCCCCCTGCCCTTTACGTATGGCAAGGACTTGTACCTCACATACGCACGGTTGAGTTAACGTCACCTGAGGAATAATGGTGTAGATATCACCTTGCTGAGTTGTATTGAATGTTATTTGATTTGCCAGCGCGGCAATGAGTAAGAGCGTATGCATCATATTCTCCCGAAAAAAAACAGGGCTCACGCCCTGTTTATTATCAGTCAGAAAACTGAATTAGTGTTGGTTAGCAGTAGCGTTGTTGCCAAAGCCAACCTGCTGAATCAGCACATTGGAGTCAGAAGCTGTCTGATTAACCAACGCACCGTTGCGGCCCCCGAACTGGGTCACGCTAATATCAGCATTTTTTGCATTCCACTGATCGATAGTGGCACTGTTCTGGAAGCCGGTCTGTTTCAGGCTGATAGTACTGTCATCAGCACCCTGGCCAACAACAGCTCCGTTACCACGCCCGTGTTGTGTGATGGTGACATCTGATTTACGCGCATCACTTTGCAAAGCATTCGCAGAGTTGCTTGACCCATATTGATAGATACTCAGTGAAGAGTCTGGGCCATAATTACTGCCGCCACCATGATGATTGCCGCCCCATTGCGGAACAACACCAGCCAGAGCACTGCCAGAAACAACGATTGCTGCGAATGCTGCCACTTTTAAAAGTTTCATGGTAAACCCCCATCGGATTGATTTAAACGTCGTTAATGGATTAGCGTTGAGTCACGCGAATTGCCATTTGCGACTGTCTCTGCACCACAACTGCTGTTTTTTGTGTACCGTACTGGGTAATATTGGCTTTATTACCAGAACCTTTCTGGATAATCACCGCCGTATTACCGTATGAACCTTGTTTAATACTCGCATCATTGGAACTACCCGCTTGATCAATATATGCAAAGTTATATGATCCCGTCTGGTCTGTTTTCGCCCGATTACCAGAACCTTCTTGCGAAATGACTGACAATAACTTCGAGCCCCCCTGGCGAGTATTTGCACTGTTCGCAGTGCCAACCTGACCAATAATGGCTGCCTGATTAAATGAAGACTTACTTAATTCATTTACCGCAAAGTTATATTCTGAATTAGCCAAATCATAACTTGTCGTCGCGGCTGCAATCCCAGGCACACCCAGCATTGTAAACATCATAAATAACAACTTGTTTTTCATGTTTTCACCCTGGACCTGGTCGTACATAAAGTAAAATTAATTACCACTCAAATTGTTGTTAACATGACTTACATTTGTTAACGCCACGTTACGATGAAGAGTATGTCTGCGGAAACATTTTAAATAACTCACCCGCCAGTTGTATTTTTATATTAAGATTCACCCCAAAGTACTAATTAACAGTGAACAACACCGTTGCAGCTCTGGATTTTATTTCTTTTTTAACCCGGAAAATGAATTTCTATGCAGTAACACAAAAAACGCGCTTTCCGTGTTTTCTGGGCTTCGTAGCGAGGTACTTCGATAGTTAATGGTACAAGTCGTGACAACTGTCATTTTTTTTCATCTAAAATTGTCCAACTTCAAGTGAGACAAAAAAACCTGAATTCACTAGAAATAAAAAACCATCTAATCATAAATTTAATCATTATTAATCAATAACATATTATAATTTGTATGATTTTTTAAATCTATGCAATAAAGCTAAAATGTACAACTTTACTATCAAATCTAAACTCCTGGAAAACTCAAAAATCACATTTTAATATATAAATTTACATCCTGTAACATGTTTAACACTTGCTTTAAGATTTGTAATAGCTAGATTGAAATCAGTTGAAGTCCATTTGTTTTAATATTTTCACCCCATTGGGTCGATATTTTATTTCTACACAGCAGTGCAACATCTGCCAGTACTTCTGGGGTCTCTATTTTAGGTGAGGCAACTGTCAGGTGTGCGACTAAAAAAGTGGAGTTTCATCATGTTTAATGAAGTCCATAGTATTCATGGTCATACATTATTGTTGATCACAAAACCTTCCCTGCAGGCAACTGCGTTGTTACAGCATTTAAAACAATCGCTGGCGTTAACCGGAAAACTACATAATATTCAACGTTCTCTGGATGATATTTCCTCCAGCTGCATTGTTCTACTGGATATGATGGAGGCAGATAAGAAACTGATCCATTACTGGCAAGATAATTTGAGCAGAAAAAACAACAGCATAAAGACTTTATTATTGAATACCCCAGATGATTATCCTTATCGGGATATTGAAAACTGGCCGCATATCAATGGCGTATTCTACGCAACGGAAGATGAGCAGCGTGTCGTCAGCGGATTACAAGGTGTATTGCGTGGCGAATGCTACTTTTCACAAAAGCTCGCCAGCTACCTAATCACGCATTCCGGGAACTACCGCTATAACAGCACGGAGTCGGCATTACTTACGCACCGTGAAAAAGAGATCCTTAATAAACTGCGTATTGGCGCCTCAAATATTGAAATCGCGCGTTCACTATTTATCAGTGAAAATACGGTGAAAACACATCTTTATAATCTTTTCAAAAAGATAGCTGTCAAAAATCGTACGCAGGCGGTTTCGTGGGCCAATGATAACCTCAGGCGATAAAGCCATGAAACGCTATTTGACCTGGATTGTGGCAGCAAATCTGTTCCTTGCTGCCGGGAATCTACACGCGGCTGTAGAGGTGGAGGTTCCCGGACTGTTGACTGACCACACTGTCTCTTCCATTGGCCATGATTTTTATCGGGCCTTTAGTGACAAGTGGGAAAGTAAGTACACAGGAAACTTAACCATTAATGAAAGGCCCAGTGCACGTTGGGGAAGCTGGATCACCATAACTGTCAATCAGGACGTTATCTTCCAGACTTTTTTATTCCCGACGAAAAGAGACTTCGACAAAATTGTGGTCTTCGCATTGGCAGAAACTGAGGAAGCATTAAATCGTCGGCAAATAGATCAAACACTATTAAGCACGAGCGATTTAGCGCGCGATGAATTCTAAAACATGATTTTGTCCGGAGGCTTTCATGCGTGTCAAACATGCAGTGGTTTTGCTCATGCTGATTTCACCATTAAGTTGGGCCGGAAACATGACGTTCCAGTTCCGCAACCCTAACTTTGGTGGCAACCCAAACAACGGCTCTTTTTTACTGAACAGCGCCCAGGCGCAAAACTCGTATAAGGATCCGAGTGCTGGCGACTACGGGATTGAAACCCCATCAGCGCTGGATAACTTTACCCAGGCGATACAGTCGCAAATACTCGGTGGTTTGCTCACCAATATCAATACCGGTAAGCCGGGAAGGATGGTAACCAGCGATTTTATCGTTGATATCGCCAACCGGGATGGACAACTGCAATTGAATGTCACGGACAGGAAAACGGGGAGAACGTCGACTATTGAAGTGTCGGGTTTACAAAATCAGTCGACGGATTTCTAAATTATAGCCACGAAAGGAAAAAATCATGCAGCGCTTACTTATCATGGTGGCAGTAATTTTACTCAGCGGATGTTTAACAGCCCCGCCGAAAGAAGCCGCGAAGCCGACATTAATGCCCCGGGCTCAAAGCTATAAAGACTTGACACATCTGCCCATGCCTACAGGTAAGATTTTTGTGTCGGTATACAATATTCAGGATGAGACTGGCCAGTTCAAACCTTATCCGGCAAGTAACTTCTCAACCGCCGTCCCGCAAAGCGCCACGGCGATGCTCGTCACCGCATTGAAAGATTCTCGTTGGTTCATACCGCTGGAACGTCAGGGGTTACAGAACTTATTGAATGAACGAAAAATTATTCGTGCGGCGCAGGAAAACGGTACCGTTGCCGTGAATAACCGGATACCACTGCAGTCATTAACCGCGGCTAACATCATGGTGGAAGGGTCCATTATTGGATACGAAAGCAACGTTAAATCGGGTGGCGTTGGGGCACGCTATTTCGGTATTGGTGCCGATACGCAATATCAACTCGACCAGATAGCGGTAAACCTGCGCGTGGTTAACGTCAGTACCGGTGAAATCCTCTCATCGGTGAATACCAGCAAAACCATCCTGTCTTATGAAGTCCAGGCTGGGGTATTCCGCTTTATTGACTACCAGCGTTTGTTGGAAGGTGAAATTGGCTATACCTCTAACGAACCGGTTATGCTTTGCCTGATGTCAGCGATTGAAACCGGCGTTATCTTCCTGATTAATGACGGGATTGATCGCGGGTTGTGGGATTTGCAGGATAAGAAACAAGTTGATAATGACATTCTGGTAAAATACCGCCATATGTCGGTACCTCCGGAATCCTGAGTGGTCGGGAAGGTACAAAAAGCGTGAGGCATACCCTCACGCTTTTTTTATTTACTGGTCAGCGTCGACGATATTCGATTCTCACGACGAGACGCCAGCCACAATCCGCTGTTTTTCATCGCATAGCCGAATACCAGACCCAGCGCCAGAGATGGCACGACCAGATGCCAGTCCCCCTGCCCTGCAAACGTCGCGCATGCGCCAATAAACGTGCCTGGCACAAATGAAAGCAACCATTGCTTTGCCTGAATACACATCAGAAACGCGACAATTCCCGTCATGACATAACCAATGATGTCCATATGCGGGGCGAGCGCGCTACCGTTAATAATCACCAACGCCCACACCACACCGCTTAGCAGCGTACACGCCGAGATCCACAGCCCTTTCAGTCCACCCTGCGGACAGGCGAAATAGGCCGTGCAGCCCAGAAAGCCAGCCCAACTGAGTAAGCCAAGAGAAACAGCCACCCATCCCCAGATCCCGGAGAGGATGCCCGTTGTGATTGCAATTGAGAGAAGTATGTTCATGCCGCGTATCTTAGCAGAAAAACGGCATAGGAATGAGATCGTGCACACAAATTATGCAAGAGCCTAATTTGTGTTGCAGTTTAAAGTGATCTAAATCACATTTATTCGTCCGTATCTTCCTGCAATTCGTCCCACATTGCACTAATCGCATCGCGCGTTAATGGCGCCATCGTACGCCAGAACGGCGTGCTGGCGTGCGCTTCAACTTTGCCAAGGAACGTACCACACCAGGGCAGCAGGTATTCTACAAACAACGTTTCAAGCGCTTCGCTTTCATCTTCCGCAGACTGGTCTTCAAGCCAGGATGCCGCCAGCAACAACGTACCAATGTGATCTGCCGGCGTATCTGCCAGCGGCATTCCGCGAGCAGAAAGAAATGCGCGAACATCGGATTCTTTCGCCCCTTCTACCCAGGCGCTACGATAAGGCGACACCGCACACTCGTCACCGACAAACAGCGCATTGTAATCCGCAGCCAGCTGAGACATATCGCAGCTCTTTTGCAGACGGGCCAACAGTTCATCCTGTTCCAGCGGCCAGCTGGCGGACAGTTTACCTTCACTAATCAGGGTAAACAGGGGAACCAGTAAAGGGTCCTGCGGTTGGCGGTAAAACAGCGAGCCCAGTACACGGCACAGGATAGAAAACTCGTTCATTGATATATTCCAGTTAGTAACAATTACAGTTCAGCAAATTCCGCGATCGGCTCCATGCCTCGCGATTCCAGAAACGCCAACAGGCGTTTGGGTGTGACGTTTAAAATTCTGTCTTCCGGGAAATTCACATCATCGAGAATTTTACGGCATTCGCCAAATTCTCCCAACGTGAAAGCAGTGTGTGAATCCGATCCTAACGCTACCCAGCCGCCGGCATCCCGTACTGCCGCAGCAACCGCGCGACAATTATCCTCACTACCCTTACGCGAATGTAAAAACGAGGAGTTATTGATTTCCAGCGCGACCTGATATTTTGCTGCAGCCTGTGCAATTGCTGTTATATCAACGGGATACTTTGGATTCCCCGGATGGCTGATGATATGCACATTGCCGCTGGTCATCGTGGCTATCATCGCCTTGGTATTCGTGTCTTTATCGTGAGGTGCAAAAACCGGCTCATGGAAACCCGCAATGATCAGATCCAGAGAGGTAAACATAGGACCTGAACAGTCAATTTCACCTTCAATATTCTTAATATTCGCCTCAATGCCGCGCAGGATCCCTACGCCATCTACAACACGTGGCCAAATGCGCATATTAATAAAGTGCCAGTGATGAGGCGCATCCGCCATATCCGGTCCATGATCGGTAATGGCAAACAACTTGATGCCTTTGCGACGGGCTTCAGCGATGTAATCACTTAAGGTGCTGTAAGCGTGGGTGCTGGCGACGGTATGCATATGCAGGTCAACGGGATACATAACTCTCTCCTGTAGTCATTTTCCGTCAAGGATAGCAGGTATCGTCGCCAATAATACCCTAAATAATTCGAGTTACAGGCTGGCGGCAAGGGGGTGATACCCGATGAGCTTACTGAAGTAAGTTATTCGGGTGAACAACCGCAGCCAACGCACATGCAGCTTGAAGTATGACGGGTATTTAGCTGAAACCCGGCATCGACTGGCTTGGCTTTAGTAGCCTCGCACGCGATCGACCTGACCCGTAACAGATTTCCCGCTCTCAAGATCCAAAATCGTGCGGGAGATATAGTCCACCGCCTCTGCCGGACGTGTTACGGCAGCAATATGCGGTGTCATGGCCACACGTGGATGTTTCCAAAGAGGGCTGGTTTCCGGCAGCGGTTCACGGCTATAGACATCCAGCATGGCACCTTTCACCTTGCCACTGTCCAGCGATGCCAGGAGATCGTCTTCATTGAGATGAACGCCACGCGCCAGGTTCAGCACGTAAGCGCCATCCTGCAATTGGTTGAGTAACTCCGCGTTAATGATGCCCACGGTTTCTGCCGTATTGGGTAGAAGGTTGATAAGCACGCGTGTCTGACTCAGAAACGCGCCTAACTCTTCAGTACCGGCAAAGCTTTCCACACCAGACCAGGATTTACGCGTACGACTCCAGCAGCGCAGCGGGAAGCCCCATGTTTGCAGACTTTCTGCAACTTTCGCCCCTAAAACACCGGCACCCATGATCCCGACGGTAAACTCATCGCGGGTATATTCTGGCAAAGGTTGCCATTTCGCCTGGTTTTTTAATGCCTGGTAATCATCAAAGCGACGAAACCAGTGCAGTACCTGACTGACCGCATATTCCTGCATTTGCAGGCCCATACCCGTATCTTCCAGACGGAAAAGCGGGATTGAGGCATCCAGCATTTCCGGATGAGTGTTGAGTTTACTGAGGATAGAATCGACGCCCGCGCCCAGCGCAAATACAGCTTTTAATTTTCGTCCGGCGAGCATTTCAACCGGAGGATGCCAGACCAGCGCATAGTCTGCATGGGCATTATCACCCGCTTTCCACTGCCGAACGTTCGCTCCAGGAATGGCCTTTATCAGCGCCTTAAGCCACCAGTTCGTATCGAATGTTGGGTGATAGAAAATTATATCCATATTGTCTCCTGAACATTGTTATGCGGAGCTTTCTCGCACTTATAATCATCATTTTTAGAGGGAACATCAGAGTAGCAAATTTTAGGATGCTGGCAAAAAAAACAATTCCCGCTTATTTAAGCTCCATATTGATTGAAGTTTGTGTAAATGCACGTTTTTTTCAAAAAGTTGATTGACGCCGCAGCGGTATTTCCCTAAATTAGCGCCCGTTCCGGTAGCACAGGAACAACAATATGGTGAGGTGTCCGAGTGGCTGAAGGAGCACGCCTGGAAAGTGTGTATACGGCAACGTATCCGGGGTTCGAATCCCCGCCTCACCGCCATATTTAAAGAAGAGCTCGTACGCAAGTACGGGCTTTTTTTTCGCATAATGCACAGCATGGCGGGGATGAGAAGCCCGGACCGGGGTTCGACTACTGGCGCAGCCAGTTGGACAGACTGCGAGTGCAGCGAGCAGGCTGCCCGCAGGGCGAGCTAAGCGAGTCAATCCCCGCCTCACCGCCATATTTAAAGAAGAGCTCGTACACAAGTACGGGCTTTTTTTTCGCATGTTGCACAGCATGGCGGGGATGAGAAGCCCGGACCGGGGTTCGACTACTGGCGCAGCCAGTTGGACAGACTGCGAGTGCAGCGAGCAGGCTGCCCGCAGGGCGAGCTAAGCGAGTCAATCCCCGCCTCACCGCCATATTTAAAGAAGAGCTCGTACACAAGTACGGGCTTTTTTTTCGCATGTTGCACAGCATGGCGGGGATGAGAAGCCCGGACCGGGGTTCGACTACTGGCGCAGCCAGTTGGACAGACTGCGAGTGCAGCGAGCAGGCTGCCCGCAGGGCGAGCTAAGCGAGTCAATCCCCGCCTCACCGCCATATTTAAAGAAGAGCTCGTACGCAAGTACGGGCTTTTTTTTCGCATAATGCACAGCATGGCGGGGATGAGAAGCCCGGACCGGGGTTCGACTACTGGCGCAGCCAGTTGGACAGACTGCGAGTGCAGCGAGCAGGCTGCCCGCAGGGCGAGCTAAGCGAGTCAATCCCCGCCTCACCGCCATATTACGAGTGCATATTATTAATTAACATAGGATTTTTATTTTATCTTTGCTGCAATGCAACGGCTTAAAGGTACTGATAATGTTCTCTTCGCTGATGGCGGGGATATCGTCCCACTCAAGGTTTCTGCTCCACTTATCGCGGGCAACAGAAGCCATCACCCATTGCCCAGTCCTGCACAGTTGGCCCGCCAATACTCCCGATTAGTGCTGAGATATCAGCAAGCTGTTGGGTCAGCGAGAATGGCCGCATTACCTGTGGCTGCTCAGAAATGTCCTCCATCAGTCCGCGATACAAATCGGAAGTCTTCCCATTGATTTTTATCATCATTTACCGATACGACTATGATAAAATTGACCTTATTTTTTATATCAACCTGACTGTAAATGAGATTGAGTTCTGTAACAGAAAACTTTGCTCTTAAGAGCAGGTACGAGCCAGAATGAAGGGCTAAAAATGCTCTTCAGAAGGACATGTCGGTATGGCAAGCAAGGATACACATAAATGGTAAAGTTTCTGCGAAATGGACCCGCAGTTGTTGTTCTGGCATTTATATTATGGGGCCTGATCCCATTGTTTTATCAATATCTGTCCGGCGGAGCCCTTGCTGAGATTTTGATGTACAGAGTTTTCTGGTCTATACCTCTATTACTGCCAATAAGACTGTTATTTCGTAAGAGAACGTTTTTTCGCGATTTACTGAAAGATAAAACATCCTTCATATCCTGCATGATAGCAGGTTTGTTAATGGTAATTTCGTGGTCAGCTTTTATTTATGCACTAACAAATCATAAAGTACTTGATGCCAGTCTGGGATATTTTATCAATCCACTTATTGTCATTTCCCTTGGCTGTATTTTCCTTAAAGAAAAACTATCATTATTTCAGCTTATAGCGGTAATATCCGGGGTATGTGGTCTTGCCTATCAGATTATTTCCGCGAACAGTTTCCCTTCACTGGCGCTAATCATGGGGTTTTCTTTTGCATTGTACGGACTGGCGCGTAAATTTATCCATTACGATGCAATAACGTCAATCACACTTGAAACATTCTGGGCTCTGCCTGTCGCTATTATCATTTTTATATATACTGACTCTAGTATAACAACATCATCTGATATCCCTGTCTTTCTTTATATATTAACCGCTCCCGTTACAGTCATCCCGTTAGTGTTATTTGCGGTAGCGTTAAATCATACATCCCTTATTGTGACAGGTCTTGCACAGTATATAGAGCCATCACTGCAATTTCTCATTGCCATACTTATATTTAGAGAGGTTATTAATTACCCCGAGTTATTGTGTTTTTCAGCAGTATGGTTTGGATTATTGCTATGTATATTTGAGAGTCTTTACTATCATTACCGACGTTATCCTCCAGGAGCTAAAAGGAATCATCCGGAAGGCACTTTACGGTAATGTACATGCTGAGTGTATAACTCAGTATGCATTTTCGTTTTACTGGAACACGCGCTCAGATATGAATGAGTAAACAACTCGAGTTTGTTTACTCAAGATTACCCCGTCATTTATCGAGATTATATAAAACGCCAACGAATCAGGTCTCCCCTGGTATTTTTTTTGCTGACCAGTTTCATAAACATACAAAGCGAACGCCTTTCAGCACAAAAAGTTACCAAAAATATACAGGGCATTATATCCGGAAAGAAGTCAGGAATGACGCCCCCCCCATTTAAGATATTCAATTTGAACTTAATCTACGAAAATCGGCATATTTCGCGGGATTACATCCAATTAAGTTAGCCGTCATCGTTCGGAAATTTGTCCTGTCGTTCAAAATCGTGCATTCCCCCCATGTTCGCTGAAGCACATGATTTACTTCGCTATGTTGTTGACAACTCAACTCACCAGTTTACTCAATGAACAGCGATATGTTTGTAAAACACATTTTGTTTAACAAATATATATGTTCTTCTCTGTAGAATGAAAAATTGTTTTATCAGGACAGGCTAACGAGAGAGCACCCTAATGATTATCAATAAAACTGGCATGTCAGACATGAATTCATTTAACAGTAATTTTTCGCATTAACAAAACAGTGTAGAGACTCCAGCATTTACACCTTGCACGTAAATGAATTTATACATCCTGGCTTAATGATAAATACTTATGAAAAATACATCATACCTAAGCTTTTTTAACAAAACTTTATTGGCACGTGACCCGTTACATGGCAAATGGAAGAACAAAAAATTTCGACTCATGTATCTTTTACGCTCTATGATAAGTCCAGTCTCCAGTGTTCGATATTATCAAGAATTACTTTCTCTTAAATCAATTGATAAGATTCTGGAGATGCAACCTACGTTACCAGCAAAAATTCATCGTCCCTATTTGTATAAAGGAGGGTTGGCACGAAATCGAAGGAAAAACATTGTCGGACACTACCGTTTTGTCCAAAGTTTACCAATGAAACAACAGGCGTTTTTATTACCAGACAAAGATGTGCTATTGGTTCAATTCACCGGAAAAAATGGTGAGGATTTTAATATTCACTGTTCTTCAGGCGGTTTTGATCGTGAAGGCGAACTGATGTTGTCTCTTAGTTTTAACAACATCCCGGTGGCCCGATTGTCCTTCTCGGTTATCCCGTCAAAAAAAGGACATTGTGCATTTATTGGCGGTTTGCAGGGGGCGCCAAAAAATATTGGTCCAGACATTATTCGGGACGCTACTAAAGCCTGCTATGGACTATTCCCTAAGCGGATCGTTTTTGAGGCACTTTGTTCATTGATGCGTTGCTGTGAAATCACTGATATTTTAGCAGTCAGTGAACAGAGCCATGTTTTCAGGCAATGGCGATACCGGTATAAGAAACGTAAATACTTTGTTGCCCTGTACAGTGATTTTTGGGAATCAGTTGCTGGTCGTCCATACGGTAAGTGGTATAAGTTGCCAATTTCTGTAGAGCGTAAGTCATTTAATGAGCTTGCCAGTAAAAAACGCGCGGAATACCGGAGACGGTATGCCTTGTTGGACCATATAAATGAGGAAATCATGATTCTTCTGCAAAATCAGATGTAAGATAATGACGTTACTCTGCTCGGAAACAGGCTGATGAATGCGACGTCCCATCAAAAGCGCTGCTGCCATTCCACGTCGGCCAACAATTATACGAACGTCCGCTGAGAGCAGTGATTTCAACGGGTCTATGCAACGCTATCCTTAATCAAAGGGGGACGTTGCAATAAAACGAAGAACGCTCATTTACTACACGCCCGAACAGAAAGCGACTATCTGGGACTGTCATAAATCCCCTCAAGCCCCGGATGCTGCCATAAACTGGCGGGTGTGACCGTTTTTCTGTCCCACGGAATGGCGCCCAGGAACCAGAACCGCCAGAACAGCAGATCGGCTCCCGGGTTATTTTTCAGTAACTGGCCAAAGGTCTCCACGCTGCCAACCTGAACACCCAACGCATCTCTGTAAATATCAAACACGAACTTTGAACAAAATTGCCGGGAACACTCGTAATCAAACCCCGTATGGTACAGTTTATGCAGACGTGTGGGGACCTGCTGCATCACTGCCAGCTTTTGTTCCACGGTCAGCCCTCCCTGCAGACGACGCACGGCATAACGTTGTCCGGCAGAACGCTGAATGAATGCCGACAGAGTAGTGATGCCGGAGAGGGGAATACGGCTTTCAGCCACCTGATAATCATCACCATGATATCCGGTGATGATCCCGACATGGTTGCACCAGCACCGCGAGGCGGTCGACACTTCACGGAACAAGGACGCTCCGATACAGGTAAAAACGATATCACCCGTTTCAAAAACGGCTGGGTAATTATTCTTCATGTTTTTTTCCATTCTTTTTCTAAACACGTTAACCGGTTTCAGCGCTGTTTTCCTGTATATCCCGCTATTAGCATGGCGATATTCCTCCATTAGCCTTTTAAGAATAAGAAAATAATGTCAAACATAGATTTAATGTCATACACAATTAATGAAAAAGTGATTAGATAAAATTCAACATTATCAAATATTGCCGCAACAACCTCTCCTTTTGATACATTTTGAATTTTCCTTCTTATTGGCTCAAGATAGTTATTAAGATAGAAAGAATATAGAACAGAAAATATAGCCACTAAAAACAGAGGGATAACTATTGTTTTTAAAATTATTGAATCGCAAAATTCA
This sequence comes from Citrobacter sp. VF227, assembly GCF_052950715.1. Classification (NCBI taxonomy): domain Bacteria; kingdom Pseudomonadati; phylum Pseudomonadota; class Gammaproteobacteria; order Enterobacterales; family Enterobacteriaceae; genus Citrobacter; species Citrobacter sp. VF227. The sequence continues at coordinate 80,818 of NZ_JBRFVF010000002.1, forward strand.
TTAATAATTGAACCGATTACTTGCGAATAGATTGCAGTTGCAAAAAAACAATCAAATCGCTTATCAAAAAAATTGTATTTTTTGAATTTAATACCATCTTTAATATCTTCATTATTACTTGCCATCATCATTTTATCTCAATAACATTGTATTTCTCTTTAATTTCATATAAGGCAGCGCCAGAATCAGATTTTCTCTTGAAGCATGCTTCACCATGGAGTAGCCGCAGCGGTGGAAGTGGTTTTTCCAGGCGTGAGTGATTGTGGAAAGCGACTTGCTCACGCCCAAAGTCATTGCGGGCGCGGCCTTCGGGGAGTAATTTCTCGTAAACAAAAACCATGACTGAATTCTCAGGAAGGAAATATAACGATACCGTAGCGACCTGGGACGAGATTTGACAGAGGGTCAATAAAAATCAGACTAATTCAAATGATGGTTATCTCTGCTATATGTTAATGCCATTGAAGTGTCAGCACGGGAGTTCATGGGCAGCAGGTCTTGTTAATGTCGAGAGCTACATGGTGCAGAATGCCGCCAGGGTGTCCAGCTATCCGGGCCCAATATGGTACTGCAGCGCCAAACACCGCGGCTTACAATTTTCAAATATCGGATTAATGAAAAATCAATAATACCAGGAGTTTTCCTGCTCATCTGATCACCTTTGAACAGAATATTAATTTGCGGCATATCATATTTTTTTTGCTATTAATTTGGCATATAAGTATTACCCAGACTGGATTCTGGGTGACAAACTAACGTTATCCCATACATGTTGCAGATTTACTCTTATCAACAAGGAAATAATCAGTGAAAAAAATCATCATCCTCTCCCTGAGTTTATTATTTGTAAACAGTGCCCTTGCTGCCACTTCAGAATCATGCGAATCTTATAAAAGCAGATGGATTCATACTTAATTAAAATGAAAGAAATGGGTACTCAGCAAACTCAGATAGATATGTTGTCACAGCAATTCGAACAGTCTTTTACACAGATTAAAAACCTGCCAGCAGAAAGTCAGGAAATGACATGTAAACAAGGACTTGACGCGCTCAAGCAAACAATGGAAGCCGCAAATATTAAATAAAAACCTAACTAAAACCACCTGTTAACGGTGGTTTTAGTTTAAAATTCTTTATGAATATACTGTTTAATCAAACTTTTATATTTCTTAATAATTACAGTTTCAGTTTATTTAACTCTTTGACACATAAGAAAACGGGACGCGCTGGTAAGATCACTCTCGAGCCCGGCAGGCACTTAAATCACATCACGGTTATCCTCAGAAAGATATAAAGAAAAAGGCGTGTAAACACATCATTGATAGTGTCCAGGCATTTCCAGAATGACAGGCGTCGTGGAACGGTTAATTCCTGCCCTCCGGCCAGCCATCGCTGCTCCGTGTGATTGTCTCCAGCTTTTCAACACAGCCACCTCTTCTTTCATTTACCGCTACTCTTCGTGGCAGAGCTGTCAGCCTGGAGTACTTTTTAAAACAGGGTTCAGTATGAGGAATGGAAAGGTCGAGTGGCAGCATCGGTAACTGGTCACCAGGATTAATTCACCATCAAATGATAATGATTGCCATTTATTATAATAATTTTTATCTTTAAAATTCAGTCTCTTTCCTGAGCCTGTCAGGCCCCCAGTCAAAAAATTTCCCTCCGTTTTTTTCTTCAACTGTCAGAGTTGAATCGAATGAAAAAAATCCATCTTATTTTCGCTTCAGTATCAAAAAAGCCCCGCGATTGCGGGGCCTCAGGATAGTAGAAATTTCGCTATCAGGATTTTGAACTCACTTCGAGGAGTATCTGATACATTGCATCTTTAGTTTGTAGCTTTTCTTTTTTCAGCTTTGCCACCTCCTGTCCATACCCGTGTCCATCTTCACCTTCCAGTCGTGCTATTTCATGATCAAGCGCGTTGTGCTTCTCAAACAGTGACTGAAAACGTGGGTGCTGTGTTTTTAAACGTGTAATTAACTCTCGATACTCTGGAAACATTAAACATCCCGGGATACGTTAAACACATCGCAGATAGCTCTCTTCTGCATCTCCAAACTATCGCCATCTGTGATATTTATGTGTGAGCATTGCCACATAACAGAAATCGTTTGAGGCTCCGTCGATACAGATTTTCACCAGCAAAAAACAGTGGCAATGCTATCTGCAGGCACTGGCAACAGGATAAGTGATGGTGATCTGCCTGCCATTACGGCTGAAGGTCAGTTTTGACACCGCTTCTTTCGGGGACGGTTTCAGACCAGCCGGACGGACAAACAGCTTTATACGGGTGGCGGCCGACAGCATCAGAACGTTTTTCCCTGCAGTCCCGGATTTATCAACAGCCGGAATGGCTTTGACCGAGAGATATAAAGAGGGTTTCACGGTCAGACGGTAGAGCGGGACCGGCATTCATCAGACGCAGGGTGTTCTCACTCCCCGGATTGCTGACATAAAGCGGTGGAGTGATGATAAAATCGTCAGCCTTTTTACCGTTGCGGTCTTCTGCCCGGGACTGCACCAAAAAGCGGGACGTGTCCGACGTGTTACGCACCGAAATGCTGGCTTCTTTTTGATCGGCAGGATAGATAATACGGGTTCAGCCCAGCACGATACCGCCGCCTGCATAGGCCATTGCCGGGAACCCCCCGGCCAGTAATACTGATACCACCCACTTTTTAGTAAAAAATGAGACAGACATGATTTATTCCTGAAAGAGGAAGTTCTTCCAAATTGTCGACGTCTTTGCAATTGTTATGTCACAGTCGTCCAGTACGATAGAGAATGCCGTGTCCCTGGTTGTGGTGCCGGTGCCTGTAAATGCATTTGCGGATACATCACCCAGAGGAACAGACTGATTTTTTGACGCCGAGGCCAGGCTGCGGGTATCCACAACGACATTACCCTCGAATTTGATAACGCTAGTTTCCCCCGCAATATTCGACGCTGAAGATGCAAAAATAAAGAGTAAAAAAGAAACTAAATTTAAACGCATAACCGGATATAATCTTAGATTGTTAATTAATCATTATTATTCAACCCATTAAAGATAGAATAAATATTCAATACACGTACTGAGTTAAGTATCAATAAATATCGCGTGATAATATAAATATTATTTATAGCATTCTCATCATGATGATATATTTTTTTTCTTCGTACAGAGAATCAGTCATCATCAATATAAAACAATGAGTAACTCACAAAATAAAATCTTATATCCTCGGTGATTCTACCACACTCCGACATGAAGTAATGTTATTTATATTCATGCTCTCTATGAATACAAATAACATTGAAATAAGAAAAGTAATAATTTATTTTATTAAAATCTTCAAAAATGCCAGGTGTTTATTTGTGAACAAAAGTTTCAAAGGAATCACTGTTCTTTCCGCTGCCCGCAAACGCATCTCATGGACATTTGATACATTCAGGCATATCTGTGTTTCTTTTTCTGGGGGCAAAGATTCGACAGTACTCCTGCATCTTGTCGCTGAGTCTGCAAGAAGACAAAAAAGGAAAATATCGGTACTGTTCATCGATTGGGAAGCGCAATTTTCTCTGACTATTGAGCATATCGAAAAGATGAAACATCTGTACGCTGATGTTATTGATAATTTCTACTGGGTGGCACTCCCCATGACGACTGTCAGTGGAGTATCCCAGCATGAGCCCGAATGGGTGGCCTGGGCACCGGGCGCTCAGTGGGTTCGAAAACCACCACATGGTGCTATCACGGATGAGTCTTTTTTCTCCTTTTACAAACATGCAATGACATTCGAGGAATTCATCCCCGCATTCTCCCGCTGGCTGACAAAAAAGAATGGCGATTATTCCCAGATTATACTCGTGGGTATACGGGCTGATGAATCACTGCACCGAATGATGGCCATCAGCTCGCACTCGAAATTGCGCTACGCCGATGACAAACCGTGGACAACAGCATCAGTTGAAGGTACGTATTATACTGCCTATCCCCTTTATGACTGGAAAGCCAGTGATATATGGACGTACTGTGCCAAAGAGAACAAAGCATATAACTCACTGTATGATTTAATGTACCAGGCAGGAGTTCCTCTTGGAAGTATGCGCGTGTGTGAACCTTTTGGACCTGAACAAAGACGAGGCCTCTGGCTTTACCATGTTCTGGAACCTGATACCTGGGAGCGGATGTGTTACCGGGTAGCTGGCGCGAACAGTGGAGCCTGTTACGGAAGTCAGAGCGGGGAATTTTTTGCACTACATAAAAGCATCACCAAACCAGAACATCACACCTGGGAAAGTTATGCCTATTTTTTACTGGAAAGCATGCCCGAACACACAGCAGAACATTACCGGAACAAGCTGGCGATTTATCTCAAGTGGTATCTGGAGCACGACTGGCCGCACGGCATTCCTGACGAGCAAGAAAAGGACCTGGGTTGTAAAGATATTCCGTCCTGGCGAAGAATATGCAAGACACTAATAAGAAATGATTTCTGGTGCCAGCGACTTTCTTTCAGCCCCAACGCCCCCCGACATTACAAGCGTTACCTTGAGCGAATGAAACAAAAGCGTCAGCAATGGGGAATAATATAATGATGTCTTTAAAAGATTTACTGGCTGAAGTTGATACTTTTTTCGAAAATATAATTGACGAGAAGCAAAAAATTGAAGTGCTTAACACCTTTAAAAAAGCACTACATCAACATAGTCCGTTTTCAGGTGAACCGGTTGACTGTGTGCTCTGGATTCAGTCAACGGCACTACATCCCAATGATTATAATCCAAATGTCATGGCTCCCCCGGAAAAAAAACTGCTTCAGCGGTCCCTTGAAACCGATGGGTATACCCAGCCTGTTGTTGTGACAGCGTGTGCTAAAGGCTATGCCATCATTGATGGCTTCCATCGTTATTCTCTGGGCAAATCTAAACCTGTGCTGCGGAAAAAACTGAATGGTTATCTCCCTGTTACGCTGGTAACGGAACGAAACCTGAAACCGGCCGATCGCATTGCAGCAACCATCCGTCATAATCGTGCCAGAGGAAAACATCATATAGCCGCAATGAGTGCGATTGTACAGGACCTGTATAAACTGGGCTGGGGTGATGCCCGAATTTCTGAAGAGTTAGGCATGGATGCTGACGAAGTGCTGAGACTAAAGCAAATCAGCGGGCTGGCGGAATTGTTCCAGGAAAAGGAGTACAGCGAGGCGTGGACCGTGAAGTAGTGATGGCTGGTATGTGCGCCAGTTTAAATGGAGATTTGAATCGGCGCTAAATTTACTGTTCTTTAATTTAACGTCAAAGCAGCATAACTGCGTATTACCATGAAGGAGATCGGTGAGCAACGGCGTTTGTCATAGAAATTGTCGCTTAATGCAATAAAATTACGTTATGACGTTTCTTTTTCAGGGTTCAAATAAACTTCTGATATGTAGTCCCAGTGACGTAGTTGCTTACTCTAATGTTCAGGATGAGCGCCCAGGCTAATTAACAGACCGATTTTCTGGCTGCCAGCATTTTCTCGTCCAGACTTTGATGGCGTTCTTCTGGCGTGATATATTTTATCCCACTATGTTTATGTTCAACGTTGTACCAGTTTGTGAAACTGCCACCCTATGCTCTGGCATCATCTCAAGTGCGATTATGCCGGAGGATCTCTAAATGTGAATGGCACGATTATGCGGGATACTTACAACAGTTTTTGATAGTTTTAGATATACGTTTTTTTATTAAAGATCGCGAAGAACTTTGATGCCTTCAAGAGTAATTAGATCTTGCAATATCCTTGCATAGTATATTGAACTGGCAGTACCCTTCTCATTAAATGTAGCCTTTACAATATTATTTTCGAGGGCACTATCCACACAGAGTTGGGCATGTAATAATGCTGGACTACATGTACCAAATTTTACAATCACGTTCCGCCTGTCCTCGCTGACCGACCTTATACTGAGCCCATATGTTTCAGCATATAATTTGCAACTTTGATTAGAAAGCATTCCCACAATGGACGCTTTTTCGGCAATGGTAACTCTATCGACAATAGATTGTTCCGGCAGTGCCCCAAAGTTATTTTTTACTTCATCCGCAACACTATTCAAAATGTTTTTAAGATGACTGGTGATCGCCTGAAGACTAATTGTTCCATCCAAATAATAGACATAATCACGCTGAAGGTGCAGATGATAGTTTGATAATGCTCTAGATCTAAGCTCAATAATGATTACTATCATGGAAGGATCTGTGATGACTTGTGTAATAATTTTATGTTGTTTTTCAGTATAAGGAAGCCCACCAGTCATAACAAAAATATGTTTATTAGACAAAATGCTACGCGACGGTAGATTCTCTAAGATGTTACAAACCCCTATGGCTGCTGGAGAATTATCATTCGTTAATAATAATCTCATATTTCCCATCATATTATACTTCTCCTGTTCATCTCATCAAGAGAATTAGTAACTCATTACAAAAATACCACCAACCACCATGCTTCGTATTATCACACTTGCACTCAGTGAAACACCCACCATCATAGTTAAATATAATAAATCAACTTCATCAATAGCATTAATTACTTCTTTGGTAGCGCCTGAAGCTACCAAAGAAGTAATAGAGAAATAGTTGGTAAGTTCTGTGTGCTATTTATTTTTTTGCATTGATATTTTCAGAAACATACCTACTAATTAACCCCTCACGAATATAACGATGAAAAATGTCATCACCCATAATTTTATGCCAGTAAAGATAATTTGTGATTTTTATTTTATTCTTAGTTTTTACTTGGGCAAGCCCACGCTTATTAATAATATCATCAGATAATGAACATATTGCATCAGAATGACTTAGCAACGTAATTGCCGCATTCGCTGAAGATGTTTTTAATACACACCTCATGTTATTAATTGCCTCTCCCCAATGTTCATTCGCATAAGAATTGGCTTTTTCTCGAAAAAGAATATCTATCCAAGGATATTTAACTATATCTGCAAGTTGAACTGTTTTATTTGCCAGAGGGTGATCTGCTCTAACTGCCAGGCAAAATTCTGTTTCTATTAATTTACTGGAGCATATAGCTCCTGATAAATTGTCGCTGGAACCAAAGAAAAAGTCAATTTTCCCCTCATTTAAATCTGAAATGCAAGAATCATATCTATTAAAAACTTCGAAGGTTACATTATCACGAATATTTTCATCATGAGCAAAATCATAAAATAGTACAGATACATCCTCAATATAAGTATCTTCAGGCACACATATTCTATAGATATCCTTTATTGGATGTGGATGTAAATTTTTATTCTTCTTTTTTAGCAATACCTCAAGGTCAGCAACAACATTTCCAAGTGTCGGATAGATTTGTTCAGCAAAGGGAGTTAGCATCATCCCTGCTGCGGTTCGAACTAATAATTGATCATCAAACATTTCACGCAAACGATTTAGCTGATGGCTAACTGCAGACTGACCTATATATAGTTGTTTTGCAGTTCTACTCACTTGCCTGTTTTCCAATAAAAAATATAAAGTAACTAATAAGTTGATATCACTCCTGATTACTTTTGAAAAATTATTTTGCAACATATGATTCCCTTTGCACTAGAAAATTTATGTTATGAAGCATAACATTTTATTAATTATTATCAGCATATTTTCTTAAAACTAAATGTAAGTATCATTTACATCATTGGTAATGGAGGGTTTATGCACCCTTTATCATGAGTATGATAAAGGGTGCAGAACATCTTAAACAGTATACTCGTAAGTCGCTTGCTAAAAAATACTCAAAAGGTATATGTAATGCCCATAGACAATATACTATCCCAAGAATCTTCCACCATTGGACTGTCAGTTATTTCATCACTTAAACGTGTCCAGCGACCTACACCATATATATTCCAGTTGGATAAAAACTCATAACTGACTGATAATTCAGCATAAGGATTGATACTTGCATCTGGAGTATACGTGTTAATTCCACTACGATTTGATTCGTATTTTGACACTCCATAATAATAATCATTCTGATTATCACTGTTCCATTTGAAACCTATTGCAGGGGTAATTGTGAATGCTCCATTTTCATAGCGGTACAACCAAGCCATGTCGACAACCATCCCATCGCTGTTATCGAGTACATCGCCAGCTAAGGCAGCTCTTAACGATCCATAACGCGTTTTGTGAACATATGAAAGCCCGGCCATCATTGTTCCTTTACGTGTTAGTAAACGCCGCATTTCCCGGCTATCGCTATCGTCATGCTTAAATTGTGTAGGATCATAATAACCAATAATCGACAATTTATCTGTGGCATCATTGAAGAGATAGTAACCCGCCCCCAGTCCATTTATCCAGAAATTGTCGCCTTTGTAATTAATGACAGGAAACGGGGTGGTTTGCATGTCATAGTCCTTATAGGGAGTATTTAATGCAATAATCCCGGTACCTAATGACAGTTCCGCTCGCGCAGAAACAATGATGCAGTTTGTAAGTAACAATGTTAATGGTAATATAATGTGCCTTTTTTTTAAATTCATTTTACTACCTATTAAATAGTTTTCTTTCACAAATATTCTTATATGATATTTTTTTATGCTCATTTTGCAAGTCATTAATATTCATTATTATCATGAGTACAATTAATAATTCTATACATAACTTATATTCATTTAATAAAACACATCACTCTTTAATATTGCTGGAAATGTATTTTGCATAAAAATAACTCATAACCAACCCAAGAATCAAATAAAATAAATGACATTGTTTTTATATGATTAGAGAATATAAAAAAGCCTCAAACATACGTTTGAGGCAAAAATAAAATAAACATCAAAATATATAGCAAACAGTGGCAAAGACAAGCTTAACGTAGAGTATTCCAGCTGTAAAATTATTAACATTCATAGCTATTATGCTTAACCACGCCAACAAAAAATCAATTAAACTGTATTTTCTAACGTTGGCGTCCATCTTAGGGGTGACCATAAAAAAGAAGAACCACTGGTTCTTCTTTTGATAATTGCTTTAAATGAATAATTTTCTTGGAAACTAGAACTGGTAAACCAATCCTAATGCAACAATATCATCAGTACCGATACCATTACTCTCGTAGAATGAATCATCTTCGTCCAACAGATTGATCTTGTAATCAACGTAGGTAGACATATTTTTATTGAAGTAGTAGGTTGCGCCTACATCAACATATTTAACAAGATCTTTATCGCCGCTGGTTCCCGCAGGGCCTGTTGCATTTCCTCGCAGAGTCAGATCTTTACCTTTAGACATCAGGAAGGATACCGCCGGACGCAGACCAAAGTCGAATTGGTATTGCGCGGTAACTTCAAAGTTCTGCGTTTTGTTGGCTATGGTATTACTGCTGTCACCATAAGGCGTCATGTTGCGAGTTTCCGAGTACATCGTTGCGAAATAGATGTTGTTTGCATCATATTTCGCACCAACGGTCCACGCATCCGCTTTGTCGCCGCCCGCAGTAGACTTGCTCGTTTGCTCACTGGTACGATCGGACGTACTGTAAGCCGCGCCGGCACTGAAGCCCATGCCAATATCATAAGTAGATGAGATACCAAAGCCGTCGCCGTTAGAGCTCTTCATATTGCGGTCACCGCCGTTACCTGTACCTTCTTGTTCAGGTGACTGATTTTCGTTAGCACCTTGGTACTGTAAAGCAAAGGCCAAACCATCAACCAGACCAAAGAAATTGCCATTTCGATAGGTTGCCAGGCCACTTGCACGATGAGTCATAAAGTTATCGGCTTTGGAGTAAGAATCACCACCAAACTCAGGTAATGTATCGGTCCACGCTTCAATGTCATACAGTACGCCATAATTACGGCCATAATCGAATGAACCGTAATCACCAAATTTCAGACCAGCAAAGGCAACACGAGTCCATGAATCATTACCGCCATTCTCGGTTTGATTAGCCTGCATCTGGTATTCCCACTGACCATAACCAGTCAGTTGTTCGGAAATCTGTGTCTCACCTCTGAAACCAAATCGAACATACGATTGATCTCCATCATTATTTGAGTCATCAGAAAAGTAATGCAGGCCATCTACCTTACCGTAGAGATCAAGCTTGTTGCCATCTTTATTGTACACTTCTGCAGCATGTGCTGTCCCCATTCCCAGTAATGCGGGAATAACCAGAGCCAGTGCTTTTCTTTTCATGTTTTAGGATCCTTTATTTTATAAAACCATGCTAGATATTGATGAGATTGAGCGAGGTGCACAACCTCTGTTATTACATCTCCTTCGTATTCCACTAACGTTAACACTGGATGTACGCTATCATTTGATAATATCCCAGCCACGCTTAATGCAATACATTACGCCATATATATAGCACAAGTTAATCTTTAAGTTCCGCACAAGAAACGGATTAATTTTAATCACCATTATTATTGAGATTAATTATAATGATTTATAATAAAACCCCATAATTTTAACTTCTTAGGTAAGTGAAACAGAAGCACCAGAAAGCAATTAAAAAATCAGTGGCAGGTAGAGAGTAGCATTGTAAAGACGCCTAAAAGAATATTAATAAGGGTACTTAACTGAGAATACGTTTGGATGTTCCAGACAACAATATAAAAAATTAGCGTAAAGCGTAATTCCGTAATGCGGTCATTAGACAACTTTGCGAAAGCAACCACATTTTCAGGTAAACGCGAACTATGTTATATTCAGAATTAGCTGGAAAGAATGAGGCTCACTACAATGAAACATTGATGAACAGGTGTTACGGTACCGAGATTAACCGGTGAGTTTTTGGTCAGCCACAGTGCTATTACGTGTTCGTTAGAGCATTGTTTTGCCCCACCGCTCAGGGGATTCACTACATATTAGTGATTTTAATCCTATCGAGCTGCCTTACCGATCATTCCACCGGCACCAGCGCCAACGGTAGCCCCGGCAATAGCTCCCCCAGCTGTTTTATCCATCGCAACAGCACCTGTTGCTGTTAATATGTAACTTAACCCAATAATTGACATTGCGTCGAAAACCAGACAGTGAAGTCATTGTGTGTTCGAATCTGAGCGGATACTCTGGCAGAGGTTTTGAAAACGGTTCTATAAAACCCGGGCTCTGATCTTCGATTACATTGAAGTGTTCTACAACTGGGTCTGACACCACTGTCACCTTGATGATATAAGCCCTGAGACTCTCGAACAGGTTTTGTTACAAGAGCATAAAATGTCTATTGTCATGAGGTCCGTCCATAAATGGCTCTGAGGTGTAGATTCATTGTTATTTACAATCCCCCCTCGCCCCAGGAATATTAATAAAGATATTTAACACAATTAATTTGCAAGATAAGCATTACACTGGCAATATAGTTTTGCGTATATGAGTAGGTGAACTGTTCTTACTTTCCTTTGAAGTTTTATTGCCTCAACCTTTTTGGGTTGAGGCTTTTTTTTCTTTTTAACTCACTGATTCAATGATGTAATTGCTGTCCAGTTTAATCCTTTCTGGCTGTCACTTGCCACAATTTCATCATATCTGATGCACAGTCAATATTGGAAATCCCTTTCAACTCCCCCCCTGTATAAACGATGTTACGTTCATATTAATTTCGTTCAGCCAAGTGAACTAAAAGGTGCCGCAAGCAATCCAAAAACCAAGCTCTTTACAAAAGGTCTGATTATCGCATTATTTTTTATCACCAAAGTAGCTAATTAATGTGGCTACCGTCCAGCTAACCATTAATGTACCAACAAGTCCTTCAGCCGCCCCAGTTAATCGGAACCCCTCAGGTAAAAGTACATCACCGTAACCAACAGTTGCATAACTGGCCAGTGAAAAATACATGGATGTTTCCATATCTGGCAAAGCATCATTAACATAATAAAATATTGCAAAAATGGATGCTTCCATACAATGAATCAATAAAACAGACACCATCACAAATAACATCTCAATTTTTATAAAAAATGAACTCCTGACGCACTTCACTGTTTTTCTTTGAAGTAAGAAGCTGCTCCACGCCGTATGCATCATGACCATAACAGAGATTAACCCTGTCAAATAATACAATTGCTTAATCATTACCCACCTACTTAGTAGTCAAAAAAACACTCAAGAGATATGCCAGGAAAAATTATTGACAGGATATGTAAATTTTTTTGGTGTTATACACTGGATATCTTGTAAAAAATCGGCCGACAACCCCATCAGTCTACTCTTGAGATACAGGTAGGCTTTCCATAGAGCAGGGATTTTGTGTTCAGTAGTTTTTTCTATGTTTACCCTGGCTTCATTTCTCATAGAAGTTAGCATTACAGCTTGTAAGATAAAATACAGTGTAACTGGCACGAATTGTAAGCAACGTTTTACCCGCACTTAGTGGATTACTTCCCCACACCTTTCCTTATGCGTTAGCACCATCTCACACACAGTGAATATATCTGTAATAAGGACAAAAAGCGCCCCCTCGCTGATATTGTATTCTCTGGATATCGCAATGATATTCTTTTTCATTTCATCATTTGAATCAGGGTTATCAACCAACCTTGCTATAACATAGGTTAATCCTTCCTTAGCCCCATCATGAAGGTTATCAATGCTATTAAGACATTCAGCTACTGTTCTCGCGACGATCCTCTTACACATATCATCTTCCTCTTTGCATGAAGACATCCTTCCCTCCTTTCTTTATTGAAAATAACATTCCCATGAGCTTTAACTGGGAATATTTTAGTACTCGAAATCTATGAAAACCATTGAAATAACAGAAAAGATGTTAAGTATCGGAATGTTGTATTCCTTTGATACCTCATGTACCTTCAGATTTATTTTTCTCCTGCTTTCTTCGTCTTCGTTAGCATTCGTCTCCATAGCTTCCACTATGATCGAAAGCAAATCGTCTTTTGCTTCATCACTGAGATCACCCATTGTGTTCATGAACCCAACCATCGTATCACTCACCATTCTACGATATACTTTTTCATCTCTGCTCTGGATATTTTTCATATTTATCCTTTTGAATGTTTTAGTTAATAAACTACGTTACGGTTACGGGATATGCTCCATTTCTTCGATTAACTCATGCCCCCAGGCAGTCCTCCTTCCTTCCTGCGCCATCACAATTTTGAACATTCTACTTTCGTGCTTTTCCGCAGTGCTTATCATCGCCTCTATCGCATAATTTAGAGTTGCTCTTATCTCATCGTTAATCCAGTCGATGTTGTTTAAATATTCTTCTACCGCTTCCAGCGCGATCGTTTCATCACGTTCTTTTGTCACCAAACTAACCCCCTTTTCTCTGGGTCACGAGTGCATAATTACCCGTTTTGCATTTTGTTTTTTAACAAAAAAATGTTTTTCATGACAAATACTTCATTCATTACATGATAATTATTAATTCCATATATTAATAAATCGCAAAATCGATGATTAATAAGGAAATTAAAACTACTAATTATACTCTTTTCCAGATTCGGCATACTGACGCAGCCATAGAGGAGCCCCAAGAGGGAAAAATGAAGATAAAAGACGGATTCCTGGCCAGAATGGCATTTTCCTCCGTAACTGTTCACTCGCAGCACTGTTCGGGATTAGGTGACATATGCCGGCTTACATAAACAGTATAATGATGCCGATACTGAACTTTGGCGTGCATACATACCATCCGAACTTGAAGGTTCGAACGAGTAAGATATCCGGATCATACAGCAGTCGCCCCAATATAAGCGCCATAATCAAACCGATACAGCGGGAATCGTCCTTCCTGAGGAAGAATTTCGTGCCGGCAGAACCGAGAAACGGTGGCCAGGGCGGTGATGATGACAATCAGCATAGCCTGGGCATTTTCGTTAACCAGGATCCCAGACAGATGATTCAGTCCGGCATTCAGCTGCAGGACGCCGTCCCCCCAGCGCTAGTGGTAACCCGTGCCGGTAGCTGAAAAAGGCCGGAATATAAAACTAGCTGACATTTGTGAAATTTTGTTGCTGTAGGAGTCTGAAGTTTTTACTCAATAAACCTTGCTTTACTCCATTATAATAATGACAATTAAAATATTTAATTTGATTACCACTTATATATCAAATTAAAATCATACGTGCTAACACATTGACGACAGATAATAACAACACAACTTCAAACACTACCTTCCCCATCATCTCCGTTGGGGATTTTTTTATCTCACACCGTCCCGTTTCGCCCGTCTGATGATTTCTGTTATTACACCGATATAGATCATCGCACGAACATCATAATAATCCGCCCGGTGCGTGATGAAAGTCTCATTGCTAAATATCCAGTCGTAGCCTGTGAAACTCTGCCAGCAGAGTGGCCGGGTGTGTACGCCCCTTCAGTTGTGCTCTGTAACAGAATGCCAGACATTGAATAGCACCACGTCGCTCTGTGTCGCAACTGCCGTCCGCCACCGGGGTTCAATAAACTCGTCAGCAATACCATCATCCGCATTCAGGACACCACCCACTCTCCCTGATGCAACGCCAGCGCAGCATTACGGGCCGCGTAGCCCCTGATTAGATTGTTCGAGAAAATGAGCGCTCATCGCGGATTTGTCGGAAAACGCGACTGGTGTAAAGACGTCATATCAGTGCGCAGTATTCCGACTTATTGTTCAGCCTGATATGCCAACGCCGGTGAACCTGTGAAAAACGGTCCGTCGCCACCACTCAGGTGGTTCTTTATAAATTGATCCAGAGACACCGGACGGCCATAGCGATAGCCTTGCAGATATTTCACATTACGCCCCTGTAAATATGCCTCCTGCGACGCAGTTTCAACGCCTTCAGCGATAATATTGATATTCAGACTTTCTGCCAGTGCAATGACGTTGTCTACAATATGCCGGGATATATCATCAACACCTGCCATCTGAATAAAGCTTTTGTCTATCTTGATATAATCAGCACTGAAATTCTGCAGACAGGCGTGCGTCGAATATCCGGTTCCAAAATCGTCAAGCGCGAACTTTATCCCCTCCTGCTTTAATTTGCTGAACGCAGTTTTCATTTCAGCAGTGCATTCAGCGGTATCCCGTTCCAGTAACTCGAGGACCAGCTCTGCCCTGCAGGGCAACAACTCGGCCAGGATATTCTGACAATCCTCCATGAGGTGACGGTCTGCAAGGTGAGACTTGCTGATATTGAATCCCAGGTGAAAACCGGCTGGAAGCCGGGCTGTGTGCGCCTGAAAAAAGCGGCCTGTATCTGCAAACAACTGCCGCGTCATGGGCACAATCAGACCTGAGGTTTCCGCCAGCGGGATAAACTGGTCCGGAGGGATGAGGCCTGCTTCCGGATGTTTCCAGCGAATTAAAATCTCACCACCTTTAATGCGATGTGTAGTGATATCGACGATCGGCTGAATATATGGCACGAATTCATGGCGTGCCAGCGCGTTTTGTAATTGCTCCACAGGCGTCAGAGGGCGAGTCAATATCCGGTAACACAGAAGTGAGGCCGCCAAAGCAAGCAGCAGGCAAACCAACACACTCCTCCAGTAGTTATGCACGATGTTGCCGAACAGTGTCCCCGTCGGCGTGACGATAACAAGCCGGTAAGACCAGTCCGGAGATGTAATGAACTCGCGTTTCCCGGCGGGGAGTTGCGCAGGTGTCAGGATTTGGCCGGATTTCGACATCAGAGTATTCCCGACCTGAAAATAAACCAAAGGGAGTGTACGAATCGCAAAGAGCGTTTCAGCAACAAAATACCCGTCAATACTAATAAGTAACGTGCCCTTGGGCCAGGTAGTACGGTATACCAGCACAGATAAATGCGGTGTGGCTGTGTTACCGGGAAGCAACTGCAGGTTGTTCCGGGCAGACGGGAGGGAGAGCCTGTCGGGTTCATCTGTTGCGCCATACAGCGAAGTGCAGTAAATGCGCCCCTGACGTACCAGGTCGATAGCGCGCACATTCGGTGTGCGGATTACATCATGACGGAGCTGGGAAAGTGTGTTTCCGGTACAGGGCATCCCGACAAGATTTCGGGTCACATTCGCCACCGCTCTGGCATTTGAAATAATGGTGTCAATGTGATGTTGTGCAAAATTTATACGTGTGAGAGTGTCTTTCCGGAGGGATTCGACAGACCACCAGGTCACAGTTGCCAGAGTTACGGCCAGTACCAGCCCCCCAGAAAAAGCGACATACAAGGCTTTTTTTCCGCAGGAGATAGCGAAAAGCATCTTGTTATTTATCATTGCTTCTGTCCCTGGCATCATTCAGCTCTGGAAGTTGGTGCTAAGACCGGTAAAGTGCATACGCTCAAAACTGGATAAACACCATATACCAGGAATACGGGTAGTTCATCATATAAAAATATGAAACAATTATTTTTCTTCAATAATTAATGTCGCATTCGCGTTAAAACTACCGGTAGCAATATCACGTGTAATTACGCTTGGATTCTTGGCTAAGGCCGCCTTTACTGTCACATTTAGCGCCCCACCGCTTGTTGACCCAAGATCGAAGGGTGAAGAATTTGCATTGACGTCCTTGCCCGCAATATTAAACTTCACACCAAGTGCGGGGTTGGAAGTCTTAAGCTGTCCACCAGCCCATGTTACTCCTGTACCACTTAATTTGGCCTGAAAAGTATGAACGGGAAGCACGGAGACCCCACTACAGTTAATACTCAATTTAACAGATTTTTCGTAGGCTCCAGTATTCGTTATACCGGCTCTATCAACCTCACCAAAATCAATATTCAGCGTACTAGTCGCTACACATTTTTCGATCGGAGGTTTACTTTCTGAGCCCCCCATATCACTCTTACAACCAAAGCCTTCCACTAAACCAGAAATACCCGTGGGATTACCAGAACCAGTGCTATAGAATAAACCCACGCAATAAACATTACCCACACCCGTAGTAATCGTAGAACCGAGCTGAGGGTAATAATAAGCGATGCCCTGAGCTAAGTAACCGGGATCGGTTTGATCTATATTAACCCATTTCATGGGTTTAAGCGGCCCCGCGGACTTAGACAAATCATGGTATGCAGTCAGCCAAGTATACTTATTTGAGTCCGTATACGTATTGGTACCCACTGAACTTTGACGAACACCAAGTGTAATTTTAATTGCGTTTGATTTAGCCCAAACAGCAGGATTACCATTCATTACTACATCGAATACATGTGGTACGGCAGTGACATAATTATTAGCTGGACCTCTTTTAACACAAGCAATTCCAGAGGTGCTCCCACACCCCGCATCACCCGGCTTACCATAAAAAAAACTTGCAGATACTGGGGGTGTGACTAAAGTCACAACCACGAAAAAAAATATATACCAATGATTTAATCACCTATAGCCCCTCCACAAGAACAAAATTGTTAAGTAATATATTAAAACTCAGTTAATGCAAATCTATCCTGGAAATAAAATATACTTTTCTCATAAATAGTGTTGAAAAACATAGTTTATGACCCTCGCTAAGGATAAAGTACAGTACACTCTCTTTTCAGTGCGGAATATTTATCTGCCAATCGAAAATGCTTCGCAATATTCACCCTCGTCCAACAGACGTTTCGATCGTTATTTCGGTCGCTATAGTCACGGGCCCAACGCTCAAACTCGATTAGTAATTGATCATTTCGCGTAGTATTATAACTCAACAACATACTGATATGTCGATCGAACTGATAGCGCTCCCATTGAAGCATGGGCATATCGATTCGTGCCAGATAGTCTTTATTCTTCATCCCACTACGCTCAAACTGATATAAATAGAAATTAGCCTGTAGCATAAAGATAAAAATCGCAGCAAAAAGAAAAAAAAACAACGCCAAAAGTTATTCTAAGCAGACGTGCGCGCCCCCTGAGAATAGGTCTTCCATCATCACGCAAGAAAGAGATGCACAGCAAAGAAATAAATAAATGCGGCATTGACAGATAAAAGGGAAACTCGGTCATTGTATGCAAGGCAATGGGAATCATCACATATAGCCATAAGTAATTCTCATTACATTTAGGTGTGGTCGCCTGACGCAGAATCCCATAGATGATACAACCGATCCCAACAAGTGCTAATATTCCTCCTTCAACCCACCAATATAGAATTTCATTATGCGGGTGTGTCACCCGCCAGGCCTCTTGCGCCTGGGGTGCAGAGAGGGTACGTAATAAGGTATAGGCGTATTCACCATATCCCACCCCGGTGAGTAAATGGGCCTTTATCATTGACCAAGTGGCAATCAAAAGGATCCATCGCAAGTGGCTCGACATCTGCTTATCAACCAATAAGCCGTCCAAAACCCACCAACCTTGTTGCACGGCATACATGATCCCGATGCCCACTCCCGCGCCGAGCAAAGGGTACAACAAGACAGCAGCAACCGTATCGTGCCGTCTGGTCAGATAACGGCCTAAATACAGTGTATAGACCACTATCCCCGCCAACCAGCCGACTCGCGATGACAACATCACCAAAATCAGAGATATCATAATCTGGCTAAGTGCCAGGAAAGCCCTCACCCAAGCTGGCTTACTCATCGAATAGAGGATAAAAGAGATGGCCAGCCCCGTCGCAAGAAAAGAAGCCAGTACGTTAACTTGTTGAAAAATTCCGCCGGGGCGGCTTCCCGCTCCCATCAGCAATTGACCGATCTGCCATAAGGAGACAACCGCTTCAATCACGGTAGCGCCGAAGATCGCCCACATTACCCTGATCTTTTGCGTGAAACATAATCTCAATTGGTATAGCAGGACGTAAATAAACAGCCCACCCCATAATGCCATTACTCGCCAGACAGCATTCATCATGCCTGCGCGGCTGGCCCAAAACAGGGGAACCGTCAGCAGAAAGCCCCCCAAAACCATAGCGCTGATGTAACGCGGATAGATAAAGCGGCCTCGATTGCCACTGAACGCAATTACGCACATCAACATACAGATCCACAGCCATGCAAAGATATTGAGAGGAAGATTCAGGCCATTTCCGCCTCGGTTTGGTAAATAGATATGCATCAGAACCAGGAAGTACAATGCAATCAGTAGGCATATTGCATTCTTATAGGTATAGCTTCGCAGTAGATTAATCGTCATACCAGCCTCAGGGGTACTCGATAGTAAAGGTTGCTACGGCGCTAAAGTTACCGCGAACAATACTATGCGAGGCAATCGCGCTAGGTATTCCCTGTATAAAAGCACGAAATCTCAACGTCGTCGTACCATTAAACAGTGGCGAGGTCGGCATAGCCTCATTAAAGGGTAATAACTGTACGATTGGGCCAGAACCGTCATTGACGACGCGCTCCATACCCACGGCGATACCCGTCTTCTCACCAGACGATGGAACAATATAACCAGGTAATTCTGTGCTCGGTGTACCGCTAAACGTCATCTGTACGATGTTTCCAGAGTCAATATCACAATCTTTTAAATTAATAACAAATTGTTGGCTATGCGTTCTCTGGTTCAAATACAAATACTTGTCGACAATGGTTCCAAAAGATACCTCAACATCAGAGGTATCTGGGTCCAGTTCACATGGATCCATAACTAAAAAACCACTAAACTTTAAGTTATCATCTGCCTGAGCCGAATGTATTCCCGCCATATCTATTAAACAAATCAACATAAGCAAACTGATTCTAATACTCATGTCTCCCCCTTATAAATACTCTGCGAGTAGCGTCGCCGTGGCGCTAAAAGCTTTCTCAGGTAGCGTTGCACCTGGTTTCTGCACGGGAACCGCCTCAAGGATTAGACTTCCCGAATCGAAATTAATCTGAACCGGTTTATTCATTTCAAAGTCTGCACCGTTAGCAAGTAATTTTAAGCCTAACCCATCTACCGTTGTCGTTAGCACGGACTTCTCGAAATAACTGGCTCCATTAATCGCCAGAGTCAGCTTTAACTCTGGAGAATACTCTTCGCATGTGATGGAGTAAGGGATTTTTTGTTTATAATTTAATCCATCTATTTTTTTGATCCTTACTTTTCCAAAATCGATATTTATCAAACTGTCACCATTAATATGGCATGGTTTTCTTTTTAATACTCCATAGAATCTTAAATTAGTCGTATCACCTGTTAGATGATTATCAGAAGTTATTGCTTGACTAACTGGCATTATTAATATCCACAGGCCTAAACAAAGCATCAACGTCCTCATTAAAACGCCCCCTTCACTTAATTAAATGCCACAGTCAAGGTTGCAGAGGTAAAAAACCTCACACCATTTAACTTAGAAACATCGGCATCACCAATAACTACCGCAGCCCTTAATTTAGGTGCTATGGATGGATCGTCACCGAGTGAAATTATTTCATCTGGCTTAAGTTGAATATTATCACGAAATAGCTTAATACCGACGCCTGGTACATTTGTTGCTAAAAGAGACCTATCACTACTACTCACAGTGCCCGATATATGTAACTGAATATCGCTATACGCATAGTCACCCGTACAGCTAAGGGTATAGCCAATGTCTTTACGGTTGCTATCTCCTACCAAATCAGCAATATATACGTCACCAAAATTGATATCGAGCTCAGTCTTATTAAAACTACAAGCTCCGGTCGAAATTACAGTCCCCGATATATTAATACCAGTAGAAAAATTTAACTTTCTCGTATCGGCCCTGCCAATAATGGTAACGCTGGATAACAGTATAAATAAAAACATCCTGTACATCATAGCACGTCCCCTCCAATAAACACCTCCCCCTGCCTTATAATTCGTCAATCGTAATCCAACTTAAAGTTAAGCGTCGCACGGTAAGGTCCGGCGATCAACTTATGGTTATTACGTACAACTTGCACATTATAAATAAGCTTATCATTGATAGAATTGATGACGTAGGGCCTATTATTATCATTCAAATAGACAGGACGATATTGCGAGTCACTCAATCGTAAAGAGATGCCCTGTGCCATGCCTTCGACCTCGATAACGTTTTTTTGCTCTTGTTCTTGTACTGTAGCAAATGAGATCTTAACAATAGGCTGCATGCTGTTCGTCGTCAGATTACCGTTACGCGCGTCACGCATATCTCCAGAATAATAAATGCAATCACGCAAGGCGATAAAGAATCGGCGAGGCTGAATATTCGCATTCTCATCAGCCAGTTCGGCAAAGTTCACTTCACCCAGCTCGATTTGTTGATACACCGAGCCATTATCGATCCAGCATGCCCCTTCGACTAACTCACCAATTACATTTAAAGTCCCATGCTCACCATCAATGGCCAGCGAGTCAAGGGCTCTGGCATTAACACTCACCGTGATCATCAGAGACGCGAGTACAATATACAGTCTCTTTATATAGGAGCTAATCATATGCCTCCACCGATAAAAGCCACCAATATCGCGCCGTTTCAATCACACATTAACCGTTAATATTCGATGTGACTTTACACTGGCTTCCGCTACAGCCAAACACCAGTTTCGGTCGGCCACCAAAGTCATTGATATACGTCAGAACTGGCGTGCTCCCCAACGCCTTCTCATCTCCCTTATAATCGGCACTCGACTTCGGTGCAATCATGATGGGCTCAAACCCGCCAAGCGCTTTTCCCTTCTCTGAATTAGAAGCATAAGCAATAGTTACGTTATAAGGTGTCGGGTTATTAACCACGAGTTTATTCCCCTTGCGCTCAATAGTTATCCCCTTTTGAAAAGGATCGCCATAGTCCTTAATGACGATAGCTTTCGGTCGATAAAAAATCTTGATTTTTGTCTGCAAGGCAATCTGCAACGTATTAGGCTTATTGCTTTTAGGTGGAATCTCTCTCAAGTTAAAGAAAAAAAGACTCTCTCTGTCTTGAGGTAACCCTCTGGCCGCCTCGTTGGTCAGCTGCAATTTTACCTGGCTCTTTGCTCCCGGTTCAACGCGCTGCAAAGGAGGCAGAATAGTCAATGGCGAGGTGATCTTTTTCCCCTGGGCATCCTCTGCCCATGCCTGCGCTAAATAGGGTAGCTGTTTATTATGATTCTGAATATTGACGCTCATAGATGAAGCGTCACCATTAAACACAATGCGCGTCCGATCCAGGGCAATTGCCGCATGAGCGTAGCCAGACAGTGCATACAGAACGCTAATCAAGGTCATCGACAGCTGTTTTTTTAAGTTCATTAAAATTCAACCTATATCATTTACATAACAACAGTAATTTAGTGTCAAACGCAGTGGGGATCTCATGCGGCAAGGTGAATTCACATGTATTCCCATCCCCCCAGGCAACTTTCATTGTTTCATCAGGGTTCATCCCGGCCAGCCATATCACGCCATTATCCGCGACCATACCTGTAGAGATATCTTTCAAATTGCTCGCCATCGCGCCGAACGGTGGATAACTCCCATCGGCAAAGCGGATTACCGCCATTGCCTTACTACCGGCTAACACATTAAAGGATTGATAACCAATAGCACCTTCCGTCAGGGCCGACTGTTTGAGCGAAACAATAGCCTCGGCGTTATCAGGTAATTTATTTAAATCGATATAATAACTATTCTTATAATAACTCTGGACATCGGGACTAACGGCCTTGCCGAAACGGTTAGTAAAGATGACCCCGCCATACTCAGCACGTACCGGGATCCCTGCCACCCCTGTATCCAACATAATCCGAGTATCACCTGGGCTATTGATGCGATGCAGAGCAATCCCTTGTGTCGTTGCAGTCACCCCCCCCTCCATGGAAAGCCCCAAACTGCGATAACTCTGGTTGTAATACCCCGCCGACGCCGTGACTGAAGCCATGTCACCATCATGTTGAAAGTAACCGCTCGCCCGCGAGCGATCGCCATTGTCTAATCCAGCTCTAACCTGGTAAGAGTTATTATCGTCAATAGCATTGTAATAACTTAAACCCGTGGATACCTTGCCTCTATCTTCTTGCAGGTTATAGCCTATACTTCCACGATCGCCGATAGGAATCGACATACCGAGATAATATGAAGTCTCATCATTTTGATAATTATTCTTGGTCTTCGTCGCCGATAAACTGACATTCACATTCTTAAAATTACCAATATCAAAATAACGAGAAACAGTCAGACTGTAGGTGCTGTCGGGCTGTCGATCCCAGTAAGTCTGGCGACTGTAGTTAAGAAAAAAGTTTAGATTTAGTTTTTTTAATTGCTGATTAAATGTGACAGTGTAAAGTTCCCTCCCCCTCGAATAGATAGCATCATCGCGTAACAGATCGATAAACTGATCCATACTCAGGAAGTCTTTATCGGAAAAGCGATATCCGGCAAACGTTATCTGGCTATCGTAATCACTAAAAGTCTTCGAATAGTTAATGCGATACGATCTTCCCGACAGGGAGTACTCCCTAACCTGCGCTTTCGACTGAGAAATATCCAGCGATATTGCCCCGAAAGTCAATAAATCGCGGCCAATCCCCACAGCACCAATTCCGTAATCCTTTGCAAAGAGCCCACCACCATAGATTGACCAACCATTATTCACCCCATAGGTCGCCTCTGTAGAGGCAAACAATGGACCTTCAACACTATGATCCATGTTGCTTGGTCGCCCGGAGGCAAATTTATAGCGTACAGTTCCCGGACGAGTCAGATAAGGCACGTAGGCAGTATCGACCTGGAACGTATTGACCGAACCATCCTCTTCCTGCACCTTGACGTCGAGCTTACCGTTCACCGTATCTCCCAAATCCTGAATACGGAACGGCCCGGCTGCCACTTGCGTTTGATAGATTATCCGACCCTTTTGGCTCACCGTTACCTTGGCGTTACTTTGCGCAATCCCTCTCACCTCCGGCGCATATCCCCGCAGGCCTGGCGGTAACATGCTGTCATCCGAGCGCACACTTAGCCCTGCAAAACGAAATGAATCAAATACATCCGAACGAAAATAATCCTCTCCCAAAACCAACTTCAGTTGCAGATCCTTTAAGGCTCGATAGGCATAAAAACGCGAAAAATCGAACTGAGAATCCGTCACGAACTTACTTTTCTCATACTGTTCCTGCCAGTCGGCACGTAGACGCCAGGGACCAGCATTCAACCCTAATACTCCATTGGCACTAACGTTCGTTGAATTATCGCCCTGATAGATATATTGCTGCTGCGCATTAATGTTGTAATCAAGCATGACACCGGAAAGTCCCTCATCCCAACGTGCGGAAGGCTCCCAGTTTTCATCCACATACTCAACATAAGCCTGAGGAACATTAATGTATAATGCCCCCGCCGACAGATCGCCTTTCGCACTAAATCCCTTGAGGCTAGACAAATCTAAGCATTGATTATCACGAACCCACTTTAGATCGCTAAGAAACTTCTTCTTAAACCCTAAAGAATCAACAATGTCTTTATTGACACAGGGTAAACTCTTATCATCGGACTCAGCATAAAATTCAACCAACTGCTCAGGCAAGGTACTCTCACCGATCTGAATAACCATCGGATATTTGCCTGGCATAATGTAACCACCAGCAGAAAACTTCGACAAATCCACTGAGGAGCGATCAGCAACATCCAAGACATCTGTATTAAATTCAATTTGTTCTTGCGCTGCATTACTACAATTAGAGTATATAATCAGAATGAAAAACATAAACAATTTTTCACCTGAAAAGGAAATGTATTGAAAATAATGAGTCATAATATTAATAATAATTCATGGCGAATCGAATCACTGCACTATAAGTACCACGCTTAATCTTTTGCCCATTTGATTCTAAATACATGGAGTACGCCAGTATGTTCTCGCCCTTAGCTATCATGTGATTATCAAAGGAAGCCCCTGGAGTAGCTTGCTCACCCGCAACTGTTCTTATCGCCAGCCCAACTCCCTTTGCCTCACCTTTTACATCAAATAATCTCGAAGGGTACGTTTGGCTGGTATTATCACCATAGAATGTAATACTATAATATCCCCATTGATGATCTGGTTTACTCACTGAAACTGTGTCGCAGTTGATTAACTTAATAAAAAAATCTTTTTTATTCTTCTTGTTTTGTCCTAATATAGAACCAACCGTCATCGTCGGCATAAGCACAGTCTGATCCTGGCTTTCGGTATCAATAGCACAAGGAGTATCAACAATCGAACCACCGACATTGACATTACCATGTCCAAAATCTGTCGCACCCACCCAAGCTGGCGTCAATAATAAAATAGGTAAATGCAGGCTAAACTTATCAATAATAAAAAGCCGCCCCATACATTTAACCTTTATTTATCAGAATTGATAAAAGGGGATTGCTCCCCTTTTCATTTACTCAGTACTTAGTTATAAGCCAGAGTGAAGTTTGCTACAGAAGTGAAGTCACCTGGAACGATGGCGCTCGAAGCATCCAACGCGGTCAGATAGGCGGCAAAATTCAGCTCGTTGTCACCGCTCATAATACCAGTGGTTGAGGCCGCTTCACCTAATGTCACGGGAACGCCATCGTCAGCAGTAACGGCAACGCCTGCGCCAGAAGCAGTACCTGCAATGGCAAACAGATCCGTTGCAGAACCGGCCGGAGTACCATCAAACGTTGTCGTTACTGTTTTATCTGTCAGCGATTCGACATTACAATCTTCCAGTTTGATCTGGAAAGGAACCGGTGTTGACTTGCCGCCACCTTCCAACACCTTGTTAGAGATCTGTCCCAGACTAACAGTCTGATCGATAGAGTCAGGGGCAATGGAGCACGGCGCATCAATAATGGTCCCCGTAAAAGTCACGGTACCATGACCAGAGTCAGCACCCGGCAAAGCTAAGGCGCTACCTGAAGCCATTACCAAACCTACTCCCACAGCAATGACAAGTTTATTAATTTTCATATATGAAATATTCCGTTAGTTTTAACTAAAAATAGAAAATGAATTAATCAAGATTAAATTCACGTCTGCATACTAATCACATCAAACAATAACATCAAGAGCATTAAAATGATGTTTTATAATATAAAACATTAATTCATTTAATATCGCCACATTTATTAAATTAAGAATCTATCTCAATTAGAGTTTATTCCACAACCGCGAATCCCCTGCATTTTCAGGACGCCAGCTGCGCAAAATCTACAACAGCCGCCAGTTTTTACAACTTGTGTATATTTCGCTTCTGAGGAACGTGAACGCGTTATTTCTTAACATGCCCTAACATTAATTTATCAGCTCCACTATTCATTTTGTGTCAACCTGTACCAGCATATCTCGTTGGTTCACCTTTCATCCCAACCGGTGAGTGTTATGCTCAGACAGTCCAGGATAAGCAGTTGTGTTTTTGACAACTGAGCAAATTGTTTTCTGTAGCTGTCATCAAGAAGAACCAGGAGGCGGAGAGTATCAGGATTGACTATCAGCGTGCCGTGTAGCACACCTTTGTATTCATATTTAGCAGTTCCCTTCACCGCCATCTTTAAACAAGATCTCGTACGCAAGCACAGACTTTTTTTCGTATGTGATCCGTCCGGAATAGCATTAAATCCCCTGGCAACCCCAATAAATATTCTATCTCTATTGAGTCGCATGCTACCGTGGTATCCCGCATGTATACATGGACAATAAAATGAGCGTTATTAGTGTGGTCGTTTTAACCTATGTCAAACCGTTAAATGAAGTTGATAGCCTACTTCCTGCACACGTCGAGTGGCTGAAAAAGGGTTATGCCGAGGGTTTATTCCTGACTTCAGGTCCTAAAATCCCACGTTCTGGTGGCGTGATATTGGCAAAATGTGATGATACTGAAAAACTTAAAAACTACCTCAACCAGGATCCCTTCCAACAGTCAGGTATCGCAAAAGTTGAGCTGATCCCATTTGAAGCAACAATGACGACGGCAGCTATAAAAGATATTCTGTAATACCGTTAACAAATAACAAAGCCCGGTTTCCCGGGCTCTGGAGACGGAGTACTTATCAGTTGTAAGCGTTGAGCGTCCGCTGACAGAGCGCCGAACGGACGCAATCGTCTTTATTGAAACGAACTATACCAACCATATCATCTTCTTCGAAACGGGCCAGCGCATCGCTTAGCCCTGAGCGAACGTGCGCAGGTAGATCGCACTGGGTCACATCCCCATTCACAATCACCGTCACATTCTCCCCGAGGCGAGTTAAAAACATCTTCATTTGCGCAGCAGTAACGTTCTGAGCCTCGTCAAGAATGACCACTGCATTTTCAAATGTACGTCCACGCATATAGGCGAACGGTGCGATTTCCACCTTACCAATCTCAGGTCGCAGGCAATATTGCATGAAGGAGGCTCCCAGGCGCTTCACCAGTACGTCATACACTGGGCGAAAATAGGGAGCGAACTTCTCAGAAACATCTCCAGGTAAGAAGCCGAGGTCTTCATCAGCTTGCAGAACTGGACGGGTTACAATGATCCGGTCCACGTCTTTGTGGATCAGGGCCTCTGCTGCTTTTGCTGCGCTGATCCAGGTTTTACCACACCCGGCTTCACCGGTGGCGAAGATCAGCTGTTTACTCTCGATAGCATTCAGGTAGTGCGCCTGAGCCTCATTTCGCGCCGTGATTGGCGTGGCATCGCGACTATCACGCGCCATACCGATCGCTTCTACGCCGCCCATCTGCACAAGCGATGTGACCGACTCATCTTCACGTTGTTTATGACTACGCGAATCCCGCCTCAGCACACGTTTTGCTTCACGACGAGCTTTGATCACTGCTTTTTGTCTTCCCATGGATAGCACCTTGAGTTGTAGGTATACATCACACGCGCCGTTGGCGGCACGATTATGCGCACGAACATCTGAGGGTTGGCTTCCTTGTAAGCCATTGCTTGCTTTCGGATAAGACGCCACACACGGCTACGCGCACCGTACAGGGTGTCAGTTACAAGGAGAAGAAGTGAATGAGTGAGAGATTTAGCGGTGACGAGGAGGCTACCGGAAGAGAAACGTCCGCGTAGGGTACAGCTGCTATTGTGAAAAACATGTCCAATGCAGGACTTTTCCATTCGCGATCTCCATAGTGAACAACCATCACCGCCGGGAACTACCGCTAATACTTATAAGTACACCATAATCTTTTGCCAATGCAACAATATTTTTACTTGTCGTTAACTTAATATCTATCTTATCACCAGAGACAGTCTCTTGCAGAGAGATGACAGAAATATTTCAGTCCCCCACCAAGCATAAAAAATAATTTGTTGATTCATCAAGATGTCAGGAAAAGCCCCGCTGTACAACGGGGCATCATCATCAGGCTTCGATCAGGGCCTGTCCCAGATAATGGTCTGCGGTTTTGACGCCCGGCAAAGCAAAGAAGTATCCCCCACCAATCGGTTTGACATACTCTTCGAGTGCTTCGCCGTTCAGACGTTTCTGCACCGTCAAAAAACCTTTTTCCAGGTCGTGCTGATAGCAAACAAACAACAGTCCCATATCCAGCTGACCGGAACTGGTCACGCCGAGTGAATAGCTATAGCCACGGCGCATCATCAAACTGGAGTCAGTCTCTTTGGTGCGAGGATTTGCCAGACGGATATGGCTGTCGAGCGCAATCACCTCACCGTCAGGATCGTTGACATAGTCAGGCACATCGTGCTCGTGCCGCATACCCAGCGGCGCGCCGGTATGTTTATCGCGACCAAAAATCGTTTGCTGCTCTTGTAGCGGCGTACGATCCCAGAACTCAACGCGGAACTGAATGAGCCTGACGGCCTGATAACTCCCACCTTGCGCCCACGCGGGTTCACCCTGCCCATCCGTCACCCACACGACCTCTTGCATCAACTTCGCATTCGTAGCGTCAGGATTCGCGGTGCCGTCCTTAAAGCCAAGTAAGTTGACCGGGGTCTCTTTACCCTTACTGCGCGCGGCGTGGTCGGAAATAAACCCTTCACGTTTCCAACGTACGCTGAGGAGATCAGGCGTATGTTTAATAATATCGCGCAGCGCATGGATGACGGTGTCCTGCGTGTTGGCACAAATCTGCAGCAGCAAATCACCATGACACAGCGCCGCATCCAGCGAATCATTCGGGAAGCGGGTCATTTTTTGCAGCTTTTTCGGCATCTGCGATTTCAGACCATAACGTTCATCAAATAGCGAGGAGCCGACTGATAACGTCATCGTCAGGTTGTCTGGTGCAATATATGCGCCGAGGATACCGGAATCCATAGGGGGGAGACGCGGATTCGGCGTATCCGGCGCCGGCCCGCCGGTAGTCAGAAACGCAAATCGGCTGGTCAGTAACCGGAACAAACGTTCAAGATCGGCTTTATCGCTGGCGAGCACATCGAACGCCACCAGCATCATTGATGCCTGCTGCGGCGTCAGGATCCCAGCCTGATGCTGACCATAAAACGGCTGCGCTTCGCTACGCGCATCAGGGGACAGCGTTCCCGGCGCGCTTTGTGGTTTTTGCGCGTGGGCAACCGGACACCCACCCGCCAGCGCCAGCGCCCCACCCAGAGCGCCCATCCCTTTCAGTAAACGTCGGCGTGACGGTTCGCTCACGCCGTTTTCATAATCTTGCTGCATAGTGCTTAATCCAGGCCCAGAACACCGCGTAATTGCGACAAGTCTTCCGCCAGCGTCGTGATCGGCCCTTTCAGCGCATTGCGATCGGCATCGGTCAGTTTGTCATAGGTTTCAAAACCGTCTTTGGTACGGTACTTACTCAGAATGCTATCGACTTTTTTGAAGTTCGCATCCACCTTCGCCAGCAGTTCAGCATTGGATTTTTGTAA
The DNA here is from genome assembly GCF_052950715.1 of Citrobacter sp. VF227. Lineage (NCBI taxonomy): Bacteria > Pseudomonadati > Pseudomonadota > Gammaproteobacteria > Enterobacterales > Enterobacteriaceae > Citrobacter > Citrobacter sp. VF227. The sequence continues at coordinate 110,442 of NZ_JBRFVF010000002.1, forward strand.
CTGAGGACGCAGGAGATCGACAATTTTCTGTGCGCCATCGACGTTGGCCTGGAAATCCCACAGATCGGTATGGCTGTAGCGATCTTCTTCCCCGCTGATTTTGCTGGCAGCGACTTCTTCAATCAAACCGGCTGCCCCGCCAACCACTTTTGACGGTGGGAAGGCCAGTTCGCTAATGCGCGTTTGCAGATCGATAACGTCACTGTTCAACTGATCGGCGTATTTATCCATACCCTTGGTGGTATTGTCGCCAAACAGCGCTTTTTCCAGGCGGTGGAAACCGGTGAAATTAGGATCAGCGGCTTTTTGCTCGTAGTCGTCTTCACGGGCATCGATGCTGCCGTCGAGATCGGAGAACAATTCAGCAATCGGTTCAATACGCTCATAATGCTGACGCGTTGGCGCATACAGCGATTTCGCTTTTTCCACATCGCCGGCTTTAATCGCATCGGTGAAGGCTTTAGTCCCCGTAACCAGCTGCACGGTTTCTGCTGTCACATAGGCTTTGTATCCGGTAATCGCACCGTCCAGGCTCAGTAGAGCATCGCTCTGCGCGGCATCCGCCGTTGCGCTACCTTCTACGATCAGTTTGCCTTTCGGGTTAGTCAACAGACCGCAGGTCATCTCATATTCGCCAGGCTGCAGATTAGCCGTCATTTTCTGGCTAAAGCCTGGCGCAATGTTTTCACGCTCTTCAACCACCATGACGCCTTTAAGAATTTCCCACTCCAGCGCTTTCTGACTATGGTTCTGGATGATGAATTGCGTTTTCCCGGCGTTAACCGTGAGGGTCATCGGCTCACACTGTTTGTCGTTAACCGTGACTTTTACCTGCGGAATATCGGCGGCTTGAGCAGAAAAAGCGGATGCAAACAGCACAGCAATACCCAACTGCAGCGCACTACGGCGAAAATGAAGCGTCATAACCTGGCCCTTTAATAAGTATGTTGTAACTAAAAAAAATTCTGCATCGCATTTTTATCAGGGTGCGGTACGCGATGCCGTAGTACCTGAGCGCGGCGGTAGTGCAAACATAACCAAAGCTGGAAGCAGGTAGATAAACCAAACGGCGACTTCACTGACGCTTGGCGCTTCCTGATAACCGAAAATACCTTCCATTAATGTGCCAAACAGCGAATGCGTCGAAAGCACGCTACTCATGTCGAACGCCACATCCTGAAAATGATTCCATAACCCGGCTTCGTGGAACGCGCGGATGGCCCCAGCGGCAAGACCGGCAGCCACCAGCAGAATAAACAGGCTGGTCCATTTGAAGAATGCCCCGAGATTGAGTTTGATCCCGCCGAGGTAAATCAGGTAACCCAGTACCACCGCAGTGCCCAGCCCCAGAATCGCACCTAACGGCGGCCAGATGCCGACATCCTGCTGGAATGCCGCCAGCAGGAAGAACACAGATTCCAGTCCTTCACGGGCAACAGCAAAAAAGACCATCATTACCAGCGCCCAGCCGTGATGATTACCGCGTTGCAACGCGTTATCTACAGCCTGTTCAAGCTGGACTTTGACGTTGCGGGAAACTTTACGCATCCAGAACACCATCCAAGTAAGGATCACTACGGCAATCAGCGCCACGATACCTTCAAACAGCTCCTGTTCTTTTTGCGGAAATTCGCCGGTGGTTTCGTTGATGAAAATCCCTAACGCCAGGCATAATGCCGCCGCCAGCAGAACACCAATCCACATCACCCCAATCCATCGACCACGCTGAGTCCGTTTCAGGTAGCTGGCAATCAGGCTGACAATCAGCGCGGCCTCTAACCCTTCGCGCAACATAATGAGAAATGGAACAAACATGCGAAGAACCCTTAAACGTTATTCTCGGTCAATTGATGAAAAGAAAAGTAAATTACAGTGATAGTGATTATCATTACAGCAAAGAAACACTCAAGCAGAATGTTTTGAGAATGATGACTTAATGTAAACAGTTAGGCGGGTAATGGTTATGCAGGTTTGCGGGGGCGCAATAAAAAGCCCGCGCACGGCGGGCTTCAGGGACAGGAGATAAATTATTCTGCCTGTAAACGCGATGGCGGAGCTGAGTGATAATGGGCGTCAGCCTCGGCAAAACGTTGCTGCATAGCAGTTGAAGGTGCTTTACCCAACAGGCTGAAGACCACAATACCGATGCTGCCGAAAACAAAGCCCGGGATGATTTCATACAGACCCAGCCAGGCGAACTGCTTCCAGACGATTACCGTTACCGCACCGATGATCATCCCTGCTAACGCGCCGTTACGGGTCATGCGCGACCACATTACGGAGAACAGAACCACCGGACCAAACGCCGCGCCGAAGCCCGCCCAGGCGTAGCTTACCAAGCCCAGCACGCGGTTCTCCGGGTTCGCCGCCAGCGCGATAGACACCAGCGCCACGACCAGCACCATGATGCGACCAATCCAAACCAGCTCTTTCTGGCTGGCATTTTTACGCAGGAACGCTTTGTACAAATCTTCAGTGATTGCACTCGAGCATACCAGCAGCTGGCAGCTCAGCGTCGACATCACCGCAGCGAGGATCGCAGACAGCAGAATACCGGCAATCCACGGGTTGAACAGGATTTGCGCCAGTTCAATAAACACGCGCTCGGCGTTCTGATTAACGGCACCGGCCAACGTCGGATTGTTGTTAAAGTAAGCGATACCAAAGAAGCCAACGGCAACTGCTCCTGCCAGACAGAGGATCATCCAGGCCATACTGATACGGCGAGCATGAACAATACTATGATGAGAATCTGCCGCCATAAAGCGCGCCAGAATATGCGGCTGACCGAAATAGCCCAGACCCCAGCCCATCAGCGAAATGATGGCAACAAAATTCAGCCCTTTGAACATGTCCACGTTCTCAATGCTCTTTTGTTTAATCACTTCCAGTGAATCATCGAACCCACCCACGCCAATAATAACCATCACCGGCGTCAGGAGCAGGGCGAAAATCATCAGGCTGGCCTGGACAGTATCGGTCCAGCTTACCGCCAGGAAACCACCGATAAAGGTGTAAATGATAGTCGCGGCCGCCCCCGCCCACAGCGCGGTTTCGTAGCTCATACCAAAGGTGCTTTCAAACAGACGCGCCCCTGCCACAATACCGGAAGCACAATAGATGGTGAAAAACAGCAGAATAACCAGCGCGGAGATAATACGCAGAATCCGGCTTTTATCTTCAAAGCGTCCGGTAAAGTAATCCGGTAACGTCAGTGCATTGTTATTGTATTCGGTGTGTACGCGTAAACGTCCGGCCACCAGTTTCCAGTTGATCCATGCGCCCAAAATAAGACCGATAGCGATCCAGCTTTCTGAAATCCCCGACAGGAAAATTGCGCCAGGCAGCCCCATCAGCAGCCAGCCGCTCATGTCAGATGCCCCAGCGGATAACGCGGTCACGAATGGACCCAGACTGCGCCCACCAAGAATGTAATCGTCAAAGTTTTTGGTCGAACGCCATGCAATAAACCCTATCAATATCATGCCGAAAATATAGACACAGAATGTCACTAACATCGGTGTGCTAATAGCCATCAAAACTCTCCAAAATTATGTATCAGCAATGCCGTGGCTTGCCGTTTTATTACCCTGCCGGAACGTGGCAAAGATATCTATGTTTACCAGGCGACCGTATCCTGCCGGAAGCGATGGTTATTCACAATCGATTTAACACACCATTTACATCAAATTTAATCCAGAGTAGATAGCATTTTTCTGTAGGTTGCACTCTCTCACATTTTTTTCGGTTGCACCTTTTAAAAGTGTTAACTACCGCAGAGAAAAAGATTCAGTAACTTTTTCAGTCCCTGGCATAACGATCATATTTATTAACATTTCATTCATTTCCAAGCTTGCAAACCAAGTCACATTTAACATGGTTGCACAAAGTTGCAACATGATGGATATTTCTCGGTAACTATCAGACCCGTATTTAAGTACAACAGGAGTAAATGGCATGGGAACCACCACGATGGGGGTTAAGCTGGATGACGCCACTCGCGAGCGTATTAAAACAGCAGCATCACGAATCGATCGCACACCACACTGGCTGATTAAGCAAGCCATCTTTAATTATCTCGAAAGACTGGAAAATGACGATGCGCTTCCTGAACTGCCAGCTCTGCTGGCGGGCGCTGCGAATGAGGGTGAGGAATCCACCACGCTGCAGAATGAAGCGTATCAGCCTTTCCTGGAGTTCGCCGAACAGATCCTGCCACAGTCTGTTTCACGCGCAGCAATTACCGCCGCGTACCGCCGTGCCGAAACCGACGCAGTGCCAATGCTGATGGAGCAGGCTCGCCTGCCGCAGCCCATCGCCGAGCAGGCGCATAAGCTGGCGTACAGCCTGGCCGATAAACTGCGCAACCAGAAGACCGCCAGCGGGCGCGCCGGGATGGTACAGGGTTTATTGCAGGAGTTCTCTCTTTCTTCGCAGGAAGGTGTCGCGCTAATGTGTCTGGCCGAAGCCTTGTTGCGTATTCCTGATAAGGCAACCCGCGATGCGTTAATCCGCGACAAAATCAGCAACGGTAACTGGCAGTCGCACATTGGACGCAGCCCGTCCCTGTTCGTCAACGCGGCGACCTGGGGGTTGTTGTTTACCGGTCGTTTGGTTTCTACGCATAACGAAGCCAGTCTCTCACGCTCACTGAATCGTATTATCGGCAAGAGCGGTGAACCGCTGGTGCGTAAAGGCGTCGATATGGCAATGCGCTTAATGGGTGAGCAGTTTGTCACCGGGGAGACCATCGCCGAAGCGCTGGCTAATGCGCGTAAACTGGAAGAAAAAGGCTTCCGCTACTCTTATGACATGCTGGGCGAAGCGGCGCTGACCGCCGCTGATGCTCAGGCTTATATGGTTTCATACCAACAGGCGATCCACGCCATTGGTAAAGCCTCGAACGGTCGTGGTATCTATGAAGGACCAGGTATTTCTATCAAACTGTCGGCGCTGCATCCACGTTATAGCCGCGCGCAGTATGACCGCGTCATGGACGAGCTCTATCCTCGACTGAAATCGCTTACTCTGCTGGCACGTCAGTACGATATCGGCATTAACATTGACGCTGAAGAAGCCGACCGACTGGAGATCTCCCTCGATCTGCTGGAAAAACTGTGCTTTGAACCTGAGCTGGCGGGCTGGAACGGGATTGGCTTTGTAATCCAGGCTTACCAGAAGCGCTGCCCGTATGTGATTGATTATCTCATTGATCTGGCTACACGCAGCCGCCGCCGACTGATGATCCGCCTGGTCAAAGGCGCGTACTGGGATAGCGAAATCAAACGCGCTCAGATGGACGGTCTTGAGGGGTATCCGGTCTACACCCGTAAGGTGTACACCGACGTCTCCTATCTGGCCTGTGCGAAAAAACTGCTGGCCGTCCCCAACCTGATCTACCCACAGTTTGCCACCCACAACGCCCATACGCTGGCGGCCATTTATCAGTTAGCGGGTCAAAACTACTACCCAGGGCAGTACGAGTTCCAGTGCCTGCACGGCATGGGTGAGCCGCTATATGAGCAGGTCACCGGCAAAGTCGCTGATGGCAAGTTGAACCGTCCATGCCGCATTTATGCGCCGGTCGGCACGCACGAAACGCTGCTGGCGTACCTGGTGCGTCGTCTGCTGGAAAACGGCGCCAACACCTCATTCGTCAACCGTATTGCAGACACCACCCTGCCGCTGGATGAACTGGTTGCCGATCCTGTTGAAGCCGTTGAAAAACTGGCACAGCAGGAAGGTCAGGCCGGGCTGCCGCATCCGAAGATTGCCCTACCGCGAGACCTGTACGGTAAAGGCCGGGAAAACTCAGGCGGACTGGATTTAGCTAACGAACATCGTCTGGCCTCGCTGTCTTCTGCCCTGCTCAACAGCGCGCTACAAAAATGGCACGCCAAACCAATGCTCGAACAACCGGTCGCTGACGGTGAAATGACGCCAGTCGTCAACCCGGCTGAACCGAAAGACATTGTCGGTTACGTGCGTGAAGCGACACACAGCGAAGTGGAACTGGCGTTGCAGAACGCGGTAAATAACGCGCCGATCTGGTTCGCCACGCCGCCCCAGGAGCGCGCCGCTATTTTGCATCGCGCCGCCGTGCTGATGGAAGGTCAGATGCAGCAGTTGATTGGCATCCTGGTGCGTGAAGCAGGTAAAACCTTCAGCAACGCCATTGCGGAAGTACGCGAAGCGGTCGACTTCCTGCACTATTATGCCGGCCAGGTCCGCGATGACTTTGATAATGAAACTCATCGTCCATTAGGCCCGGTGGTCTGTATCAGCCCATGGAACTTCCCGCTGGCTATTTTCACCGGACAGATTGCCGCCGCGCTGGCAGCGGGCAATAGCGTGCTGGCGAAACCGGCAGAACAAACCCCGCTGATTGCCGCTCAGGGCATCGCAATCTTGCTTGAAGCGGGAGTCCCTCCGGGCGTGGTGCAACTGTTGCCCGGTCAGGGTGAAACCGTTGGGGCGCAGCTCACTTCCGATGAGCGCGTTCGCGGCGTGATGTTTACCGGCTCCACAGAAGTCGCCACGCTGTTACAACGCAATATCGCAACCCGCCTTGATGCTCAGGGGCGCCCAATCCCACTTATCGCCGAAACGGGTGGGATGAACGCAATGATTGTCGACTCCTCCGCCCTGACGGAACAGGTCGTGGTCGACGTCCTGGCCTCTGCATTTGACAGTGCCGGACAGCGCTGCTCCGCGCTGCGCGTCCTGTGTCTGCAGGATGATGTGGCCGACCACACGCTGAAAATGCTGCGCGGCGCGATGGCGGAATGCCGCATGGGCAACCCGGGCCGCCTGACTACCGATATCGGGCCGGTTATCGATGAAGAAGCGAAAAGCAATATTGAGCGCCACATTCAGACTATGCGCGCCAAAGGACGTCCGGTATTCCAGGCCGTGCGTGAAAACAGCGACGATGCCCGTGAATGGCAAACCGGTACCTTTATCGCGCCAACGCTTATCGAGCTGGAAAGCTTCGACGAATTACAAAAGGAGGTGTTCGGCCCGGTACTGCATGTCGTGCGTTTCACCCGTAACAATCTGGGCAGCCTCATTGAGCAAATTAATGCCTCCGGCTACGGCCTGACGTTGGGTGTGCACACCCGTATCGATGAAACCATTGCCCAGGTCACGGGATCGGCACATGTGGGTAACTTGTACGTTAACCGCAATATGGTCGGTGCCGTCGTCGGCGTGCAGCCATTCGGCGGCGAAGGCTTGTCAGGAACCGGGCCAAAAGCAGGTGGACCGCTGTATCTGTATCGCCTGCTGGCTAACCGTCCGGAAAATGCGTTAGGCATCACGCTTGCGCGTCAGGATGCAGACTACCCGGTTGATGCGCAGCTAAAAACTGCACTCATTCAGCCGCTGGAAGCGCTCAGTGAATGGGCAACCGATCGTCCATCGCTGCGTGCGCTCTGCCAGCAGTTTGGCGAACTGGCGCAAGCCGGTACCCAACGTCTGCTGCCAGGCCCCACCGGCGAGCGCAATACCTGGACGCTGTTGCCGCGCGAACGCGTGCTATGTATTGCCGATGACGAACAAGATGCACTGGTACAGGTTGCCGCCGTGGCTTCCGTAGGTAGCTTAATCCTGTGGCCTGATGATGCATTCCATCGCGACCTGGCAAAACGCCTGCCAACTGAGGTTTCCGGGCGCATTCAGTTTGCCAAAGCAGACAACATCATCTCGCAGCCGTTTGATGCCGTTATTTTCCACGGTGATTCCGATCAGCTTCGCGCATTGTGCGAAGCGGTGGCGGCCCGCGAAGGGGCGATTGTCTCGGTCCAGGGCTTTGCCCGCGGCGAAAGCAATATTCTGCTGGAGAGGCTGTACATTGAGCGCTCCCTGAGCGTCAATACCGCCGCTGCCGGGGGGAACGCCAGCCTGATGACAATCGGTTAAGGTTGTGGTTAATTAAGGCTCCGGTAACGGGGCCTTTTTTGTAAAGTCAGAGGGAAACATGAAACGAATTTTACTGACATGTGCAGCGCTGCTGCTTAGCGGCCAGGTACTGGCGGATGACTGCGCCAGCGCGAACACGCAGATTGAAATGAACACCTGTGCGGCAGAACAGTTTAAGACGGCAGATGCCAAACTGAATGAAACCTATCAGAATGCGCTGAAGCGCGCCGCCCCAACTCAGCGCGATTTACTGAAAAAAGCGCAAAACGCATGGATAACCTTGCGCGATGCGGACTGTGCGTTAATCAGTTCCGGTACAGAAGGCGGCAGTGTCCAGGCGATGATATCCAGCCAGTGCCTGACGGATAAAACCAACGAGCGCGAAGCGTTTCTCGCCTCGCTCTTACAGTGCGAAGAAGGTGATTTAAGCTGTCCGTTACCGCCGGCCGGTTAACGCACGCGGATCCCTTCAATAATCATCCGCTGCACGCTCTCAACGGTTTGGTTAAAAAAGGCTTCATCACGCAGCGTTGCGCCCGTCACCGCCTCCACCTGTGGAGCAAAATCGGCGTAATGCTGGGTTGATGCCCAAATCATAAAAATCAGATGGTGCGGATCGACCGGCGCCAGCTTCCCGCTTTTAATCCACCCGGCGATCAGCGCGGACTTCTCATCAATCAGCGTTTTGAGATCGCCCGTTAATTCAGCCATCAACAACGGTGCGCCTGCCAGCATCTCCATACAAAACAGCCGTGACGCCTGAGGGTAATCCCGGGACACTTCCAGCTTAAGACGAATATATTCTTTGATGGCCACCAGCGGCGCAAAGTCTTCGCGAAACGCCTTCAACGGTGCCAGCCAGATGTCGAGGATTTGCCGTAAAACGGCAATATAAAGCACCTCTTTTGACGAGTAGTAATAAAGCAGATTGGTTTTTGACACCCCCGCCTGCTCAGCGACCTGTTCGAGGCGCGTGCCGTGGATCCCATATTGGGAGAAGATATTTAATGCCGCGGTTAATATGGCCTGGCGTTTTGCACTGACGGCCTGCGAGCGCTTACCTGTTTTTTTCTCTGCGCGTTGAACCATGCGCCCTCTCCTTCTTGTGAGGGCGTCAGCATACCAAATCACGCGGTGAATGGTTAAATTAAAGCGACTCCGGCGGTACCTCTTGTACCACCGTTTTTTTCTTTTTGAACTTTAGTTCACTGACCAGCACGCCAACAATAATGAAGGCCGCGCCGAGCAAAGCCAGGAGCGGTAAGCGTTCCCCCGCCAGACGACCAAAGATCCCTGCCCATACCGGCTCGCCGGTATAAATGACCGTCGCGCGCGTCGGCGAAACGCTGCGCTGCGCCCAGTTCATGGTAACCTGGATAATCGCACTGAAAATCCCCAGCCCCAACGCCACAACCAGCAATCCGGTAGACATCGACGGTACGGACTCTCCGGCAGGGGCCATCGCAATAAACGCCACGATAGAAGCAGTTGCCAGTTGTACCACCGTTACCCGCCGCACATCCACTTTCCCCGCCCACGCGCTAATCAGGATAATTTCCGCCGCAATCGCCACCGCGCCAGCGAGCGTTATCCACTCCCCTTCGCCTAAAGCCAACACATTGCCTCCCGGCCCGGCAAGGAAAATCAACCCGATAAAGGCCAGAACAATACCGATACACGGCATCAGTCCGGGCATACGTCCCAGACACAACCATTGTAAAAGCGGTACCAACGGCACGTACATCGCAGTAATAAACGCCGATTTACTGCTGGGAATAAACTGTAGTCCCCATGTTTGCAGACTATAGCCCAGCGCAATGGCGATACCGATTGCCACCCCTGCTTTGAATTCCAGCCACGTTAGCTGATGCAATGTGCGTAACGACAAAAGCGCGACCGCCAGCGCAGCGGTGGCAAAACGTACGCCAACAAAGAAAAAAGGTCCGCTCAGGGTAACGGCATATTGCACCGCCAGAAACGTGCCACCCCAGAACATGGTGATCACAATAAGGATCGCTTCCTGAGGTTTAACAGAGAAGGAATAACGAGAAAGTAATGACATGAGACACCCGATTAACTGAATATCGTTAGTCTGCGTTGCGTTTTGTTACAGTTCAACCTTGCAGATAAAAAAAACCGCCGGAAAAACCCGGCGGCGGTGGCTTCGTAACGTCTGACTCTGATCCTCAGCCGTCACGCTATATCTGACAGATAACCTGGCAATTACGATTTGTTGTTGCCGTGGCTATTTTTGCCCCCTTTTTTGCCTGCCTCTGAAGCGCGTTGCGGGTCATTCTTAAAGTTGCCCCCGCTGTGCTGGCCACCTTTTCGACCTGCTTCTGATGCTCTTTCGCGGTCTTCCGCAAAGTTACCGGAACCGCCCCGATGGTTTGCCATTACTGACCTCCGTCATTGTTTAGACATCATATTGCATAGGTACTGAGGAGTGATACCTCACGCAGCGTTATGGGCGATGCCCTGAAAATAACTGCGTGGGATCAAGCATAGTGAAGCATGGCCTGAACAATGGCTGGCTGTAATATTCTGCAACAGGATAAGTGGCGATATACAAATAATCACCACAAGAAATCAATAAGCCTTTCTTATCATTACTGAAATCAGCCCGTTTAAATATGTATCATTTTGCTACAAAACATGGTTGTGTAAAAATTGTTATAAATCAAAGAAGTGATTGTGAAATTTGCACTCCTGACAGTACGTCATATCTTTAAATGTAGGTAGCGAATCGCTACGGACACGGTTAACTCGAGGAGTAGTGTAAAATGGCAAAAGTTCTGGTGCTTTATTATTCCATGTACGGACACATTGAAACTATGGCCCATGCAGTCGCAGAAGGCGCAAATAAGGTAGATGGTGCGGAAGTGATTATTAAGCGCGTACCAGAGACCATGCAGCCTGAGATTTTCCTCAAGGCTGGCGGCAAAACCCAAAACGCACCAGTCGCAACCCCGCAAGAACTGGCTGATTACGACGCCATTATTTTTGGTACCCCGACACGCTTTGGCAATATGTCCGGCCAGATGCGCACCTTCCTCGACCAGACTGGCGGACTGTGGGCTTCTGGCGGCCTGTACGGCAAACTCGCCAGCGTATTCAGCTCAACGGGCACCGGTGGTGGCCAGGAACAAACCATCACCTCAACCTGGACTACGCTTGCCCACCATGGGATGGTGATTGTGCCCATCGGTTACGCGGCGCAAGAACTGTTTGATGTCTCTCAAGTTCGCGGCGGTACACCTTACGGCGCAACGACCATCGCCGGAGGCGACGGCTCTCGCCAGCCAAGTCAGGAAGAATTATCTATCGCCCGCTATCAGGGTGAATATGTCGCGGGTCTGGCAGTAAAACTCAACGGCTAATCTTCAACAGGAGGATTCGAATGCCAACTCAAGAAGCGAAAGCTCATCACGTCGGTGAATGGGCAAGTCTGCGCAATACATCGCCGGAAATAGCCGAAGCCATTTTTGAAGTCGCGAATTATGACGAGAAACTGGCGGAAAAAATTTGGGAAGAAGGTAGCGACGAAGTACTCATCAAAGCCTTTGAGAAAACAGACAAAGATTCGCTCTTTTGGGGTGAACAGACTATCGAACGCAAAAACGTCTAGCGCTCTGACTCCCCCGCGCTCGCGGGGGAGTTTTTCTTTTACTTCGCCGCCTCATTCAACACGCTGTCGAACTTATCTATCGGACAAAAACCATCCGCATCTATCGGGCAGCCTTTCAGCTCCAGCGTTACGCGCTGCGCCGGAGACTTCAGCGTCAGGGCCTCAGCATTACGCAACTGCTGCGAGCTCTGATACACGTATTCGATCTTCATCAGGTCACGATTCGCGTTACTGTCATGCCAGCGCTGGAAGACTATCTTCCCGCCAATCGGCGTACGCTCGTTCTGATCGTGAAGCTGGTATGGTTTGAAATCCAGCGCAGTGAGCAGCGATGCGATGTTTGAGTCATGGCCCACCAACACGGTAATTTTCGGCGCTTTCACGCGTTCCGTAACCAACGCATTATCAATATATTTCACCAGCGGTTTGGCGACGTTCTGCGCCACTTCAGGGGAGGTGAACAGGCTGTCCTGATAGCCGTTTTTCAGCTTCGACAATACCTTCCATTGTTGATCGGATTTAATCTCGCCCCAGGCGACCTGGTCCATCGGGAAACCTTCGTAATATTGCAACGTGAAGGCATCAACCAGCGAATTCCCCACCTTCAGCGGCCCCGAAACACCAGGCTCCTGCTGATATTTCGCGCTGAACGTATCTTTGGCATCGGTCAGGGAACACTGCTGCTTTTCTTTACAGGACGGTGAGTCCTTGTAGTCGGTCATTTGCTCAAGCAACTGATAGCTGTCGTTGAGCTGCATTTTGCTACGCTCTTTCTCCATTGCCTGAACGGCCTGCTGGCTGAAGGCGGCAGAATCATCGGTGATCACCGGGTTAAAGGTGGGATCCATGGTACCCATTTTTTCCTGATGATGAACCGGAACGTCACAACCAGGGAAAGCGCCGGTGACAAAGAACTGCGCCGTGGCGACCGTACGCTGCAGACTGTTAGCATAGGTATAGACTGTATCCGGTGCCGGACATTCGCCCGATTTCACCATCCCCTGCTCTGCCAGCCACTCCCGCATATAGTGGCCCATATAGATTTCCAGCACACCGCCTTTAGTAGTCAGTTGTCCGCCGGGGACATCCCATTCTGGCCATTGCTTGGGGGTGGACTGTTCAAGAACGCTGCCGTTATTGGCTAAAGGTGCGCGTAAGTTATGCCGACTCATCATCAATACTTGTTGAAGCTGATAGCCTTCCGGCGCGGTCTGAGCCTGCGCGGCGGTAGACAGTAATACAGCCCCTGCCACGGCTGCGGCGATTAACGATTTATTCATCCCTACGACCTCTTGTTGTTATCAATCACAACAGAGTGTGACAGAAATATGACATTTTTCCGGGAACGCTTTCGCAAAACGAATCATCTACCGCGTTGTTTTAACGCCGAACTCACTTTCAATTTTCCTGAAAAGCGAAGATAACCTGTTCTGGACGTTGAACGCCGTGCCAGCTTCGCCAGGCAACGAAATATGTCTTCCCATTTACGGGGAATGATAAAAAAATGCCGGGTTTCCCCGGCACGAATATCAGAACGTTTTCGCCCACCACAACCGAAGCTTCATGCCCCAGTAGCTGGTCCAACCGCTGGTTGTTGATACTACCCGTCCTTGTGACATCACCACCAATGTCGGTGTGACGCTAATATCCCAACTACGGGAGATGGCTCCGTTCGCATCATTGATCACCGGAAACTCCACGCCTTTATGCAACAGCCAGCGAGATACCTCGGCTTCACTTCCGGAGCGTAACGCAATGGTCATCACGTTTTCCCCTTCTGAACGCAGTCTGGCAACTTCCGGCGTTGTAAAGCGACATACACCGCACCAGCTCGCCCAGAAATAGAGCAACACCGGTTTGTCTTTACTGAGCGTCGCCAGGGTGACGGTTTCCCCCTCCAGCGTTTGCAAATGCGTGCTGTCAAAAGAGGCAGGGACCTGCGGCGCGCGCCAGACATCCATCAGTAGCATCGTCCCTGCCAACAGCGCCAGTAAAATCAGTCCTTCGCGCAGCCAGCGGCGCAGCTTACTGAGCATTGGCCGCCGCCAGCTTTTCTTTTACCACTTCCTCAAGAGTTTCCCACGGCACTACACCGGGAATAAGTTCATCGCCAATAATCGTTGCGGGAGTTCCCTGCACACCCACCAGCCGCGCCAATTGCAGGTTAGTGCTCAGCGTTTCCGCACTTTGGGCGTCCAACGTCACCGGATTGACACCCGCTCTTTCCTGCGCCTGTTTGATGCTGACGTCGGTATGGTAACCTTTCTTCTGCATCAGTTTTTCATGTAGCGCCGGAAACTGCTGCGGATGCTCACGCCAGGTAGTCAGCACGGTCCGCGCCGCAAGTTCCGAACTTTCCCCTTTAAACGGTAACGGTTTAATCACTACCGCCACGTCAGGGTATTTCTGCACTATTTTTTCCAGCATCGGATCCAGTTGCTTGCAGTATGGGCAGTTGTAATCAGTGAAGTTTATCAGGGTCAGTTTTGCCTGCTTTGCGCCAATCCGCGGGCTGTTGGGATCGTTGAACAGGGCTTCCTGAATTAATGCTTCAATTTGCTTTTCCTGTTCCGGAGTAAACGGTGCTGGCTCTTTCGCTACGCTGACGGCAGAAAACAGGGTTAACAGCAGAACAATCATCATCTTCATGGAGTGACTCCTTGGGCATTGGTCAGCGTTTGCAGTACCGCATCGCGGGTTAACAACGTGGGTAACGCCTGGCCTTCCGGCAGACCGGGGCCATAAATTTGGTTATACGGCACAGCAACCTGGCCGCGTTTTTTGAGAAATTCGGTGATGGCTTCAGAAGGGAGTGTCCAGTCGCCGCGCAACGCCACCACATCCGGTTGTTGTAAAGCGGCTTGTACGTCATCTGTATTCAAGACGTTGTATTTATTTACTTTACAGGTAATGCACCAGTCGGCAGTCACGTCAATGAACACGCGCTTATGTTGCGCCAGTGCATCCTCTATCGCCTGCTCGCTTAGCGGTTGCCAGTTCACGCTTTCTTTCGCGCCACTTTGCCCACCAAACCCTAAATGCGGGAGCAGCAGTGTCGCAAGCCAGATAGCCGAACCCAGCATCATCACACCGAGCAGACGCCGCAAAATATTCATCCAGCGCCCTGGACGCGGCAAACGCAGCGCCAGACCGGGACGCAGGGCCACGAGCAGCCACGGCAAGCTCATCCCCACCCCAAGTGCGATAAACAGCCCCCACAATGTTGGCAGCGAAGCGGTTAAAGCTACCGCCACCGCTGTTCCCAGAAACGGGGCGCTGCACGGCGTAGCAAGCAGCGTCGCAAATGCGCCTTGCCAGAAATGTCCCGACAGGCCGTTGCCGCCGTGAGTCGCCAGCGTCGTGGTCATCGCCGACGGCAGGCGGAATTCAAACCAACCAAACAGGCTGGCACTGAACGTCAGCATCACCAATACCATCACGCCAATGAACCACGGATTCTGAAACTGGATCCCCCAGCCGAGCGCCTGATTGGTTAAACGCAACACCGTCATCAATAGCGCCAGGGCCATAAAGGAAACCAGTATTCCGGCTACCGATGCCAGAAACTGACGGCGGATCTGGCGACGGCTTTTTTCCTCAACAAGCAAAATTGAGCCCAGCTTCATGCCCAGAACCGGTAACACACAGGGCATCAGGTTGAGAATCAAACCGCCCAATAACGCCATTAACACCACCTGCCACAACGGGAGTGAGGCGTTTTCAATAACCGGGGCTTCGCCAATCGTAAGACGACTTTCCTGGGCAACACCGTTATCCGCCAGAACCAGCGTGACTGACTTACCGCGTAAATCCGGCGCGCCTTCCCCCCAACCGTCATGAACAGGTACCGTAGCGCGTAGGGTCTCACCTTCGACGTGAATTTGCGGCATACCAAAATCCGCATCATCAACGGTATCCAGAAAAAGTTCAGGCTGAGTCCAGCCGCCCTGGCGATGAGCTTCGACGACTAACTCTCCCGCCCGCGCGCCGGCGCTCAGAGCATCGGTCAGGCCGCTGGCCAGCGGAACCTGCCCCATCGCCTGAGCATAGTCATGCGCAAAAGCCGGGTCCTGAGCTGTGGGCGTCACGGAAAAGGGAAAATCCGTCAGCAGGCATACGTTGCTACAGGTAGATAGCGTCAAAATACCGTTGAGCGTGGCAGGTGATCTGCCGCGCACAACCATTGGGAACGTCACCTGATCGTGATACCCCTGGGTAGTAATGTTTGCAACTTCAAAGCGTGCAGGGGTTGGCCAGAACCAGTCGACCACGGGCATTTCCCCTTGCCAGGCGACAGAAGGTGCGACCCCGCCCTCACCCGGCGAACGCCAGTAAGTTTTCCAGCCATCTTCCAGTTTAACATCCAGCAACAGACGGGTTTCGCCACCAGCGGACGTATCAGCGCGTAACCGTACGCTGGCGTGATCGTTATCGGGTGAACGCAGCCAGCCGGGTTCAGCCGCCCAGGATACGGGCAGCCATAGCAATAACAGACAGAACAGCGCCTGCCTGAAAACAGTCATCATAAATTTTCTCCGTGAATAATTATCTAACAGTCAGCAACAGCTGTTCTGTCATTCACGGAAGACACAAAATCGCAGATGTACCCTGAGAGTGGGGGGCGAGATGGCTCGCGGTGGGAAAAAAGGCAAACGAAATGCCCGCACTGGCGCCAGCAGCGACAAAAGCAGACACAGCACCAGAATAGCGCCTTCAAACAGTACAGGAGGTGCGGCAAGTAACGACTTCGCGCTCAGTTCACACGGGGTAACGGGTGAGGCCTCATCGGTCTGCGCGGGTGCGCTTACGACAATGCTGGCGGCAACAGTGTTCATCTGCAACGCATGCAGAACTGCCATGCGTTGTGCGGTGCAAACCATCACCACAACACATGCCAGACAGAGGAACCACCATCCCATCCGTTGACGTTTCGCCATTATACCCTCACTGATTGATGCGAGTTATCTTAACCACTCGCCAGGTTTTGGCAACCTTTGTGCTGTAAAGTTATGTCCTGCTGTCGGCTGGATATACCGCAATTTCAATCAGATTAAGATCGGGATCTCTGATGTAAACCGAGCGAATCACTCCTGTCGCGCCAGTGCGCGCCACCGGTCCCTCAACGATATCGATCCCATGCGTTTGAAACGTTGCCATCACTTCATCCAGCGTACGCGTGGTGATAAAACACAGATCCAGCGCCCCCGGTGTAGGCAGATAAGCTTTGGGTTCAAACTCTTTTCCCCGAATGTGGAGGTTAATCTTTTGATTACCAAAGACGAAGGCTTTGCGCCCTTGCGCGAAAGTTTCCAGCCTCATCCCTAATAGTTCGACATAAAAACGTACGCAAGCCTCTTCATTATTGGTGGTCAGTACCAGGTGATCCAGGCGGTCAATCATAACGATATCCATTTGGTTGCTCGTCTCTGACACTTACCCTATTCATTCCTGTGCGACAAGAAAATCTTTCAGATACTTTGGCATAATGTATGCGCAACGCCTTACCACTCACGTTTTACAAGCGAAATGATAATGACTCTATTTTCGCCTTTATTCATTACACTATAACATTGCTAAAAATAACCACATAAATATCACGGAAGTTATTATTCACTATTTGCGAAGAATACCCGTGAGTATTTCTATGACTGCACATAAATAATGACCACAACTTACGAATGCGTAAATGAAAGTAAGGGTCAGCGCATTTTCAGGTCATTATCGTATTATAGCCAGACGCAATGAATGGTGTATTCATTCGCCGAAATTTGTTTGTTAAATGTTATTTAGAGTATATGGAAATGAAAAAATATTTATTACCCCTGATTGCGTTACTTTTTACAATGAGCGCCCAGGCAGCATCATTTACCGACGGCAAAGAGTTCATCTCACTGGAAAAACCTGTCGCTTCCGCACCAGCTGCATTGAAGTTTTTCTCATTCTATTGCCCTTCCTGTTATCAGTACGATGAAGTTTTTGAAATCACCGATAACGTGAAAAAAGTCTTGCCTGCTGATGTAAAACTCACCGAATACCATGTCGACTTTTTAGGCCCGTTGGGGCAAGACATGACGCATGCCTGGTCCGTCGCCATGCTGTTGAATGTACAAGATAAAGTTAAACCGTTGCTTTTTGATGCCGTGCAGAAAAAACAAACCATTAAAACAGCGGACGATATTCGTAACGTATTTATCAGCGCGGGCGTCAGCGCCAGTGATTATGATGCCGCATGGAACAGTTTTGCCGTGAAATCACTAACCGCAAAACAGCAAGAAATGGCTAAAGCTGTAGATTTAACCGGTGTGCCCGCCATTTTTATCAACGGTAAATATATGATCAATCCGAAAGGACTGAAATCGGATGACCTGAACTCTTTTGTGAAGAGCTACGCAGATACGGTCCGCTATCTGATCACCAAATCCTGACCTTTCGCTAATCTCACTTTTCGCACCACACAACTGGCAAAAAGCGCTGTTGGTGGTGCGCAATCACATCATTTATACCAATATCCTTTCTTCCCGGTTGGCATTCGCCGTTATCAGGATTACCCTAAACTTAGCGGTGTTACCTGTTGTCGGGGTACACCTTCTTCAAGTGTTGATTTACACGAGAGAACGCTATGGAATTAAAGGATTATTACGCCATTATGGGCGTGAAACCGACAGACGATCTCAAGACAATCAAGACCGCCTATCGTCGACTCGCCCGTAAATATCATCCTGATGTCAGCAAAGAGACTGACGCTGAGGCCCGGTTTAAAGAGGTTGCTGAAGCCTGGGAAGTCCTGAGTGATGAACAGCGACGTGCCGAGTACGACCAGCTGTGGCAGCATCGCAACGACCCACAGTTCAACCGTCAATTCCAGCAAGGTGAGGGGCAAAGCTACAGCGCCGAAGATTTCGACGATATCTTCTCCTCCATTTTTGGTCAGCATGCACACCAGCCGCGCCAGCGTCATGCCAGCCGCGGACACGATATTGAAATTGAAGTTGCGGTGTTCCTGGAAGAAACGCTTACTGAGCATAGCCGCACGATCAGTTACAACCTGCCGGTCTACAACGCATTCGGCATGGTAGAACGTGAAATTCCCAAAACGCTGAATGTGAAAATTCCGGCTGGCGTCGGCAACGGTCAGCGTATCCGTCTTAAAGGCCAGGGCACCCCAGGTGAAAACGATGGGCCGAACGGTGACTTGTGGCTGGTAATTCATATTGCACCGCATCCGCTGTTCGACATCGTTAATCAGGATCTTGAAGTGGTGGTTCCTCTGGCACCATGGGAAGCCGCATTGGGCGCGAAAGTAACGGTTCCTACGCTAAAAGAGAGCATCCTGCTGACCATTCCAGCGGGTAGCCAGGCCGGGCAGCGGTTACGCATTAAGGGCAAGGGCCTGGTAAGTAAAAAACACACTGGCGATTTGTATGCAGTGATCAAAATCGTCATGCCGCCAAAACCAGACGACACCAGCGCCGCCCTGTGGCAGCAACTGGCGGATGCACAAAAGTCCTTTGATCCGCGCAAAGAGTGGGGGAAAGCATAATGGCTAACGTCACCGTCACCTTTACTATTACCGAATTTTGTCTGTACACCGGGGTATCAGAAGAGGAGCTGCATGAGATTGTCGGCTTAGGAGTGATAGAACCCCATGAAGACGAAACGTTCGACGATCATGCGCTAACCATAATGCGTCGCGCGGTGCGCCTGCGTCAGGAACTGGAGCTTGACTGGCCAGGAATAGCCGTTGCGTTGACGTTGCTGGAAGAGAACGTTCAACTGCGGCAGGAAAATCGCCTCCTGCGCCAGCGGTTGTCTCGTTTTATCAGTCATCCTTAAATTCTCAGGGCCGACATGGGGCTGGCCCTTTTATTGTCCGAAACCTGCTCTTAATGACATTAAGCAGTAGATAGCATACAGTCAGTGATAAGAATTTTCGCAAACACTAAGACGTTGAGTCATGCAGCTTAAGCCCCTCACAAAAGGTCGTTTTCACAATATCTGGCAGCAGGATGATGCCTTAATTGAGAAGATATTCCAGGAGCTACTCTCTGAAACGCAGATTATCCACGAAGATGAGTATCTCTATCACCAGGGACAGGTAGTCGATCGACTTATCATGGTGCAATCAGGGAGAATTTCCCTGCGTTACAGTGCGGAAAATGGTCGCCGTTTTCAGCTTGGCGCAATGGAATGCGATGAGCAACTGTTTGGTGAAATGGAGTTTTTTACCGGGTATCGCTGCCAGCTCGATATCGTGGCCGAAGAGCCGCTGACCGTGGCGGTGTGTAGCTGCGAACGTCTGGAAGAAGCGCTGAACCAACATCCCAGACTGGCGATATTTTTTGCCAGTGCGATGGCGATTGATTATCAGGATATGCTGGAAATCTTCCTGCACCGGATGCTCTACCCTATCGTTCATAACGTGGCGTATGACCTGTATCGCCAGCATCAGAACAAACAACCGATGGATGGTTTCCATAAAAAATATCAGGAAGCAGAACGATTCGGTACCACCGATCGGGTCTATCGGCGGGCGGTTAAAGCCCTGACGGATGCCGGGTTGGTAACGCGCACGAAACAAGGACTGGAAATTAAGGATCTGGATGGGCTACGAAAATTCCTCGGCAATGACATCATTGACTGACACACCATCCCCGCAAAGAGGGTAAGTGTGTCAGTTCAGCACAATCAGAATTTATAGCTGAGGTTGAAATAGTGACCGAGTCCGGTGGTGCGCCCTGCTCCACCGTGATTTTCCATCAATGCCATGTTACGGAAATACTTAAGGCCATAACCTACCGCATAATGCTCTGAATGCCAGTAGATGCCGTTATACCATTCAATCGCGTTATTGCTGTATAACGGTTGATTAGCAATCTTGTTAGCGGCGAACTGATAGTCAAAGTAACCCTGATAATTCAGGTAGCTGCCGTTGGCAAAGGTATAGAACGGCGTCGACCAGTTGGTCGAGAACATATAGCCATCCCACTTGCCTTCATTATCCGCACCGTAGTTTTCTCGCACATAATGCGCATAGATGTTCATTCCCACAAGGCCAAACCACGGAACCTTAACATCCGTGCCCAGACCGACATAATGCTCAAATAACTCCCGGTCGCCAATGTTATTTACCGTTGCGATATAGAATTCGTTAAACGGCCCAACGGATAAATCCTTATTAAAAAGAGCATCCAGGGAAAACCGTGGGGATATCTTGGCGAAGAAGTTATCGCCGCCGTGGCGGTCATCCTGCTTGCGGTCCAAAATATCGAAGAAATCGACATAACCATACAGATCGATAATTCCGGAACGTGCCCCAAACTCCAGTTCCAGATAAGTGTCATTACGAATACCATATGGCACTTTCGCATCCACACTTTGCATTAAGTTGATCTGCATCCAGTTAAAATCATTTTTTCGGATGTTGCCATCGGTATAATCAGCAGCAAGCGCTTGCGTACAGCTCATAGCAACGACTGCGCCCAGAACAGCTTTTTTAATCATTAATTTATTCTTCAGCATTTTCAATTCCTTTGAGCAAGGTTGAGTGCCACCCCACCAAATAAATGGTGTGGCGACTGACTATCTAATTAGAGAGGTAAGTGTTATTACTGCACTTTGTTACGTTTAAGTCTTAATGTACCTATCAACATGATAAAGATAATTAAATATAATACTGGTATTGCGTACATGATTTTCTGCAATCCCATTGTTTTTTCCATTAACGCACTGATCGCTGGACTAAACATGGCCCCGGCGCTACCGCTAATTAAAATATAAGAAACGTTCTGACTACTTGCGCGCTTCACAAATGAAACTCCATAGGCGATGAAGGAGTTATACAGCGCCGCACAAACAAATCCGTAACTATATGCCAGATAATCAAGTCCGGAGATATTTTCTTTCGATACAATAATGGTAGTAATTACGCAAGCGAGCAATATAATACTCAACAGGAAATAATGTATCCTTACACGAGAAACAATGACGGTTGATACTAACGCCCCAACCAACGCCGCTCCCCAGTATTGCGTAATAATATTGCCAGCTTCTTCAAAAGGAATGCCAAATTTGTTCTTCACAAATAATGGTGCCCAGGTCAGGAAGGTATACAACGCCAACATACCTAAGAACAGACCAATTCCTCCGCTGATAATCCCTGGGTTCCACTCAGATTTCACCGCGTCTGTCCGATCCTCCGCAGGTGCGGTTTCACAGGCAGTAAAACGAGTGAGCGCCACAACACCTAACGTAAGTAAGGCCACCATACCAACGCTCAGATAGCTGTAACTCCATGACATATTGTGCGTCAGGGCGAAGGTGGTGATCAGCGGGAAAACAACGCCTGCGACGTTAAAGGTGGCGTCTTGCACCACCAGCATCGTACTTTGAATGCGATCCTGCCACACCGAAACGACAATCGTTCCCGCCACGCACAGACCAATCCCACCGCAGAATCCCACCAGAGTCATGGCGACCATCACTGGCCATAAGCCAGGGCTTAAGTGCATTGCCAGAGCGCAAAGGAACACTATCGAATAGATAATAAACGTCATTCGCTTGACGCCAATTTTTTCTATCAGGAAAAAGGCAGCAATGGTCCCAGCTAACGCCCCACCGTTAAGCAGCGAAAATATCGAAGCAACGGTATTCACATCAGCACTGTAACGTACCGCAATCGGTTCAATCAGCATTCCAAACTGACTGGCAAACCCCGCCATAATAAAATTTGCCAGAAAACTAATCAGTGTAAGCGCTATTTTATTCTTCATATAATGACATCCCTGATTGGTTCAATTAAAAGCCTCTGCTAAGCCGTAACGGCTGTATTTAGCGCCAGCTCAATCATATTTTTAAAGGTTAATTGTCGTTCCTCTGCCGTGGTTTCTTCGCCTGTCAGGCAATGATCGGACACCGTTAAAATAGCCAGTGCTTCAATATTAAATTGGTGTGCTAAGGCGTATAAGCCGGCCACTTCCATATCCACACCCAGTACACCAAACTTTTCCAGTGCCGGAATGAGGTTTTCGTCAGGATCGTAATAGAGATCGCCACTAAAAATATTGCCGACTTTAATGTCAATCCCGGCCTTCTGCGCCAGCATCCACGCTTGTTGTAGTAATGGGAAGTGAGCGGATGTCGCCATCGTGTAGCCCGCGCTACGTTTTAAATTTGTGACAGAGTCCGTTCCGGCAGCAAGAGCCAGGATAATGTCGCGCATTTTTACATGCTGTTGTGTTGCCCCCAGGCTACCAACGCGAATAATTCTCTTCACATCAAAATCATGTACCAACTCATGGGCGTATAGCGTCATAGACGGAATACCCATGCCGTGTCCCATCACCGAAACAGGTTGCCCAAAATAAAGACCGGTATAGCCCAGCATATTGCGCACGTTGGTAACTTCGCGGTAATCCATAAGATAATTTTCGGCAATAAATTTAGCGCGCAGCGGATCGCCCGGCATAATCACGGTTGGCGCAAAATCACCCGCTTTAGCATTAATATGTGCAGTCATAACAATTCCTGAATTATGAGTATTGGAGATATGCAGGGATTGTAACCAGACGTTTGAAGAGGATTGAGGACAAAAGTCCTGCTCAGAGGATCGGCCTCTCATTTCTGAGAGTTAGATGCGGGGGGTTGCACAGGGAGCTTGTTTTCCCCTCCTGCGCATAAGCAGAGCATTTTATCCGATATGCCACTCACCTCATTTTTACGAAAAGTAAATGCGAAAAGTGATCTTCCTGGCCGGATAGATGAAAGCTACAACGCAAAACAAAATTCTGTACGTACAAAACGGGGAGTCCATAGATGTAGAAAGTGGGCTCAGAAATTTTCTTCTTTCTGCAGACTTCCCCGATGCAAGACTGATTCTAACTCGTAATCATCAATGCCGCTCAATGCGGTGGTTGCTGGAAATTTAGCTACCTTACCGTCACTGCCAATCTTTTTCTCAGAAGAACACATAATCAGAAAAAAGTGTCGTGGTATTGGGTACAACTTTTTCTCATCTTTGTGATTATCAACTTTCTATTTATTGCCGAATGATGATGCTAAATTTTTTTCATACAGTTCCTTCCAGACTTTTATATACGACTCAGTCATTTTCCCAAGAGTAAACTCAGAGCGGTTGACGCTATTTCGAAAAGTATTCTCAGCTTGATCGCTACGCAGTTTTTTCACATTTGATAAATAGCCTATAATCTTATTCTGTATCGCGGAAACCGTTGGTTCACAGCTATATTCAGATTTCATATAGCTATCCATACCTAACCCTGGTGTAGCGATAAGCGCGCAGTTTGATAGTAATGCTTCCAGCCCCACTATTCCGTAGCTTTCTTGTATACTTGGGAAAACGACAATATCAGTTTCAGCCAGCGCTTGTTTTTTATCTTCTCCCTGAACGAATGTCAGTCCTTTAAACCCCTCATTTACCAAATAATCAGGGATTTTTTCAGGGCCATAGACTCTTGCTTCCACGCGATTTCGATATGACGAAGGTAATGTGTTGATAGCATCGCGAAAAACATAAAAGTTTTTAACAATATCAGTAAAACGTCCAAAAAAGCTAATGACAATCTTCCCTTCAGGATGATGTATTTTCTTTGTCGGGTAGTGAGTGAAGTCAACGCCGATAGGAAAGATATTGGGTGTAATACTATCAGCGGATACAAAATCAATAACTGAACGATGAGCCCAATTACTATGCAATATGAGAGCACCACTTTGCCTGACGGCGATTCGTTGTTCCCAATAATTCTGCATACCTTTTTGCGTCCGGGTTAGATAATGCTGCATGCCTATATAGCTTGAATGCAGAGTGAACTGAACACGTTCCAATTCGAAATAGAACGGAAGCAATGGAGTATTCTCGTGTACAGAGATAACATCTGGATTGAATTCCTTCAAAATTGGAGCGATTTTCTGTGATGTACTCCATGCTACGTTTAATACAAGAGACTCAAACGATGAATCAAAAGGTAAAGCAGGCTCAACTATTACCTCATAGTCAGCCAATTGGGATGGTCGTGTTTTTTGGTTATTCAGATATAAAACTTTAAAAGGATAGTTGCGACGTTTTAACTCCGCCCAAAACTCTTGATTAAAGAAGCTAAGGCCACTGAAAAATATATCAGGAGCTTCAGTTGTAACAATTAAAACCCGAGGTTGCATAGTTGTTCCTGTTGTACAATCTGAGATGCATGTAGCAATATCAATAGGTTAATCATGAAATCAGTCAACTATAACAAGCTTGACTGATTTCCTTTGTGGTCAGAAACGGTATTTAAGGCTCAACATAGCCTGGGTGTCGCTGTAACCATTATCTCCCAGCTGTTGTGCCACATTGCCCCACAAATCCACGTTTTTGGACAGTTGTCCTTCGACCCCCACCTTCAATTCAGCAATGTTTTTAGTTCCATCAATATTGTTATAGTCGTTATTGACAGTTACACCAAAAGCTCGGGTGTTATGGATCCAGTTCGTTTCAACAAACGGCTGGAATTGGCGATCTTTCCCGTTATCAATCGTGTTGTGACCATTGATATAAGCCCGGACACCAACTCTGCTCTGAATATTACCATCGCCTTCAAATGAGATTCGCGAACCGTTGCGCTCTGTGTGCTCGTCAGCTCTGACATTCATCCACACAAGCTGAATTTTGGGCTGAAGAAAGTATTTATCACCATTACTGTATCTTTCTCCTAGCTTGTAAGTATAGCCCGCTTCAAGTGAGGCAGTGATCCCACGGGATTTGTATTTTTCCGTTGCGAGTTGCTCACCTTTAACCTCGTTATCAAACCAGTTATAAAGTGCCCATGTATCAATATAGCTACCTGTTTTATCCTTATTATTGGCATACCACGTACCGTAAAGACCCACACTGTACCCTTCAACGGAGCCGCTGGATGTATATTCAGAGTATTCAGATACTGTATTGCTATTTTGTCTCGCATATCCCGACATCAGGCCGAGATGCCAGCGATCCAGGCCATCGCTACTCCATTGAGCGATATCTCCCCCAATCTGAGTGACATAGCGATTCCCCTGATTTTTCAACTGCTGGCTGTTGTCACTGGCTCGGTTGTGTCCACCAGTTTGGCGTAACCACAAACTGGTTACTTTGTCCTCTCCTGTCAGGATATCTGTATATTGAGTCTCCCCTGAGCGGTCGTGTAGACGTAGCAAAAAGAGAGTATTTGTTGCCATATGATTAAACATATAACTGCCAGGTTCGGGCCTGTTAATAGGGGTAAGTGGTACTGGGTCAGTAGTTGGCGGTACTGGGTCAGTAATAGGTGGTACTGGGTCCGTAGTCGGCGGTATTATTGCAGGAAGTTGCGATCGCAAGTACCAATCTCCATTTTGGTCGTTCACACCATTTTTATGCAGATAGTACTCGTATGCACCACCGACAATACGGCCTTGCTGTACAAATTCACCTAATGAGGCCCCCTGGACTTCAATAACCTTGATGCCTTCAACTGTCTGAGCACCTTTCCCGCCAATATTATTAACCGATAGATAGGTTTGACCTGATGTCGAGCCATTAATAATCACTCTGTCTGACGGAGAGTCGTCGCTTCCAAGATGAGTATCAAGTTCAATTACACCTTGATCGCCAATGTAATCACCTCCAATTATGAACCGATCGCCTGCAACACCGTTGGCCAATGTCAATCGACCCTGGTTTTTAAATGTATTCAGATTTTGAAAGAGTGCATCGTTAGGGGTTCCATCACTGTTGGCCGCCAGTATAATTTGTCCACGATTGATTAACTCTGTTGTTCCACCACCAAAGTCACTTGTTGCCACAGGTGCAATGGTATCCCTGATGCCATCACGATCAGAATCTGACCACTCTCTAACATTCCAGACACCAGTCACTTCATTAATGAAGGTATCTTTTCCGCTAGTCAGTTGAATAACACCATTCAGACTTCCTGCATTCGTGATGTTTGTCTCCGCGCCCGTATAATGACGCGATACAAATTCACCATAATCATTATAACCATAATGTTCATAACCATCAGCGCTAATAGCAATGTCTGATAGAGCCCCCAATGTTGCACCTGCATCAATAATAATATTAGAGGTAGCGCCACCGATAATTTTCAGACCAGCCCCTTCAGCTCCCCCCTCAACGACGCTACCAGCCTGAAGTTTAACGTCAAAAATATTTTCTGGGTCGTGAATGACATATCCCCCGCTGCTATAATTATAAACGGGGCCTGTATCTTGTAGTCGTACTGCATCGCCAACCTGAGAACGAATAATACCGGAGGTTGTAACGCGGGATTCGAGAGCCTTAATATAAACAGCCGCAGTATCCTTGCTGGCGCTTTTATTGATAATCTGACTATCTACGTTCTGATGTACAACACCCAAACCTAAGAGCATACCAGAAGCCCCCGCCATATAAATACCCGAATGTTGTGTCTCTCGAATATTATTCTCGGCAAAGATCATAGAGCCAGAAGGCCCTACAATTGGTTCTTGTGGTGCAGAACCATCAATATCGGTGGATCTACCAGTATATATATTCCCTGAAACATTAATTTCAATTTGCTCTGCATTTACATATGGCTCTCCATGAGAGTCATATGACGCCAAAGGAAACCCTAAAGCCATAATGCCTGTAACATCTGACGTAATTGTTTTCCCATCTTCCAGATTAATAACTGTTTTGTAAGTAATGTTATCGGCATGGTAAGACTCAAAATGATAAGCAGGGGCAAGGTTATCACTTTTAAGAATATCATTGTTAATATTAATATTCCTCCAGTCATCGACTAATGAACAGGTTACTCCAGGAACAGGAGCCACTGGTGAGATATAGTCACATGCTCCTGCAGCATAGGCCGGACTAACAAAAAGAGTAATCAAACTGGCAAGCAGTTTTTTATTAAATATTACTGAGTTAATGTTGCGCATACGTGAAATGTTCATATGTTCAGTCATCTCCCGGAAGGAATTAAATGTTGTAAAAATGTAACTCTTAAAATTCACCATTTGATGAATAAAAGGTTTCTATATTTCGGATATATGAATTGCCTGCATCCTGTCTCATGGCGCTATTCTTAAAAAAATGCCAGGTTAGTTTTTATATCAATGAGTTATGTCTTCGGTTATTGTTTATAATAACGTTATTAAATATCCCTATTTTATTTTTGTTATTATCTTTTATTGTTATTGTCTTATATATAAGAAAACACCCATTTGTTCTGGGCGCTTTCTTATATAACGGTCTAACCTTATAAAAAAATTATATTTTTTGAAGCATCGGATGAGTGTAACTGGAGCGCCTGAAGCTAAATTTACATTACGTGAGAAGGATCACAGATCACGTTGGCGGTAACAGATGAACCCGTGGTTGGTATTGAGCTTGTCTCATCACAGTAATAATTATTGTCACCTTATAGTTCAGTATGTTGGATAATGAACATGTAATCACAGAAAGGTTGTTATAAAAATACAAATGATAATTTTCGAGCGAATTACTGGATAAGTTGACACCGAGTAAATGTTTCTTCCATATTATCTGAACTTAATAAAAACTCAGGAGGAGTTTAGATTGTTAATTTATGACGTGGTTAGACCATTGTAAAAGTTATTTTCTTATAAAACATTTTCATTAATATAACAGTAAAAATTATGATGAAATAAATAATCCTTATCCCCTCAGTTAGAAAAAATAACTTTCACTAACTTCATTTAAAATGTAATATTTATTGCGTAACGAAATTTCTATGCATTATTTAGGATTTAACACTTTTGTACTTCGCGGCTTAACAGCAAAATAGTTACACATTAGGCGCAATACGAGTTATGAGAACAATAGTTAGCCAGCTTCCCACTGGTTAACACGGTGCGATATGAATGAGTATTCGTCGCGAGATTCGAATATTGGATTTTATATCCATGATCTCTGTCGTAAACGCACTATCTCTAACTGTCACTTTTTATAGATAATGTAAACAGTGATGACATGAAAAGACCGAAGTAAAGACGATTACACAGGAACACAGATGCGTCGATTGCCGTCGTATATAACTGCTCCTCTGGCGTGGGGAAATGGAACCACACCACAAAGAATTTGCAATAGAGCATCTGCTATTAGTCAATGTTGCAACCTCTTCTAACGTAGTTAGAAGTATTTTGTTATAAATGTGTTAAATAACAATCATTATATTAAGTGGCTGGCCTGAGTGTGGGTAATCTATTAAGAATTATCTGGGTAATCAGTAGTTATAGCGTTGTTTTTTGGTTATCCGACAACTAGCAGAACCGTTGAGGCGCTGAACCAAAGAGTTTTAATGGGCGTTACGAGATGAATACTGGAACATAGATAGGCGTCTGCTACAGAAAAAAGTCGACAACTGTCACAAAGAATATACTCATTAAAGAGCATGTTCATCATTAAATAGCATAGGTTCTGTCTGAGTTTATCTGGAGTATACAAAAGGCCTCTGATTTAGCATTGCATTGATTTTAGGATAAAACCATTTTATAAAAGCCTACTGGTTCCTGGCTCAACATAGACTACATAACAAGAACTTTATACATCTCATCCTGGTGGATGAGATGATTCCTAGTTCAAATGGGTATTTTCTTATATACGCAGACTTAATCAAAATAAGATAATTACATATACAAAGTGAGGATATTAATGACATTACCGATAACTGGTGATAGGACGCATTATTTGTCAAATTTGAACATTAATTTCATCGTGTTTAGTGAAGATAATCTCCTGAAATTTGCGCTGAGTAATCTACTATCAGAAATCAGGAAGCTTCCAACTTATCAGAAGGTAAACTTTATTCTTACAGATGTCATAGACCTGAATGAGGTTTTCAGGAGCCTATTGAAAAATGAAAACAGTTCATTGATCATATTTGATTTTGATGCCGTTTTTTTTTCGGAAAAAATTAGGGTAATTGAGAAAATAGCAAAGCTTCATCGAACTGTAAAAACTGTGGCGATATGCAGTCACTGGGACTATAAGCATAATGCTTATTTTTATAATACCTTCTGCGATATTGTACTAAAAAGAAATGATCCAGTAGAGATCTACTCAAGCATTATAAATCACGAACTTAACATATTGTTAGCAAAAGAATCGAATGAAAGCTATAGAAGGAAAGAAAAGAATGCGCTTCATTACCTTTCACTTTCAAGTCGAGAGAGTGAAATCCTGAAGCTAATAATGAAAGGAAGAAGTAGCTCAGAAATTTCCGACTTACTATTTATCAGCGTAAAGACGGTATCGACGCATCGTTCTAATATTTATGCAAAATTTAACGTCAGGTCAATTAGTGAGTTATATAAGATACTTGTTGGTGAGAACCTGATTGAATAGGAGGCGTTGCAGTTAAAAATATATCGAATACAAATATTGATCATGTAGTTTCATTAAACACCTTAATAAACATACAGTTACCCATTTCAATAACGGATTTTGCTGGCTCTTTAATTAAGACATTGCATTAATGAGAGAGACGTAAAAGTGTAGTTATATATTGGCAAATAACATTGTTATATGCTTGATTCAGAAATAAGGAAAATTAAATATGAAAAGAATGACGCTAGCTCTCATTTGTACTGTTGCTATCTCGGCTTCAGCAGTGGCGGATAACACTATTCGTTTTCAGGGTGAAGTAGCCGATCAAACGTGCGTTGTTAGTATTAACGGCAATGCCTCTTCACCGCTGGTTCTTTTGCCTACGGTGCCTAAATCTGCCCTGGCTGCTTCCGGTCAGACCGCGGGCCAAACGCCTTTCGCTGTTTCTCTGAGTGGTTGTACAGCTACCACCTCTGCAACCGCGATCAAAACGGTATTTGTCGGAAATAACCTGACCAGTAATGGTCGTATGGGAAACTCCGGTAGCGCAACGAATGTTTCATTACAACTGGTTGATCCTGCAAACCCAACTACACCGTTAGCTCTGACAGGTCAAACTGGCTCTCCTGGCTTAAACCTTGCAGCTAACGCAACTTCAGCATCCTATGACTTTGCAGTTGAATACTATGCCGAAGGCGTTGCTACCGCTGGCTCAGTTCTGGGAAGCGTACAGTACGCTGTGTCTTACCAATAAGCACCAATCCCCTTCCAGTTTATGGAAGGGGTATTTATACACGAGAAATTATAATGCCAAGAAAAATCCTCAACGCGCTATTGTGGGCTGCATTAGTTTTAACAGTAACCACGCCAGTAATGGCTAGTGTGGTAATGCTCAACACCAGGGTCATTTATCCAGGGGATGCTCAATCTGAAACCTTACAATTTACTAATAATGATAACATTCCCTATATAATGCAAATCTGGTCAGATAAAAATAATCCAGCATCTACCCCAGATAATGCCGATGGCCCTTTTATGGCGGTGCCCGCTTTATTTCGTATTGAACCCAGAACAGGTCAATCGGTGCGCCTTTTTTTTACTGGAAAGAATCTACCTCAAGATCGCGAATCTGTTTTTTATCTTAACTTTGTGCAAATTCCACCGAAGAATATGGCCAAAGCACAAAACCAAATGGTCGTCGTTCTGAGAAACAGAAATAAAATATTTTACAGACCAAAAACGATCATTGGCAGTGTTGATGACGTGGTGAATCAGATTCATTTTTCCGTTAAAGAAGAACGTGGAAATGTACAGCTCACCGTGATTAATGATTCAGGTTATTATGCCTCTTTCATTAGTGCAGACGTTATTGCTGGTACACAGAAAATTGCTTTTCCTGCCAGTATGGTTGCTCCCAAAACTCAAATGCTTTGGGTCGCTAAAAATAGCCGGCTTTCTTCAAAACCGTTGAAAGTTAAATTTACTTTGGTGAATGACTACGGTGGTCATACGAGTGCTGAAGCTCCACTCAAAAACTAACTTTTCAACTCTGAGTGCAGAGTTTATTCAATTACTGGAGGAATGGATGCTGTACATTCCAGAAGCTAAAACTTTGCATAGCAATGTACCAAGTAGTCAGGTTTATTTCCGTCTTATTTCGGGGCGGAGAATTCCTATCAAATGCTTACTCATCGCTCTAATTTTATGTCCATCTTTTGCGTTTTCCGAAACTCAACTGGAGGCTGAAAACCAATATCAGTTTGATGATGCCATGCTGCTTGGTAACGCAAAAGACCAACAGATCATTGCGCGGTTTAACCATGCAAATAGCGTTGCCGCTGGTACGTATCAGGTCGATATTTTTATTAACGGTAATTTCTATTCCCGAGAATCGCTCGTTTTTGCGCCCAATGCTCAGGGAAAGGTATCTCCTTGCCTATCGCAAGAACTGTTAACCAAAGGTGGCGTCGACCCACAGAGTATTACGCCAGTAGATCATACGGCGC
Organism: Citrobacter sp. VF227; assembly: GCF_052950715.1. NCBI lineage: Bacteria > Pseudomonadati > Pseudomonadota > Gammaproteobacteria > Enterobacterales > Enterobacteriaceae > Citrobacter > Citrobacter sp. VF227. The sequence goes on from NZ_JBRFVF010000002.1 coordinate 142,339, forward strand.
AATGTGCAACGCTGGAAAGTCAGATTAAAGATTCGTCAAACCATTTTGACTTTGCGAGGTTACGACTGGATTTATTTATTCCTCAGGCACTCATGGTGCGTACCCCTCGTGGCAAAGTTTCTGCAGGCGATTTGTCTGCGGGAGAAACAGTCGCGTTTGCGAATTATGATACGAACTACTATCGCACTGATACGTCTGGTCAGACGTCAGAATCTACTTATTTAGGCCTCAACGCCGGGTTAAACCTAGGGTTGTGGCAATTCCGCCACCAGGCAAACTATAACCGTTATTCTAGCGATTCAGGTCCAGGCAGCAACCACTGGACACCACTACGAACTTATGTTCAGAGACCTATCATGGCCTTGCGCAGTCAACTGACACTGGGCGACAGTTATACCTCTGGCAATCTGTTTAGCAGTATTGGATTTCGCGGACTCCAGTTGGAAACGGACGATCGTATGTTGCCGGAATCTCAACGAGGCTATGCACCAACAATTCGCGGTATTGCATCTACTGCAGCAAAAGTCACTGTGTCTCAATCAGGCAATAAAATTTATCAAACCACCGTGACGCCGGGAGCATTTGTCATTGATGACCTTTACCCCACCAGTTATGAAGGGGATTTAGTTGTTGAAATTCAGGAAGCCGATGGGCGTATTTCGTCATTTACCGTACCATTTTCTGCCGTGCCAAACTCCATGCGGCCTGGACGTTCCCATGTGAATTTCTCTGCCGGGCAGGTACGGGACATTGGCGACAGTGACGCAAATTTCACCGATCTGACGTGGCAAACTGGCTTAAGCAATGCCATAACGGCGAATAGTGGTGTACGAATTTCGCAGGGGTATCAGTCTTTGCTGGGCGGTTTTGTCTTCACTAATCAGTTAGGGGCGCTGGGTTTGAATGCCGTTTATTCGCGAGCGGATATTCTGGGTGAAAACCTTAATGGCTGGCGTCTGGGAGCCACCTATAGTCGTACATTTTCTCCGACGGCAACTACTGTCGCGTTGGCGGGCTATCGATACTCGACCGATGGCTACCGCGATCTCGGCGATGTACTAGGTTTGCGCGATGCGCACGATCGCAACGGCACATGGAATTCCAGCACCTATCAACAGAAAAATCAGTTCGTACTGACAATAAGTCAGGGGCTATCCAGCTACGGGCAACTCTACGTTTCTGGTTCAACCAGCGATTATCGTGACCGTCGTAGCCGCGACACGCAGTATCAGATGGGATACTCCAATAGCTGGGGTTCAGTCAGTTATAACCTCTCGTTGAGCAGGCAGCAAACCGGCAGCACTCGTTATGGCGTGCAGTCTTCACAAGGCTATAGCAATAATGCTTCTGGTTATTCTGGTCGTACGCAAAACACCCTGATGTTTTCAATCACGGTCCCGTTTGGTGAAGGTTCTCGTTCGCCTATTCTGACCACTGGCGTAAGCCACCAATCCGGAGACGATAGCAGCACCTTTTATCAAAGTTCACTCACTGGGACGCTGGGAGAAAATCAAGCACTTAGTTACACCGTGAATGGGGCTTATGACAACGCAGGAACCGGCACTACCGTAGGCGCAAACGTCACCCAACAATTGCCTTGGGTCACAGTTAACGGTAGCGCATCACATAGTCGTGATTACACCCAAGGGGGGGCAAGCTTACGTGGTGCTCTGGTTGCCCATTCTGGTGGCGTTACACTTGGTCCCTACCTTGGCGATACTTTTGGTGTTATCGAAGCTGAAGGTGTAGATGGCGCAGAGGTTCAAAACGGTATGGGGGCAAAAATTAACAACTTTGGATATGCCATTGTCCCTTCGTTGGTGCCTTATCGGTACAACGATATCGGCCTCGACGCCAAAGGTATAAAAAACCAGAGCGCGGAGTTGGCCGAAAACCAGCAACGCGTAGCACCTTATGCCGGAGCAGTCGTCAAGGTGCGCTTCAGAACATTGGTCGGATATCCCCTGTTAATCAAGATCCAGCGAAAAGCTGAAGGAAGTCTCCCGTTAGGGGCGGATGTTTATGACAGTAAAGACACTGTTATTGGTCTCGTCGGCCAGGGAAATCAGGTGTATGCCCGCGCACCAAAGAAAAAAGGAACGCTGCGTGTGAAATGGGGTGAATCGCCATCCGAACAATGTCTCTTAAAGTATGACTTACAGGACACCGATATATCGCAGTCCCTTTACAGACTCGACCTGCCATGCATCAGTATCTGATGGGAAATAAATCATGAATAATAGAATATCTGTGGCGTTTCTGATGCTGTTTGCGTTGCTGCTGGTTGAGCCTACATGGGCCGCCTGCTATCGAATCACTACGACTAATACTAACTCAAGCTCTAATTATTACACCGAGCCAGGAAAAGGCACGGCGGCGAACTGGGATGGAGCTACCGATTCATCGGGTTCTGCAGGGACATTACCCACGGTAATAAATATTAATAACAGTACTTTTCAACCAAATGGGACTTTGATCGCTTCCGGCGTTGTCAACGTCTTGCAATCCGGCGCTCAGTCCTACAACAGCGACCAAATTCTATTTCGTTGTACTGCCAGCGAAGACGGCAAGTTGTATGAATACTATGCCACTAACGGTGACTCAACATATGGTGGACAAGTCGAAGTCGGTGCAAGCAACGGGTTACCGGAAAGCTATCAAACCTATGCCAGCGGAATGGCACTACGTGCAACCAATATGGTGACCGGTGAATATTACAGCCGTTACTGGAAATCCAGACCGCTAACTAATCTCGATCGTGATTCTTTGGGCTGGATTTTGGTAAAAGCCAAAGACTTCAGTGACACCAGGATTGAGCTCTTTCGACTCGACAGAAGCGCGGGAGCGGTATTTACAGGTATTTACCCACATTCACAGCCAGCCACCTACATTGCATTCCAGGGAGGAGGCTTTTCATCCGGTCTGACCATCGGCAGCGACTCAAACTCACAATATAGTGGTTGGTATAATGCCTGGCCCGGCGCTGTAAATTTGTATAACCGTATATATATCCGTCGTTCAGCGACCTGTTCGGTGACAAACGTGACGCCAACTGTCGTTTTTCCGACAATTTCTGTTTCAGAACTTTCGTCGGGCGTAACACGGCAGAAACCTATAGCTATCCGTTTTAACTGTCAAACGGGAAGTCCAGCCAATACGGGTGTTGGTGCCTTTGTCAGCGGTGTTGCCGCAAATCAGACCGCGATGGGAATTCTGGTCAATCCAGCTAACGCCGCTGCCGCTGTTTCGGAAGGCTTTGGTACGGCAGGTTCCGGCGTCAGTTATCTCCTTTCCGATAATTACAACTCTTCTCCAAATATCGCTACCGGTGTGGGCATCCAGTTTACCCGAGCCAACGGCTCGCCGCTGAATCTCCTCAGCACGCTCAGCGGAGCGGTATTAGGTGGCAATGCGGTCGGATGGTATCCGGTGCTGGATGATGCTTCCGCAGGTTCAGTGGTGAATGGAGTTACAACCTACACAAAAACAATAAACGCCACGTTTAAGGCTTTACCGGGGAAAACCATTACGCCGGGTAAGTTTAATGCAACAGCACAGGTGATCATCCAGGTACAATAATGAAAAAGCTAAGAATATATCTTCTGCATCTCCTGTTACTCGGCAATGTCTGTCAGGCAGGGATGACCATCGAGTCCTCTCGAGTGGTGTTTTCAGCGTCCGATCGAGAACGCTCGTTACTGCTGGCTAACAATAATAGTTATCCGGTGATCGTACAAACGTGGGTGGATAATGGTGACTTGAAAAATACGCCGGAAACGGTAGACAACGTTCCAGTAATTCCTTTACCTGCCGTTTTTCGTCTGGAACCACAAGAGAAAAAAAATCTCCGACTACTGGCCACTCACATACCTCAGGCAACCGATCGCGAATCATTATACTGGCTGAATATGTATGAAATCTCGCCAGTAGAGACGAAACTACCAGCCAGTTTATCAGCGGTAAAAGTTGCGGTTCGTTTGCAGCTTAAACTGTTTTTCCGCCCGGAAAACTTGTCTCCTTCACCAGATAAAGTCGTTGAAGAACAAAAGATAGAGCCACAAAGAATGCCGGGTAGACTGGCAATAAAGATAAGTAATCCAACGCCATATTTTGCAACCTATCGCTCATTAAGTCTGGTAGGAGAAAAGAGCATGCAAACAATTGATCCGGGAATGCTATCACCCTTTAGCGCCAAAATAATCAATGCAGATATTGTTTCCTTAGGTGAGCCAAAGCGAGCTACATTTGAATTGATTGATGATGATGGCAATATCGTTAAAGGCAACCGCAGCTTTTAAGTGCGCTGCTGATAAGAGAACATGATGCACGTAATGCTACGTTTACAACCAATTTATTCTGTCACAAAACGGATAATTCACGGTTATGAAGTCCTGAGTGGTCCTTTACCTGCTCAGGATTGCGAGACATTTTTTTCGTCGCTGAGTGCCGCCTCACATCAAACCCTATTGGTACAGCAGTTAAATATAATCAAACAGCGAAATGATTATTCTCGTTATTATTTAAACTTACCCGTTGCCTTATTAAGCGATATGTTTGCTATAGAACAGCTTCTGCCAGAACTACATAACAACATAATTATTGAACTACAGGATCCGGAAAATATTAGTCGCCTTTCTCCCTCGGCGGCACGTGTGTTAAATCACAACCTAAACCTGATTCGTGCTAACGATATCCCCATCTGGCTGGATGACATTGCGCCAGCGTTATTTGATGACGTTTCTTCACTTCTTTTTAAATTTGATGGGATTAAAATCGATAAACATGCGTTCTGGACTCTCAGCGAAACGCCCGAACACTTACGGCAATTTATATACGATTGCCATACGCTAACTCAAAATGTAACAGTAGAAGGTATTGAAAATATCCAGCAACAGAGAGTCGCAACTCGTTGCGGAGCAAATTTTCTACAAGGATTCTTATGGCCTGAAATTCATATACAACATCCTTATTTATTTACGTATTGTTATCCGTAATCTTCACAAATCGAGATAGGCAATACCTCTAATTTGTTGAATCTGATGAACAAGATCGTCTTTTGAGGTTTTCCCCTGCGTTTATTTTCTGCTCAAATTTATTACCATGGTCAGAACCTTAAAGGAGATGACAGATATCGATGGGTTACTGCTCTCGCGCGCTTTAGCTAACTCAGGCGTATGAGGTCCGTAAATCGGGTGTAAAAGAATAGATAACCGAACGGAGGAGCCAACGTTCGCGGCACGACCACGGCTGTTATGACCGGGACAATCGAAGGATAGGTATCTGGCCGGAAAAATATTCAACCGACACATTGTGCGTATTCACCTGTCCCCCTTGCCGACATTACGTAGTTAATGTCATACATCTTTCTTTGATAAAGTTTCAATAAAAGAATTTCTCAAATATCTATGAAAGCTATCATTTTCCATATTTTTATGCCAGTACAAATATTGCTGTAAGAATATACTTTCAGTGCCGACATAAACGCGTGATAATCCCAGCTTATTTATTGAACGGACGGTTAAAAAAGAAAAGTAATCACTTCGATTCAAAAAGTCAGCAATCGTTCTGATTGATTGTATTTTGATGAAGGGTCTAAATGGCTCACGACCAAAAACATCATTATACTTTTCCTCTAGTTTTTCCGGTAAACTTAACAAGGCTATGTATTTAAACTCATTTAATTCATCAATTGACGATAGTTTTATTTTCTTCCCTGCAAGAGGATGATGCTTCCCTACCGCGAATGAGTATTCCAGGTCGCTTACCTTTATACGCGTTAAATTATCTTCCAATACATTCACATTGCCAAAATAAAAATCAAGTTTCGCTGAAAGTAAATCATGAATGGAATTATCATCCCTCAATAAGATAGAGAAAGAGACATCGAGATCGCCACCTGATTCTTGCACACAGGCATCAAGAAACCCAATATCCTCGTAAAAATGAGTATCCGCATTAACCGATAGCACATACTCTCTTTTTAATGGAATAATTGTATTGTTGTAGTATTCGCTGATGTTGTAGAAACTTTCAATTTTCAGCACAATACTTTCAAGACTTGGAAGAAGAACTTCACTTAGGGTTGTTAAAATCATCCCTTTTTTACTTCGTACCAACAAAGGATCGTTAAAGATTTCCCTTAGTCGTGATAATTTCTGACTGACTGCTGGTGGGGTAAGGTGAAGTTGAGCCGCTACCGCCTTTACATTCTTCAACTTTAAAAGGAGATATAACACAATCAGCAAGTCGCTATTATACCTCAGTGTTTTTGGAAAGCCGCTACGATACATATGACCCCACAAGTAAAGTATACTTTTAATTAACTCAACATTTCAACAATCGAACATTGTAATTTATTTTAGCCCTCAAAAGCAGTCTTTATTGAGGGGATGAACTCTCAAACTCAGCCAAAGCGCCCTGAATAGTAGATAATGATATCCGATTCTGATGTACAAACGACACTACAATCTCTCCTTAGAGCAAGAACCAGAGCAAAAAAACAGGAAAGATAGGCCACTACAATGTCAGTTTCTCACCCAAAGCGGTCGCTATATGTCATTCATCTGTGCTTCTCTCGAACATGACAAGTTGTTTCACGCGGGAACACTCTGGCTATAGAATATCTATCCTCAACGACCGGTAAGGGCAAGACATGGATATTGTAAAAATTAAAGAGCGTTTGAGCTTCCTTCAGGAGGCAGAAAAACTCAAAAGTGTGCTTCGTAGTGCGCATACCTCTACCGGTAGAACGGAGAGCACGGCCGAGCACTCGTGGCGCCTGAGCCTGATGGCCATGATCTTTGAGGATGAATTAGCAGGGGTAGATATGCTCAGAGTTCTCAAGATGTGTCTCGTTCACGATCTGGGAGAAGCAATCCATGGTGATATTCCCGCTGTCGAGCGGGATCTGCACCCGGATAAGGGAGAACAGGAGAAAGACGCGCTGTTGCATCTCACTCGTGCGCTTGGTGAAAAGCAACGGGAGGAAATTCTGTCACTCTGGCAGGAATACGAATGTGCCGCTTCACCGGAAGCCAGAGCCGTCAAGGCACTCGACAAACTCGAAACGATCCTCCAGCACAACCAGGGGATTAATCCGCCAGACTTCAATTATGCATTTAATCTTACTTATGGTCAGGAGTACACCAGCACGCATCCCTTGTTCATGCAGCTGCGCGAAATTCTCAATGAGGATACGCGCCAAAAAATTACCGGGCGCGCACAACAGTGATCTTCCTGAAGGCGGCTGCGCGAGATGCCATCATTGGCAGGCCAGTCGTTTTCACTTTATCCAATCCAACCTGGTTCGAAATATAAAGTCTTTTCTCATGAACAGTCCGAGGGGTATCTGCACAAAATTGCAGAATTCAACCGGGCGGTAGTAAAGCGCTCCTTAATCAAGGAGTAATGTACGCAACTTTAGTTCCAACAAGTGCATCAAATCTAGCCCAAAAAAGATATCTCACAGCCCCCATTAAAATGAACGCTGGAATGACATTCGCGCGCCGGGATGTGCAGTGGTAGCATGCGTACGTGCAATACTCTTTTGAACACTATTTTTTGTTCTTATATAAATAAAAGACAATAAGTACTGGGAGGCAATAGATTATTGCCGTATCGAAAATGAAACTTCTCACCAATAATAACCAATTCATATATCACCATTGAGGAAACATAAAGCATCCCCCAAAAAAACAAAAGACATAGAATGAGACACACCATCCAGACTATCTCATTTAACCATTCATCTTTCATTCTCAACTTCCATTCACATGACTTCTTAGACATCGCAGCATATTCACGAAAACAAAAAAAAAAACTAAAATAATCAGGATAATTTTGATTGCTAGGCTCATGGCATCCTTTTCAGGCGTCACTAATTAAATAAATCACTCCATTATGAAGCACTGGCCTTGATTAGGGTTAAAGTGTAATAAGAAAATCATTATTCTCTACTATTTAATAAATAAACCACAAAAAGCAACTATTCAATAACTTAGTTTCGAATATTGATTTATCTTCACGACAGTTATTAACGAAATTTCTTAGTCGTAATAACGTCCTAAAATCGATTTAGTTAATATCTGTATTTTTGTTAAAGGTATAGTTATTGCTATCACTGATTTTAGAAGCGTTAGCCATACGGGGATCATATTGTCAGATTCCGTTAGATGACTTATTGAATAATGGCATCCTATTGGGCATAAAGTCGCAACTACACTTAATACTATTGGTTATAATATGATTTCATTAATTATGATTTTTACACACAGTATATAACGTTGATTTACACGTGGCAGGTACCAGTACAAGTCACTACAGTCACATGATTTCATTTCGCTGATACACGGCTCCCTTTCTCAGACAGAGCTGGCAGTACTCTGTTGTATTTTATGTGGTCCAGCACCAGTTCGTTAAAGTTCCTGAGCCCAGCACGCTTCACAGCCAATATCCGATAGCGGCTAACAGCCTGCACCGTCAGATTCATCCTTTCAGCTACCTGCGATGTAGGATAGCCATGCAGAAGCAACGCCAGAACCTGCTGTTCAGTAATGGAAGCGCATTTTCGTTTCCATTCTTTAGCAGGACGAAAACGGTTTGTCTCACGAGCTCTCAGTGCCCGCAACATCTGCTGTTTTAACGCTGCTGGTTGTATTTTTTTACTGACGACCAGGTCCGCACCAGCATGTATACTGGGCGACACGTCTAAAACCGACCGGACCAATGATACAATAAAAAACGTTTTCCGGCAGGCAGGATTGACTCGTAGTGGTGTAGCCGCATCCCCGTCCGTGAACATCACACACATAGTGTCCCGCCCTGGCTGTAAACGCCTGAACTCATCATTCAGTTCATCCACCAGGGCGCTGAACGTGATATTGCTGTACAAACAAAATGTGTTTGGGACTATCTTTGTCATCGGCTTACCCTTGCGTCTGTATCCTTTGTCATGTTCTCCAGCACTATTGCGTGTTGTCATACCATTTCATCACGCGTTCTACTTTGGCAGTCAATCACTGTAGTCGTTGCAACATTGTGGCAGGAGTATATATATTTCACATTACTAGAACATTTTCAGAGTTAACGACTCTACCACTGTCAGGATCATGATTATTTTAAATAGTATTAAATTTGTAATGTAAGTACCAAAATCTCATGATTTTCTGTAATCAGTCAAGGTGTCAGATCTTTTTTAAAAATCCAATAATCAGTAGGTAAAAAAAGACAATGATAAAACGTGTAGCACGCTGATGCTGCCAATGTATATATTGACTTATTGATTAAATTGCAAAGTTATTTCGGGGAACTTAAATGCCATCAATTAAAAATGACATATAAATATGAAAAACAATTATTCTAACGACCTCCAACCCCGACTCTATATAATCGAAATAGACTTTTCCCTGGTGTCCGCGATGCCCGGATTGAATATAAAAAAAGTGTCGCAATGATTTTATCTTCAGTGATCATCACAGTGATAAACAACGAGACCAATATTAAAATATTATAAATTTTTCCTCGCCATCAATGGCTCGTATTATCATTAAGTTTTGTGTTGGAATTATATCCTTTAAATTATTTATGAATATATAAGATTCATCACATTTAAACTAGGCAAAATCTCATTTCGTATCACCAAAATATTTAAACGTTTCGTTTTGTGACTCGTGTTAAATAACCACCTTCTATAAATAGTTTGATTGCAGAATCAGTCTGGTGATAAATCAAGGCACTTTGCCTTTCAGAAACTTTACAAACGGGTTATCTGTCAGTTTTCAGGAAGGAAAAGTACATCGTGATTACATTGTTCATATGCCCATTTATCCAGACTGATCTGAGATAAACTCGCTGCCGTTTTCTGTCTTAAGACATACCAGCAGGCACTTATCCTGCATTCTCAGCGCTTTTATTGCGCTGACAACGTCCTCAGTCTTCAATGATATTTTGGCATGGAACGCCTGACATTTCTGATTAAAATTATTCTCTACAGTCAGTGCATGGAAACGGTTTCCGTTAACCAGACTATCCGACACAAAATCCATACTCCAGCACTGCTCAATGTGTGTCAGGGGTGGATATCGAGATGCTTTCCCCCACGCCGTCAAATATCTACTTCCAGTTAAGACAGAATGGTCAAAGATCATGGCGTTGACATGGGTAAGAGGCCGTCACAACGGTATCTGGCCTGTGAGGGACCTGCCAGCCTCATATTCACGGACGCAGGTCAAGCGCCAAAGGCAATACTGCAAAGGGTCTGTCTGCGCTGCTCCACTGAACGCGAGGATATACACATCATGAAATCACCGGTTAGTATTTGTATCGTGAAAAAATCACATATTAAACGAGATCATCTTTCTCACAGAACCGACCTCGGGCTAAGTACTGCCTGGCTTTGCCACCTTCGACTGGTAACCATCCTCAGTAATCACCAGCTATTTTCATGCCGCAATTAACCACTGAAACCGCTCTCAATATCTGAACGATTGGCTGCAGGGCAACATCTGTTGCAACAGCAGGATCATTTTCGATAACAATGAAGACAACACAGATTCAGCTGTACTGTTGTCGTCAAATGAACAAGCTCTCTGGGAAGTCGGAATGCTAAGTCTGATGAATTCTCATGCCCTCCAGTGCAATCCGGACGGCAATGGCATACTGGGTATTCATAATGGAAACGGATAAAAAACAAAAAACCCAAGTCGCATAACGACTTGGGTTTCGAATTTGGCGGAAGCGTAGAGATTCGAACTCTAGAACCCTTTCGGGTCGCCGGTTTTCAAGACCGGTGCCTTCAACCACTCGGCCACGCTTCCAATGAGGCGCACTATAAACATCCCGAACGGACCTGTAAAGCACCAATGTGTTCGTTTGCCTGAAAAACAGCCAAAATGCTGTCAATTGACTTAAATAACAACAAATTGACCGTTTATTCAGCACAAATACGGGCTCCAGCGCTTAAAGTTTTTTGATGTACATATCTTTGGTGTAGTAGTTTCCGCGGTTATCCGGTGCGAATCCCCCCACCCACGGCTTCACCAGATGCGTGCGAACATAGTGGTAAACCGGAATCGCTGGCATATCTGCCCCTAAAAGGTCTTCAGCCTGCTGGTAATATTTGCCTCGCTCCTGGAGCGAAGTTGCTTTCGCTGCATTACGCATCGCTTCATCAAAGGCGGGATTGCTGTAGCCGGTGGTGTTTTCGCTATCTCCGGTACGGAAGATGTTGAGGAAACTTGAAGCATCATCATAGTCAGCGATCCACGCGTAACGTACGACGTCAAAATTACCGGTATGCATGGTGTCCAGCATGGTTTTCCATTCCTGATTTTGCAGCTTCGCCTCTACGCCGAGGTTTTTCTTCCACATTGATGATGCGGCAATAGCAATACGCTGATGGGTTTCAAACGTGTTATAGAGCAGATTTAAACTAAGCGGATGCTCGGGGCCAAAACCGGCTTCAGCCAGCAGCTTCTTCGCTTCAGTGATACGTTTTTCAAGCGGCCACGACGCATATTCCGGCGCATGCAGTTGTACTCCCCCTATTTCCGGCTGGCTGATAAGCCACGCCGCGCGTTGCCCCTGCCCCATTACCTTTTGTGCAATGATGTCTTTATCTAACGTCATATTCAGCGCACGACGCACGCGCGGGTCATTAAACGGCGCTCGGGTCGTATTGAACTGATAGTAATAGGTTGAAAGCTGAGGTGAGACATGAAGTTCATCACCCATCGTCTTTTTCAGCTGCGCGAATTGATTGACCGGTACGCTATACACGATGTCAATTTCACCGGCCTTATAGCGGTTAACGTCAGCAGACTCTGAACTGATAGGCAAATAGGTAACCTTATTAATGACCGTGTGCTGATCGTCCCAGTAATGTGGGTTACGCTCGGCAACAATGCGCTCATTGACCACCCACTGCGACAATTTGTACGGTCCGCTACTGACAAAATGTTCTGGTCGGGTCCACTTATCGCCAAAGCGGCCTATCAGCACTTTATCCAGTGGAACCAGAGACGGGTGCGCCAGCATCGCCAGAAACGCCGCCGTCGGCTGCGTAAGAGTAATTTCCAGCGTGCTATCATCGAGGGCTTTGACTCCTAGCATGGCAGGATCTTTTTTCCCTTGAGCAATATCGACGGCGTTCGCAACATGCATATTGCCCAGATACGAAGAATAAGGGGAAGCCGTTTGTACAGAGACCAGACGCTGCCAGCTCCAGACAACATCCTGCGCGGTAATAGCTGACCCATCTGACCAGGTTATGCCCGGACGCAAATGAAAGGTCCACACGGTGTTGTCTTTGTTCTCCCAGGACGCGGCAAGACGGGGTTCAATAGAGCCATCCGGCTTAACTGCCACCAGCCCGTCGAACATATCACTGATTAAATTAAACTCAACGTTGCTTTCGACTTTATGCGGATCCAGCGACGCTGGCTCACTGCCGTTGTTCCTGACCAGCTCCTGTTTTTCTGCAAGTAGTGTACCTGCAGGCACATTTGCCGCCCTCGTCACGCCGTTGATAGACATCAAACAGACAGCCAACAGCGTAAACGTCAATATCTTCGATTTGTGTTGAATCATTCCCTTTACCTTATCGCTCTGTTTTTGTAGACACCTCAGTCACTGTCAGAGAGATTCGGGAATAACGCAATATTTTTCAGTTACCTGGCAGAGGTGGATCTGACATTTTTTCACATACAGTGCTAACATCTGATTAGGGAGCTTTTGTTGAAATAATATGCTTAAGCCTGGCGGGTTAAAATGCGTAAAGATGGGTAAAACCGCTGTGTCATTCCCCTTGATTTCATTATCCTTCATCATTAATTACATCTGTCATAAGAGAGTGACTCATGGATCGTATTATTAGTTCTTCACGCGATCGTACATCGCTACTCAGCACACATAAGGTGCTGCGCAATACCTATTTCCTGCTCAGCCTTACGCTGGCGTTTTCAGCGCTCACGGCGACCGCCAGTACCGTACTGATGTTGCCTTCTCCGGGACTTATCTTGACGCTGGTGGGTATGTATGGTCTGATGTTCCTGACCTATAAAACGGCGGATAAACCGGTCGGTATTCTGTCCGCTTTCGCTTTCACCGGTTTCCTGGGCTACATTCTGGGACCGATACTGAACACTTACCTGTCTGCAGGCATGGGTGATGTTATCGCCATGGCTTTGGGCGGTACGGCGCTGGTCTTCTTCAGCTGCTCGGCCTATGTGCTGACCACGCGTAAAGATATGTCCTTCCTCGGCGGTATGCTGATGGCAGGTATCGTGGTGGTGCTGATTGGTATGGTTGCGAATATCTTCCTGCAGCTGCCGGCGTTACATTTGGCGATCAGCGCGGTGTTTATCCTGATTTCTTCAGGCGCAATCCTGTTTGAAACCAGCAATATCATCCGTGGCGGTGAAACCAACTACATCCGTGCCACCGTTAGCCTGTACGTTTCGCTGTACAACATCTTCGTCAGCCTGCTGAGCATTCTGGGCTTCGCCAGCCGCGATTAAGGTGTCAACACGCATTATCCAGCCCCGCTTATGCGGGGCTTTCTTTTTTGGTAAACTGCCGCCAGTTTGACTAACGCAGTGACAAATTATGTTGATCTTTGAAGGTAAAGAAATCAGTACCGATAGCGAAGGCTATCTAAAAGATACTACCGAATGGAGCGAGCCGCTGGCGGCTGCCATTGCCGAAAACGAAGGTATTACGCTGTCCGCGGAACACTGGGAAGTTGTGCGTTTTGTTCGCGAGTTTTATCTGGAGTTTAATACCTCCCCCGCTATACGCATGCTGGTAAAAGCGATGGCCAACAAGTTTGGCGAAGAGAAAGGCAACAGCCGTTATCTCTACTGCCTGTTTCCGAAAGGTCCGGCTAAGCAGGCGACTAAAATTGCCGGCCTGCCGAAACCGGTGAAATGCATTTAATAGCGGATACTAAATCCTTTTAGCTCGTCGCCAGGGCGGTGCGGTTCGCTGAGGATCCGGTCAACTCTGGCGCTACGCGGTCCTCCGGCTTTCAACCACTTCATCAGTTGTTCCACCTGCTCACTTTCGCCACAGGCAACAACCTCTACGCTGCCATCATCCATATTCTTTGCGTAGCCGGTCAGTCCGAGGCGTTGCGCTTCATGCTGGGTGGTGTAGCGAAATCCTACCCCCTGAACCCGGCCATAAACCCAGGCGATGATGCAGACTTTCGACATGGCGGTTCTCCTTATCAACATAAATGAAGAAACAGTTCCCGATGCCTCAACGCACCTGCTTCGGCAGGCATCCATAATGCTGGCGAAATCTTGCGGTAAACCGTGAACCTGACAGATAACCACAGCGTAACGCAATTTCACCAATCGGCAGCGTGGTCGATTGCAGCTGAGAGAGTGCGCAGGACATACGCACTTCCTCTACGATTTGCCGATAACTCTGCGACTCCATCTGCAATCGTCTGCGTAGCGTTGAGGTACCGATGGAAAGATGACCGGCAATTTCCTGAGCTGTCCATAGCTTAGCAGGGGATAACATAATAAGTTGTCGCACCTGTTCGGTTAGATTAAATCGACGCTCGATAAGCAGTGGTCCCGCCACACCATCGTGCAGTAACGCCAGCAATAATCCCATCGCCTGATGCTCCTGCAATTTTGCCGGTAAATTCTGGCGTACTGCATCCAGCAAGCTTTCCCACATAAATGCCAAACCGCTGCTCATGGGCGTGCAGAGCGATGTCAACTTTGCCGGTGGGAAATCCTCGACCCAGTTATTTTTAAACGCGGTAATGATATTTGTCGACAGCAACAGCAAATCCGAGCGAAATGCCCCCTGCTCCGGCTGATTAATAATCTCCAGAGGCGTATTGGCTGGGATGATAATCAGCTCGCCCGGCCCCGCAACCAGGCGGTTTTCGTCCTGAATAATGACCTTACTTCCCTGCGTAATGTGGCAAATAGCAGCAGAAAACAGTTTTACCCGGTGCAGGCGGTGCAAATGGCCGGAACGCACCTCTGCGGTGGTAAGGTTGTTATGGCGAAAATGTACATCCTGCACCCGTTCATCCTCTTTTATCTTGCGTACGTCGCGGTTAATTCAGCTTTGGCAATCACATGGCTGTTCAGCATAAAACCGACCAGCGCGCCGCTGGCATTACTGTCAATTGGCAACGCGTCGGTATTTAACGCCCACACGGTAAACTGATAGCGGTGAGGTTTATCGCCCGGCGGCGGGCAGGCGCCCCCAAATCCAGCATAACCGAAATCATTACGTCCCTGAACAGCTCCTGCGGGTATCTTATTCGTGCTGGCCCCGCCAGGAAGCGAATGCACCTGTGCCGGAATATTCACGATGGTCCAGTGCCACCAGCCGCTTCCCGTTGGCGCATCGGGATCAAACAGCGTAATGGCAAAACTTTTGGCATCAGTTGGCGGATTTTGCCAGCTCAGCTGCGGGGAGATATTGTCACCACTGCAGCCAAACCCCTTAAACACCTGTTTTTGCGTTAATTGCAGGTTAGCGGGTATGTCGGTGCTGGTGAGGCGAAACGCCGAGGCTGCAGAGGCATCAAAACTCAGCGCGACAATGGCGGCGGTAGCCAGAGAGAAGATAGCTTTCATTGTATTTCCTTTTTCTCATTAAGAAATAGCAATGTAAACGGTGGGCATAAAAGAAACTGTGCCTCTGCGATAGCGTTTTGTGCCGAAACGCTCAGCGCCATGCGCTGATGATTGACCTCATCATCTGTGCTACTCTACGCGCCATTTTATTTTAATGGTTTCAGGCTGGTATTTTACTCCAGCCCGCGTCACTGTTTGTGAGAGGTTGCTCCGCATGACTGAATCTACAACTCTACATTATCCTCGTTTAGTGTTAGCCAAAGGGCGCGAAAAGTCCTTAGTTCGCCGCCATCCGTGGGTATTTTCCGGTGCTGTCGCCCGTATGGAAGGCAAAGCCAACCTTGGTGAAACTGTTGATATTGTTGATCACCAGGGTAAATGGTTAGCGCGCGGCGCGTTCTCACCTGCGTCACAGATCCGCGCGCGCGTCTGGACCTTTGACAAGTCTGAATCCATCGATATTGATTTCTTCACTCGTCGTCTGCAGAAAGCACAGACATGGCGTGACTGGCTGGCAAGCAAAGATGGCCTGGACAGCTACCGTCTGATCGCTGGCGAATCTGATGGCTTGCCAGGCATCACTATTGACCGCTTTGGTAACTTTCTGGTATTGCAGTTGCTCAGCGCTGGTGCTGAATATCAACGTGCGGCGCTGATCAGCGCCTTGCAAATTGTTTTCCCGGACTGCGCAATTTATGACCGTAGCGATGTCGCTGTGCGCAAAAAAGAAGGTATGGAGCTGACCCAAGGGCCTGTAACAGGCGAATTGCCGCCTGCTCTGCTGCCGATTGAAGAGCACGGCATGAAGCTACTGGTTGATATTCAGCACGGTCACAAAACTGGCTATTACCTCGATCAACGCGACAGTCGCCTGGCCACGCGTCGTTACGTGGAAAACAAACGTGTCCTGAACTGTTTCTCTTATACCGGCGGCTTTGCTGTCTCAGCATTAATGGGTGGATGCCGTCAGGTAGTCAGCGTCGACACCTCCCAAGAGGCGCTTGATATTGCCCGCCAGAACGTGGAACTGAACAAACTGGATCTGAACAAAGCCGAGTTCGTGCGTGATGACGTGTTCAAACTGCTGCGCGCCTATCGCGATCGCGGTGAGAAATTTGATGTCATCGTCATGGATCCGCCTAAATTTGTCGAAAACAAAAGCCAGTTGATGGGTGCCTGCCGCGGTTATAAAGACATTAATATGCTGGCGATTCAATTACTCAATCCGGGCGGCGTACTTCTGACTTTCTCCTGTTCCGGGCTGATGACCACCGATTTATTTCAGAAAATCATCGCTGATGCCGCAATAGATGCTGGTCGTGATGTACAATTTATAGAGCAGTTCCGTCAGGCCGCCGATCACCCGGTGATCGCTACCTACCCGGAAGGGCTGTATCTGAAAGGGTTTGCCTGTCGCATCATGTAACTTGAAAAGTGGAATATTACCCTTACATAGAGGGTATCTATTTCCCGGGAGGTGACTATGATTGCCAGCAAATTCGGTATCGGCCAGCAGGTCCGCCATTCCCTGTTAGGTTACCTCGGAGTGGTCGTGGATATCGACCCGGAATATTCGCTTGATGAGCCGTCAGCCGATGAGTTGGCGGTTAACGACGAACTTCGCGCCGCTCCCTGGTATCACGTGGTGATGGAAGACGATAATGGCCTGCCCGTACATACGTATCTGGCCGAAGCACAGCTGAGTAGCGAGCTACAGGAAGAACATCCGGAGCAACCGTCAATGGATGAACTGGCGCGAACAATCCGTAAACAGCTTCAGGCTCCACGCCTGCGTAACTGATCGCGTTTACCCGGCCTACAACGATATCTGTCGTAGGCCGGATTCGTATCCAATCATCCGCACGAATTTACTTCGCCAACCCCAAACGCGGGATCTCAATCGCCGGACAGCGATCCATTACCACCATCAGCCCTGCGTCACGCGCCAACACGGCCGCCTGCTCGTTAATCACGCCAAGCTGCATCCACAGTGTCTTCGCACCGATGGCGATAGCTTCCTGAGCAACGCCCCACGCCGCTTCTGAATTACGAAAGACATCAACCATATCCACTTTCTCAGGCACATCCGCCAGCGTCGCATAGCCCTGTTGTCCCAGCAGCGTTTTCCCGGCAACCTTCGGCGAAACAGGGATAACGTGATAGCCCTGGTCAAGTAAATATTTCATGACCCGATAGCTTGGGCGATCGGGTTTATCACTTGCTCCCACCAGTGCAATCGTGCGGGTCGTTGTCAAAATGCCAGCAATATCGGTCTCTTTCATCGTTTTCCTCCAGGCTGTTTAGCAAAGTGTACGACAAACCTGAGCACGCAACCATTTATCCCATACTGGCGTATGAGAGCTAAACTCAAAAATATGTCTATATGTTAGTAAACATGATTATCGAAAAATTTAGATACATCTTATACAGATAATTTCTGGTCAGGAGAAACCTATGAAAACCGGCATTGTGACAGCCTTAATAGCCCTGTGTTTGCCGGTAACCGTTTTTGCTACCTCTTTACGTCTGTCAAATGATATTGACCTGCTGGTGCTCGACGGAAAAAAAGTCTCCAGCTCATTACTACGTGGTGCCGACAGTATTGAGCTGGAAAATGGTCGGCACCAGCTCGTGTTTCGCGTAGAAAAATCCATTCGTCTGTCCAGCCACGAAGAACGTCTCTATATCTCATCCCCGCTGGTCATAAGCTTTGATACCCAACTCGTCAGTCAGGTTAATTTTCACCTCCCGCGTCTGAACAATGAGCTGGATGCCGCTCGTTTCGATGAGGTTCCCCGCGTGGAACTGCTGGATGGGGACTCTATGCCTATCCCCGTCAAGCTGGATATTCTGTCCATCACCTCCACGGCGAAAACCGTGGATTATGAAATGGAAACAGAACGCTATAACAAAGCGGCTAAACATGCTTCGTTGCCACAATTCGCCACAATGATGGCCGATGACAGCTCTCTGCTATCCGGGGTTTCTGAACTGGATCGCGTGCCGCCTCAGTCGCAAACGCTGACCGAACAGCGCTTAAAATATTGGTTCCAACAGGCTGACGCGCAAACGCGAAGTAACTTTTTGCAATGGGCCCAAAAACAACCTCCTTCATGACATTTATCTTCGCATCGCATTTTTTTGGTCTTTCTCTTGCAGCGTCAAGCGCTTCCAGTACTCTGTAACCAGGTTAACTTGGGAGCTGTACTATGGAATTAACGACTCGCACATTGCCAGCGCGTAAGCATATTGCGTTGGTTGCACACGATCACTGTAAAAAGATGTTGATGAGCTGGGTGGAACGCCACCAACCCTTGCTGGAAAAGCATGTTCTGTATGCCACCGGGACGACAGGAAACTTAATCCAACGCGCGACCGGAATGGACGTCAACGCCATGCTGAGCGGCCCAATGGGCGGTGACCAGCAGGTGGGCGCGCTCATTTCAGAAGGGAAAATTGATGTGCTGATCTTCTTCTGGGATCCGCTCAACGCCGTACCACACGATCCGGATGTCAAAGCCCTGCTGCGTCTGGCGACGGTATGGAATATCCCGGTCGCCACCAACGTGTCGACGGCCGATTTTATTATTCAGTCGCCAAACTTCAACGATGCTGCGGACATCTTGATCCCAGATTACGCCCGCTATCTTGCAGAACGCCTCAAATGATCCCAAGCAGGTGGCTACCGCCGCCTGCGTTTCAGGGTTTTCGGATAACCGGAACATCCAGTTGCTTAAGCTCATCAACAAAGCATGAGGGTGTTTCTTTATTAAATAGCAGCCATACCCGATGCCGCGCACGTGTTAGCGCCACATACAGCAGGCGTCTCTCTTCTGCATCCGGAAAATCTTCCACCGCCGGGAGCAACGCCTCTTCCATAATCGACTCGCGGGCCGGAGCTGGAAAACCATCATTACCGTCGTGAAGCCCCACAATAATGACGTAATCCGCCTGCTGTCCTTTGCTGGCATGGATAGTCATAAAGTCCAGCTGTAGCTTAGGCCAGCGGGTGGCCGCTTTCTCCAGACTCGCTGGTTTCAGATGATGGTATCGCGCCAACACCAAAATCCGCTCTTCAGTCTTCACAAACCCTGACAACTTATCCAGCAGCAGATCCAGCTGATTATCATCGAGCAACGTGACGGCTTTTTTATCACCGGTCATCAGACTGTTGAGCGGTTTCGTAAGTTGGTGAGGGTTTCGCTGGATAAACTGGTTTGCAACTTCACCAATACGATTGTTAAAACGGTAAGTCGTGTCCAGATTGCAACGATCGCCCTCGCCGAAGTTTTGCTGAAAAGCGGTAGTCAACGAAAGTTGCGCCCCGCTAAAGCGATAAATGGCCTGCCAGTCATCCCCCACGGCGAACAGCGTAGTCTGTGAGTTCTGCTTACGCAGGGCGGCTAACAGAGCGGCACGCTGAGGTGAAATATCCTGAAATTCATCGACCAGAATGTGCTTCCACGGGCTGATAAACCGCCCCTTCTCCAGAATAACGACAGCCTGATGAATCAACCCGGAAAAATCGACGGCATTCTCATCCTTCAGCACACTCTTCCAGGCCTTGAGCAGGGGCGACATCAGCTTAATGCGTTTACTGAACAGATCGCGGATCTCTTCTGGTGCAGTGGCAATCATCTCCGCCTGCGCTCCGCCATGCATACGCATCAGGCTAACCCAACGATCCAGCCGGGAAGCCAGACGGCGCTGTAATTTTTCGTCATCCCAGAAGTTGCCTTCGGGTACAGACCACTGCATCTCTTCTTCTAACCATTGCCGCCAGCCTTTGGCCTGAGCTTTTTTCTTGCTGCACTGCTGACGCCAGGTCGTTATAAAGAGTTTACTGCGAGCGGCGGCATCATTTTCCAGCTTGCTAACCGTCGGAACTTTTTTGCTGCCCTGCGAAATAATGTGCAGCGCCAGCGAATGAAACGTGCGCGCGGTGACGTCTTGCGTATGCAGGCGTTCACGGATCCGATCGTCCATCTCCTGGGCCGCTTTTCGTCCAAACGCCAGCAGCAGGATCTGTTCAGCCGCTGCCTCTCCTCGCGCAAGCAACCAGCCCGCACGAGCGACCAATACGGATGTTTTGCCGCTTCCCGCCCCTGCAAGGACCAATAAGGATTGCTCACCGTTGACCACAGCACGCGCCTGGGCCGGATTCAGCGGTGAGGATTCAATTTGCTGGAAAAACTCGGCATGCTCTTCCAGCATTGCTTCGGTATAGGCCTGATTGTGCTTTAGGCGACAGGCTTCAATGTCCTTCAACCATGCCTGGCATTGGTGCAACGCCTCACGGCAATTATCAAATTCTTCCAGTCGGTTGATTGGAAGTGGTAGCGCGGCAAAGGCACGACGGATCTGCTGCTGCAGCCCTGTCGTTTGTTCGCGCGTCAGCCATTTGTTATCACTGGTACGTGCCGCGATCGCATCCAGCTGTTGCTGTAAAACTCCCGCAGCGACGGCGCTCATTTCCTGACTCCACTGCTGCCAGAGTGCGTTCAAGTGGTGATGGAAACGCTGCGTCTCCGCCCACTCTGTACCGTGAAGTCGCACCACCTTATCATCCGGGAGCACAAACTCCAGCTCGCCCCATACCAGGCCGCGTTTACAATGAATAGCCAGTAACTGATTGAAGGGAATAAGATACTCGTGACGATCGCCGGAAACTTTAATCCCGGCATTGAGAATAACAGCCCGATCGTAAGGGTGTTGTGCCAGACGTTTTCCAAGAGAAGTTGCTTTCAGTTCCATAAGACTCAGGCGGATCCACACGAAGAGGTTTACTTATCAGTGTAACCGCCAGAGAAAACGTGCTCCAGCCCAAAAAAACGTTACAATTGCCGAAATCACAGAAAACCAGAGTTAACCGAGGGTTTATGCGTACTGTTCTGAATATTTTAAATTTTGTGCTCGGGGGCTTCGCCACCACCTTAGCCTGGTTACTGGCTACGCTGGTCAGTATTGTGCTTATTTTTACTCTACCCTTGACCCGTTCATGTTGGGAGATAACCCGACTCTCGCTGTTTCCTTATGGCAACGAAGCAATTCATGTCGATGAACTGAACCCGGCAGGTAAAAACGTTTTGTTGAATACCGGCGGCACAGTGCTCAATATTTTCTGGCTGATTTTCTTCGGCTGGTGGCTGTGCCTGATGCACATTGTCTCCGGTATTGCCCAGTGCATTACCATCATCGGTATTCCGGTTGGCATCGCGAATTTTAAAATCGCCGCAATTGCACTCTGGCCAGTTGGTCGCCGGGTGGTATCAGTAGAAGTTGCTCGTGCAGCACGTGAAGCCAATGCGCGTCGTCGCTTTGAATAATCAGGACCGATGGCCTTTATGTTAAGTCCTCTGCTCAAACGCTATACCTGGAACAGCACCTGGCTGTACTACGTGCGGATTTTTATCGCGCTCTGCGGCACAACGGCACTGCCCTGGTGGCTGGGCGACGTTAAACTAACCATCCCGCTCACGCTGGGTATGGTTGCTGCAGCACTGACCGACCTGGACGATCGTCTTGCAGGCCGGCTACGCAATTTGATTATTACGTTGGTCTGCTTTTTTATTGCCTCGGCTTCTGTCGAACTGCTCTTCCCATGGCCATGGCTGTTTGCCATTGGGTTAACGCTCTCCACCAGCGGCTTTATATTACTGGGTGGATTAGGTCAACGCTATGCAACCATCGCTTTTGGCGCGTTGCTGATCGCCATTTACACGATGCTTGGCACTTCGCTTTACGATCAGTGGTATCAGCAACCGATCCTGCTGCTCGCTGGCGCTATTTGGTACAACCTGTTAACACTGACCGGGCATCTTCTGTTCCCCATCCGTCCCTTGCAGGATAATCTGGCACGTAGCTACGAACAGTTAGCGCACTATCTGGAACTGAAATCGCGTCTGTTTGATCCCGATATAGAAGATGAAAGCCAGGCACCGTTGTATGATTTAGCTCTCGCGAATGGGCAACTGATGGCGACGTTAAACCAGACGAAGGTGTCGTTACTGACTCGCCTGCGCGGCGACCGCGGGCAACGGGGAACTCGGCGTACGCTACATTACTATTTTGTGGCGCAGGATATCCATGAACGCGCCAGCTCCTCGCATATTCAGTACCAAACGCTGCGCGATCATTTCCGCCACAGCGATGTGATGTTCCGCTTCCAGCGTCTGATGTCGATGCAGGGGCAAGCCTGTTCACAGCTGTCCCGTTGTATTTTATTGCGCACACCTTATCAGCACGACCCACACTTTGAGCGCGTTTTCACCCATATAGATGCTGCGCTTGAGCGCATGCGTGCCAGTGGTGAGCCAGCCGATCTGCTCAACACGTTGGGATTTTTGCTGTCGAATCTGCGAGCCATCGATGCCCAGTTGGCTACTATTGAGTCCGAACAGGCTCAGGTACTCTCACGCAATGAGTCTGAAAATCAGCTTGCTGATGACAGTCCGCATGGGTTCAGTGATATCTGGTTACGTCTGAGTCGTAATTTCACGCCCGAGTCCGCCCTGTTTCGCCATGCTATCCGTATGTCGCTGGTGCTCTGCGTCGGCTATGCCATTATCCAGATAACAGGTATGAACCACGGGTACTGGATCCTGTTGACCAGCCTGTTTGTCTGTCAGCCAAACTACAACGCAACGCGACATCGCCTGGCGCTGAGGATTATCGGTACACTCGTCGGGATCGCTATTGGTTTACCGATCCTGTGGTTTGTGCCTTCTCTCGAAGGGCAATTGATACTTTTAGTGATCACCGGCGTACTGTTTTTTGCTTTTCGCAACGTCCAGTATGCGCATGCCACAATGTTTATCACGCTGCTGGTGCTACTGTGCTTTAACCTGCTTGGTGAAGGTTTTGAGGTCGCACTGCCGCGTGTCATTGATACGCTGATTGGTTGCGCTATCGCCTGGGCTGCTGTCAGTTTTATCTGGCCAGACTGGCGTTTTCGTAATCTGCCGCGGGTGATTGAACGGGCGACTGATGCAAACTGTCGTTATCTTGATGCAATACTCGAACAATATCATCAGGGTCGCGATAATCGCCTTACATACCGTATCGCCCGGAGGGACGCGCACAATCGTGACGCGGAACTGGCCTCCGTGGTGTCGAACATGTCGAGCGAACCGGACGTCACGGCCCAAACGCGCGAAACGGCGTTCCGCTTGCTGTGTCTGAACCATACGTTTACCAGCTATATTTCCGCATTGGGCGCGCATCGCGAACAGCTAACCAATCCGGAGGTCCTGGCATTGCTAGACGATGCCGTCTGCTATGTTGATGATGCGCTTCACCATCAACCCGCTGACGAGCAGCGCGTATACCAGGCACTGGAGGGACTGAAGCAGCGAATTCAGCGTCTTGAGCCGCGTTCGGACAGTAAAGAGCCACTGGTCATACAGCAAGTTGGACTATTGATTGCCTTACTCCCGGAGATCCGGCGATTACAGCAGCAAATTGCCGTGCTGCCCTCTAATACCCCAGTTTCGACGTAAGAGAACTCACCCACTCTACCAGCTCCCGGCGACGCGTCGCCGGGAGCGCAGCTTCATGCACTCCCCCGACAGCTCCTTCAAGGGCGTAGAGTATTTTTACCGTCAAGGCGGGGTTATTTTGCCGAAGTTTCAGCCAGCACATTTGTGCTCCCAGCGAACGCAATGTCCCCTCATCTTTAATTCCTGCTTCATTTAGCAGAGTCTCCAGATGAAACGTCATATTGGGTAGCTCCCGCAGACGATGTTGTGCAAAGCGGCTCTGTTTTTCCTTAACAGCTGCATCCAGCGAATAGCGTGATAGCATCACCAACTGCGGCTGGTTTTGCCACAGGGCATCGTTCACCTGGTAATAATTGAGTACAACCGGACGTCCGCGCTTGATAAATGTCAGCCAGACAGGAGAGTTTTTTACACAGTACTGAGCGCTCTGCTCACATGCCCGAAGATATAGTTCACCGCTGGCAACCATGGCAAAGACCGTATCCCCAACAGTCAGACTGTAGCTGCCAAACAATGAGCGATAGTGAATCGCCCCCAAAGAAGCCAGATATTCTTGAGATTTATAGATCCTTGCATAAGAAAGTTCTTTCATAAAAATCCTTTTAAATCATAACGTAACCAAATGATTTTCAGTAGCAGATCCGTTAATGACGAAAATAGGCAACTTATTCGAATGGGGCAAGATGAATTTAATTTTTCCCGTGACGGCGACTAAAAATTGCGAACCTGTTTCCGAAAATAAGGTTGATCTTTATTGATGGCAGGGTTACTGTATATCCATACAGTAACTCACAGGGCTGGATTGATTATGTACACTTCAGGTTATGCAAATCGTTCTTCGTCGTTCTCTTCTGCATCAAGCAGCATTGCGCGCGTGTCGTCAGAGAACGCTACCACTGGGCTTATCAGTGAAGTGGTCTATCGCGAAGACCAGCCCATGATGACACAGCTCCTGCTGCTTCCACTCCTGCAACAGTTAGGGCAGCAATCCCGCTGGCAGCTGTGGCTGACACCTCAGCAAAAATTAAGTCGGGAGTGGGTACAGTCGGCCGGGCTTCCATTGACGAAAGTCATGCAAATTAGTCAGCTCTCTCCCTGCAATACGCTGGAATCTATGGTTCGAGCACTGCGCACGGGCAACTACAGCGTCGTTATCGGCTGGCTGACGGAGGAGTTAACCGAAGATGAACATGCCGAACTGGTAAAAGCGGCAGATGAAGGTAATGCGATGGGGTTTATTATGCGTCCTGTTCGCGCTCAGACACTTGCGGGGAGACAGCATTCCGGGCTAAAAATTCACTCGAATTTGTATCATTAAGTAAAATTAGGATTTATCCTGGAATTTTTTTTCATGTCTCAATTTGGTTTTGAGCCTTAACGGGTTTTTCGTGAGAACGCTTGTCTGAAGCGGTTTTCAGGATATCCTCAGTACATTTATTCATCCAAAAATGTTAAATATTGTGTATACAAGCCTTTTTTTTTCATATGCCTGACGGACTTCACACTTGTAAGTTTTCAACTACGTTGTAGACTTTACATCGCCAGGGGTGCTCGGCATAAGCCGCAGATATCGGTAGAGTAACTATTGAACTGGTCCCCGGGTGAAGGATTTAACCGTGTTATCTCTCTTCGGAGATATTCATGGCGAATTTTGGATGATAACGAGGCGCAAAAAATGAAAAAGACAGCTATCGCAATTGCAGTGGCACTGGCTGGTTTCGCTACCGTGGCGCAGGCCGCTCCGAAAGATAACACCTGGTACGCTGGTGCTAAAATGGGCTGGTCTCAGTACCATGACATTGGTAACAACCAGATCAACAACGCCGGTCCTACCCACGAAAGCCAACTGGGTGCTGGTGCGTTCGGTGGTTATCAGGTTAACCCGTACGTTGGTTTTGAAATGGGTTACGACTGGTTAGGTCGTATGCCGTACAAAGGCTACACCGACGCTACTCATCAAAACGGCGCTTTCAAAGCTCAGGGCGTTCAGCTGACCGCTAAACTGGGTTACCCAATCACTGACGATCTGGACGTTTATACCCGTCTGGGTGGTATGGTTTGGCGTGCAGACGCTAAAAACAACGAAGGTTTCAAAGACCACGACACTGGTGTATCCCCAGTATTCGCTGGTGGCGTAGAGTATGCAATTACTCCTGAAATCGCTACCCGTCTGGAATACCAGTGGACCAACAACATCGGTGACGCGAACACCGTTGGTGGTCGTCCGGATAACGGCCTGCTGAGCGTTGGCGTTTCTTACCGTTTCGGTCAGGAAACTGTAGCTCCAGTAGTTGCACCGGCTCCGGCTCCAGCTCCAGAAGTACAGACCAAACACTTCACTCTGAAGTCTGACGTTCTGTTCAACTTCAACAAAGCAACTCTGAAACCAGAAGGCCAGCAGGCTCTGGACCAGATGTACAGCCAGCTGAGCAACCTGGATCCGAAAGACGGTTCCGTAGTGGTTCTGGGCTTCACTGACCGCATCGGTTCTGACGCTTACAACCAGGGTCTGTCCGAGAAACGTGCTCAGTCCGTTGTTGATTACCTGATCTCTAAAGGTATTCCTTCTGACAAAATCTCTGCACGTGGTATGGGCGAATCCAACCCGGTTACTGGCAACACCTGTGACAACGTGAAAGCTCGCGCTGCACTGATCGACTGCCTGGCTCCGGATCGTCGTGTTGAGATCGAAGTTAAAGGTATCAAAGACGTTGTAACTCAGCCTCAGGCTTAAGTTATCGTCTAGTAAAAAACCCCGCTTTGCGGGGTTTTTTTCAGCTGTTTTTCGTTAAAAACGCACCAGAACGTTACGCCGAACCACACCCTACCGCTATTCTTTTCCCAGCAACGCCTGTAAATCCTGCTTCAATGTCGACATTTTGTTCGCGTACTTCTCTTTATGCTCTGCATCTTCAATGAGTTGCACAATAGTTTCAGAAAGCGTTTTACCACGCCGCTGCGCAAGCCCAGCTAAGCGCTGCCAGACCATAAATTCCAGATCGATTGATTTTTTGCGCGTATGCTGATGCTCAGCATTAAAATGCCGTTTACGCCTTGCTCGTATGGTTTGTTTCATACGATTTAGCAGCGCCGGGTTCATGTGTTTTTCAATCCAGGTATTGACCCGAACCGGTTCATTTTCGAGGGTTAGCAATAAATCAACGGCTTCTTTGGCAGCGCTGGCCTCTACGTAACGGGTGATTAACTCCCCCTCACGATGCTTCTTCACCAGATACTTCCATTTCCAGCCGCTTTCAAGGTTTTCAAGTTGTTGATATTTCATTGCGATCTCAATGTTACCGTGTAACTCTTATCAGAATATCAGCTTTTTCGGCATCTGAAGAAAAGAATATCCAGCCTGTGAACTGCCGCGCGTCATCACATTCGTTTCCCGGCGCTTTCCACGTGTGCAGTGATGATGGTTACGGTATAATCGCGTTTTTTACAACAGACTAAAAAACATCAACTTTGACCATTACGAAACTTGCATGGCGTGATCTGGTTCCTGATACCGACAGTTATCAGGAAGTATTTGCACAGCCGCACGTCACTGACGACACCGACACCTTACTTAGCGATACTCAACCGCGTTTACAATTTGCGTTAGAGCAGCTTCTTCAGCACTGGACGACGTCCTCGTTCATGCTGGTAAAAGCGCCGGAAGAGCTTGAGTATCTCAACCTTATTGCAGCAGCAGCACGTACGCTGCACACGGATGCCGGAAGCCTGACCGGAGGTCATTATGATATCTCCGGTCACACTATTCGCTATCGTACAGCTGAGAAAGCAGAAGACAATTTTGCAACGTTAACTCAGGTAGTCAGCGCTGACTGGGTTGAAGCCGAACAGCTATTTGGCTGCCTGCGTCAGTTCAATGGCGAAGTGACCCTGCAGCCAGGACTTGTACATCAGGCTAACGGTGGCGTGCTGGTTATTTCATTGCGCACGCTGTTGGCCCAGCCGCTGCTGTGGATGCGCCTGAAAGCCATTGTCAGCCACGAGCGTTTTGACTGGGTAGCTTTTGATGAGTCGCGCCCACTTCCTGTCTCCGTTCCACCTATGCCGCTCAAACTGAAAGTGGTATTAGTGGGTGAACGTGAATCACTGGCAGACTTCCAGGAAATGGAGCCAGAACTGGCTGAGCAGGCTATTTATAGCGAGTTTGAAGATAATCTACAGATAGTGGATGCCGAAACCATGACGCAGTGGTGTCAGTGGGTAACGCATACCGCTACGCGTAACCATTTACCTTATCCCGCTCCTGATGCCTGGCAGGTACTGATTCGTGAAGCCGTGCGCTACACCGGCGAACAGGATACATTGCCGCTTAATCCATTATGGATAATCCGGCAGTTCAAAGAAGTGGCTCCGTTATGCGAGAGCGACACCTGCAACGCTGAGCAGTTTGGCCTGATGCTAGCTCAGCGAGAATGGCGGGAAGGTTTCCTGGCTGAACGTATGCAAGATGAGATCCTTCAGGAACAGATCCTTATTGAGACGGAAGGCGAGCGTATTGGCCAAATTAACGCCCTGTCGGTGATTGATTTCCCTGGACATCCGCGCGCGTTTGGTGAGCCTTCACGTATCAGCTGTGTGGTGCATATTGGCGATGGCGAATTTACGGATATTGAGCGCAAAGCCGAGCTCGGCGGAAATATTCATGCCAAGGGCATGATGATTATGCAGGCGTTCCTGATGTCGGAACTCCAGCTTGAACAGCAAATCCCCTTCTCCGCCTCACTGACCTTTGAGCAATCGTACAGCGAAGTCGACGGCGACAGCGCATCCATGGCCGAATTGTGCGCATTGATTAGCGCCCTCGCCGACGTTCCTGTTAATCAAAGCATCGCCATTACCGGTTCTGTCGATCAGTTTGGTCGCGCGCAACCTGTTGGTGGTCTGAACGAGAAAATTGAAGGTTTCTTCGCCATCTGCCAGCAGCGTGAGCTGACCGGCAAGCAGGGCGTTATTATTCCTTCAGCTAATGTCAGACATCTGAGCCTGCAGCCCACGCTGCTACAGGCTGTAGAAGAAGAAAAATTCACTATCTGGGCGGTGGACGACGTGACCGATGCGCTGCCACTGTTGTTAAATCTGGTGTGGGATGGTGAAGGTCAGACAACGTTGATGCAAACTATCCAGGAGCGTATTGCTACGGCAACGCAACAGGAAGGTCGTCACCGTTTTCCCTGGCCGCTACGTTGGCTGAACTGGATTCTTCCGAACTGATCGGACTTGTTCAGCGTACACGTGTTAGCTATCCTGCGTGCTTCAATAAAATAAGGCTTACAGAGAACATGGTAGATAAACGCGAATCCTATACAAAAGAAGACCTTCTTGCCTCTGGTCGCGGTGAGCTGTTTGGCGCAAAAGGGCCACAACTGCCTGCACCAAGCATGCTGATGATGGACCGTGTCATCAAGATGACCGAAACCGGCGGCAACTTTGACAAAGGTTATGTTGAAGCTGAACTGGATATCAACCCGGACCTGTGGTTCTTCGGATGCCACTTTATCGGCGATCCGGTGATGCCAGGCTGCCTGGGTCTTGATGCCATGTGGCAGTTGGTTGGATTCTATCTCGGCTGGCTGGGTGGCGAAGGTAAAGGCCGCGCGCTGGGTGTAGGCGAAGTTAAATTCACCGGCCAGGTTCTGCCGACCGCGAAGAAAGTGACTTACCGCATTCACTTCAAACGCATCGTTAACCGTCGCCTGATCATGGGCCTGGCTGATGGTGAAGTGCTGGTTGATGGTCGTCTGATCTATACCGCAAACGATCTGAAAGTGGGTCTGTTCCAGGATACTTCCGCGTTCTAATCCAGGTCCGTGTATCTGCCAGTCATTAACGTTTATTCGTCTTGTCTGGTGGGCAAAAAGGCGAAACCTCCGCTCTGCGGAGGTTTCTTTTATCTAAAGAGACAGAATCAGGCCATTAAAACCCTATCCCCCATGGCTTCTCGCCAGCCTCCCAGCCAGTATGACCTCTGATTCAGCGTCTGATAGGGACACATTTCTTTTGAGCGTCCGGCAATGCCGGCCTGATAACCACGTTGATGTGCCCGTTCCAGGCGATCTCGTTTTTGTCTCTTCATGCCTCGTTTCCCTCATCTTTAGGTCTGGTGGAAAAGAAAACAGTGATTACTAAGTGTGCAATCACACTAAACGAATACCCCTAAACATCAGACCCGTCAATGCGCAAAATTCACGCCAGTGTCATATTTGTGAGCTACCCGAAAAATCATTTGTACAAAAATAGTCAGTCAGAACAGCTATCTCCACGGCTAAAAAAATAAAAAAAACCGCCCCGGGCAATGAACCAGAGGCGGCATAATTTACAATTATTTAAGCTTAAGGCAGGCGTTTCAGCTCCTGAGCAATAGCCGTCGCTTCCTGGCTCCAGGCACTGGCCAGCACCTTCACCATTTCATCGTAACCATCCTGAGTCTGCACCGCTTCGATGTGGAACGGACGTTTAATTAACTGACCCTGATGATTCAGCAACCACTCCCCACTTACAATTACCTTCCCATCATAGCGCCCCTGGAAGCCTGTCACGGTGACGTTAAGAGTGTCCTGTACGCTTCCCAATGGTTGAGAAGCAACAACCCATCCCGGTAATTGGGTGCTGAGATTCGCCACTAGCGTGTTACGCAGTTGCTGGTCTAATGGACTGGCCCAGAGATTATTATTGGCGATCACGTATTTTACATCGCTGGTCTGGTATACCACGCCATTACCCGCCAGGTAGTCAGGTACCGAAATCTGCTCAACCCACAACAGACGATTCCCCTGGTTAGTTGTGCTCTGTACCCCACCCTGTGCAATAGGAAGCTGGTAATAGCTTTTATTTTCTCCGCTGGAGCTACATGACGTCAGCCAGACCGCCATCATCACCATTAGCCACTTTTTCATTGTTTCGCCCTCTTCGGCTCTGGATCTTTTTTATCCTTCGCTTCAAACACCAGCGCGTTGCTCTTATCGTTCAGCGTTTTCAGTACCGGCTGCAGCTCACGCAGAACCTGATCAAGACGTTGCATATCTGCCACCATCTTGTTGTAGGCAGCGGAGCCCGGCTGGAAGCCCTGCATACTCCGATTCAGTTCGCGCAATGTGTTCTGCATATCCCCCGGAAGCTGCTGCATTGACTGGCTGGAAGTAATCTTATTCATGTTATCCAGCGTAGTTTGCAGATGTTTCATCGTGCGCTGACTTTCCGACAGAGTCGTAGTCGCCTGCTCAATCATTGGGTTCAACGGCAGATTATTAATCTTATCCAACGCCTCCATCAGACGCTGCTGGATTTGCGCCAGCCCTCCACTCACGGTCGGAATGATTTGGTAGCCGTCAAACTCACGAATGCCTTTTAACGGTGGATCTTTAGGATAGAAGTCCAGATCCACATACAGTGCCCCTGTTACCAGGTTCCCGGTCTTCAGAGAAGCTCTTAACCCACGGTTCAGCAGATCCGTCAGATGCGCCCCCACGTCGGTGCTCTCGCCAAGCTGCGCTTTCAGACGTTCCGGTTCAATACGAATCAACACCGGGATACGGTAATCGTCATTGAATGCCTGGCGTAGACCTGGCGCAAAGAAAGGCACTTTGCCGACGGTTCCTAAACGGATCCCACGGAATTCTACCGGCGCGCCCGGCTGTAAACCGCGAATAGAATCCTTAAAGAACATCAGATAATCGATATGGTCGGTATACAGAGAATCCTGAATACTCTTTTGATCGTCGTACAAATTAAACGCGGTTTTTTCCGCGACGGGTTGCCCCTGGTCCAGCCCCTCTGGGACGTCGAAACTCACGCCGCCACCAAACAGCGTCGTCAGGGATCCCATTTCTACACGCATTCCCGCAGACGTCAGATCGACCGCGATCCCGCTGTCTTTCCAGAAGCGCACATTGCTGGTGACCAGGCGATCGTTAGGCGCATTGATGAAAAGTTGATAACTAATGCTTCGCTTTTGCGGATCAAAGGTACTGGTCTCAACAGAACCTACGCGGTATCCACGGAATAACACTGGATCGCCCGGACTAAGCTGTCCGGCTTTTTTGCTGTCAAGCACCACACGGATCCCCTTGGCATCCGGCGGCGCCAGCGGCGGCGAGTCCAGCAACTGGTAATTTTCCAGTTTGCTGCCTTTATTGCCGGGCTGCAGTTCAATATATACCCCAGACAACAACGTACCCAGACCGCTGATACCTTCACGCCCTATCTGCGGCTTCACCACCCAAAAGACAGAATCTTTATGCAGCAGCTTTTCCATACCGGAATTAAGACGGGCTTTAATCTGCACATGGGTCAAATCATCTGTCAGGGTCGCGCTTTCAACGACGCCGACATCTACGCTGCGGCTCTTAATTGTCGTTTTCCCCCCCTCAATGCCTTCGGCATTGGTGGTGATCAGCGTAACTTCTGGTCCCTGATGGCTGTAATGATAAAACAGCACCCATGCACCAATGAGCGCAGTGACGATTGGGAATATCCATACCGGAGACCAGTTTTTTACCTTCTGCACTTTGGCTTCCCCACTTTTAGATTCCATGCTGTCAGGACTCCTCATGATCTGGTTCTGGTTCACGGTCCCACGACAGACGCGGATCAAATGTCATCGCAGAAAACATTGTCATAATGACGACTAAAGCAAACATCAAAGCACCCATTGCAGGATAAATGTTCATTAACCCCCCCATGCGCACCAGCGCAGAGAGTACGGCAATTACAAAAACGTCGATCATTGACCAGCGACCAACAAATTCTACAACCTCATAAATAAAATGCATCCGTTCACTGTCGCGTTTGCCGTGCCCCTTAGCATCCCAACACAACCAGGCAATCGCGATCATTTTTAAGGTCGGCACCATAATACTGGCAATAAAGATAACCGCTGCCACCGGGTA
The DNA here is from genome assembly GCF_052950715.1 of Citrobacter sp. VF227. Lineage (NCBI taxonomy): Bacteria > Pseudomonadati > Pseudomonadota > Gammaproteobacteria > Enterobacterales > Enterobacteriaceae > Citrobacter > Citrobacter sp. VF227. The sequence continues at coordinate 175,348 of NZ_JBRFVF010000002.1, forward strand.
AGAACCTTCACTCCAGATTAAAACTACCCCCTCAAGGATCGTCGATGGCAATTTTGACCCGAGCAGGTCGGTGATCATAATCGGCAGAATATTGGCAGGAAGATAAAGCATGATAGACGTAAACAGTAATGCCAACGTCCATTGCAGACTGTTTTTACGCCGCGCATAACCTTTGGCCTGACATCGCGGACATACTAATTCGTCAGCGGGAAGAATAGCAGTGCAGCAAGAGCAAGAGCGCAAACCCTGCCGGATTCCAGGCACACCAGGCTTTAATTCCTGTTCGATAGCTGGCATAGGAGCAATATCATCCCACAGCCAACGGCGGTCCACACACTGGAACGCCCGCAACTGGAGTACACAAAACAAACACCACGGGATGAAGCTGCTACCTACGCCGATATCGCCATAGGCCATCAGCTTAACAAAGCTCACCAGCACGCCCGCGAGGAAGATTTCTGCCATTCCCCAGCTTTTTAACTGAAACAAAATACGCGCCAGCCATGCTTTAAGCCGATCAGGCATCTGAGCGCGGTTTACCAGTAGCAGGATCGTCAGCAGACAAAAGGCCGGAACCAGCTGTACGAATAAGATAAAGAAGGTGCCGAGACTGGCGTAATCTTCAGAAAAGAGCACGCTCGGAATTTGCAGCAGTGTCACTTCACTACTCACCCCTGCGACGTTCATATTCACAAAGGGAAAGAGGTTTGACAGCAGCAGCATAAATAGTGCGGCTAAAACATAGGCAGTGGGACGCTGCCGGGGGGCGTCCCACTCAACGGTTAACGTAGTGCCACATCGTGGACATGCCGCTTTCTGACCATGCTCCAGGCGAGGTAACGCCACCAGCATGTCACACTGCGAGCACAAAATATGCTTCGCGGCATGGTGATGTTCGCACATATGTGCTCCTTTAATTATGCGCCATTCTTCAAAGACTCAAGATACTCCCAGCGCTCAAAGGCTTGCTCAAGTTCTTGTTCCGCTTCGTTCAGATTAGCCAATACCTGCTGCGTTTGCTCGTGCGGCTGACTGAAAAACGTGGCGTCAGCAACCTGAGCCTGTAAGGCTTCCAGCTTAGCTTCCAGTTCTTCAAGCAGCGCGGGGAGTTGCTCCAGTTCGCGCTGCAGTTTATAGCTTAGTTTGCTGGTGCTGCGTTTGACAATTTCTGCTTTAGGAGCAGCAGGTTCCTCTGTTTTTTTCGCAACTGGCTGCTTAAACGCCACATACTGCGATTGTTGACTGCGCGCATCATGATAACCGCCGACATAACGGCCAATTTTACCGCCGCCTTCGAAGATCCAGCATTCGGTCACGGTATTATCGACAAACTGACGGTCGTGGCTCACCAGCAGCACGGTGCCCTGATAGCTATCAATCAATTCTTCAAGCAGTTCCAGCGTTTCGACGTCCAGATCGTTCGTGGGTTCATCGAGAATTAACAAATTGCTGGGTTTCAGGAACAAACGCGCCAACAGCAGGCGATTGCGTTCCCCGCCAGAGAGCGCGCGTACTGGCGTCATCGCGCGTTTCGGATGGAACATGAAATCCTGAAGGTAGCCCAGCACGTGGCGGGGTTTGCCGTTAACCATCACCTCTTGCTTACCTTCAGCAAGGTTGTCCATCACGGTTTTATCCGGATCCAGTTCGGCGCGATGCTGATCGAAATATGCCACTTCCAGCTTAGTTCCAACATGAATGCGTCCACTGTCAGCCTGAAGCTGACCTAACATCAGCTTCAACAGCGTAGTTTTGCCGCAGCCGTTAGGTCCGATTAGCGCGATCTTGTCGCTACGCTGCACCTGCGCGGAGAAATCTTTCACCAGTTGCTTTCCGTAAACCTGGTAATCAACATTCTCCATCTCAAAGACAATCTTGCCAGAACGGCTTGCCTCTTCGACCTGCATCTTCGCTGTGCCCATCACTTCGCGACGTTCACCACGCTCGCGACGCATGGCTTTCAGCGCACGCACGCGACCTTCGTTACGCGTACGACGCGCTTTGATACCCTGACGGATCCAGACTTCTTCCTGTGCCAACTTGCGATCAAATTCCGCGTTTTGTAACTCTTCTACGCGTAATGCTTCTTCTTTATCCAGCAGATACTGATCGTAGTTACCCGGATAGGTAACCAGCTTGCCGCGGTCAAGATCGACAATGCGCGTCGCCATATTGCGGATAAACGAACGGTCGTGGGAAATAAAAATGATTGTCCCATTGAAGGTTTTCAGGAACCCTTCCAGCCAGTCAATGGTTTCAATATCCAGGTGGTTCGTCGGTTCATCCAGCAGCAATACGCGCGGGTTACTCACTAACGCGCGGCCCAGCGCCGCCTTACGTAGCCAGCCGCCGGAAAGCGATGCCAGCTCCATGTCTGCTTCAAGGCCAAGCTGTTCCAGTACTTCATTAATACGGTTTTCCAGCTGCCACAGATTGTGGTGATCCAGCTGTTCCTGAACCTTCGCCAGTTCCTGAAGGTTTTTATCACTCGGATCGGCGATCACCAAATGCGAGATATCGTGATAACGCTTGAGGTAAACTGCCTGTTCTGCAATTCCTTCAGCGACGAAATCGTAGACGCTACCCTGCACGTTGCGCGGCGGATCCTGCTGCAGACGCGCCACAACCAGATCCTGCTCATAAATAATACGCCCATCGTCAAGACCCTGTTCACGATTCAGGATCTTCATTAGCGTCGATTTGCCTGCGCCATTACGGCCAACCAGACAGACGCGCTCGTTATCTTCGATATGCAGTTCAGCATTATCGAGAAGCGGCGCATCGCTGAACGACAGCCATGCACCATGCATACTGATTAATGACATTTAATTTTCCTTTCAGGCTGCGGTAATCAGCCAGCAGTTGTGGATCTGACGGTTACGGGCAAAATCCTGGGAAAGCGTTTTTTGAGTAATTTCTTGTGCTTTCAATCCCAGTGCTGCCAGACCGTCGAGATCCATACGGAATCCACGTTTGTTGTTGGAGAACATGATTGTGCCGTCTTTACGCAGCAGGCGTTTTAGATCTTTCATCAACGCCAGATGATCGCGCTGTACGTCAAACGAGTCTTCCATACGTTTTGAGTTAGAGAACGTCGGCGGATCGATGAAAATCAGATCAAACTGTTCATTGGCTTCGCGCAGCCAGCCCAGGCAATCGGCCTGAATTAAACGGTGCGCGCGGCCACTCAGGCCATTCAGACGCAGGTTACGCTCCGCCCATTCCAGGTAGGTGCGCGACATATCAACCGTCGTGGTGCTACGCGCACCGCCCAATCCTGCATGTACGCTGGCGCTGCCGGTGTAGGAGAACAGGTTAAGGAAATCCTTACCTTTACTCATCTGACCGAGCATGCGGCGTGCAATACGATGATCGAGGAACAAACCGGTATCAAGATAGTCTGTCAGGTTGACCCACAGGCGCGCGTTGTACTCGCTTACCTCAATGAATTCACCCTTCTCATTCATCTTCTGATACTGATTCTTCCCTTTCTGCCGTTCACGGGTTTTCAGCACCAGTTTATTCGGCGCGATTTCCAGTACCGACAGCGTTGCGGCGATAATGTCGAACAGGCGTTGACGTGCTTTTTGTGCATCAACTGTCTTCGGCGGAGCATATTCCTGAACCACAACCCAGTCGCCGTAACGGTCAACTGCAACATTGTATTCCGGCAGGTCAGCGTCATACAGGCGATAGCATTCAATGCCTTCCTGGCGCGCCCATTTTTCCAGCTTCTTGATGTTCTTGCGCAGGCGGTTGGCATAATCTTCCGCGACCGTGGCTGGCTTGCTGTCCGCGGTGGTCTCTGCAACGTGATAGTTCTTCTGTACACAATCCAGCGGGCCGTTTTTCGCTTTGAACTGCTTGTCGGCACGTAATTGCAGGCTGCTGAGCAGATCCGGCGAGGCGCTAAACAACGACAAATTCCAGCCGCCAAACTGGTTTTTCATCGTCCGCCCCAGCAGGCTGTGCAGGGCTATCAGCGCCGGTTCGCTATCCAGACGTTCGCCGTATGGTGGGTTACTGATAACCGTACCATACGGTCCTTTCGGCAGCGGATTGCTCAGTTTGGCAACATCTTTAACGTCAAACGTCATCAGGTCGGCAATACCCGCGCGGCGGGCGTTACTGCGCGCTTTTTCAATTACCCGCGCATCGCTGTCGGAACCATAGAAATGCGAGGAGTAGTCAGCCAGCCCTTTACGCGCACGCACCTGTGCTTCGGCTTTGACTTCTTGCCAGACGACTTCATCGTGCTGCGCCCAACCGCTAAAACCCCAGTACCCGCGGTGCAAGCCCGGCGCACGATCGGTTGCCCACATCGCAGCTTCAATCAGCAGCGTGCCGGAGCCGCACATCGGATCGAGCAACGGTGTGCCTGGCTGCCAGCCAGAACGCATAACGATGGCCGCAGCCAGCGTCTCTTTGATCGGCGCCTGGCCAGCGCGATCGCGATAACCACGCTGATGCAAACCGTCACCGCTAAGATCGAGCGCAATGCTGGCGGTATCTTTGTTCAACCAGACGTTGATGCGCAGATCCGGAGATTCACGATCCACATTTGGACGCGGCAGATTTTTACGGGTGAAGGCATCGACAATCGCATCCTTGACCTTCAGCGCGCCGTACTGACTGTTACGAATGGTCTCGTTCAGGCCACTAAAATGGACGGCAAACGTCGCACCAGGATTAAATATCTCTGTCCAGTCGATTGCCTGAACACCGAGGTACAGATCAAGATCGCTGTAGACCTTGCACTCTCCCATCGGCAGGATAATGCGCGAGGCCAGGCGGCTCCACATCAGGCTCTGGTAAACAAGCCGCGTGTCGCCCTTAAAATGGACCCCACCCTGAACGACCTGGCACTCCAGCGCGCCGAGGTTTTCCAGTTCAGTTTTTAACAGCTCTTCCAGCCCGCGGGCCGTACTGGCAAACAGAGAATTCATAATGTCACTTTTACTCCAATAAAATTGCTGCGCATTATAGCTAATATGGGCTGTATGTCATAAAGTTGAAGGCTTATTTTCGCTCGAGGGGCTGTACAGTGGTAACGTTGACCCGACTTTTTATTCATCCGGTTAAATCTATGCGTGGAATTGGGCTCACGCACGCCCTGGCAGACGTCAGCGGCCTCGCCTTTGACCGTATATTTATGATTACCGAAGCCGACGGAACGTTCATTACTGCCCGACAGTTCCCGCAAATGGTCCGCTTTACCCCTTCCCCTTTCCACGATGGACTGCATCTTACGGCGCCAGACGGCAGCAGCGCGCTGGTGCGATTTGCCGATTTCGCCACCCAGGATGCGCCGACAGAAGTGTGGGGAAACCATTTTACCGCGCGTATCGCGCCATCCGCTATCAACCAATGGCTGAGCAGCTTTTTCTCCCGTGACGTGCAGCTGCGCTGGGTTGGCCCACAATTGACGCGTAGGGTGAAGCGCCACGATGATGTTCCTTTATCCTTCGCCGACGGTTATCCCTACCTGCTGACCAATGAAGCGTCGCTGCGCGATCTGCAGCAACGCTGCCCGGCAAGCGTGAAAATGGAACAGTTTCGCCCTAATCTGGTGATTTCAGGGGCTGGCGCCTGGGAAGAAGATACCTGGAAAGTGATTCGCATTGGCGACGTCATTTTTGATGTGGCAAAACCTTGTAGCCGCTGCATATTCACCACCGTCAGCCCAGAGAAAGGCCAGAAACATCCGTCTGGCGAGCCGCTCGCCACGCTGCAAACTTTCCGCACGGCCGTGGATAACGGCGATGTTGATTTCGGCCAGAATCTCATCGCGCGCAACAGCGGCGTGATTCGCGTTGGCGATGACGTCGAAATTTTGGCAACCGGCCCCGCCAGAGCATACGGCGCGGCGGAGTCAGATGATACCGCACAGGAACAACAGCCTGATGCCACGGTACTGATTGACTGGCAGGGGCAGACCTTCCGTGGCAATAATCAACAGGTATTGCTTGAACAGTTGGAAAATCAGGGTATCCGGATTCCCTATTCATGTCGGGCAGGGATTTGCGGATGTTGTCGAATTCGACTGGTAGAAGGCGAAGTTAACCCGCTGAAAAAATCAGCGATAGGAGATGACGGGACAATTCTGTGCTGCAGTTGTGTTCCGAAAACGACAATCAGGCTGGAGAGTTAAACCGCCTGCTCAAGGCTGAAACTGTCAACAACGACCTGCGGTTTCAGTCTGTCATTCATTATTTTAATCGCGTCACCAAGCTGCATGGTTCTTCCAGCAATAACCACGCCAGGTTGTGCAAGCAGACAAAGCGCGGCGTTTTCACCCGGCTCGACCACTAACAGGTTTACCTGTTCATCGGTATCGCTTAAATCCACACAGGCGGCATCACCCACGGTTGGCGACCAGTTAATACCGTGCGCGACAAAGTGCCAGCTTTTTGGCATTTGTGGTTTAAGATAACGAATCGCCACCAGTGCATTGAGCACCAGTTCCGCTTTTTGTTCTTTGGCTAAATCCAGATAGCGACATTTTTCTTCAAAGGAAAAATAAAGCGCGGCGTCATCAACACAAAAACCCGACGGTGAAAATGCATCGGGAGTGAGCATTTTACGAGCAAAACGCGAACGGAATAACATGCCATTGGCTAAATCGAGCATCATACGATCGTGCTCTTCATCATAATACCAGCGCCAGTTATCGTCGGGTTTAATTCGCATCAGTTTCTCTCCTTTCCTTAATCATCGCCATTACGACAGTATCCTTTTGCCGCTTCGCTTATTGCCTTAATAATAAAAGCTCAGAATGTTTAAATAAGCAACAGTAAAGGAATATAAAACAACCAGGGCCAGAAATAAAGCCCTGGATTGTGATTAAGGTAGCATTCAGATATTGGTGACGATTTCTTTTATCAGCGGCGGACCTTTAAAAATAAAGCCCGAATAAATCTGCACCAGTGAAGCACCGGCAGCTATTTTCTCACGTGCGGCGATGACCGAGTCGATACCACCAACTCCGATAATCGGCAGTTGACCTTTTAATTCCTGAGACAACTGGCGAATAATTTCTGTACTTTTTAATTGCAATGGTCGCCCGCTAAGACCCCCCATTTGATCGCAATTTTTCATTCCCTGAACGAGAGAGCGATCGAGCGTGGTGTTAGTCGCAATTACGCCATCAATATTATGCCGAACTAAACTGTCAGCAACCTGGATCAGTTCTTCCACAGAAAGATCCGGCGCGATCTTTACCGCCACCGGAACATATTTATGGTGGATCGCTTGAAGATCATTTTGCTTATTTTTAATTGCCGTCAGGAGATCGTCCAGCGCCTCACCGTATTGCAGCGTACGTAATCCCGGTGTATTCGGTGAAGAGATATTAATCGCGATATAACCCGCATAAGCATAGACTTTTTCCATACAAATCAGATAGTCATCTTTGCCATTCTCTACCGGGGTATCTTTATTCTTGCCAATATTAATCCCCAGAATACCGTCAAAATGCGATTTTTTAACGTTCTCAACCAGGTTATCAACACCCAGGTTATTAAACCCCATGCGGTTGATCAAACCTTCTGCATCAACCAGACGGAACAGACGCGGTTTATCGTTACCCGGCTGAGGACGCGGCGTTACGGTACCAATCTCAATGGAACCGAATCCCATCGCGCCGAGCGCATCAATACACTCCCCGTCTTTATCCAGTCCGGCAGCAAGCCCGAGCGGATTTTTAAACGTCAGCCCCATACAGGTAACCGGTTTTGCAGGTACCTTCTGGCGGACAAGCGCTTCAAGCGGCGTGCCGGTAATGCGACGTAATTGCTGGAATGTCAATTCATGAGCGCGCTCTGGATCGAGCTGAAAAAGGGCTTTACGAACGAAGGGGTAGTACATGAACTCTCCTGGATTCCCGGTGTGCAAACCGGGGGCGTATTATGTGCGATCGTGAGCAAAAAGGGAATTGACCTGCGGCAATAAATAGCAATCGTTTTCCTGTCTCACTCATTTTATCCATTTTTCAACTTTTCTATCCCGCATAAATCATTTCGATAAACAGAGCCTCTCTGCCAGACTGCAAAAATTGTTATCAATGTTAAACAAAAGCAAACAATTAGTTATAAGCGGAGATTAAAATTATGCGCGTCATTACTCTGGCGGGAAGCCCACGCTTTCCCTCTCGCTCCAGCGCGTTACTGGAATATGCCCGAGAAAAACTCAATGGTCAGGATGTCGAAGTCTTTCACTGGAACCTGCATAACTTTGCCCCGGAAGACCTCATCTGTGCCCGTTTTGATAGTCCGACGCTGAAGACATTCAGCGAACAATTGCAGGATGCTGACGGGCTGATTGTCGCCACGCCGATCTACAAAGCCGCTTACTCTGGCGTACTGAAAACGCTGCTCGATCTGCTTCCCGAGCGGGCGCTGGAAGGAAAAGTGGTGTTGCCGCTGGCGACCGGTGGCAGCGTGGCGCATTTACTGGCCGTCGATTACGCGCTGAAACCGGTACTAAGTACGTTAAAAGCCCAGGAGATCCTGCACGGCGTATTTGCCGATGATTCACAGGTCATCGATTATCAGCATAAACCGCAGTTTACGCCCAACCTGCAGCAGCGCCTGGACAGTGCACTCGCCACCTTCTGGCTGGCATTGCATCGTCGCGATATCCAACGCCCCCAACTGAACACACTGCGGGGTACTGCCCATGCTTAATTTGCTCAAGCGCCACAGATCATGGCTCGCACTGGCCGGGTTGCTGTCACTGTCAACGCTGGCGTATGCCGCAGAGTCTGCGCCCGATGCCCTGCGTATCGGCTATCAGAAAGGAAGCGTCAGTATGGTGCTGGCAAAAAGCCATCAATTGTTGGAAAAGCGCTATCCACAGACCAAAATCTCGTGGGTTGAGTTCCCGGCAGGGCCGCAAATGCTGGAAGCCTTGAATATCGGCAGTATCGATCTCGGCAGTACGGGTGACATTCCACCAATATTCGCCCAGGCTGCCGGAGCCGATCTGGTGTACGTGGGCGTTGAGCCCCCCAAACCGAAAGCTGAAGTGATTCTGGTGCCAAAAGATAGCCCGATTCAGAACGTCGCGCAGCTTAAAGGACATAAAGTCGCATTCCAGAAAGGGTCAAGCGCCCACAATTTACTGCTCCGAGCGCTGCAACAGGCCGGGCTGAAATTTACCGATATTCAACCGACTTATCTGACCCCCGCCGATGCGCGAGCGGCCTTCCAGCAAGGAAACGTTGAGGCATGGGCTATCTGGGATCCCTACTATTCCGCCGCGTTACTGCAAGGTGATGTGCGCGTGCTCAAAGACGGCTCAGATCTGAAGCAGACCGGTTCGTTTTATCTCGCCGCTCGTCCTTATGCCGAGAAAAATGGCGCTTTTGTTCTTGGCGTACTGAATACCTTTAGCCAGGCCGATGCGTTAACCCTCAGCCAGCGCCAGCAAAGCATCACCCTGCTGGCTAAAACCATGGGTCTGCCCGAACCGGTGATTGCGTCCTATCTGGATCACCGCCCGCCAACCACCATTACCCTCATCAGCGACTCTGTTGCCGCATTGCAGCAACAAACCGCCGATCTGTTTTATGACAACCGTCTGGTGCCGAAAAAAATCGATATTCGCCAGCGTATCTGGCAACCCACTCAGCAGGCAGGAGAAAAATTATGAGTCTGAACATGTTCTGGTTTTTACCCACCCACGGTGACGGTCATTATCTTGGAACGGAAGAGGGTTCGCGCCCGGTCGATCATGGTTATCTGCAACAAATTGCGCAAACGGCCGATCGTCTGGGATTTACCGGTGTGCTGATCCCCACCGGACGCTCCTGCGAAGATGCCTGGCTGGTGGCCGCCTCGATGATCCCGGTGACTCAGCGATTAAAATTTCTGGTCGCGCTGCGTCCAAGCGTCACCTCACCGACGGTTGCCGCGCGTCAGGCAGCAACGCTCGACAGGCTTTCTAATGGTCGGGCGCTATTTAACCTGGTGACCGGTAGCGATCCGCAGGAGTTGGCTGGCGACGGCGTGTTCCTCGATCACACCGAGCGCTATGAAGCCTCTGGCGAATTTACTCAGGTCTGGCGACGCTTACTGCAAGGTGAAACCGTGGATTTCAACGGCAAATATATTCATGTCCGCGGGGCAAAACTGTTCTTCCCGCCGATCCAGCAGCCGCATCCTCCACTCTATTTCGGCGGCTCGTCTGATGTCGCACAAGATCTGGCTGCCGAGCAGGTTGATCTCTACCTGACCTGGGGCGAACCGCCTGAACAGGTGAAACAGAAGATTGAACAAGTACGGGCCAAAGCGGCGGCGCTCGGGCGCAAGATCCGCTTTGGTATTCGTCTGCATGTGATCGTACGAGAGACAACGCAAGAGGCGTGGCAGGCTGCGGATCGTCTGATAGCCCATCTGGATGACGACACCATCGCCAAAGCCCAGGCCGCCTTCTCAAAAACGGATTCGGTTGGTCAGCAGCGAATGGCTGCACTGCACAACGGTAAGCGCGACAAACTGGAAATTAGCCCGAACCTGTGGGCAGGAGTAGGACTGGTGCGCGGTGGCGCAGGGACCGCCCTGGTTGGAGATGGTCCTACGGTCGCAGCGCGTATTAACGAGTATGCCGCGCTGGGAATCGACAGCTTTGTGCTGTCCGGCTATCCGCATCTGGAAGAAGCGTACAAGGTTGGTGAGCTGCTGTTCCCACATCTGGATGTCGCGATACCCGAAATTCCGCAACCACAGCGCCTGCAACAGCAAGGCGAAGCGGTTGCGAATGAATTCATCCCGCGCAAAGTCGCACAAAGCTAAGGAGCGGCTAATGGCAACGCCGAAAAACAGATGGTTATTGCGCCTCGCGCCCTGGTTTTTACCGCTCGGTCTGGTGGCACTCTGGCAGCTCGCATCATCAATGGGCTGGCTGTCCACCCGCATACTGCCCTCACCGGAGGGCGTGATCGAAGCTTTCTGGACGCTTTCAGCCAGCGGCGAACTTTGGCAGCATCTGGCGATCAGCGCCTGGCGGGCGCTGATCGGATTCTCCATCGGTGGATCAATTGGCCTGACGCTGGGGCTGATAAGCGGCCTTTCGCGTTGGGGAGAACGCCTGCTGGACACGTCGGTGCAGATGCTGCGTAACGTCCCGCATCTGGCGCTGATCCCACTGGTCATTTTATGGTTCGGTATTGATGAGTCCGCCAAGATCTTTCTCGTCGCGCTGGGCACGCTGTTCCCGATTTACATCAACACCTGGCATGGGATCCGTAACATCGATCGCGGGCTGGTAGAGATGGCGCGCAGCTATGGGTTATCCGGCTTTTCACTGTTTATTCATGTGATCCTCCCCGGTGCCCTGCCCTCGATTATGGTCGGCGTACGTTTTGCTCTCGGGCTGATGTGGCTGACGCTCATTGTTGCGGAAACTATTTCGGCTGATGCCGGTATTGGCTACCTGGCAATGAATGCTCGTGAATTTCTGCAAACCGATGTAGTCGTGGTAGCCATTATTCTCTACGCTCTGCTCGGCAAACTTGCCGATGTCAGCGCGCAATTACTGGAACGTATCTGGCTACGCTGGAACCCGGCTTACCATTTAAAGGAAACTAATGTATGAACACCGCTCGCCTGAACCAGGGCACACCGCTTTTGCTGAGCGCCGTGACGAAACAATACGCCGCCAATACGGTGCTCAATCAGTTAGATTTGCATATTCCAGCCGGACAGTTCGTTGCCGTGGTCGGTCGCAGCGGCGGAGGTAAAAGCACGTTACTGCGCCTGCTGGCTGGGCTGGAATCGCCCACCTCAGGCGCATTACTCGCCGGAACCACACCGCTGGCAGAGATTCAGGATGATACACGAATGATGTTTCAGGATGCGCGTCTGCTGCCATGGAAGACGGTTATCGATAACGTGGGTCTGGGTCTGCAAGGTCACTGGCGCAATGCAGCGCGAGATGCGCTGGCCGCAGTTGGACTGGAGAGTCGTGCCCAGGAATGGCCTGCGGCCCTTTCTGGTGGACAAAAACAGCGCGTGGCCCTGGCGCGGGCTTTAATTCACCGCCCCGGTCTGCTGCTGTTGGATGAACCCCTCGGCGCGCTGGATGCGTTAACCCGCCTTGAGATGCAGGATCTGATTGTCTCTTTATGGCAGGAACACGGCTTTACCGTATTGTTAGTCACCCATGATGTCAGCGAAGCAGTAGCAATGGCCGATCGCGTATTGCTCATTGAAGACGGAAAAATCGGACTGGATTTAACGGTGGATATTGCGCGACCACGCCGGATTAGTTCAGTGCGTCTGGCAGAACTGGAAGCTGAGGTGTTGAACCGGGTGATGCAACGCGGCGAAAATGAAGTTCAGCTACGCAGGCATGGTTAAAAATGCCGGATGGCGCTACCGCTTATCCGGCCTACACGTGAATGGTAGGCCGGCCCCATCCGGCAATATTATCAGGCTAATGCTTTAGCTATCTTCTCGAACAGATCGCCGGAGAGATTCTCCAGGCCTTTCAACTGTTCCAGCGCCGCACGCATCTTCGCCTGACGTTTTGCATCATAACGTTTTAAACGAATCAGCGGCTCAATCAGACGTGACGCTACCTGCGGGTTACGGCTATTGAGCTCAGTCAGCATGTCGACCAGGAACTGATAGCCGCTGCCATCTTCCGCATGAAATGCCGCCGGGTTGCTACCTGCAAAGGCACCGATCAGCGAACGGATGCGATTCGGGTTGCTCATGCTAAAGGAGCGATGCTTCAACAGGCCGCGTACCGTTTCCAGTACATTATCCGCCGGGCTGGTAGATTGCAGGATAAACCATTTATCCATCACCAGACCGTCATGGTGCCACTTATCGTCATACTCCTGCATCAGCGCGTCACGGCAAGGAAGTTGCGCCGCTACTGCCGCAGACAACGCCGCCAGCGCATCGGTCATATTGTTCGCTTCACGGTACTGCTTGCTGACCAGCGTGTCAGCCAGATGGGTTTCGCCAAAGGCCAGGAATCGCAGGCAGGCGTTGCGCAGCGTACGCTTGCCAATATCGGCATGCTCTACGCGGTACTCATCAAGATGATTAGCGTTATAGATGGCGAGGAATTCATCCGCCAGCTCTGCCGCCAGCGTGCGGGTTAACGCTTCACGTACTTCTGTTATCGCCACCGGATCGATGATGTCGAACAGTTCGGCGATTTCATTTACCGAAGGCAGTGTCAGGATCTCAGCCGCCAGCGCCGGATCGATTTTCTCATCCAGTAAAATCGCGCGGAATGCATCGGCCACGTGTACCGGCAGTGACAGCGGCTGTCCCTGCTGATGACGGGCAACGTTGAGCTTAATATAGGTCGCCAGCAGGCTTTGCGCCGCATCCCAACGAGAAAAATCGTTACGCGCATGACGCATCAGGAAGGTCAGTTGCTGATCGCTCCATTTATATTCCAGTTTCACCGGCGCGGAGAATTCGCACAGCAGCGCGGGTACCGGCTGGAAGTAGACGTTATCAAAGACAAACGTCTGCTCTGCCTGGGTAATGTTGAGTACTGAATTCACCGGGTGCCCGCCTTTTTGTAACGGGATCACTTTCCCTTCGTTGTCATACAACTCGAGGGCGAAAGGAATATGCAGCGGTTGTTTTTCTGCCTGATCCGGCGTGGCCGGCGTGCGCTGGCTGATAGTCAGCGTGTACTCTTCCGTTGATGGGTTATAGTCATCACGCACGGTCAAAATCGGCGTACCGGACTGACTGTACCAGCGGCGGAAATGCGAGAGATCGACGTTGGACGCATCCTCCATCGCCTGCACAAAATCATCACAGGTTGCAGCGCTGCCATCATGACGCTCAAAGTACAGCTGCATCCCTTTCTGGAAGTTAGCCTCACCCAACAGGGTGTGGATCATACGAATGACTTCTGCACCCTTCTCATACACGGTCAGGGTATAGAAATTGTTCATTTCGATAACCATATCCGGGCGGATAGGATGCGCCATCGGGCTGGCGTCTTCAGCAAACTGCAGACCGCGCATGGTACGCACATTGCTGATACGGTTTACCGCACGTGAGCCAAGATCGGAACTGAATTCCTGATCGCGAAACACGGTTAACCCCTCTTTCAGGCTCAACTGGAACCAGTCGCGACAGGTCACGCGGTTGCCAGTCCAGTTATGGAAATATTCGTGCCCAATGACGCGCTCAATATCGAGGTAGTCTTTGTCAGTAGCGGTATCGGTACGTGCCAGCACGTATTTGGAGTTAAAGATGTTCAGTCCTTTATTCTCCATCGCGCCCATGTTGAAGAAATCCACTGCGACAATCATATAGATGTCGAGGTCATATTCGAGGCCAAAACGCTCTTCATCCCATTTCATGGAGTTTTTCAGCGAGGTCATCGCCCACGGCGCGCGGTCCAGGTTGCCGCGATCGACGTACAGTTCCAGTGCCACTTCACGCCCGGAGCGGGTGGTAAAAGTGTCACGCAGCACGTCGAAATCACCCGCTACCAGCGCAAACAGATAGCACGGTTTAGGGAAGGGATCCTGCCACTGAACCCAATGGCGACCGTTTTCCAGTTCGCCCTGCGCCACGCGGTTGCCGTTGGAAAGCAGGAACGGATATTGGGTTTTATCGGCGATAATTTTGGTAGTAAAGCGCGCCAGCACGTCCGGGCGATCAAGATACCAGGTAATATGGCGGAAACCTTCTGCTTCGCACTGGGTACACAGCGCATCTCCTGACTTGTAAAGCCCTTCCAGCGCGGTATTCGCCGCTGGGCTAATTTCATTCACGATACGCAGCGTAAAACGTTCCGGCAGTTGATTGATGACCAGAGCGCCCTCTTCTTCTTTATATGCTTGCCACGGTTCATCATTCACGTGGATTGACACCAGGGTCAAATCTTCGCCATTCAGGTGCAGGGGCGCGTCGGACGCGCCATGACGGACAGCCTGGCTCACTGCGGTGACCACGGTTTTTTCAGCATCCAGGTCAAAGGTCAAGTCAATATCAGTAATCTGGTAATCCGGAGCACGATAATCGTGGCGGTATTTGGCTTGTGGCTGTTGTGTCATAAAAAAACCTTTAGCATCTTTGGTAGAGTCTCGGCTTCAGTCTATTCCTGTTGCGTAAATCGCGCTACGCAGAATGTTCATCTTTTCAGGCACAAACGCCCTTTTTGCTACATTTTTATAACACGCGGCACGAATTGCCCTCGACCAGAAAGACAGCTTATGGTGTGATCGGGGTTCAATAAATCGCTAAACAGGGTATACTCCAGCGGTTTTCTTAGTTGTTTATTGTACTAAACGCTCCCGTGAGAGGATGCTACTGCGCACCTATGACACAATTCGCTTCTCCTGTTCTGCACTCGCTGCTGGATACAGACGCTTATAAGTTGCATATGCAGCAAGCCGTTTTTCACCACTACTATGATGTACAAGTAGCGGCTGAATTTCGTTGCCGTGGCGATGACCTGCTCGGTATTTATGCCGATTCTATTCGTGAGCAGGTGAATGCTATGCAGCACCTGCGACTGCAGGAGGACGAGTACCAGTGGCTCTCCGGCCTGCCTTTCTTCAAAGCTGATTACCTTACCTGGTTACGTGATTTCCGCTATAACCCGGAACAGGTTTGCGTCACCAATGATAACGGTAAGTTGAACATTCGCTTAACTGGTCCATGGCGCGAAGTGATCATGTGGGAAGTTCCGCTGTTGGCGGTAATAAGCGAGCTGGTACACCATTACCGTTCGCCTGAATCAGGCGTCCCACAGGCACTCGATGAGTTGGAAAGTAAACTAGTAGAATTCTCTGCTTTAACAAAAGATGTCGATATGTCCCGCTTCCATCTGATGGATTTCGGCACGCGTCGTCGTTTTTCACGTGAAGTCCAGCAGGCTATTGTTAAACGCCTGCAGCAAGAGTCCTGGTTTGTCGGTACCAGCAACTACGATCTCGCCCGCCGCCTGTCATTAACACCAATGGGTACGCAGGCGCATGAGTGGTTCCAGGCTCATCAGCAAATCAGCCCCGAGCTTGCCACCAGCCAGCGCGTTGCTCTGGCCGCCTGGTTAAATGAATACCCTGACCAACTCGGCATCGCGCTGACAGATTGCATCACCATGGATGCGTTTCTTCGCGACTTTGGCGTCGAGTTTGCGACCCGCTACCAGGGTTTACGCCATGACTCAGGCGATCCGGTGGAATGGGGTGAAAAAGCCATCGCCCATTATGAAAAACTGGGCATTGACCCGCTGAGCAAAACGCTGGTGTTTTCAGATAATCTTGATCTGAAAAAAGCGATTGAGCTCTACCGCCACTTCTCTTCTCGTGTGCAGTTGAGTTTTGGCATTGGGACACGACTAACCTGTGATATTCCCCAGGTTAAGCCGCTCAATATAGTCATCAAGCTGGTGGAATGTAACGGCAAACCAGTGGCGAAGTTATCTGACAGCCCGGGTAAAACCATCTGCCACGATAAAGCGTTTGTTCGTGCGCTGCGTAAAGCCTTCGATCTCCCGCATATTAAAAAAGCCAGTTAAACCTTCCAGGGAGCCATTTGGGCTCCCTAATTCGCATTTATTTCCGAAATCTTTCACTCCAGCTACGAATTCTGCTTGTCTGATTGCAGATGCCAGGTAACATAGGTATCCCCCCATTACGGGTGGACATGTGTTTATATATCCGACTATTAACAGAGAGAATATTATGAGCGTTGTGCCTGTAGCCGACGTACTCCAGGGCCGCGTAGCCGTTGACAGCGAAGTCACCGTGCGCGGATGGGTGCGTACCCGCCGAGATTCAAAAGCTGGCATCTCCTTCCTCGCCGTTTATGACGGTTCCTGCTTTGATCCTGTACAGGCCGTCATCAATAATTCTCTGCCCAATTACAATCAGGACGTACTGCGCCTGACGACAGGTTGTTCAGTTATTGTAACGGGTAAAGTCGTTGCATCCCCTGGGCAAGGACAGAGCTTTGAAATTCAGGCCACTGAGGTTGAAGTCGCGGGCTGGGTTGAAGATCCTGATACCTACCCAATGGCGGCTAAGCGTCATAGCATTGAGTATCTGCGTGAAGTGGCGCACATGCGTCCGCGTACCAATATGATTGGTGCGGTAGCGCGCGTACGTCATACGCTGGCGCAAGCGCTGCATCGCTTCTTCCACGAGCAGGGTTTCTTCTGGGTATCGACTCCGCTGATCACCGCTTCCGATACGGAAGGTGCGGGTGAAATGTTCCGTGTTTCTACGCTGGATCTGGAAAACCTGCCGCGTAACGATCAGGGTAAAGTCGATTTCGATAAAGACTTCTTTGGTAAGGAAGCGTTCCTGACCGTTTCCGGTCAGTTAAACGGCGAAACTTACGCCTGCGCCCTGTCCAAAATTTATACCTTTGGTCCGACTTTCCGTGCGGAAAACTCTAACACCAGTCGTCACCTGGCAGAGTTCTGGATGCTGGAACCCGAAGTGGCGTTCGCCGACCTGAACGATATTGCAGGTCTGGCTGAAGCGATGCTGAAATACGCGTTCAAAGCCGTATTGGCAGAGCGTGCGGATGATATGAAATTCTTCGCTGAACGTGTCGACAAAGATGCGATTGCGCGCCTGGAACGTTTTATTGACGCTGACTTCGCGCAAGTGGACTATACCGACGCGGTGAGCATTCTGGAAAAATGCGGCAAAAAGTTCGAAAACCCGGTTTACTGGGGTGTGGATCTCTCTTCCGAGCATGAGCGTTATCTTGCTGAAGAGCACTTTAAAGCGCCGGTCGTAGTTAAAAACTACCCGAAAGATATCAAAGCGTTTTATATGCGCCTTAATGAAGACGGTAAAACCGTTGCGGCAATGGACGTTCTGGCTCCGGGAATCGGTGAAATCATCGGTGGTTCTCAGCGTGAAGAACGTCTGGACGTACTGGATGCCCGCATGCTGGAAATGGGTCTGAATAAAGAAGATTACTGGTGGTATCGCGACCTGCGTCGCTACGGTACCGTTCCGCATTCCGGCTTCGGTTTGGGCTTTGAGCGTTTAATCGCTTACGTTACTGGCGTACAAAACGTCCGTGACGTTATCCCATTCCCGCGTACACCGCGTAACGCCACTTTCTAAACCTGAATGTTTGATTCAAAGGCCAGCACTGCTGGCCTTTTTTGTACCCGTTTCCCCACGATGGGACTCTTCACTTAAAACACAACTTTCCCTTTTCCTGTTACTTATTATTTCACCGCAACACATTCGCACAAAAAAAAATCAGCACTTTTATTGTGGATTAGCATTTTCTGATTAAATAGTACATTTTATGACCACGCACACAGCATTCCAGACGTCCAAAAATAGCCATCTGGAAAACCGGATCTTTGCGATGCAACACAGCAAAAAATGCCTTATCAAAATTAAACATAAGAAAATCATATAAATAGAATTAAAAGCGGTGAATTTTAGTGCAGAGACATCTGAAGTTTGACGTTGTTCACAAAGTTGCACAAAAAAAAACATCTTGTTACACATTTTTTCTTTCTGAAACCAAATCTTTATATTTGTAGCACTTTGACGGTAGCGAAACGATAGTTTGAATGGAAAGATGCCTGTCAGACACATAAAGACACCAAACTCTCATCAATAGTTCCGTAAATTTTAATTGACGGAATTTATTGGCGGCAGTGGCAGGTGTCATATAAAAACCAATGAGGGTAATAAATAATGATGAAGCGCAATATTCTGGCAGTGGTTATCCCTGCTCTGCTGGTAGCCGGGGCAGCTAACGCTGCAGAAGTTTACAACAAAGATGGTAACAAGCTGGATATCTACGGTAAAACCGTTGGTCTGCATTATTTTTCTGACAGCGCTGCTGACGATGGCGATCAGACTTATGCTCGTCTTGGTTTCAAAGGGGAAACTCAGATTAACTCCGAGCTGTCCGGTTACGGTCAGTGGGAATACAACTTTGCCGGTAACAACTCTGAAGGCGGTAGTGACGCTCAGAACGGCAACAAAACCCGTCTGGCATTCGCTGGTCTGAAATACGCAGACCTGGGTTCTTTCGACTACGGTCGTAACTACGGTATCGTTTACGATGCTCTGGGTTACACCGATATGCTGCCAGAATTTGGTGGTGATACCGCATACAGCGACAACTTCTTCGTTGGTCGTGTTGGTGGTGTTGCAACCTACCGTAACTCCAACTTCTTCGGTCTGGTTGACGGTCTGAACTTCGGTATCCAGTACTTGGGTAAAAACGAACGTGATGGCAATACCGGTCGCTCTAACGGCGACGGCGTTGGCGGTTCTGTAAGCTACGAAATGGATGGTTTCGGTATCGTGGGTGCTTACGGCGCAGCTGACCGCACCAACGCGCAGGAAAACTCTTTCTACGGCAATGGCGGTAAAAAAGCTGAGCAGTGGGCGACCGGCGTGAAATACGATGCTAACAACATCTACCTGGCAGCTAACTACGGTGAAACCCGTAACGCGACCCGCATCTCAGGTGCTGGTAACAGCGGTTTTGCGAACAAAACTGAAGACGTATTCGTCGTTGCTCAGTACCAGTTCGATTTCGGCCTGCGTCCGTCCCTCTCCTACAACAAGTCTAAAGCGAAAGACGTAGAAGGTATCGGTGATGTGGATCTGGTCGATTACTTCGAAGTAGGTGCGACCTACTACTTCAACAAAAACATGTCCACCTATGTTGACTACAAGATTAACCAAATCGATTCTGACAACAAACTGGGCGTGAACTCTGACGACATCGTTGCAGTTGGTATCGTTTACCAGTTCTAATAGCAGACCTCTTTGTTAAATGCCTTAAAAACAGGACTTCGGTCCTGTTTTTTTATATCTGCCAGCGGATTCTTGCGTCTTAAAAAAACACCTCAGCTTTTCGCCAGTAACGGTTGGCATTTTGTAAATCTACCGTTAACCTGATAGCGGACTTCCCTTCTGTAATCACTATGGAACCTCGTCATGTTTGAGAACATTACCGCTGCTCCTGCCGACCCCATTTTGGGTCTGGCTGATTTGTTTCGTGCCGATGACCGCCCAGGAAAAATAAACCTCGGGATCGGTGTATATAAAGATGAGACAGGCAAAACGCCAGTACTGACCAGCGTTAAAAAAGCCGAGCAATATATACTGGAAAATGAAACCACCAAAAATTACCTTGGCATTGACGGTATTCCAGAGTTTGGTCGTTGCACTCAGGAATTACTGTTTGGTAAAACGAGTTCGCTTATCATTGATAAGCGCGCACGTACAGCACAGACTCCTGGCGGCACTGGCGCACTGCGAGTGGCAGCTGATTTCCTCGCAAAAAATACGTCGACTAAACGCGTATGGGTGAGCAATCCAAGCTGGCCGAACCATAAAAGCGTCTTTAACTCTGCCGGTCTGGAAGTTCGTGAATACAACTATTATGATGCAGCGAACCACTCATTAGACTTTGATGCGCTGCTGGCAAGCCTCAGCGAAGCGCAGGCTGGCGATGTAGTACTGTTCCACGGCTGCTGCCATAACCCAACCGGTATCGATCCTACGCTTGAACAGTGGCAAACGTTGGCTCAGCTTTCTGTCGAAAAAGGATGGTTGCCGCTGTTTGACTTCGCATACCAGGGCTTTGCCCGCGGTCTGGAAGAAGATGCCGAAGGTCTGCGCGCGTTCGCCGCGCTGCACAAAGAGCTGATTGTCGCCAGTTCCTACTCCAAGAACTTTGGTCTTTACAATGAGCGCGTAGGCGCCTGTACGCTGGTTGCAGCTGATGCTGAAACCGTCGACCGTGCGTTTAGTCAGATGAAATCCGCCATTCGCGCTAACTATTCCAACCCGCCAGCCCACGGAGCATCCGTAGTTGCCACGATTCTGAGCAACGACGCGTTACGGGCTATCTGGGAACAGGAACTGACTGATATGCGCCAACGCATTCAGCGCATGCGTTTACTGTTCGTGAATACGCTGCAGGAAAAAGGTGCGAACAGCGACTTCAGCTTTATCATCAAACAGAACGGCATGTTCTCTTTCAGCGGCCTGACAAAAGAACAGGTTCTGCGTCTGCGTGAAGAGTTTGGTGTCTATGCCGTCGCTTCCGGGCGTGTAAACGTCGCAGGAATGACGCCAGATAACATGGCACCGCTGTGCGAAGCGATTGTCGCAGTACTGTAATTTATCGCGCATAAAAAAGGCCGCAATCGCGGCCTTTTTATTTATCTGCGGTGTTACCAGACGGGCATTTCATCCTGCAGGAACGGGTTATGTAGCCGTTCGTTACCCAATGTAGAAAGTGGGCCGTGACCCGGAATAAACGTCACGTCATCACCCAATGGTAAAAGTTTACGTTTAATCGAATCAATCAATTGGTTGTGATCTCCGCGTGGAAAATCGCTGCGCCCTACGCCGCCTTTAAAAATCACATCACCAGAAATCAGTAACTTTGATTGCTCATCAAAGAAAACCACATGTCCCGGCGTGTGGCCCGGGCAATGCAGCACCTGTAACGTCACGTTACCAACGCTTACTCTGTCGCCTTCATTCAGCCAGCGATCGGGCGTCAGCGGCTCACAATCGCCCAGGCCAAACATGCGGCTCTGAGCTGGGAGTCCCTGTAACCAGAACTCATCTTCTTTTTCCGGACCAATAACCGGAACACCATAATGCTGTGCCAGTTCAGCCGCTGCCCCTACATGGTCAAGATGACCGTGGGTAAGCAGAATCTGCATAAGCGTCAGACCGCTGGCATCCACTTCCTGTTTGATTTTCTCGGCATCACCGCCGGGATCGACCAGCGCGGCCAGACGAGTCTGCTCACACCAGATTAACGAGCAGTTCTGGGCGAATGCAGTGACCGGAATAATACGATAGTTCATACAGCTCCTGTTTCATTAAGCTTATGGATCACCAGTGCCGGGCAGGCCCGGTGTCGATATGCACAAAGTTACTGCTGGGGTAGTATCCTACACCACCTGCGCGCATAGATAACGCAGCTTTGCGAATATTGCTTAATGCGATGCCTTCAATATGGAAATCCATGGCCTGGCCTTTAGTGTGGTAGCTTTTCTTTGCCACACCCCGGCTGCGTGCACGGAGTTCGTTATTGGTATCGATAGAGCGATAGCCTGAGATTAGCTGTACGGGTTTACGCGTGCCCAGCAGGCCCTGCAGACGGAAGAGTTGATCAAACAATCCCGGGTCAATGGATTTCACTTTATTGGCCCGAAAATCACGGAAAAAGTGGTTAAGTTTTGCTAATTCGTCCTGAATATAGCCCCTGCCATCAAAAAACTCTGCTTTTATTGACTCACCGGTATGCAGGTTATTCAGAGTCAATATACGCGGACGTGGGGTGGAAAGAGTGGCAAACGCGGGCGTAGGCAGGATGGCAGCGCCGAGGGCAATACCACCAAGCGCCAGCAGTTTGCGGCGATTAGCGTCAAATTTGTCCATGGTATTAAGGTCTACAAGGTCAATGTTATCGTATGTATGCTCTAGCGCACGCGAGAAACCTTATCTGGCTAAGTAGTCCACGTCAAGGCTCCCAACCCCAGGAAACACGGGGCTTACAGCCATTCCGCCCCGTTTCCCGCATAACTTACGACAATCATTTTCCTCGAACTGCTTCATTTATCTGATTAATTGTTCAGCTTTTGACACAATTTGTGCACTGGATCGCGCTGTCAGATCGTAATTGTAAATATCTGTACGATACTGCGTGCGGCCATCCGGGCCAACAAATGCGGTCAGATAATAGAGGTTAACCGGAATATTCTGCCGGATATTCACGTATCGCGTATCCCCTTGCTTCAGGGCATCCGAGATGCGCGTATCATTCCATCCCGCATCCTGTAGCAGCATATTCGCTAACTCAGATGCCTTATTCACACGTACGCAGCCGGAGCTTAACGCCCGCGTATCCTTCTGGAACAGATTGTGGTTCGGCGTATCGTGCAGATAAATAGCATCCGAACTCGGCATATTGAATTTATAGCGCCCGAGCGAGTTACGTGCACCCGGAGCCTGCTGGAAGCGGAACGGCAAATTAGAGGCGGTGATGGTGGTCCAGTCAACCTGCCACGGATCTATCGTCTCTTTACTGTTCCAGCCGCGCATCACGGTATAGCCATGGCGTTCAAGATACCCCGGATCATTCCATAATTTAGGCAAGATATCTTTTCGGGCCAGCGTCGGCGGCACATTCCACGGCGGGTTAACGACCACATTATTCAGCGCACTGCTCATCATCGGCGTTTTACGATCGGGGCGCCCGACGATAACGCGCGAGGCTAGCACCTGATTTCCGTTCTGATAATAAACCAGCGAGTAGGCAGGAATGTTTACCATGATACCGGTAGACAGATCGCTCGGCAGCAGGCGCAAGCGTTGAATATTTAACGCCAGCACTCCCGCACGCTGAGCAGGCGTTACGTTCAGCCAGTCACGCGTCGCAGGGCCAATCGCGCCATCGGCGCCAAGCCCCTGCCATGTCTGAAACCGCTTTACCGCGTCGACAAGTTCACGATCGTAAGCGCTACGACCTTCTTTAGCAGACGTACTGACGGCAGACCCCAGCATTCCAGTACGGCGCAAAATTTCACGCAGCGCGGGAATGTCGTTACTCCACTCTCCCGGACGCAGCGTCGCGGTACTGGTTAACCGTGGCCAGGGTTGCGTATCGCTCACCAGCTTGAGTAGTGAGTCATGCATTACGGCGTACTGCGGATGCTGTGGCGCCAGGCTGGCGACGAACGACGTCAGTTGGCCGTTATCCAGCGCGACCTGCCACTGGTTGATCACAGAAATCGGCGGCGTCGTCAGCGCATAGGGCTTATCGCTATAGAGCCAGCGATTTCCTTTAACGGGAATATTGGCTATAAAGTGCAGATATCCCATCATTGCATCAGACAGCACAATGTCTCGCGCCTGGCCGGACACTGCCGGGTCAGTCAGAAGCGCAACCCAGGAGGTAAACTGCGGCTGAAACCCGGCAATCGCCACCTCGGCTAACTGTTGCTGAAAGGCTTTTACCGCATCACGATTTTCCCACATCGGTTTCATTTCGCGTGCGGCATACAGCAGTTCCAGCTGGTTCATATAAACCGGCGTGAAGCCCGCTGGAAGTTGAGATTGTAATTCGGCGCGGGCTTGATCAACGGACACGCCCTGCGGCAGCGGTTGAATTCCCGCCATGATAGCCGTCGCGGAAGATTGTACCTGCGGTTGCGATAACGCTGTTGGCTGTTCACTGACGCTCGCTGAGCTATCGCCAGGGATCATTTCAGGCTCATCGGCCTGCGCATTGAACAGTGGAGCGAATGTTACGGCCAGGCACAAACTGATTGCCGACAGCCGACGACCATACATTTTATTAAGCAACATCCCTTGCCCCCTGTTTTCTTTATCATACTCTATAGCCAGGCACCATTAACCGGGTGTGGAACGCCTGTAGACGCCAATACAACTGAAGTATGACGAGTAAGCCTGCATACCCGTCAGGCTTAACTTCAGTATATAAACTTCGCCAATGTTTTACCTGGTATAATGTAAAGAAGTTAAAAGAAATTGCACCTGCAATTGAGACTTTTCGGAAAAGAAGAAAGGCGGTCATTTGACCGCCTTTTTATTCAGCTTGCCTGCGAGGAGGCATCTTCGGTCCCTGGCAGCGGCTCAGGTAACTGAGGCGCAAACCCACGCAGACCAACCACGTGAACGTGTTCAGTGTTCTGGAAGACTTTACGCACCAGTTTGTAGGTTGTGCCTTTCTCCGGGCTGATGTTTTCCGGCGCGGCGATAATCAGCTGCATTTGCAGACGTTCGCACAGTTCAAACAGGGTCGCGATAGAGCGCGCATCAAGTCGCGCAGCTTCGTCAAGGAACAGCAGACGGCAAGGAGAAATATCTTTCCCGCGCAGTCTACGCCCTTCATCTTCCCAGCTTTGTACGACCATCACCAGAATAGACATCCCGGTACCGATCGCTTCCCCCGTTGACAACGCGCCTGATTCAGCACGCAGCCAACCGTCAGAACCTCGGTTTACCTCAACTTCCATCTCCAGATAGTTACGGTAGTCCAACAGCTCTTCACCTATGGTTTGCGGCGTACGCTGTCCCATGTCAATCTGCGGATTCAGACGTTGATACAGCTTCGCCAGCGCTTCAGAGAAGGTCAGACGATTGCTGTTAAACAGATCCTGGTGCTGCTCATGCTGCTCGGAAAGTACGTCCAGCAAGGTGGCATGGGTCTCACGTACGTTGACGTTCAGACGCACGCTGTTTACCTGGCCAAACGACACGCTTTGCAGCCCCTGGTTCAGCATGCGAATACGGTTCTGTTCGCGCTGGATCGTCTTACGAATAATATTCGCCACGCTGCGAGAGCTGATCGCCAGCTTCTGTTCGCGGGAGGTTAATTCTTCCGTCAGACGGCTCAGTTCAATCTCCATCTGTTCGATGGCTTCAACCGGATCGTCGGTACGGATAATATCCTGGCGAATACGTTCACGCAGATGTTGGTAAACCGCGACAAAGAACTGAATTTTACGCTCTGGACGTTTTGGATCTTCAGACATGCGCAGCACATCGCGCAGATGTTCGTTATCCGCAACGGCCAGACGCAGCGCGCCGAGCGCCTTATCCGACATAGAGCGCAGTTCATCACCGGACAGATACGCCAATTCACGACGGTGCAGACGACGTTCAACACCGTTGTCTTTCACCATTCGCATTACCGCACACCATCCCGCTTTCGCAGTAACCACCTGCTCGCGCATCTCAAAATAATCGCGTTCCAGCTTGCGCAGCTTGCGGGTCAGGTTATCCATCTCCGCTTCGCAGAAGGTCAGCGCTTTTTCCAGTTGGTTGCGACGAGCGCGGTTGTTACTGAGCTGCGCATGCAGTTCATCACGACGGATACGCGCACGCTCTTCGGCACCGCTGTCCGCGCGAACGCCAATGTCCTGCAGTTCACGTTGTAAATCGTTAAGCAGCTCTTTTTTGGTGTCGTACGAGCTTTTCAGCGACGCCATGACCTGATTGTACTGGCTTAACTGCGCGGCGTGGCTGCGCAAAGCTTCACGGGCGCGGGTACGTTCAGCTTCCGCCTGTTCAAGACGTTCACGCAGTTTTTCGTTTAGATCGCTGTTACCGCTCAGCATTTCGGCCGAGTCGGAATAGCTAAAGTGCGCCCGGCGCTGCACCACTTCGGTCAGGGCAAAAGCCTGCTGACGCGCATCGCGCTGCATCTGCTGGGAATATGCGTAGTCTTCCTTCAGTTGTTCAAACTGCTCAGGGTCATTTTGCAGAACCGAAACCATCGGCTCCAGTTTGGCTAACTGATTGCCGTGCTGCTGCACAAAACGCGCCGCTTCCTGAGCTTCATCCAGACGCTCACGAATTTCGTCCACACGATCGGCCAACGTGTCATCTGCCAACAGATTCAAACGCGGCAGCAGACGGTTAAGAGCAGAAACCCCCTCTTTCGCCTGTTCAAACTGCATACGGCTTTGCTGATTATCATTTTCATGATTGGTCAGCGCACGTTCCAGTTCAACGCGACGGCCATTCAGTTGACGAATTTCCGCTTCCGGGTCGGCTTCAAACGCCACCGACAGATGGCTGCCGATAAAGCGGCTAAACGCCTGGTGCAGACGTTGGGTTTTCTGGACGTCAAAGGAGAGCGTTGCAAAACGTTCAGACAGCCCTTCACGCTCGGCATGCAGGGTTTCGATACGGCTTTCGCGCGCGGCACGACCAAAAATCGGCACCGTCGGGAAGCGGGAATAACGCCATTGACGCTCGGCGGTTTTTACTACTACCGCTTTTTCCAGCTCATCAACGCTGAAAACGCTGTCATCAAACGACTGAGGATCCCCTTCGATGAAATAGAGATCTTCCGGACAATCCGTCAGTCCTTCAAGCTGTTCGGTGATCAGCGACAGATCCGGCACCACGATAGCATGACGCGAAGGACCGTACAGCGCAGAGAAGTACGGCGCATCTTCAAGGCTAACATCGTCATAGATTTCAGACAGCAGAACGCCGCCGAAGCGTTCCGCCAGCGCGTTCAGACGCTGATCTTCCGCCCCGCCCGGCTGACTTAAACGTTCAATCTCTTCATCAACCGCATTTTTGCGCGCGCCGACTTCATCACGCTCAACAATGGCTTCACGCTCGCGCTCCAGCAACTGCTGCAGGTACTCGGTGACGTCCTGGCTGGAGGTAAATTCTTCGCCACACTGCTCGCTAAGCTGGTTCAGGCTATTTTGCGCGGCCAGCCAGACAGGCGCACGCTTCATCAGATGCTGGATACGAGACTGAAGTTGCTCCTGCTCCTGACGCAACGTCATACGTTGTTCGCTGGCAGAAGAGACGCTGTCAGACAAGGCGGCGATACGTGCTTCCAGCTCCTGGTGCAGCGCTTCCAGCTCATCGATGTCGAACTGTTTACCCTGACGCTTGCAGAATTCAGCCAGCAGACGCTCGGCGTCTTGCTGTTCGCGCAGACGCTGCTCCAGCTCGCTGAGGCGCATACGTAACGGCTGAACCTGCTCCGCCAGATGGCGCTGCTCAACACCTTCCCGCAACAGTTCGCGCGCCACGCTCCAGGCTTCACCGCGCGCCAGCGGACCGTTGATAGCCGCCACCAGCTGATAAGCCTGCTCGAACTGGCTGTGCGCGGTTTGCGCCACGCTCATTTTTTGTTCCAGCGTCAGCAGTTTTTCCGTGGCTTCCTGCTCTTTCGCCTGGAACGTCTCCAGCCATTCGACAGCACTGTCGGGCGTCAGATCCGGTAAGTGACAGAGCTCTTTCGCCCGATTTAGCGCCTGAATCGCCTGAGTGTACTGGATGGCGCGCGTTTGCTGGACATCCAGCGCTTGCTGGTAATCGGCAAGCTGGCTTTTCAGCTCATCTACTTCCAGTTCGGCGGCTTCCGCGCGGGCTTCGTTTTCATCCTGGCGGTCAACGGCTTCCGCGACCACCTCATTTTGTTCTTCGAGACGAACCTGCAGTTCTTCGAGATCCGCTTCGTAGCGTTCAATTTTTTCCTGCTGACGCAGCGCGGTTTGCACCAGATTCAGGTGATCGCTCGCAGCCTGATAATCGGCTTCCAGATCGCCTTCAGCGCCGTTATGCTCACCCAGTTCACGCGCCATATCCACATGCTTATACTGCTCTGCGGCCAGTTGCTTGCGTGAGGTATGCAGCTCACGGCGATATTCCAGCGCTTTATCAAGATGGATACGACGTTCGTTGGCGTGGCGCATATAATCTGCGGCCACATAGTTGGTCGCCTCGCTGATCAAATGCTTAAACAGGTCGCGATCAGACTGGGTTACGCGAATCGCTTCCAGCGTCATGCGGTTTTCACGTAGCGCAGCTTCCATATCCTGGAACGCTTTACGCACCCCACCGTTTTCCGGTAGCAGGTAGTCACGCAGCGAGCGGGTAATGGCGCTGGAGATCCCGCCGTACAGCGATGCTTCAATCAGGCGATAGAACTTACTGCGGTCTGAGGCTGAGCGCAGACGACGGGCGATGATGCCCAGATCGAACATCAGCGAGTGATAATCGGTTATCGAGTTGAACTGCTTAAACTGCACGCCTTCCATCTCATCAAGCTTCTCTTTCAGCTCAGAGAGGGGCAGCACGCGCGCCTGGCGTTCATTCAGTGTTTCCGTTACCAGTTGGGTTGGCTGCACGGACATCGGCAGTCCCTGAATGGCAAACGGTTTGATATCCACTTTACGATCGCGGCCAGCAACCTGCTGCAGACGCACACCCACGACCACACGCTGATGGCGCGAGTTGAGGACGTCAAGCATTGAGTAACAGACACCCGCTTTCAGCTTACCGTGCAGGCCTTTATCACGTGAACCGCTGGTTGCACCGGCTTCGGTGGTGTTACGGAAATGCAGCAGGGTCAAGTCAGGGATAAGCGCTGTAACAAATGCCGCCATGGTAGTGGATTTACCCGCACCGTTACCGCCTGACAGCGTGGTAACCAGTTCATCAAGGTCGAACGTACGGGCAAAAAAACCATTCCAGTTAATCAGCGTAAGTGAGCGAAATTTACCGCGTTCAATCATTATTCTTCTTCTCCACTGTCCGGCTGATTCTCTTCGGGCTCATCGTTGAGCTGCAGGCGGTTCTCGACCGGCATCGCTTCGCCATCACGAATTAAGCGACGCTGTGCTTCGCGCGGATCGTCACCGCTGCGCACATCCGCGCCAAAGCGGAAGACTGATTCCGTAATTCGGAATTTGCTGCTGTCATGACCCATAAACCACACCATGCCTAAACGGCGCAGGCGGTTTAGCGAAGAACGAACCTTTTCCTGGAGTTTCTGGCGATCAACGTCCGAACCGGTTGAACGGTTGTTCACCAGCTTCAGCAGTTTGGCTTCATCCGCCAGCGTCAGCAGCTCGTCATACAGCTCTTGCTGGGTAAAAATCCCTTCGTTCGCCAGGCGTTCCGGGCTGAGGTAGAGATAACAAAGAATTTTACCGACCATCATGTCCAGTTCAGACAGAACCGAACGGGGAATGAGCGTCGTTGAACGTGGACGAAGGTAGAAGAACCCCTCCGGCGCACGGATCAATTCCACGTTATAGCGGCTGTAAAACTCTTCAAAATATTCCTGAAAATCCATCAGGAAGGCATGATTATCCAGTTCATCCAGGCCGATATGTCGGCCTGAACGTAAGGCGCTATCCAGCGCTGGAAATAACGGGTTCGCCAGCGCCTGCGCCAGCTTTACCGGCATCACTTGTTCAATATTTGTCAATGACATGCGCCTGTACCTTGGCTCCGTAATCATTAATCGGCTGCCATTTTGCGGGCAGTCCGGTGAAATCTGCTTGCGCTACGCCAAGACGTACCGCCTGATCAATAACAATACGCGCAACGTCGAAGTGACGGGCACGTGGGTATTGCGCCAGATACTCGCGCACGACCAAACCGAGATCCAGTGGTGTTTGTCTGGATTTGTAGATAGCCAGCTGTTCTTCGATGATCGCCGCCAGCTGTTCACGGATTTCGTTAAATTCTTCGTATTCCAGATCGGCCGGAAGCTCACCAGTGACCTCTTCGTCACGCAGTAGCATCTCTTCGTCGCGCATATCCAGCAGACGATCGGCGTTGGCATAGGTCAGCGCCCACGGTTCGTCAAAGTATGTCTGCACAGACTGGCGCAGACGCTGGGCAAAGACGCGGTTTTTATCCATATCGATCGCGGTACGGATAAACTTATGCACATGTCGATCGTAACCGATCCACAAATCAATAGATTGCTGGCCCCAACTGATAATGCGATCGAGCTTGCTTTGTAAGTCAAACACCAGCCGGTCGACAAAATGCAGATCGTCATGCGTCATCGTGGCGTCCTGAATGCGTAACAGGTTAGCCTGTAGCTTATCCCCTGCCGCTTCCAGCGTATCTTGCAATTCACGCAGCGTACCAGACGTTTCAGAAAGCAGCAGTTCACAGCTGGAAATCGCCGCTCGCCAGTCTTTGTTCAGCAACTGCGCGATATCGTCTTTTACCTGCTGCTGCTGTTCATCCATGATGCGCTGAGTCAGATCGATGCTGTCGAAAATCTCCGCCACCGAATATTTCAATGGCGCGTAGACGTTGCGATGCCAGTGAAACTCATCGCCACCTTCCGCCGCCGCATCCGCCGCGCGCTTCAGTTCACCGGCAACAATTGACAGCTGCATGGAAAGACGCAGCGTAGAGAATTCGCGCTGTCGAATATAGTAATCCGTGATGCCAATTCCGAGCGGCGTTAAACGATAAATGGCGTTGCCTTCAGCCTGCTCGCTGGTAAAGCGGTTCAGCAGACGTTGACGCACCATATCGTTGATCGCGTTGTTGGCGCGCACGCCGATGGTTTCGCTGGTTTGCTCAAACGCATCACTCACATGGCGGAACGCATCCACCAGCTCACCTTCACTCATCTCGCCGTCGAGTCGCTCACCGTTCAGTGTGGCGACAGCCAGCAGGAACGAAAGTCGGTCTACCGGCAGAGAGATGGAGAAGTCATTTTTTCTGGCCCAGGCAACCAGTTCGGGGACTGTCTGGGAAAATTCACTCATAAATTATCCTTGCATCTGCGGCTCGGGCCGGACGTTTAATCGCGGTGACGTGAATATAGCGCCCAAGGCTGATATACGGTTCCTGACGGCAATAGCGCGTTTCTAACTCAAGTAACATTTCGTAATCGTCATGCTGTTTATGCTTATCTCGCAGATAATCATGAAACACGCGGACGCCCGTTTTACCGGTAATTTGCCAACCGATCTCTTCCAGCCACTGGTAGACCTGCCCCGGATCGCGTGGGTAATCCGGTGAAAGCGTACGCTTTTTACGTTTCGGCATCCCCACCTGAACATAGTCAAAGTTCCCTGCGACCATGTTGTGCATCAACAGACCGTTAGCATTGTAGAACATTAACGACAGCGCGCCGCCAGAACGCAGCACTGACCATAAACTCTGCAACACGCCGACCGGATCTGTCACCCACTCCAGCACAGCATGAAACAATATCAGATCAACCGGGCTTTCCAAATGCGAAGCAACATCCTGAGCGGCGCATTGTATAAAATGCATGTTTCCGCTCACACCTTTTGCCTCTGTCGCCTGTTGCGCACGAGCGATCATCTCGCCTGACAGATCGCATAATGTGACAAAATGTCCACGTTCTGCCATTTTAATGGCCGTTTGCCCTTCACCACCACCGGCATCCAGAATGTGCAGTTTTTGCTCACCGAACGAGTCCAGTAATCGATCCAGATCCTGCCAAAGGATAGCCTGCCTTAGTTGACCTTTGGTGGTGCCGTAAATGTTACGGGAAAACTTCTCTGCAATGTCATCAAAATTGCGATCCCGCATCGGGCTCTCCACATACTGGCTTTAGGGTGACTAAGTAAAACCGCTATTTTGTCACACCCACGCCAAGAAGGAACCTTCCTGGTGTAATATCCCTGCAGATCCCCTGCTGTATGGTTAAAAAAGGAACCAAAAAGCATGCTTTTTACGCTGAAGAAAGTGATGGGCGGTATGATGCTGCCGCTGCCGCTGATGCTAATTATGATGGGTATAGGCCTGGCACTGATCTGGTTTAGCCGTTTTCAAAAAACAGGGAAAGTGTGTATTAGCCTGAGTTGGCTGGCGCTGTTACTTTTAAGTTTGCAGCCCGTCGCCGATAGCTTGTTGAAACCGATTGAGGATAGTTATCCAACCTGGCAGGATACACAAAAAGTGGAGTACATTGTGGTGTTGGGGGGCGGATATACCTGGAATCCGCAGTGGGCACCAAGTTCAAACCTGATCAACAACAGCCTTCCACGCCTGAGTGAAGGTATTCGCCTATGGCGCGCAAACCCGGGATCCAAGCTTATCTTTACTGGCGCTGCCGCAAAAACTAATAACGTCAGTACCGCAGAAGCTGGTGCACGCGTTGCGCAGTCGCTGGGGGTGCCAGCCGATGAAATAATCACCCTGGATCAACCGAAAGATACCGAAGAAGAAGCCGCCGCGGTAAAACAGGCCATCGGTAACGCGCCGTTCCTGCTGGTAACCTCAGCCTCACACTTGCCGCGAGCGATGATCTTCTTCCAGCAGGCCGGGTTACATCCTTTGCCAGCGCCAGCTAATCAGTTAGCGATTGATTCTCCGCTTAATCCGTGGGAACGCGCGATTCCTTCACCCATCTGGCTGATGCATAGCGACCGCGCGGGTTACGAAACGCTGGGGCGCATATGGCAGTGGCTAAAAGGTTCAGGCGAGCCACGGCAGCAGTGATTTCGTAGCCAGGTCAAAGTTTGAACGATTAAAACGCCCGGTGTTAACCAATTGCGCCACCTCATCCCATAACACATATAACCAGCGCCGCCAGATGAACGACTCCGCTACTGGCGCGCGCTGCAGGTATTGCCATAGCAGGCTTTCCGCCAGCGCATTATCCATTAAACGGAACAATTCATATTCCCTGGGTGCCCACAGCATCAAACCGGGTCCCACCATGGCCAGAAGCTGATCGCTACGGGCGTCTTTAAGCATGCTGCGTAAACTGAAATTACCATGGATCAACACGCAGTTATCATTGAATCCTTCAAATAAAGCGGGCAAACACTCGCGGGTCCGAAACAGGATCCGCTTGTCCTGCATCGTCAGCCCGGTATTGTTGAACTGACTTAACGTAGTCCACAGCACCTCAACTCGTTGACGATACCAGGATGGCCAGACATTCTCTTGCGTGTTATCCACCATTCCCACGCAGCCACGGCTATCCTGCCGATGCCATGACAGCAGACCTTCTACAATCTGATCCTTTAAATGTTCCCAACGTTCGGGCGTTCGGGCTGGCGCTTCAACCGGCACCCCGCGTAAACGTTCAAGCAGTAGCACATCGGGACCGGGATGCTCCTCGTGCGTTAAGACTCCATAAATAACGGGCATACGTACCGTTCCACTGCGCGCCAGCATCGAAGTTTTCCATGCCAGCTGCTGCGCCATACCCGGCGTAGTGAAACTTCTTGCCATCAGCGGCATTGGATTTCCCTGGCTGTCGTACAGTGCCCACAGGGCCGTATCCACTTTTTCATTCACGCATTCTATACGACTGAGTTTTTCGCCCAGCAGATGGCTGAGTTCGGCACGCAACTGTTCCATTTCAGATTGCCCTCATTAATGCTACTGCTTTCATAATGAGCGTCGTGCAGACAGATGTCACCCGGATGAGATCAATTGATGAAAAGAAAAGTGGAGGGAAAACGTAACGATACGACACTCCTCCCAAAAATTCGCATCACCGGGGGGAGTGTCATGAGAAAAACTAACGCATTTCAGCGCGCACGCGTTCAAGGTCTTCGGCAGTGTCTACGCCGGTTCCGGGGACTTCTTTTGCGACGGCAACGTGAATTTTTTCGCCGTACCACAGCACGCGTAACTGCTCCAGCATTTCAATATGCTCAAGCGGGCTGGGCTGCCAGTTAACATAGCGGCGGATAAACCCGGCACGATAGCCGTAAATACCCAAATGACGCAGGAAGGTGTCACCCACCGTTTCCAGGCTTTTGGCGAAACGGTCACGATCCCACGGAATGGTCGCGCGTGAAAAATAGAGCGCATACCCTTCGGCGTCCAGAACAACTTTTACCGCATTCGGATTAAAGGCCTCTTCCGCGCTGTGAATCGGGGCTGCAAGGGTCGCCATACCAACCTGGCGCTGCGCCAGATTCTCAGCGACCTGGCGAATAATGACCGCCGGGATCATCGGCTCATCACCCTGGACGTTCACAATAACGGTATCGTCGCTAAAGCCACATTTCTCGACAACTTCCGCCAGGCGCTCCGTACCGGACTGGTGATCCGCGCGAGTCATACATACTTCACCGCCTACCGCTTCTACCGCGCGAGCAACATCTTCGTGATCGGTCGCAACGATGATGCGTTCGGCTCCAGATTCACGCGCACGCTCCAGGACATGCACGATCATTGGCTTGCCGTTGATATCCAGTAGCGGCTTGCCCGGCAGACGAGTGGACGCATAACGCGCAGGAATAATGACCACAAAACTCATGATTTACTCTCATCAGCAGTCAGAATGCGGGCTTCGGTTTCCAGTAACACGGGAATGCCATCACGCAATGGGAAAGCAAGGTTATCCAGTTTACAAATCAGTTCCTGTTTTTCCTGGTTAAACCAGAGTTTGCCATTGCATACCGGGCAGGCAATGATTTCAAGCAGACGATGATCCATAGTTCCTCCAGATGGACCGGATTGTGAATCCGTAAATATTAACATAATCGCTTACAGGGCTGGGTCTATTTCCCAACCATGGCGTGCATCAGCAAATAAACCTTCAGGATAGCGCCCCAGCGTTACGCGAGTTGCCTGCTGCCAGCGGGCAAAATCATCAATCGCCTGAAACAATCCTTTTCGCAAAGTGCCCCCTGGTTTGACGCCATCCTGCAACCACAGCGAAATAACCTCCAGTACGCCCGTTTTGCGGTGCATTTTGGCATCCATCCGCCCAACCAACTGCCCGTGATGCAGCAACGGCAAGACAAAATAACCATATTGACGTTTCGGCGCTGGCGTATAGCATTCCAGCCGATAGCTAAAGTCGAATAGCTGCTCTGCCCGTTTACGATCCCAAACCACCGGATCAAAAGGCGATAAAACAGCGCTATGGGTCGCCGTTAATTTACCCGCCAGCGCCTGTTCCAACTGCGGCTGAAGGTGACTATGCAGCCATAGCGTTCCCAGCCCTTCAACGTCGACAGGAATAATTTGTTGCTGTTCTTTGCGCACCTCACACCAGCTTTTTAGCGCCGGGCGCTTCAGTCGGTAATAGTCTGCCAGCCACTGTTCGCGAAAAATCCCCAGACTGCGGGCGCTGTTATCCAGCATGACGCTTTCAGCATCTTCCTGCGAAAGTAGGTCGCGTTCATCATCCCAGTGCGGCATGACGCGATGGGTTAAATCATACACGCGCTGGAAATTACGCCGTTCAACTACCATGACTTTCCCGGCAGTGAACAAGCCTTCAAGATGGCGTTTGTGCGGTTTCCATTCCCACCAGCCGCTGGCACCCTTGCGCGGATGCTCAAAATCGACAGAGCGTACTGCTCCGTTATGCTGGATGTGCTGGAGCAGTTGCTCGATCTCCTGCGCATGTTCTTTCATCCACGCCGCTTGATACTTCCAGCCCATTTTCTCCGGGGCCAGCATGCGGTGGCGGATCAACATAAAGTCGCTGCGTGGCAAAAAGCAGGCCTCATGCGCCCAGTATTCGATCAATTCACCCTGCAGGAGTGAGTCATCCAGCCACTGGGGCGAGTAATTGCCCAAACGACTAAACAGCACCAGATAGGGGCTACGCGCGACAATATTGATGGTATCGATTTGCAGTAACGACATGCGCGAAATGGTGGGAAGAATATCTGCAGGCGTTGCCCGGCGGCGTGTTTTTTTCAGCAGCCCCTGGGCCGCAAGGTGAAGATGGCGGGCATCCGTCAGAGAAAGACGCGGCAACGACATTTATGGCCTCATAAATGATTCGCTGCCGCAGTATGAACCCGTTAGCGAGTCAGCGAGATTAAGCTATCCAGCAACACGTCAGGCCGGTCGCCTGACAAATGAGCGTCAACCGGTAAATACCACCAGTTTTCATCAGCAAATGCACGACATTTAACCGCATCTTTTTCCGTCATCACCAGCGTTTGTCCGGGGTTGGCAAGCGCGCTGACCTCACTGTAGGTCAGAGACTGATGGTCTGCCAGCGCGATACATTTTTGCACTCTGGCCCCACACGCTTCCAGTGTGGCGAAAAAACGCGGTGGATGGCCGATGCCCGCCATAGCGACAATATTGGGCAGGAGCGCCACATCGCGGCGTTCGCCCGTGCGTAAATTAACCGCCAGTCCAGGTTCAAGTCGCATCGGGATTTCCCCTGGCTGCGCAACTCCACCGTTCACAATAGTCGCATCTACCGATTTAAGGCGACCTGCGCGTTCCCGCATTGGGCCTGCGGGAAGCCACCAGCCATTGCCAAACCGACGTTCACCATCAATAACCACGATTTCAACATCCCGCGCCAGACGATAATGCTGTAGACCATCGTCCGTCACAATGATCTGCACGTCGTGATGGGCCAAAATGGCTTTTACCGCATCCGATCTTACCGGGGATACCGCTACCGGCACGCCGGTACGTTGGGCTATCAGCACAGGTTCATCACCCGCTTCTGCGGTGGTGGTCTCTGCAGTCAATACCAACGGGTAAGCAGCCGCTTTCCCACCGTAACCACGCGACACTACGCCCACGCGAATCCCGCGTTGCTGCAGTTGTTCAACCAGCCAAATTACCACCGGTGTTTTGCCATTGCCGCCGGCTGTAAGGTTTCCGACCACCACAACCGGTACTGGCGCGCGCCATGCGCGTTTCAGCCCAAGCTTGTAGCATAGGCGGATCCCGCCACTCACCAGGCCATACAGCCAGGAGAGTGGAAGTAACAGCCGCCACAGTGGCGACTCACCAGACCAGATTCGTGCGATCATTGGCCGAATTGCATTTTGTGTAATTGCGCATAGACCCCGCGCTGCTCAATCAGCTCGCTATGGGTTCCACGTTCAACAATAATACCGTCTTCCACCACGATGATTTCGTCCGCTTGTTCAATGGTAGAAAGACGGTGAGCAATCACCAGGGAAGTACGGTTTTTCTGAAGTTCATCCAGAGCAGCCTGAATCGCGCGTTCGGATTCTGTATCGAGAGCCGACGTTGCTTCATCAAGGATCAGAATCGGGCTGTCACGCAACAAGGCGCGGGCGATAGCGATACGCTGGCGCTGGCCACCGGAAAGCAGGACGCCGTTTTCGCCAATCACCGTATCCAGCCCATTATCCATCTTATTGATGAAATCCATGGCGTAGGCCATCTGT
Source organism: Citrobacter sp. VF227 (assembly GCF_052950715.1). Classification (NCBI taxonomy): domain Bacteria; kingdom Pseudomonadati; phylum Pseudomonadota; class Gammaproteobacteria; order Enterobacterales; family Enterobacteriaceae; genus Citrobacter; species Citrobacter sp. VF227. Next base: position 212,743 of record NZ_JBRFVF010000002.1, read on the forward strand.
GCCGCTTTTTCGATCTGCTCGCGACTGTACATATCGGTACGCGCGTAGGCGATGTTGTTGGCGACTGTATCGTTAAACAGGTGCACATTCTGCGAAACCAACGCGACCTGATCGCGCAGGGACGCCAGGGTATATTCGCGCAGATCGTGTCCGTCCATCAGAATCTGCCCTTCATCGATATCGTAGAAGCGCGTAATCAGGCTGGCGATGGTGGATTTACCAGATCCCGAACGGCCAACCAGAGCAACGGTTTTGCCCGCTGGAATGTTCAGGTTGATGTCGCGCAGAGCCGGTGCTTCACGTCCTGGATAGGTGAAAGTCACATTGCGGAACTCGAGATCGCCGGTCGCACGTTCGATAACGCGTTTACCTTCATCTTTTTCCTGTTCGCTATCCAGAATAGTAAATAAAGTCTGGCATGCTGCCATACCGCGCTGGAACTGCGCGTTGACGTTAGTCAGCGATTTTAACGGACGCATCAGCGCGATCATTGAGGAGAAGACAACGGTAATTGTCCCTGCCGTCAGGTTTTCCATTACGCTTGGGAAGCTGGCCGCATATAACACGAAGGCCAGCGCCAAAGACGCAATCAGCTGGATGATAGGGTCAGAGATAGAAGAGGCAGAAACCATCTTCATCCCCTGCAGACGCATCTTGTTGCTGACTTTATCAAAGCGCTTGGTTTCGACTTCCTGGCCACCAAAAATCAAAACTTCTTTGTGGCCTTTCAGCATCTGCTCCGCACTGGTCGTAACCTGCCCCATGGTGTTTTGCATGTTTTTACTGATGTTACGAAAGCGCTTGGAAACCACTCGGATTGCCACTGACACAATTGGCGCCAGCACAATCAGGATCAATGACAGCTGCCAGCTGTAATAGAACATCATGATAAACAGGCCAATAATCGAGGCACCTTCACGTACCACGGTGATTAGCGCGCCAGAAGATGATGACGCGACCTGCTCTGAATCATAGGTAATACGTGACAGCAGCGTACCTGTAGACTGCTTATCAAAGAAGGAGACCGGCATGCCCATCATGTGACCAAACAGGCGGCGGCGCATGGTCATAACCACTTTGCCTGACACCCATGAGATACAGTAGCTGGAGACATAGCTGGTTAAGCCACGAACTATCATCAGTCCAATGACCACCAGCGGCATCCACAGCAGCACTGAGCGATCGGTTTTACCAAAACCATCATCCAGTAATGGCTTAAGGAGCGATAACATGAAGGTATCGCTGGCCGCGTTAAGGACTAACGCTATACCCGCCACGATCAGACCCGATTTAAAAGGCGCTATGGTTGGCCATAGTCGGCGAAACGTCTGCCACGTAGAGAGATCTTTATCGTTATGCATTCAAAAAACCGGCATTTGTTAGAATAGCCGCATATTCTACCCGTTATCCTCCGACACGCCAAACCACTGATGATACCAACGAGGTAAAATCTGATCCCGCAAGCTGTGTATTCGCCAGTTGTTTTGATAGAAATCCAGCGTGATCTGCCCCTGATGTGGTGTATCCAGCCATTGATAATTTTGTTGTTGATAACGCTGTTTCACCTTCCAGGACGGTAGACGCCAGGCATTGTAACGGGATGCTGAGGCTAACGCAGCCTGTCCGCCGACCCGCTGAATCAACGCCAGTGATGATGAGGTATTGCTGCCATGATGTGGAACCTGCACCACCGTAGACTGCAGATGCTGCCAGTAGTGACTTAGCATTTTTTGTTCAGCGGGAGACTCAATATCGCCGGTCAGCAGAATACTCTGATACCCATCATCAACTTTAACCACGCAAGAGTGGTTATTCCCTACATCTGTATTGCCACGCACCGGCCAGTGCGCACTAAAGGTTAATCCTTGCCATCGCCAACTTTCCCCGCGAAAACAGGGCAGATGCCCTTCCCAACCTAGCGGACTTCTTATCCATAGCGACGGCCAGGCTTTCTGCAGCGAGCCTAACCCGCCCCGGTGATCCATATGCTCATGGCTTAAAATTACCCCTTCCGGCTCCAGATTGTGCCAGCGTAACCAGGGAATAATCAGCTGTTGCGCGCTATCACCTTCAGGCCATGCCAGACCTGTATCATAAAGCAGCGCTTTCCCATTACGCTCAATCACCATCGCCAGCCCCTGCCCGACATCCAGCATATGCACTTGCCACACATCAGTACGTGAGGTACGCCAGAATGGCCCACTCAATATAATCAGCACCGTGAAACAGACCACCGGTAGCGTACGCAAGATATTTAGGCGCCATGCGATGATCGTCAGTCCGGGTAAAAATGCAAACCCTTGCCAGCGTGCATCAATATTGGTCCACCCTTCAGGCAGGCTCCTGAGTCCCCAAAACAGCAGCGCCAGAGAGCGATCGGCTAAAAACCACAGGCCCGATTCAACCATCACCAGCCCGGTTAAATGCACGATCATGCCTGCTAATATCAAGGGTACGGCAATAAACGTGACCAGCGGTACGGCAAACAAATTCGCCAGAAAAGAGGTCAGACTGAAACCGTGGAACATCGCGATTTGCACCGGCAGAAGCAGAAGCGTAATGCCCAGTTGCAGATGAGCAAGCGCCAGGAATTGACGTCCAACGAACGATAACGGCCAATTTGGCGCAGGAACCCATTGATACCAGAACAGCAGCGCTGCAACGGCAAAAGCAGACAACCACAGACTTTGTGAAAGAACGGCGACAGGATCTACCACCAGAATGGCTGCCAGACAACAGATCCACACCGACCATCCATTCCACTGCCTGCCGCTGAGTTTTAGCGCCCCCCAGACCAGCAGCGCAACAACCGTCCGTAATGCCGGGGGTTGCAACCCCGTTAGCCAGGCATAGAATGTTGCACAGACGATCCCCCCTACTAACGGAATCTGCCAGCAAATCCACCTGGTTGGCATGAAAAATTGGCCCGCGCGAATTATTCCTGCAGCCAGAAGGGCGGCAAATGCAATATGCAGCCCGGAAATCGCCATCAAATGCGCCGTGCCGGTATCACGCATAATGTATTTCACCTCTTGCGACACGGACAAGCGCTCCCCCATTCCCAGCCCCAGTATGACCTGCTGCCAGGAGAAATCAGCAAGCGTGGTTTTCAACGAGGCAAGATACTGCGCTCGCAGGCTACATTGTGGTGTGATAACCGAGGCCTGCGAAAATCGTCCCGTCAAGGGTTGGTGCTGCGCCAACGCATAACGCTGGCTATCAAATCCTCCCTCGTTCAATTGGCCGTGTACGGCACGGACCTTCAGCGTCATCGCCCATGTCTGACCCGCACAAACGTCACCAGGTAAGTACTGTCCATACAGGATAATTCCGACGGAGGGAAAGAGGCGTTTCCCCTGCAGATGCGTAATCTGACCATAGTGCGTCGTCATATTGTCAGTTCCGGTTATCCGCACAACAGCTTGCTGGGTTTTCGCAGGGAGCGTATTACCAGCCCACAGAGCATCTTTTGCTGCCAGGATGCCCCAAAGAAAGAACAGTAGGGTTATTCCGGCAAAACGCAAATGCCTACAGGAAAAAAGACAGAGTACACACGCCAGACAAAATACAACGCTGATGCACAGCATGCCTGGCAGCACGGGTAATAATATAAGCGGGAGAATGCCGAATAATGCGCACGTACTAACCGTTGTTATTTTCATCAATTACCTCCCTGTAGCAGGGAGTGTGCAGCACTCTTCGACAGTTGTCTGGCAACAATTTATCGTTATACGGCGTGCGTTCCGCTGACATTTAGCGGCGGAAGTAACGTACAAATTAACTGGGATGAGGATTCCGGAAGTAGCAAACAGAAATGAAAAAAGCACCCATGCGGGTGCTTTTCTCGGCGTTAAGTTTCGCTAAAAACTTAACCGTAAATATTGGCGCGATCGCGCAGTTCTTTACCTGGTTTAAAGTGCGGAACGTATTTTCCTTCCAGGTCCACTTTATCGCCGGTCTTCGGATTACGTCCGGTGCGTGGTGCGCGGTAATGCAAAGAGAAGCTGCCGAAACCGCGGATTTCAATACGCTCGCCCTGCGCAAGAGTCGAGGCCATATGTTCCAGCATCTCTTTAACTGCATCTTCAACCGCTTTCGCGGGAATATGAGGTTGCTGGGTTGCAAGTCTTTCAATCAATTCTGACTTGGTCATGATTCCTCCGGTTCCTTAAAGGCATAATTAGCTGCTGCATTGATTAAGGGCGGCCGTAGCCGCCCTTTGTCATTGATTACAGGACGAATCCTGTAATCTGTCAAGCTACTCGTCACCCTTTGTGCTGTTAACAGCACAAAGGATTTAGAGCACTCGATATTACTCGCCTTTAGCTGCTTTGAAAGCTTCAGCCATTGCGTTGTTAGAGAAGTTAGCATCTTCCTGTTTGTTAACAGTTGCGATTGCATCTTTCTCATCAGCTTCGTCTTTAGCACGAACAGACAGGCTGATTGCACGGTTCTTACGATCAACGCCGGTGAATTTCGCTTCAACGTCGTCGCCTACGCTCAGAACCAGAGTTGCATCTTCAACGCGGTCACGGGAAGCTTCAGAAGCGCGCAGGTAACCTTCAACGCCGTCAGCCAGTTCTACGGTTGCGCCTTTAGCGTCAACTGCAGTGACTTTACCGTTTACGATTGCGCCTTTCTTGTTCAGTGCAACCCAGTTGTTGAACGGATCTTCTGCGAGTTGTTTAACGCCCAGAGAGATACGCTCACGCTCTGCGTCAACCTGGAGAACAACGGCTGCGATTTCGTCGCCTTTTTTGTATTCACGAACTGCTTCTTCGCCTGCAACGTTCCAGGAGATGTCAGACAGGTGAACCAGGCCGTCGATGCCGCCGTCCAGGCCGATGAAGATACCGAAGTCAGTGATAGACTTGATTTTACCTTCAACACGGTCGCCCTTGTTGTGGGTTTCCGCGAACTGCTGCCATGGGTTGTTTTTGCACTGCTTCAGACCCAGGGAGATACGACGACGTTCTTCGTCGATATCCAGAACCATAACTTCCACTACGTCGCCAACGTTAACAACTTTGGACGGGTGGATGTTTTTGTTGGTCCAATCCATTTCGGAAACGTGAACCAGGCCTTCAACGCCTTCTTCGATTTCAACGAAGCAGCCGTAGTCGGTCAGGTTGGTCACGCGACCAGTCAGTTTGGTACCTTCCGGATAACGCTTAGCGATAGCTACCCATGGATCTTCGCCCAGCTGTTTCAGGCCCAGTGATACACGAGTACGCTCGCGGTCGAACTTCAGCACTTTAACAGTGATTTCGTCGCCAACGTTTACGATTTCGCTCGGATGCTTAACGCGTTTCCATGCCATGTCGGTGATGTGCAGCAGGCCGTCAACGCCACCCAGATCAACGAATGCACCGTAGTCAGTGAGGTTCTTAACGATACCTTTAACTTCCATGCCTTCCTGCAGGTTTTCCAGCAGCTGATCGCGTTCTGCGCTGTTTTCGGATTCGATAACGGCACGACGGGAAACAACAACGTTGTTACGCTTCTGATCCAGCTTGATTACTTTGAATTCAAGCTCTTTGCCTTCCAGGTGCAGCGTGTCGCGGACCGGACGAACGTCTACCAGAGAACCCGGCAGGAACGCGCGAATACCATTCAGCTCAACAGTGAAGCCACCCTTGACTTTGCCATTGATAACACCAGTAACGGTTGCAGCTTCTTCGTAAGCTTTTTCCAGCGTGATCCAAGCTTCGTGACGTTTAGCTTTTTCACGGGACAGCAGGGTTTCACCGAAGCCGTCTTCTACTGCATCCAGAGCAACGTCAACTTCGTCACCAACCTGGATTTCCAGCTCGCCCTGGGCGTTTTTGAACTGCTCTGCCGGAATGGCGGACTCAGATTTCAGACCAGCGTCAACCAGTACTACGTCTTTGTCGATAGCAACAACAACACCACGAACGATGGAACCCGGACGGGTTTCGATTTCTTTTAAGGATTCTTCAAACAGTTGAGCAAAAGATTCAGTCATGTTTAATCTTCAGGTTTCATATTTAACGTCCACCTGGCTCCGTGCCGGATGGGGTTGTTTAACATACCCGCTGTCAATCCATTGCAACGGGGGTACTGCAAATTCGGTCGCACTTAAGCGAGAGCCAGTTTTTGGCGCGCGTATTGTAACGCTTTTTCAATCACTTGCTCAATGCTTAATCGGGTTGAATCCAAAACTAAAGCATCAGCAGCGGGAACAAGCGGCGCTACAGCACGATTACGATCGCGGTAATCGCGTTCTTCGATCTCGGCCAAAAGGCGTTCAAAGTTAACACTAAAGCCCTTTTCCTGCAACTGTAGCATACGTCTGTGCGCACGTTCTTGCGAGGAGGCGTCCAGAAAAATTTTCACCGGAGCATCCGGGAACACCACGGTTCCCATGTCACGCCCGTCGGCAATCAGGCCGGGCGCTTCACGAAATGCGCGTTGACGGCGTAACAGCGCTTCGCGCACGCGAGGAAACGCAGCGACCTGAGAGGCGGCATTCGCCACTTCCTGGGTGCGGATTTCGCCGCTAACATCTTCGCCTTCCAGAATGACTTCCAGGTTGCCGTCCGTTGAGATAAAACGCACATCCAGGTGTGAGGCAAGCGGTACCAGAGCATCTTCAGAAGTGACATCAACATGGTGATGCAACGCTGCGAGCGCCAGTACGCGGTAGATCGCGCCTGAATCTAACAGATGCCACTGCAATGCTTCCGCCATTGCCTTGCACAAGGTGCCTTTTCCTGCACCGCTTGGGCCATCAATGGTAATAACCGGGGCAATTGCCGTCATCTTTTTCTCCTTAAACGGGCATACGTTAACGTGAACGCCGCGCATTATACGCGCCAACGACAACGAACGTTATCTTTGTGTGAAAAATGCAGAATCATTGAAGCTGAGTGTAGAATAAATAGACAGCCGGAGATGACGGAATGTGCCGCACCCAAGGGTGCGGCAATAAAATCAGACAGGTGTACTAATACGCGCCAGCTGTTCGAAATAATCCGGGAAGGTTTTGGCAGTACATTTAGGGTCCAGAATGGTTACCGGCGTGTCAGACAACGCCACCAGCGAGAAACACATCGCCATGCGGTGATCGTTGTAGGTCGCGATATCTGCAAACTGTAACGTCGCTGGCGGTGTAACGCGAATATAGTCCTCGCCCTCTTCCACCGTCGCCCCCACTTTACGCAACTCGGTCGCCATCGCGAACAGGCGGTCGGTCTCTTTGACGCGCCAGTTGTAGATATTACGTAAGGTTGTGGTGCCTTTAGCGAACAACGCAGCCGTGGCAATGGTCATCGCCGCATCGGGAATATGGTTCATATCCATATCTACTGCATTCAGCTCACCGTGAGTACAGGCAATAAAGTCATCACCCCAGGTGATTTTCGCCCCCATTTTTTCCAGTACATCAGCGAAGCGAATATCACCCTGCATACTGTTGCGGCCAATCCCGGTGACTTTTACCGTACCGCCTTTAATAGCGCCTGCCGCGAGAAAATAGGAAGCTGATGAAGCATCACCTTCAACCAGATATGCACCCGGCGACTGATACTGCTGCTGACCCTGCACGACAAAGCGCTGGTAGTTCTGATTCTCAATTTCGACACCAAACGTTTTCATCAGGTTCAGTGTGATATCAATGTAAGGTTTGGATACCAGCTCGCCTTTAATGACGATCGTCGTGTCCTGCGGCGCCAGCGGCGCAGTCATCAGCAATGCCGTGAGGAACTGGCTGGATACGCTGCCGTCAACCTCAACCTGTCCTCCGGTGAAACCACCGCGCAGACGTAAAGGCGGATAGTTTTCCTGCTCCAGGTATTCAATGTTGGCTCCGCCCTGGCGTAGCGCATCAACCAAATGACCAATCGGGCGCTCTTTCATGCGCGGTTCGCCCGTCAGCACGATGTCATTGTTGCCCAGGCACAGCGCTGCGGCCAGCGGGCGCATTGCGGTTCCGGCATTGCCAAGGAACAGCTCCACAGCACCTTCTGCATGCAGCGCACCGCCATTACCGATTATCTCGCAACGCGTGCGATCGGCTGAAAGGGTATAGATAATCCCTAACGCATTCAGAGCATTAAGCATATGGCGGACATCATCGCTGTCCAACAGGTTGGTCAGAACAGTGGTGCCATTTGCTAATGCAGCCAGCAGCAAAGCGCGGTTAGAAACACTTTTGGATCCAGGCAGATTGATGGTGCCATCCACCCGCGCAATGGGTTGTAACGTCAGGGATTCCATGAAACTCGACTCTCAAAAACAGACATAAAAACCCCACAGGTTGGCTGTGGGGATGAAAATAAAGCTGATTAACCGCGGCGACGCTCGAAATCGACCATGAAATCGGTCAGCGCTTTTACACCTTCCAGCGGCATTGCATTGTAGATGGACGCGCGCATACCGCCGACCACACGATGCCCTTTCAGCGCATGCAGGCCCGCAGCGAAAGACTCTTCCAGGAAGAGTTTATCCAGCGTGCTATCAGCCAACTGGAACGGGACGTTCATGCGAGAACGGTTCGATTTCGCCACGTCATTACGGTAGAAATCGCTGTTATCGATTACGCCATACAGCAGTTCCGCTTTTTGCTGGTTAATTTTATCCATCGCGTTAACACCGCCCTGCTCTTTCAGCCATTTAAAGACCAGGCCAGACAGATACCAGGCAAAAGTTGGCGGCGTATTAAACATGGAGTCGTTGTCATTCAGCACGGTATAATCGAGGATTGACGGGCAAGACACATGGGCCTTACCCAGCAAATCTTCACGCACGATGACAATCGTCAGCCCCGCCGGGCCAATGTTTTTCTGCGCTCCGGCATAAATTACGCCATAGCGGCTAACGTCAATCGGTGCGGAAAGAATGGTCGAGGACAGATCCGCCGTAACCACCACGCCGCTGGCAAAATTCGGCGTTTCATCGATCGCAATGCCATCGATGGTTTCATTCGGGCAATAGTGCAAGTACGCCGCATTGTCAGAAAGCTGCCATTCACTCATCGGCTTAACGGCACGCAGTCCGTCAACGGTGACTTTGGCGTCGATAACGTTTGGCGTACAGTACTTCTTCGCTTCTTTAATTGCACTGGCGGCCCAATACCCAGCATCCACGTAATCCGCCGTGGTTTTGTCACCCAGAATATTTAACGGGATACCCGCGAATTGCCCACGGCCACCGCCATGGCAGAACAACACTTTATAGTTGGAGGGGATACTGAGAAGATCGCGAAAATCCTGCTCTGCTTCCTCTGCGACTTGAATGAATTCTTTGCCACGGTGGCTAATTTCCATCACCGACGTGCCAAGACCGTTCCAGTCGCGAAGATCCTGTTGAGCCAGTTTAAGTACTTCTGCCGGTAGCATTGCCGGACCTGAACTAAAATTGAAGACCTGAGCCATTTCCCCTCACCACGTTGTGTTGTTGTCCAATCAACATCCTGTCATTGACGATAATCCGGTGACAGATATTGGTATAAGTTATTCCTGTGGATATCGGTTTTATCATTCAGTGACACGCGCCGCAATGGGTAAAAATGACCAGGGTAAAAATGTGTCGTTGGTCACACAACAGAATCTATCGGATTGACGGGTAAAAACCGAGATTTTCGCTGTCAGGTAACCCGTTTTGCCCGACTGGCCTTCGACCATTCTGGATTTGCACAGCGCGGGCATAATTGATGATCGCCGGCATTCATTTGCACCACTTCACTGCAACGTATGCAGGCATAGTCCCCAGCTTCAGGCATTATCTTAAAGCGTTGCGTACAGCGTTTTGGCAGAATACTGAGTCCCGGCTTTACATCTTCATTGGCATAGAAATAGACGCTGATTTGCCCGTTCGTTTCCAGAATGGCCAGTTTCACCTGTCCTAATTGCTCTACGCCGTTCAAACGCAATTCCATAAAGAACTCGAATTCCGTCATATTGGCGCTATTGAGCTTTGACCATGCCAGCTCACCATCCTCAATGATCACAACGGGCTTCCCCTCCAGCAAATCCTCCATTTTTTCGCTGTGTGCCATCAACCACATTACCAACCGGTACAGCACTGCAAGGGTAATAAAGACCACTAGCACCGGCAGCATTGGAACATCATCATAAAACGCCACGTCTCCCGCTGCGGAACCCAGCGTAAGGATGATCAGGACTTCAAAAAGCGACATCTGACGTACGCCGCGACGTCCGGTGATTTTTAAAAACAGAAAAACCAATATAAAGGTATAGAGGCTGCGCAAAGCAACTTCGCCCAGAAAATCCATCGGCACTTTATCAAGCGCCATACGGTGTAAATCGAATGCTTTCATTAATATGCTCTAAACGTGGTTGGCTGTAAGAAAGCATAGCTAATGCTTTTATTTACGCCTGGAATCCGGCGACGATAGCGCCGTTCATTGAAAACCCGTATCATTGCGCGCTTTCCGTACGACAAAAGTGATTTTCATGACGCAAACATTTATCCCCGGCAAAGATGCCGCTCTGGAAGACTCCATCGCTCGCTTCCAGCAAAAATTGCTCGACCTTGGTTTTCAAATTGAGGAAGCCTCGTGGTTGAATCCCGTCCCTAACGTCTGGTCTGTACATATTCGCGACAAAGAATGCGCGTTGTGCTTTACCAACGGGAAAGGCGCGACAAAAAAAGCGGCACTGGCTTCCGCGTTGGGGGAATACTTTGAGCGTCTGTCGACTAACTACTTCTTTGCGGATTTCTGGCTGGGTGAAACCATCGCCAACGGTCCGTTCGTGCATTACCCGAACGAAAAATGGTTCCCGCTGACTGAAAACGACGATGTACCAGAAGGTCTGCTGGATGCACGACTGCGAGCGTTTTACGATCCAGAAAACGAACTGACTGGCAGCATGCTTATCGATCTACAGTCCGGTAATGAAGAACGTGGCGTCTGCGGTCTGCCGTTTACCCGCCAGTCTGATAACCAGACCGTCTATATACCGATGAATATTATCGGCAACCTGTATGTTTCTAACGGCATGTCTGCGGGTAACACGCGAAACGAAGCTCGCGTTCAGGGCCTGTCTGAAGTCTTTGAGCGTCATGTGAAGAACCGCATTATTGCGGAAAGCATCAGCCTGCCGGAAATCCCGGCCGAAGTCATGGCGCGCTATCCGGCTGTGGTGGAGTCCATCGCCAAACTGGAAGCGGAAGGTTTCCCAATTTTCGCCTACGATGGCTCGCTGGGCGGCAAGTATCCGGTGATTTGCGTTGTCCTGTTCAACCCGGCGAACGGTACCTGCTTTGCCTCCTTCGGCGCGCACCCGGATTTCGGCGTAGCACTGGAGCGTACCGTCACTGAACTGTTGCAGGGCCGTGGTCTGAAAGACCTTGATGTCTTCACCCCACCGACTTTTGACGACGAAGAAGTGGCTGAACACACTAACCTTGAAACCCACTTCATTGATTCCAGCGGTCTGATTTCATGGGATCTGTTCAAGCAGGATGCCGACTATCCGTTCGTTGACTGGAATTTCTCTGGCACCACGGAAGAAGAGTTCGCCACCCTGATGACTATCTTCAATGCTGAAGATAAAGAAGTGTATATCGCCGACTATGAGCATCTGAGCGTTTACGCCTGCCGCATTATTGTTCCGGGAATGTCTGACATCTACCCGGCTGAAGATCTGTGGTTAGCCAACAACGCCATGGGCGCCCATCTGCGTGACACCATCCTCTCTCTGCCGGGAAGTGAATGGGATAAAGAAGACTATCTCAACCTGATCGAACAACTGGATGAAGAAGGCTTTGACGACTTCACCCGCGTCCGCGAACTACTTGGTCTGGCAACCGGCGCGGATAACGGTTGGTACACCCTGCGTATTGGCGAGCTAAAAGTGATGCTGGCGCTGGCCGGTGGCGACCTGGAGCAGGCGCTGGTCTGGACAGAATGGACGATGGAATTCAATGCCTCCGTCTTTAGCGCTGAACGTGCCAACTACTACCGCTGTCTGCAAACGCTGCTTCTGCTCTCTCAGGAAGAAGATCGTCAGCCGCTGCAATATCTGAATGCGTTTGTCCGCATGTACGGTGCCGAGGCGGTTGAAGCGGCAAGTGCAGCATTGAGTGGCGAAGCGCCATTCTACGGGTTGCAAACCGTTGATAGCGATCTGCAGGCTTTCCCGGCGCATCAGTCTCTGCTGAAAGCCTATGAAAAACTACAGCGCGCGAAAGCGGCACATTGGTCAAAATAATGACAGTCAGCCTGCGCTAAGTAGGCTAAAAGTTTTGTCTGGGATATATTACGGGGCGCTTTAAGCGCCCTGTTTTTTTATTTTGGTCAAATCGGAAAATAAATGTAAAAACAAGGTTAAATATTAGTAGTTGATATTAAAAAAATTAGCGTATTAATGCAGTTTTTTATCTCAATTACTCCATTTTAATTAACCGTCTAACAGGAGACAAAAAGAAAAAATTCAACTCACTTTATAATTTTTAAAATTTATTTTTACGTGGATAATCAACAAGTTACTCCGTAATCGCATAAAAACCATGCGTCTTACGGGCCTATAAGCCAGGCGAGATATGATCTATATCAAATTCTCATCTATAATGCTTTGTTAGTATCTCGTCGCCGACTTAATAAAGAGAGAGTTAGTGTGAAAGCTGACAACCCTTTTGATCTTATTCTTCCTGCTGCAATGGCCAAAGTTGCCGAAGAAGCAGGCGTCTATAAAGCAACGAAACATCCGCTTAAGACGTTCTATCTGGCAATTACTGCCGGTGTATTCATTTCAATTGCCTTTGTTTTCTATATCACCGCAACAACCGGTACCGGAACTATGCCTTTCGGCATGGCAAAATTAGTAGGTGGTATCTGCTTTTCCCTGGGGCTGATTCTTTGCGTTGTCTGCGGCGCAGACCTCTTCACCTCAACCGTATTGATTGTCGTAGCAAAAGCCAGTGGTCGTATTACCTGGGGCCAATTGGCTAAAAACTGGCTTAACGTGTATGTCGGTAACCTGGTGGGTTGCTTGCTCTTCGTGCTACTGATGTGGCTTTCCGGCGAATACATGACCGCCAACGGCGCGTGGGGGCTCAACGTCCTGCAAACAGCCGACCACAAAGTGCACCATACTTTTGTTGAGGCAGTAAGCCTTGGCATCCTGGCTAACCTGATGGTGTGCCTGGCGGTATGGATGAGCTACTCTGGCCGCAGCCTGATGGACAAAGCGTTTATCATGGTATTACCGGTCGCAATGTTTGTTGCCAGCGGTTTTGAGCACAGTATCGCAAACATGTTTATGATCCCTATGGGTATTGTAATACGCGATTTCGCCACCCCGGAATTCTGGACCGCTGTTGGGTCTTCTCCGGAGAATTTTTCTCACCTGACCGTGATGAATTTCATCACCGATAACCTGATTCCGGTTACGATCGGTAACATTATCGGCGGCGGTTTGTTGGTCGGGTTGACATACTGGGTCATTTATCTGCGTGGTAACGATCATCATTAATCTGATGATGCCCATTACACGCAGTAAATAAAAAATCCACTTAAGAAGGTAGGTGTTACATGTCCGAGCTTAATGAAAAGTTAGCCACAGCCTGGGAAGGTTTTACCAAAGGTGACTGGCAGAATGAAGTAAACGTACGTGACTTCATTCAGAAAAACTACACTCCATATGAGGGTGACGAGTCCTTCCTGGCTGGCGCAACTGATGCGACCACTGCACTGTGGGACAGCGTGATGGAAGGCGTTAAACAGGAAAACCGCACTCACGCGCCTGTTGACTTTGACACCTCCGTTGCTTCTACCATCACTTCTCACGACGCTGGCTACATCAACAAAGCGCTCGAGAAAATTGTTGGTCTGCAGACTGAAGCTCCGCTGAAACGTGCGATCATTCCGTTTGGCGGCATCAAAATGGTTGAAGGTTCCTGCAAAGCGTACAACCGCGAACTGGACCCGATGCTGAAAAAAATCTTCACCGAATACCGCAAAACCCACAACCAGGGCGTATTCGATGTTTACACCAAAGACATTCTGAACTGCCGTAAATCCGGTGTTCTGACTGGTCTGCCAGATGCGTATGGCCGTGGCCGTATCATCGGTGACTACCGTCGCGTTGCGCTGTACGGTATCGACTACCTGATGAAAGACAAATACGCTCAGTTCGTCTCTCTGCAGTCCGATCTGGAAAACGGCGTAAACCTGGAAGCAACTATCCGTCTGCGTGAAGAAATCGCTGAACAGCACCGCGCACTGGGTCAGATCAAAGAAATGGCTGCTAAATATGGCTGCGATATCTCTGGTCCGGCTACCAACGCTCAGGAAGCTATCCAGTGGACTTACTTCGGCTACCTGGCCGCGGTTAAATCTCAGAACGGCGCAGCAATGTCCTTCGGTCGCGTATCCACCTTCCTGGATGCTTACATCGAACGCGATCTGAAAGCAGGCAAAATCACCGAACAAGACGCTCAGGAAATGATTGACCACCTGGTCATGAAACTGCGTATGGTTCGCTTCCTGCGTACCCCAGAATACGATGAACTGTTCTCCGGTGACCCAATCTGGGCAACTGAATCTATCGGTGGTATGGGCGTTGATGGCCGTACTCTGGTTACCAAAAACAGCTTCCGCTTCCTGAACACCCTGTACACCATGGGTCCTTCTCCGGAGCCGAACATCACCGTTCTGTGGTCTGAAAAACTGCCTCTGAACTTCAAGAAATTCGCCGCTAAAGTGTCCATCGACACCTCTTCTCTGCAGTACGAGAACGATGACCTGATGCGTCCGGACTTCAACAACGACGATTACGCTATCGCTTGCTGCGTAAGCCCGATGGTTGTTGGTAAACAAATGCAGTTCTTCGGTGCGCGTGCAAACCTGGCGAAAACCATGCTGTACGCAATCAACGGCGGCGTTGATGAAAAACTGAAAATGCAGGTTGGTCCTAAATCTGAACCGATCAAAGGCGACGTTCTGAACTTCGACGAAGTGATGGACCGCATGGATCACTTCATGGACTGGCTGGCTAAACAGTACGTCACCGCACTGAACGTTATCCATTACATGCACGACAAGTACAGCTACGAAGCCTCTCTGATGGCACTGCATGACCGTGACGTTATCCGCACCATGGCGTGTGGTATCGCTGGTCTGTCCGTCGCTGCTGACTCCCTGTCTGCAATCAAATATGCGAAAGTTAAGCCGATTCGTGACGAAGACGGTCTGGCTATCGACTTCGAAATCGAAGGCGAATACCCGCAGTTTGGTAACAACGACTCTCGCGTTGATGACATGGCGGTTGATCTGGTAGAACGTTTCATGAAGAAAATTCAGAAACTGACTACTTATCGTAACGCTATCCCGACTCAGTCTGTTCTGACCATCACCTCTAACGTGGTTTATGGTAAGAAAACGGGTAACACCCCAGACGGTCGTCGTGCTGGCGCGCCATTCGGACCGGGTGCTAACCCAATGCACGGTCGTGACCAGAAAGGTGCTGTTGCCTCTCTGACCTCCGTTGCTAAACTGCCGTTTGCATACGCTAAAGATGGTATCTCTTACACCTTCTCTATCGTTCCGAACGCACTGGGTAAAGACGACGAAGTTCGTAAGACCAACCTGGCTGGTCTGATGGATGGCTACTTCCACCACGAAGCATCCATCGAAGGTGGTCAGCACCTGAACGTGAACGTCATGAACCGTGAAATGCTGCTGGATGCGATGGAACATCCGGAAAAATATCCGCAGCTGACCATCCGTGTTTCTGGCTACGCAGTACGTTTTAACTCCCTGACTAAAGAACAGCAGCAGGACGTTATTACTCGTACCTTCACTCAGACCATGTAATTGGTTTTGACTGAAATCGTACTTTAAAAAGCGTACAATAAAGGCTCCACGTAAGTGGGGCCTTTTTAATAGCCTGCTTTGTCAGCTATCTATACTTATGGATATCAGCCAAAACAGACTCGACACAGTTAATAACTGTGCACTAACACTGGCCCCGGATGGGCCACACCTGGAGAAACACCGCAATGTCAGTTATTGGTCGCATTCACTCCTTTGAATCCTGTGGCACTGTTGATGGCCCGGGCATCCGTTTTATTACCTTTTTCCAGGGCTGCCTGATGCGCTGCCTGTATTGCCACAACCGCGACACATGGGATACGCACGGCGGTAAAGAAGTCACCGTCGATGAATTAATGAAAGAGGTCGTGACCTATCGCCACTTTATGAACGCTTCCGGCGGCGGTGTGACAGCGTCCGGCGGTGAGGCTATCCTGCAAGCTGAATTCGTACGTGACTGGTTCCGCGCCTGTAAAAAAGAAGGCATTCATACCTGTCTGGATACCAACGGTTTTGTTCGCCGCTACGATCCGGTGATTGATGAACTGCTGGAAGTCACCGACCTGGTAATGCTCGATCTCAAACAGATGAACGATGAAATCCATCAGAATCTGGTAGGCGTATCTAACCATCGTACGCTGGAGTTCGCTCGCTATTTGTCTAACAAAGATATCAAGGTTTGGATCCGCTACGTAGTCGTGCCTGGCTGGTCTGACGATGACGATTCCGCACACCGCCTGGGCGAGTTTACCCGCGATATGGGCAACGTCGAAAAAATCGAGCTGCTGCCTTACCACGAACTGGGCAAGCACAAATGGGTGGCGATGGGTGAAGAGTACAAGCTGGACGGCGTTAAGCCGCCGAAGAAAGAGACCATGGAGCGCGTGAAAGGCATTCTCGAGCAATATGGACATAAAGTGATGTATTGATATTTATGGTGGGTAACGGACCCGTTACCCACCAGACTCTACCTTAGCGCCCTCTTCTCGCCAGTAGCGGGAAAATCAACCCCAATCCTACCAGCACAAACGGCGTCACGATATTCAGCGTGAGCTGGAATGTCCACTCAGGGGTAAAGGCTTCCATTTTCGGGAAGATCCCGGTCAGACAAGCAAATGCGGTAAAAGCGAAGCACCAGATCCCCACCGTCATCGCCAGCGATCGATTCCGGATAAAGACATATTCCGGCTTATACTTCTGCGCCAGGCGAATAACAGCAATAAACGCCACAAACACCCATAGATAACGCAATGGCATCACGACTGAATTGAGATTTAGCAACCACTTGTAGAGATTGTTCATGTCGCCAATCCCCAGGGTTGGCAACATAATCAAAATCGCTACCAGCACCAGCGTCAGAATATAACCATTGACCGGTGTCCCCGAGGCATTGGTTTTACACAGGCTTTCCGGAATATATTTACGATCCGCATCGCCCAGCAGAACTTTAAGCGGTGCATCAATAGAAAATACTAATGCCGCGATCTGTCCTAATGTGTTGGCAATAGCGTAAATAACCATCAGCGAGTTACCCATACCATAATACTCGCCCAATTTCTGGAAGGCGTAATATTGACCATTGGTCATGAGATCATCAGGAATATGCCGGGAGTCAAACATCATCCCCATGGCCAGCGACCCGAGGATCGCACACACTGCCACCATCACCGCCAGGACGAGCATCCCTTTCGGAAATTCTTTGCCCGGATTACGTGTCTGATTAACGTAAGGTGATATTTTCTCGGCGCCGCCAACGGCAAAGACCAGCATTGAGATCGTGGTAATATAGGTAAAATCGATATGCGGGATGAACGATTCCCATGTGATATTGGTTGTTGCTATCTGCACATCGGTGATCGCCGGAGCAGTTACCGCCATCACGACATACAGAATAGACATCACGAACATCGCGATGCCCGCCACTGAGCCCACAATTTTCAGTGATTTCATACCACGGGACGCAACCCACATGAAAAAGACAAATAGCGCCAGCGTCAGTCCTTGCAGGGCCACAACGGTATACTCTTTTATCAGTGACCCATCGCCTTTTAGCGCCCATCCCAGCGCAATCAGAATGGCCTGCGGCTTTTGCGCCAGATAAGGAATATGCACGACCCAATAGGTCCATGCAGCAAGATAGGCAAGGCCTGGCCCCATCGTGTGCTTAATCCAGGTACTGACCCCGCCTTTCCCATCTTTAAAGGTAGAACCAAGTTGTCCAACAATCAGCGCATAGGGAATAAAATAGAGCGCAAAAATAAATATCCATGAGGAGACAACAACCAGTCCCTGATTAGCATAGTTGTTAACAACGTTGCCAAAACCCCAAACGGTGATAAACGACATCAATGCGATGTTGTACCATCGCAATTGTTTTTCCTGCACACCAGCCATACGCGATCCTTCGTAGAAGCTTTTTGAGTATTAATATATAAGGCGTGGGATTATGCGCGTTAAAATGAACGAGCGGAAACGGCGGGATGTAAAACTATAACCTTCTGCACACTTTATTTTCAGGACAGATGCGTGCGATTAAATAATACCAGGTCCACATAAAGCATACATAAACAATATGTATGGGAACCTGGTCGGTTTGTGTTAAATCAGATCAAACATGCGCAATAGAATTGGGCGTATGGCCCGTTTTACGTAACAGCATCAGTAAATAAATAAACGATACGCTGGCGATCATGATAAACAGCAAGCTATCTGAATAATTTTGCATCAGCATCGCGGTAAATGAAGGACCAAGCAGGCTGCCCACGGTATAGCTTAATAACAATGCCTGATTCATGGCGACCAGCTGATGATGTTCCACCTTTTCACAGGCCCAGGCCATCGCCACCGGATAGAGGGTAAAACCTGCAGCACCCAACATAAACAATGCGGGCGCCATCGCCGCCTGATTTAGCATGGCGATACTGCCAACGATGACCACGAAAACCTGGACGCGTAAAACCAACAGGCGTCCCAACTTATCCGCCAGGCGGCCAATCGGCCACTGTCCCAGAATTCCGGCACTAACCAGAACAGCCATCCAGAAGCCAATACTGGCGTTGCTCACTCCCTGATGGTTGAGATACAGCGGCATCAGGCCATACAAAGACCCCAGCACAATCCCGGAAATGATACAGCCATTCACGCCCAGGCGCGCCTGTCGCAGTTTCAGCATGGAGACAATAGGTGTGGACTTCTGCTCATCACCCTGCTGATTGGCAATGCGAGTAAAGAGCAGTGGCAAAACACCAGCCAGGATAGTCCCTGTCACCCACGGCAGGACGTTCATCAATTCCGTGGATACTTTACTCACCAGCAGCTGGCCTAAAAACGTCCCCACATAATAGATCATCATATAGGCGGCAAGTAAACGTCCGCGATTACGCGAAGTCCCGCTGCACATCAGCGCGCTTTCCACCACCACCCAAATCATGGCGCAGCCAACACCGGCGATAAAGCGCCAGGTCATCCAGCTCCAGAATCCCACCATAATCCCCAACCCGACACAACCCGCAGCAAAAATAAACGAGGCGATGTAATAGCTGCGATTAAAGCCAAGGTGTTTGATTAAATACCCGGTCAACAACGTCCCTACCAGATTACCGGTAAAGTAAGACGAGCTCACCACGCCTACCTGCCAGGTGGGCAGGTTTTCATGGGCGAGCCAAAGCGGGACGAGCGTGTTTAACACGGCGATCGCCAGGGTCAACAGAAGCAGCCCGCACAGCAGCAGCATGACGGGACGAGTATAGGTGGACATGAATAAAAACCGTGAGGAAGTTCAAATTTCATGCGCATCATGCCACTGCCAAAAACATTGTCAATCGGCGTAATCAGAGGGCTGTGGCGCTTTCTGGCCGATCGATTTGCATTACTGATTCTTAATGTGAATAGATAAAAAGCTTAAAAACACATCTGCTTGTTTTTATTGATCTAAAACAAAAATCTCGCGTTCCGTTCAGTCGAAAAATTTCATGGACTCCCCGTGCTTTTATTTCTTACTAAACTCTATGCGGGATGCAAACCTGCATTGTCCTCAAAATAGAACTGTGAGTTCCTTTTTACCTATCTAATCCAAATTTCGCTCTCTCTGTAGACTTAAACTCATCAAATTTTCCCCACTGATGCTGAACAGGAGAAATATCATGACTAAACCTTACGTGAGACTTGATAAAGATAATGCGGCAGTACTGCTGGTCGACCATCAGGCTGGCCTGCTCTCTCTGGTTCGGGATATCGATCCCGATAAATTTAAAAATAACGTGCTTGCCCTCGGTGACTTAGCAAAATACTTCAAACTCCCGACCATTCTGACAACCAGTTTTGAGACCGGACCCAATGGGCCGCTGGTGCCGGAGCTAAAAGCGCAATTTCCCGACGCGCCCTATATTGCTCGCCCCGGAAACATTAACGCGTGGGATAATGAAGATTTCGTGAAAGCGGTGAAAGCGACCGGCAAAAAACAGCTGATTATCGCCGGCGTCGTGACGGAAGTTTGCGTTGCCTTCCCTGCGCTCTCGGCTATTGAAGAAGGTTTTGACGTCTTTGTTGTCACCGATGCCTCAGGCACATTTAATGAAATTACCCGCCATTCAGCATGGGATCGGATGTCGCAGGCCGGTGCTCAACTGATGACGTGGTTTGGCGTCGCATGCGAGCTGCACCGCGACTGGCGCAACGATATCGAGGGGCTGGCAACGTTGTTCTCTAACCACATCCCCGATTATCGCAATCTGATGACCAGCTACGACACGTTAACGAAACAGAAGTAAAAAACCGGGGCTAAGCCCCGGTTTATCATTTAGCTCGCTACCGCCATACCAACGGTCATATGCAGGCCGTAGAACACGCCACGACCTATTAACTCTCCAACAAGCAACAGAATAAATGCGACGGAAAGCAACGGAACTGCAGGCTGGTAACCCTTCACTTGCGGTACAATCCAGCAGCACAGCGCTAATGCCAGCGCCACAATCCGCCACGCCATGAGCGATCCGTAATCCGGAACCAGCGCAGACGCCTGCTGAATCGAACTGTGGATCGTCGCCAGTTCAGCCCCCTGCATTACTGACATGATGGCGCTCACCACCAGTGCAAGCACTGAGATAGCCGGCAGCAAGCGCATCGCCCAACCGTCAACACCGGCAATTCTCAGTAACAGATACCCCAGCAGCGGACCGCCCATAAACATCGTCAGGAAGAAGCCCAACGGTGTCCAGACGCTGTACCAGGTCGGCACAGTATCGATAGTGTTATACACACGTACCATCATCCAGACAAAAATCACGCCCAGTACCATGGTGACAACTAACCACAGATTGCGTAACGCGGGCGACATTTTTTTCAACGTGGCCAGCAGCCAGCCGATACCACCAACGGCAAAGAAGATGGAGCCGCTGGCAATTTCGTTACTCAACGCCGAAGACCCTACACGATTGAGTGAGTTAAAGGCGCGCATCGGCGAGCCCAGATGAAGCATAGAAGCAATAAAGCCAATACCCATCAATACCCACAGTCCAAACATGCAGGCGATCACGCGCTGCTGCGTTTCAGGACGTAAGTCCCCTTTCATCAGCGCCAGCGCCAGAACAATAAAGCCACCAACCACACACTGTCCGAAGACCGTGAAGATCATCAGCGGCCATTCATGCCATCCACTTCCCATCTTACACCTCCTTCGGATTAGCCAGATAACCTGTGGTATCCCCGGTCGGGCGGCTATTGGCGTTAGGTTTGATGACAATACTTGGTTTGGTAAAGTGCGCACCCGGCAGTGGCGCAACCGCAGCCAGGGAACCATGCTTTTTGCGCAGCTCTTCAATCGGGCCAAAATCCAGCGCACGCAACGGGCAGGATTCGACACAGATAGGTTTCTTGCCTTCAGCGACACGCTCATGGCAGCCGTCACATTTTGTCATATGCCCTTTTTCAGCATTGTACTGCGGCGCACCGTAAGGACAGGCCATGTGGCAATACCGACAGCCAATGCACACGTCTTCATCGACAACGACAAAACCATCTTCACGTTTGTGCATCGCGCCGCTCGGACATACCTTGGTACAGGCCGGATCCTCACAGTGGTTACAGGCAATGGAGAGGTAATAGGCAAAGACATTCTGATGCCAGACGCCGTTGTCCTCCTGCCAGTCACCGCCTGCATACTCATAAATGCGGCGGAAGCTGACCTCCGGGGTTAAATTTTTGAAATCTTTGCAGGCCAGTTCGCAGGTTTTGCAACCGGTGCAACGGCTGGAATCAATAAAAAATCCATACTGGGTTGTCATCGGTTACTCCTTACGCCTTTTCAACCTGAACAAGGTTCGTGTGTGACGGGTTCCCCTTCGCGAGAGGAGACGGACGCTGAGTTGTCAGGACGTTAATGCAACCGCCCTGATCCACGCGTTTTGCATCCGGGTCATACCAGGCGCCTTCGCCTAATGCCACCACACCAGGCATCATACGCGGCGTCACTTTCGCCTCGATATGCACTTCACCACGATCGTTAAAGATACGCACCTTGTCGCCGTTGTTAATGCCGCGTCGCTGCGCATCCATAGGGTTGATCCACATTTCCTGACGGCAGGATGCTTTTAGAACATCCACGTTGCCATAGGTCGAATGGACACGAGACTTGTAATGGAAGCCGGTCAGTTGCAGAGGGAATTTCTCCACCAACGGATCGTTCAGGCTTTCAAATCCAGGGGTATAAATCGGCAACGGATCGATCACATCACCTTCCGGCAGTTCCCAGGTTGCCGCAATTTCGGCAAGCTGTTGCGAATAAATTTCGATCTTACCTGACGGGGTGGTCAACGGATTAGCGTTAGGATCTTCACGGAACGCTTTGTACGCGACGTGATGCCCTTGTGGGTCGCGCTGTTTAAAGATCCCTTGCTTACGGAATTCTTCAAACGTTGGCAGTTCAGGAATCGCTTTGCGTGACTGCTCGTAGAGATGACGCATCCACTCTTCCTGAGTTCGACCTTCTGTAAACTGCTGCTCAACGCCAAGGCGTTTCGCCAGTTCACTGGTCATCTGGTAGATAGTCTTGCATTCGAAGCGTGGTTTAATTGCCTGATCGGTGAAAATCACATAGGACATATTCCCGCATGAGGCATCCAGCGCGAAGTCCATCTGTTCGGAGGCAGTGCAATCCGGTAGCAAAATATCCGCATATTTAGCCGAGGAAGTCATATGACAGTCGATGACGACGATCATCTCGCACTTCTTCTCATCCTGCAGGATTTCATGCGTACGGTTGATGTCAGAGTGCTGGTTAATTAAACAGTTACCAGCATAGTTCCAGATCATCTTAATGGGAACATCAAGCTTGTCTTTGCCGCGCACACCGTCACGCAGGGCCGTCATCTCCGGGCCTCGCTCAATCGCGTCCGTCCACATAAACATCGAGATGCTGGTTTCTACAGGGTTTTCCAACGTAGGCATACGCTCAAACGGCAAACTGTATGAGCCTTCACGTGCCCCGCTATTGCCGCCGTTGATGCCAACGTTACCGGTCAGGATAGCCAGCATAGAAATAGCGCGAGTCGCTATTTCACCATTGGCGTGACGCTGCGGCCCCCACCCCTGACTGATGTATGCCGGTTTTGCGCTACCAATTTCACGAGCCAGTTTGACAATACGTTCAGCGGGAATGCCAGTAATCTGCGCCGCCCACTCAGGCGTCTTGGCAATACCATCTTTGCCCTGCCCAAGAATATATGCCTTATAGTGACCGTTCTTAGGCGCGTCGGCCGGTAAGGTTTTCTCGTCGTAACCCACGCAGTATTTGTCGAGGAACGGTTGATCAACCATGTTTTCGGTGATCAGGACATACGCCAGACCATTAACCAGCGCCGCATCGGTGCCTGGACGGATCGGGATCCATTCATCTTCTCGGCCCGCGCCGGTATCCGTGTAGCGGGGATCGATAATAATCATACGAGCATTGGATTTCTGTCGCGCCTGTTCAAGGTAATAGGTTACCCCGCCCCCGCTCATACGCGTTTCACCAGGGTTATTACCAAACAGGACCACCAGCTTGCTGTTTTCAATGTCGGACGGGCTGTTGCCGTCTGCCCAACCGCCATAGGTATAGTTCAACCCGGCAGCGATCTGCGCAGAAGAGTAATCCCCGTAGTGGTTCAGGTAACCGCCGCAGCAGTTCATCAACCGTGCCACCAGCGTTTTGCCCGGCGGCCAGGAGCGCGTCATGGTGCCCCCCAGCGTACCGGTACCGTAGTTCAGATAGATAGACTCGTTGCCGTAGTCTTTAATAAGACGCTGCATATTACTGGCAATGATTTCGTAGGCTTCATCCCAGCTGATACGCTCAAACTTACCTTCACCGCGCTTACCGACGCGTTTCATCGGATATTTCAGACGATCGGGATTATAGACGCGACGACGCATGGAGCGCCCACGCAGACAGGCGCGTACCTGGTGCAGACCATCATAGTTGTCATCACCGGTGTTGTCGGTTTCGACATACTTTATTTCACCGTCTACCACATGCATACGCAGCGGGCAGCGGCTACCACAGTTCACCGTACACGCGCTCCAGATCACTTTCTCATTAATCTGTTTTGGATTAAGGGCCTCTGCGGCATTTGCAATACGGGTAAATGGCAGGGTAAACGCGCTACTGGCCACCGCCAGCCCGCCTATCGCCGTCGTTTTCACCAGACCGCGGCGACTAACCTCAGCTGCCAGTACGGCATCGGGGATCTTAGTTTTCATAGTGGCTCACTCTGCTGCTCACAATAAACAAAAGGCAAATATTCGTTGTATAGATTTTTATATAACGTTACTATCGATATACAGACAGGTAGGTAATGAATTTGCAGAAAGGCAGTGATAAATACCAACCTTCGTTCGAAGGCAGTATTACTCCTGAATGAGTAGGTGTTATTGTCCAGCGTCAAACAGGTGTAAAAAAAGCGCCCTGAGGCGCTTTTTTAGCAGAGAAAAGTAGCTTAACCGATGAATTCCAGGCCATTCATGTACGGACGCAATACTTCCGGAACCTGAATGCGGCCATCAGCCTGCTGATAGTTTTCCATTACCGCAACCAGCGTACGTCCTACCGCCAGACCAGAACCATTCAGCGTATGCACTAAACGGGTCTTTTTGTCGGATTTGCTGCGACAACGCGCCTGCATGCGACGAGCCTGGAAATCCCACACGTTGGAGCAAGAAGAGATTTCGCGATAGGTATTCTGTGCCGGGATCCATACTTCCAGATCGTAGGTTTTGCATGCGCCGAAGCCCATGTCGCCAGTGCACAGGATGATCTTGCGATACGGCAGACCCAGCAGTTGCAGGACCTTCTCAGCATGACCGGTCATCTCTTCCAGCGCATCCATCGAATCTTCTGGACGAACAATCTGCACCATCTCAACTTTATCGAACTGGTGCATACGGATCAGACCACGAGTGTCACGGCCGTAAGAACCTGCTTCAGAACGGAAGCACGGCGTATGCGCAGTCATTTTGATCGGCAGCGCATCTTCGTCGATGATTTCGTCACGTACCAGGTTTGTCAGCGGCACTTCTGCCGTTGGGATCAGCGCATAGTTGCTGCTGTCAGCTTCTTCATCCAACGGACGCGTGTGGAACAAGTCGCCAGCAAATTTCGGCAGTTGGCCTGTGCCGTACAGGGTGTCATGGTTAACCAGATACGGGACATAGTTTTCGCTGTAACCATGCTGCTCAGTGTGCAGATCCAGCATGAACTGGGACAGCGCACGGTGCATACGCGCAATCTGGCCTTTCATAACAACGAAACGAGAGCCGGTCAGCTTAACCGCCGCAGCGAAATCAAGACCCGTGTGCATTTCACCCAGGGTAACGTGATCGCGCACCTCGAAATCGAACTCGCGCGGTGTACCCCAGCGGCTGACTTCGACGTTATCATTTTCATCTTTACCCACCGGAACTTCGTCTGCTGGCAGGTTAGGAATAGTCAGCGCAATATCGCGGATCTCAGCCTGTAAGGTATCAAGTTCAGCTTTCGCGGCATCCAGCTCTTCGCCCAGTTTGTTCACTTCCAGACGTAAAGACTCGATATCTTCCCCGCGCGCTTTTGCCTGGCCGATGGATTTCGATCGAGAGTTACGCTCTGCCTGCAGGTTTTCAGTTTGTACCTGCAGAACTTTACGACGCTCTTCAAGAGCGCGCAGCTTATCTACATCCAGCTTAAAGCCCCGGCTTGCCAGTTTTTCTGCGACTGCGTCTGGCTCATTACGCAGCAGATTGGGATCGAGCATGCTTATCCTGTGCTTATCGAATTAAAATAGGAGAAAGTGACCACAGCCTGCGGTCACAGGGATACAGAGACAACATTACCGCAACGATAACACTAACGGTAGCGTTTTATAGGGCTATTTTGATCCTGTCCGGCGAGCCAGGCGAGCTTTTCGCCAATCTTGCCTTCAAGACCTCTGTTTGTGGGATGATAATAGCGCGTTTGCGCCAATTCCTGAGGGAAGTACTCTTCTCCGGCGGCATATGCATTTGGCTCATCATGGGCGTAACGATATTCCTGACCGTAGCCCATCTCTTTCATCAGCTTAGTCGGCGCATTACGCAGGTGGACCGGCACGTCGTAATCCGGACGTTCACGGGCATCAGCAAGTGCGGCTTTAAAGGCGGTGTAAACTGCATTACTCTTCGGCGCACAGGCCAGATAAACAATCGCCTGAGCAATCGCGCGTTCGCCTTCAGCTGGCCCCACGCGAGTAAAGCAATCCCATGCAGAAATCGCCACTTGCATAGCGCGAGGATCGGCATTACCAACATCTTCAGAGGCAATCGCCAGACAGCGGCGGGCAACGTACAGCGGATCACCACCAGCGGTGATAATACGTGCATACCAATAAAGCGCTGCATCCGGTGCACTCCCGCGTACCGACTTGTGTAATGCGGAGATGAGATCGTAAAAACGATCGCCTTTATTATCGAAACGCGCGCTGCGTTCACCGGCAATTTCAGTGAGCAATTCTGCTTTCAATATGCGCTTGCCGGAATCATCAACTTCGGCCATATCGGCCATCATTTCCAGCGTATTCAGCGCCCGGCGCGCGTCACCATTAACCAGTTCGGCAATCGCCCGACGCGTCTCAGGCGGGAGTACGATATCCTGTCCGCCGTAGCCCCGCGCTTTGTCTGACATCGCCTGGTCCAGTACCAGTTCAATATCGTCGGTGGTTAACGATTTCAGTAAGTAAACGCGTGCACGTGATAGCAGCGCTGAGTTCAGCTCAAACGAGGGGTTTTCTGTTGTCGCGCCAATAAACGTGATGGTTCCGTCTTCAATATGCGGTAAAAATGCATCCTGTTGGCTTTTATTAAAACGGTGAACTTCGTCCACAAACAGGATCGTACGCCGACCAGCGTTACGGTTCTGACGCGCACGCTCAATCGCTTCACGAATTTCTTTCACACCAGACGTAACCGCCGAAATGCGTTCAACATCAGCGTTGGCGTAACGGGCAATAACTTCGGCAAGGGTGGTTTTGCCTGTTCCCGGTGGTCCCCATAAAATCATGGAGTGCAGATGCCCTGCCTCGATAGCGCGTGGCAAAGGCTTACCCGCAGCCAGCAGATGCTGCTGTCCGATATACTGCGCTAAATTTTCTGGCCGCATGCGCGCGGCCAGTGGCTGAAAAGTATTATCAGAAAAGTCGAGCGACAGATTGCTCACTCACACGCCTCTACTTACGTTGATCGTCAACCGTTACACCTTGCGGCGGGGTAAAGGTGAATTTGGAAGGTTCGATCACACCATTCTGCTGAGATTTCAGCTGATAACTGCTGCGCTGATCGTCTTGTTCAACGGCGCTAAACTGGTGGATCGTCCCGTCACGCCCAACATTGATCGTAAACTGCTTCAGGTTACCGCTACTGGTTTTAGGCGTCAGTACGAAATCATCACCGTTTTGCTTAATGTTGTACTGCTGCCAGTCGCTGGCCTGGTTACGTGCAATCAGCATGAACGGCGTATTGCCAGTGGCGTCTTTCAGCCAGGTCGCGGTCGCCTGTTCAACAAACGGGTTAAAGAACCACAGCGTTTTCCCATCGGAAACCAGGATACTCTCGTCAGGCTGCGTCATATGCCAGTTAAACAGATTAGGACGTTTAACCCATAAATCACCCTGACCTTCTTGCACTGCTGCGCCGCTACCGTCCGTGACCTTCTGAGTAAAGCTGGCATGGAAGCTACTGACTTTATCCAGGCGGCTTTTCAGGTCGCTGGCAGCGTCAGCCCAGACGCTGCTCACCACAAAGCTAGACAGTAATGCACAGGTGATTGCGATTCTTTTCATCGTTATTCCTCAAAATACGTCACTCCCAACGGGGAGATCCCTCTGCTATCCATTTCAGGCCAAAAATCAGCATGAGGAAAGTAGAAAATACTGAATTACTTAACTTTGCAATCATTCGAAGGGCGGCGGAGCCAGCACTTCACGATTACCATTATGTCCTTGTTCGCTGACAATTCCCTGCGCTTCCATTTGTTCGATGATGCGCGCAGCTCGGTTGTAACCGATGCGGAACTGACGCTGGACGCCGGAGATTGAGGCTTTGCGTTTCTGGGTCACAAAGTTTACCGCCTGATCGAACAGCGGATCCAACTCTTCGCCACCATCAAAGCCGCCACCGCCGCCTTCGCTTTCGCTGTCAGAGGTAATGCCGTCAACGTATTGCGGACGACCGCGCGCCTTCCAGTCCTGAACCACCGCGTGAACTTCTTCATCACGAACAAAGGCGCCGTGAACACGCACAGGGATCGTCGAGTTTGGTGCGGAATAAAGCATGTCCCCCATACCTAACAGCGATTCCGCTCCGCCCTGGTCAAGAATGGTACGCGAGTCAATTTTACTGGAGACGGTAAAGGCGATACGCGTTGGAATATTCGCTTTAATCAGACCGGTGATAACGTCGACCGACGGTCGCTGGGTCGCCAGCACCAGGTGTATCCCTGCCGCACGCGCTTTTTGCGCCAGGCGAGCAATCAGTTCTTCCACCTTTTTACCTACGGTCATCATCAGGTCGGCGAATTCATCTACCAACACAACGATATACGGCAGTTTTTCCAGCACCGGATGCTGAACATCCATGCTGTCGCCCGGCTTCCAGTATGGGTCCGGAATCGGACGACCCATGCGGGCTGCTTCGGCGATTTTCTCGTTATAACCAGCAAGGTTACGCACCCCAAGCGCCGACATCAGCTTGTAGCGACGTTCCATTTCATTGACGCTCCAGCGCAAGGCGTTAGCAGCATCTTTCATGTCGGTCACAACTTCAGTCAGCAGATGCGGAATGCCTTCATAAACTGACAGTTCCAGCATTTTCGGGTCAATCATGATAAAGCGAACGTCTTCCGGCTGCGCCTTGTACAGCATGCTGAGGATCATGGCGTTCACCCCAACAGACTTACCGGAACCGGTTGTCCCTGCCACCAGCAGGTGCGGCATTTTCGCCAGATCGGCCACCACCGGTTCGCCCGCAATATCTTTACCCAACACCACGGTCAGCGGAGATGAGTTATCACGGAATTTGGTGTTATCCAACACTTCGCGCAGATAAACGGTTTGACGTTTTTTGTTCGGTAACTCCAGTCCGACATACGGTTTGCCCGGAATAACCTCGACAACACGTACCGCTGCGGTAGACAACGAACGCGCCAGATCGCGCGACAGGTTGGAAATACGTGCCGCTTTAACCCCAGGAGCAAGATTAAGCTCAAAGCGGGTTATCACCGGGCCTGGGGAATAGTTCACCACATCGGCTTTAATGCGGAAATCCGCCAGACGCGCTTCCACCAGACGTGCCATTTGCTCCAGCGCGAATGTATCAATTGGCTCAACTTCGCTCGGCGGCGGTGTGAGCAGATCTAACGATGGCAGCGGCGTGTTTGGACGATGCGCCGGACGGCTATCGCCATTGCGCATCAGGAGCGGATGGATCAGGCTATCCTGCGGCGGCGGTGTAACAGGTTGCGCTGGCTGCTGATAATGCTGCTGCGGTGCAACAGGCTGCGCTGGATGCTGATAATGCTGCTGCGGTGCGACAGGCTGCGCTGGCTGCTGATAATGCTGCTGCGGTGCAACAGGTTCCTGGTACTGTGGCACAGGCTCCGGCATCACGCCAGGCGTAAACAGCGGCTCATGCGGCCCCTCATCCACCAGCGTTTTCATTGGCGAAAATTCAAAGTCATCGAGAGAAAACGGATTCGCTCCGGCTGGCTGCTCACCGGAATAACGTTGCTGCTGGGAAGAGGCAAACTGGCGAGCCAGTTCCGCTTCTGCAGCTGAATCTTCGTCATCAGCTTGATGGATATCTTCCTGATATTCTTCGCCATAGCGGTGCTGCTGCGACTGGGCAAACTGACGTGCCAGCTCATCTTGCTGCATGGCATCAATTTCATCGTCACTGTACGCATCTGTATCAAGCTGCTCTTCGCGGGCTTTCTCTTCAGCCATACGCTGTGACGGCAGTTTGATGCCATACGACGCCAATTCCCGACGAGTAGGCACGCGCACACGATTCGGACGCGGTAACTGCGGACCAATACCCTCTTTCACCTGTGGACGCGGCGCACCGCCACCCGCAAGGCTAAAGACAGGCGCTGCAGCAGCGGCCCCCGCCCCCAAAGCGGCACTTTTTACGCCTGCGGCCAGCGGCGCAACGGCAGCAACAGACTCAACGGGCGGAATGGATGTAGCCGTCGGCATAGATGGCATAGACGGCTTAACACGTTCAGGCTCCTGAACCGGCTCTGGTATCGGTTGATACCAGGCAGCCAGTTGCTCACGCTCACGCGCACGTTTCTCTTCAACTTCTTCAAAATAGTAAAGCGGCGGACGAGTCGGTTTAACCTCTTCAACCACTGGCTCAGGTTCCATCACCGTCGGTTGTTCAACCACAGGCTGCTGGAACGGAGCGCTCTGTTGAAAAGTTGATTCCTGATGATAAACAGGTTGCTGAACTGGCTCCGGCTGATAAGCAGGCTGCTGCACTGGCTCCGGCTGATAAGCAGGCTGCTGAAATGCGGCGTTCTGTTGTAAAGTTGACTCCTGTTGATTGACAGGTTGCTGCAGTGGTTCCGGTTGGTAAACAGGTTCCGGCTGCCAGTTTTGCTCCGCGGTAAATGCCTGCGCTTGCGGCGCGAGGGGCTGCGCATATGTGGGTTCCGCGGTCTGTGGCGCATAATATTGTGGCTGAGGACTCTGCTCCAATACCGGCTGCTGCCAGGGTTCATACTGTTGCTGTACCGGTGGCTGCGCGTACTGGGTTGGCTGCGGATAACCTTCAGGTGCTGGCGCAATCACCGCATCCCCGGTTTGCGCGCCTGGCGCGGATTGCCAGGCTACAGCTGGGGCCGCTTGTTCCATAACGGGGTTGGTCACTGGCGACGTTTGCAGCAGCGGATCAACCGGCGCGCTCCAGGCCTGCGCAGCCGTTGTTGCTGCAGCTGCGGCGGCCACAGGCTCTGTTACCGAATGACCATTCAGCAGCGGGTCCAGTTCGTCATATTCAGGCAACGTCGCGCGATTGCCGGAAAACAGCACATCGTTAGGATCGGCCACAACACCGCGGGCGCTGTATTCAATTTCGTCTTCATCATCCATGCGTTTGCCGGAGAACAGCGCGGCATCAGTATGACGGCCCAGTGGGTTGGTAAACTTCTCTGCCAGACGCTTACGGCGCGCTAACGCACCACGAAGAATACGAGCCCGGCGCGATTCATGAGGTTTACCATCAGCGGCGTCGATAGATTCGTCTTCATCTTCATATTCTTCGTCATCGACCCAGGTATCGTCACGGCGGGTACGGTTGCTGGCAAACGTCAGGATATTGAGTAACCAACCGCCCAGTTTTTCCGCAATGCTAACCCACGACCAACCGGTAAATAGCGTTAATCCAGCAGCCCAAATGCACAATAACGTCAACGTACCGCCGCTGCTGTGCAGTAATGGTTGCAGGGTAGTACTGAGCAAGCTGCCAATCACGCCGCCAGAGGCGAAATACCAGATGTCATCGGCATTGATTGCGGCAAGTCCGCAGGATGTGAGAATCAGCGCCAAAACGCCAATAATGCGCAGCGAAACGGCAAAATAATCGACGTATTCGTCGCTGGCCTGGTGTCGCCATGCAAACCAACAGCCGCCAACAATGATGACGGGAATGGTGTAGGCCATGATGCCAAAAATAAAGAACAGCGTGTCTGCCAGCCATGCGCCGGGTATTCCGCCCAGATTATGAATTGGTTCATGCCACGCCGTTTGCGACCAACTGGGATCCGAAGGATTAAAGCTGAGTAAGGCTGCCATCAACCAGACGGCAAAAAGGGCAATAAGGATCAGTAGCGCTTCCAGAAGTCGGCGCCCGCTGCTTAACTTCGTCAATGTGACGTCTTTGTCTTCAGTGTATTCCTGGCTCAAAAACGGCTCTCCAGGTTTTAGGCTTTTCCTGCCCGATGCTAAAACGGACAACAGCACCGGGTTACCCCGGCACTGTTGCTGTATGGATTAACAGGAGTGTAATCAAACTACGTCGATTTTGCACCTGTTCCGTGTTAGCGCGTCTTAATTACCAGACGATTGCTCTGTTTGACTTCTTCCATTACTACATAAGTACGTGTGTCATTCACGCCAGGCAGACGCAGCAGGGTTTCCCCCAACAGCTTACGGTATGCCGACATATCCGGTACGCGTGTTTTCAGCAAATAGTCGAAATCACCGGAAACCAAATGACACTCTTGAATTTCTTCAAGTTTTTGTACTGCAGAGTTAAATTGTTCAAACACATCCGGGGCGCCACGATTCAGAGTAATCTCAACAAAAACCAGAAGTGATGCATCCAGATAATGCGGGTTTAACAGCGCTGTATAGCCCTGAATAAAACCCTGTCTTTCCAACCGACGCACACGCTCAAGGCAGGGCGTTGGTGAAAGTCCCACACGTTTAGAAAGCTCGACGTTAGAAATACGCCCATCCTTTTGCAGCTCATTAAGAATGTTACGATCAATACGGTCGAGATCTTTGCCAGGGCGCTTCTTACTATCTACCATTATTATTGTCTCTCTGTATTCCTTCCCTACTCCTGCCTGACTCTACTAACATCACTGTTCAGAGTCGCTACCCATCAAAATTAACCGCAACCCAGAGGGATTTTCGGTTCGCAATGCCTGGGTTTATGGTGAGAAGACCGTTGCCTGTCGGCGGCTATCGACATCACGAATGGCATCTGTCCACACCATGCGTAGATTTCGCTAACACGGTAAACATGGTATCTACATGCATGATTATGCAGCACATACATGACACAGTTTTTTTCTTCCTTGAATGTTTTCGCAAAACAGCAGGTGATTGTCAAAGCAAAACATCGATTTTTAGTACAACATGCCAGTTATTCATTCGCAGTGATGGAAAATCGTCATTTTATCACCTTATAACTGACCGATTTTAAGTAGAAATCGTTATAGTATTACGGATAATTACCCCCGCTCATCGGTTTCTGCTATTACACATATTGTTAACAAAATCGCCATACTCTTTTTTTACGTCTGTAAATTCCCTACAATCCTGCTCATTGCCTGCCAACAACTATGGGGATCTCATGGGCGCAACCAAACACAGTAAACTTCTTATTCTGGGCTCAGGCCCTGCGGGATATACCGCTGCGGTCTACGCTGCACGCGCTAACCTGCAACCGGTCCTGATTACCGGTATGGAAAAAGGTGGTCAGTTGACCACAACAACAGAAGTGGAAAACTGGCCTGGCGATCCGCACGATCTTACTGGCCCACTGCTGATGGAGCGTATGCACGAACATGCAACCAAATTTGACACTGAAATCATTTTTGATCACATCAGCAAAGTTGATCTGCAAAACCGTCCTTTCCGTCTGACCGGCGACAGTGGTGAATACACCTGTGACGCACTGATCATCGCCACCGGCGCTTCAGCACGTTACCTGGGTCTGCCTTCAGAGGAAGCATTTAAAGGCCGTGGCGTTTCCGCCTGCGCGACCTGCGACGGTTTCTTCTATCGTAACCAAAAAGTTGCGGTGATCGGCGGCGGCAACACTGCTGTTGAAGAAGCGCTGTATCTGGCGAATATCGCATCTGAAGTGCATTTGATTCACCGTCGCGACAGCTTCCGCGCGGAGAAAATTCTCATCAAACGTTTGATGGATAAAGTTGAGAACGGCAACATCGTGCTGCACACCCACCGTACGCTGGAAGAAGTGACCGGCGATCAAATGGGCGTAACCGGACTCCGCCTACGCGATACGCAAAACACTGACAACGTGGAATCACTGGACGTTGCCGGGCTGTTTGTCGCTATCGGCCACAGCCCGAATACCGCTATTTTCGACGGTCAGCTTGAACTGGAAAACGGCTACATCAAAGTTCAGTCCGGTATTCACGGCAATGCCACCCAAACCAGCATTCCGGGTGTTTTCGCAGCTGGTGATGTGATGGACCATATTTATCGCCAGGCGATTACCTCTGCGGGCACGGGCTGTATGGCCGCACTTGATGCAGAACGTTATCTCGACGGACTTGCGGACGCTAACAAATAAGTTTTACAAATCAGTAACAAAAGTAAAAAAGGCGACTATAAGTCGCCTTTATTTTTGCCTCGTTGTAACATTGCCCTGCCCAAAAATTCCAATAACTCACCTGCTAAGCGTGCAATGAATAAAACCCGTCAAAAAGAGCTGACCCGCTGGTTAAAACAGCAAAGTGTAATTTCCCAACGATGGCTGAACATTTCGCGCCTGTTGGGGTTCGTGAGCGGACTGTTAATCGTCGCTCAGGCCTGGCTCATGGCCCGAATTCTGGACCATATGATCATGGCCAATATTCCCCGAGAAGCGCTTCTGCTTCCTTTCATCGTACTGGTATTGATTTTCATCCTGCGGGCATGGGTCGTCTGGTTACGCGAACGGGTCGGGTTTCACGCAGGGCAGCATATTCGCTTTGAAATTCGCCGCCAGGTGCTTGACCGTCTACAACAGGCAGGTCCGGCCTGGATAAAAGGCAAACCGGCCGGGAGTTGGGCCACGTTGATCCTGGAGCAGATTGACGATATGCATGATTACTATGCGCGTTATCTGCCGCAAATGGCGCTGGCCGTGTGCGTCCCCTTATTAATTGTGGCGGCGGTATTCCCCTCAAACTGGGTGGCCGCTCTTATTCTGCTTGGAACTGCCCCGTTGATCCCATTGTTCATGGCAATGGTCGGTATGGGCGCAGCCGATGCTAACCGCCGCAATTTTCAGGCTCTTGCCCGCCTCAGCGGTCATTTCCTCGATCGCTTGCGGGGCATGGAGACGCTAAGAATATTTGGTCGCGGTGAAGCCGAAACGGAAAGCATCCGTGCTGCGTCGCAAGATTTCCGCCAACGCACCATGGAAGTGCTGCGCCTGGCGTTCCTGTCATCCGGTGTCCTTGAATTCTTTACCTCGCTTTCTATTGCGCTTGTCGCGGTTTACTTTGGTTTTTCCTACCTTGGAGAACTTGATTTCGGCCACTACGGGACGGGCGTCACGCTGGCGGCAGGCTTCCTCGCGCTCATTCTGGCTCCGGAGTTTTTCCAGCCCTTGCGCGATCTGGGCACGTTTTATCACGCTAAAGCGCAAGCGGTGGGGGCTGCGGACAGCCTGAAAACCTTTATGGAAACCCCGTTGGCTCATCCTGAACGTGGCGATATTGAGCTGGCGACAAAAGACGCCGTGTCAATTGAAGCACGAGATCTGGTCATCACCTCGTCGGAAGGCAAAGTGCTGGCCGGTCCGCTCAATTTTGCGTTGGCGGCTGGTCAACGCGCGGTGCTGGTTGGACGCAGCGGCTCCGGCAAAAGTTCTCTGCTCAATGTCCTGTCAGGTTTCCTCTCTTATCAAGGTTCGCTGCGAATTAACGGCTTTGAACTGCGCGACCTGTCGCCTGACTCCTGGCGCAAACAACTGTCATGGGTCGGGCAAAACCCTCAGCTTCCTGCCTCCACGTTACGTGAAAACGTGCTACTGGCTCGCCCAGATGCCAGCGAAGAACAGCTGCAAGCTGCACTCGACAGCGCCTGGGTCAGCGAGTTTTTACCGCTGCTGCCGCAGGGTGTGGATACGCCAGTGGGCGATCAGGCGGCTCGACTTTCCGTTGGACAAGCACAGCGCGTTGCCGTGGCTCGCGCCTTACTCAATCCGTGTCAGTTACTGCTGCTGGACGAACCCGCCGCCAGCCTTGATGCACACAGCGAACAACGCGTGATGCAAGCGTTGAACGCGGCATCGCGCCGCCAGACCACGCTGATGGTGACGCATCAGTTGGAAGATCTTGCCGACTGGAACGTTATCTGGGTGATGCAGGATGGGCAGATCGTTGAACAAGGTACCTGGACCGAACTGGGCGCAGCCAACGGGGCGTTTGCGACATTACTGGCTCATCGTCAGGAGGACATCTGAATGCGCGCTTTGCTACCTTATCTGACGCTGTATAAACGTCACAAATGGATGTTAACGTTAGGGATCGTTCTGGCCATCGTCACGCTGCTGGCAAGCATTGGCTTGCTGACGCTTTCAGGTTGGTTCCTGTCCGCTTCGGCAGTGGTTGGCGTCACCGGGATTTACAGCTTTAACTATATGCTCCCTGCCGCAGGCGTACGCGGTGCGGCGATCACCCGTACCGCGGGTCGTTATTTCGAGCGTCTGGTCAGCCACGATGCGACATTCCGCGTGTTGCAACATTTGCGTATTTATACCTTCAGCAAACTACTGCCGCTCTCCCCTGCTGGCCTGTCCCGTTATGGACAGGGTGAATTGCTCAACCGCGTGGTGGCTGACGTCGACACGCTCGATCATCTGTACTTACGCGTGATCTCCCCACTGGTGGGCGCTTTTGTCGTCATCATGGTGGTTACGCTGGGGTTAAGCGTTCTCGATTTCACGCTGGCTGTCACCCTCGGTGGCATTATGCTGCTGACCTTATTTATCCTGCCACCGCTCTTTTATCAGGCAGGCAAAAGCACCGGACAAAGTCTGACGCATCTGCGTGGGCAATATCGTCAGCAGTTAACATCCTGGCTACAGGGCCAGGCTGAATTGACCATTTTTGGTGCCAGTGAACGTTATCGCGCGCAAATGGAAGCGACTGAGTTGCAGTGGCACGAAGCCCAGCGACGTCAGTCTGAATTAACGGCATTATCACAAGCGGTGATGCTGTTAGTCGGTGCGCTGGCGGTGATTATGATGCTATGGATGGCCTCCGGTGGCGTGGGCGGCAATACCCAGCCCGGCGCGCTGATCGCACTCTTTGTCTTCTGTGCGCTTGCTGCGTTCGAAGCGTTAGCACCAGTAACCGGCGCGTTTCAGCATCTCGGCCAAGTTATTGCCTCTGCGCTGCGCATCACCGAACTGACTGAACAGCAGCCGGAAGTCGCCTTCCCGGATACCGGCTCGACGATTTCCGGGCAGGTGACTCTTACGCTACGCGACGTATCATTCAGCTACCCGGGACAGGCGCAAAAAGCGCTCGATACCCTTTCCCTGCAGGCCACGCCCGGTGAACACATTGCGATTCTCGGTCGTACCGGCTGTGGTAAATCAACGCTGCTACAATTGCTGACCCGCGCATGGGATCCGCAGTGCGGCGAAATCCTGATTAATGAACAGCCGATTGCAGCCCTCAGTGAAACCGCGCTGCGCCAGAGCATCAGCGTCGTGCCACAGCGCGTACACCTGTTCAGCGCGACGCTTCGCGACAATCTGCTGCTGGCAGCACCACACGCCAGCGACGACGCATTGTCCGCAGTATTGCGCCGCGTCGGGCTGGAAAAACTGCTTGAAGGTGATGGCCTTAACGCCTGGCTGGGCGAAGGCGGTCGTCAACTTTCAGGCGGCGAGCTCCGTCGTCTGGCTATCGCCCGCGCCTTATTGCACGATGTTCCGCTGATGCTGCTGGATGAACCCACCGAAGGGCTTGATGCCACCACAGAGAGCCAAATGCTTGAATTAATTAGCGATGTGATGCGCGATAAAACCGTCCTGATGGTTACACACCGACTGCGCGGGCTGTCGCGTTTTGATCAAATAATAGTAATGGACAACGGACAAATTATTGAGCAAGGTAATCACGCAGATCTGTTAGCCAGGCAGGGGCGTTATTACCAGTTTAAGCAACGTCTGTAAGCTATTATTGAACGATCAAACTCGCGTAGTGGAGTTTCGCTGTCATGCGCCTGGTGCAACTGTCCCGACATTCTATAGCCTTCCCGTCACCGGAAGGCGCTTTACGCGAGCCTAATGGCTTGTTGGCGCTTGGCGGTGATCTTTGCCCTGCCCGTCTGCTGATGGCCTACCAGCGCGGTATTTTCCCGTGGTTTTCGCCTGGCGACCCTATCCTTTGGTGGTCGCCCGATCCGCGCGCTGTTCTTTGGCCCGACAAATTTCACCTCAGCCGCAGTATGAAGCGCTTTCATAAAAATTCGCCTTATCGCGTGACGCTCAATTACGCGTTTGGGCAGGTGATTGAAGGCTGTGCGAATGACCGGGAAGAAGGTACCTGGATTACGCATGATGTGGTGGACGCATACCACCGCCTGCACGAAC
Organism: Citrobacter sp. VF227; assembly: GCF_052950715.1. Lineage (NCBI taxonomy): Bacteria > Pseudomonadati > Pseudomonadota > Gammaproteobacteria > Enterobacterales > Enterobacteriaceae > Citrobacter > Citrobacter sp. VF227. The sequence continues at coordinate 251,156 of NZ_JBRFVF010000002.1, forward strand.
TGGGGCATGCGCACTCAATCGAAGTGTGGCGACAAAATGAATTAGTGGGCGGTATGTATGGCGTGGCACAAGGTACGTTGTTTTGTGGCGAATCGATGTTCAGCCGTCAGGAAAATGCGTCCAAAACAGCACTGCTCGTTTTTTGCGCTGAATTTGTAAATCAGGGCGGAAAATTAATCGACTGCCAGGTATTAAATAGCCACACAGCCTCGCTGGGCGCCGTCGAAACGCCGCGTCGGGAGTACCTTGAACACCTGAGCAGACTGCGCCAGCAGCGGCTACCGAGCCATTTCTGGGTTCCCAGGACGTTATTTTCGCCTCAGAAGTGAATGTTTTCGGCACATTTTTTGTCGGGGTGTTATAATTGTCGCGCAGAGTTGGTTTAGCCCATTACCCCGCCGCCGTTAAGGAACAGTTCGCGTCAGGCAACGCCTATCGTTTATCTCCTCGTTCCCTTACACGTTGCGCTTTAAGTGCGGCTTTGCCGTGTGTGGTTAGAGTAATGCGCCAAACCCGATTTGCTGTGTTTTAAACGCACAAATCTTTACTTATTAAAAGAACTTCGGCATTATCTTGCCGGTTCAAATTACGGTAGTGATACCCCAGAGGATTAGATGGCCAAAGAAGACAATATTGAAATGCAGGGTACCGTTCTCGATACGTTACCTAATACCATGTTCCGCGTAGAGTTAGAAAACGGTCACGTGGTTACTGCACACATCTCCGGTAAAATGCGTAAAAACTATATCCGCATCCTGACGGGCGACAAAGTGACTGTTGAGCTGACCCCGTACGACCTGAGCAAAGGCCGCATTGTCTTCCGTAGTCGCTGATTGTTTTTAACGCCTGAACGGCGTCCAGATAATAAAAGGTCGGTTTAACCGGCCTTTTTTGTGGGCTGAGGCCAGGTATTTAATCCTCAATCATCCGCGCATATTCTTCCGTTAAGAAATCGACTAATGCGCGCACTGACGGCAATAATCCCCTGCGTGATGGAAAGACTGCGTGAATAATTTCTCGCTTCGGTTCCCAGCCGTCGAGTAATGCCACCAGCTCGCCTGCAGCTAATTGATCTTTTACCATCAACTGAGGAAGTTGCACAACCCCTACACCGGCAACAGCAGCTTCACGTAGCGCAAGCATATCGGTGGTGATCATTCGTGGCGCGAAGTGTACCTCCGCACGTGCTTCCTGCGGGCCAAATAACTCCCAACGATGCACATGTTTACCGGAGGCCAGGCTCAGACCCGGCCAGCGAGTCAATTCAGCCGGAGAATGTAGCGCTCCCATTTTCTCGATTAGCTGCGGACTGGCATACAAACGATGCCCCCTGTCCGCCAGAACTCGCATCACCAGATCGCTATCTTCAAATGGTCGAGGCCTGACGCGAATCGCCACGTCCAGACCTTCTCCAACCACATCAACACGGCGGTTTGTGGCCTCCAGTTGCACTGATACGTCAGGATAACGCGCCATAAAGCGGGCAAGCATTGGTCCGATATGCACATGCAGCAACGTAACCGGGCACGTCAGCTTCACAATCCCACGAGGTTCAACCTGCAGCGCGGCAATGGCATCCTGTGCCGCCTGCGCTTCCACCAGCATCGCCTTACAATGTTCGTAAAAGGTTTGCCCAACTTCAGTCACGTTAAACTGCCGGGTGGTTCGCTGAATCAGTCGTACCCCCAACCGCTCTTCCAGTTGCGCTATCCGTCGGCTCAGTTTTGATTTCGGTTCATCAAGCGCCCGACCCGCCGCCGCGAATCCCCCTTCCTCTACAACATGTACAAACCATGCAAAATCATTGAGATCCGGCTTTGTCATCTTATTGTCCTATTTATGAGACAGTGAGGACTATTTTAGCGACTACTCAGCTCGCTGTCATGAATATAAGCTTATTAACATCAAGACAACGCCACCGAGGAGACACATATGAAACAAGTCACAGGCGTCTACACCGCACCTCGCCCGCACTGGGTGGGCGATGGATTTCCGGTTCGCTCGATGTTCTCTTACCAGTCTCATGCAGAACAGTTAAGTCCGTTCCTGCTGCTGGATTACGCCGGTCCACATACATTCGCGCCTGGTAATGAAAAACGCGGCGTAGGCGAGCACCCTCACCGTGGTTTTGAGACGGTGACCATCGTTTACAGCGGCGAAGTTGAACACCGTGATTCAACCGGTCGCGGCGGCATTATCGGCCCCAGCGACGTGCAGTGGATGACCGCGGGTGCAGGGATATTGCACGAAGAGTTCCACTCACCTGAATTTACCCGCCAGGGTGGCGAACTGGAAATGGTGCAGTTGTGGGTCAATCTTCCGGCAAAAGACAAAATGGCCGTGCCCGGCTATCAGGGCATCAGTAGCGATGTTATTCCCACAGTCGCCCTGCCAGATGACGCAGGCAGCGTGCGCGTGATTGCAGGTAACTATCAAGAGACAAAAGGCCCGGCACATACCTTTTCACCACTGAATGTATGGGATATGCGCCTGCAACGTAATCATCAACTTACGTTTTCCCAACCGGAAGGATGGAGTACCGCTCTGGTGGTACTGAAAGGGAATATCACTGTGAACGGCACCACGCCTGCCGGCGAAGCGCAACTGGTGGTGTTCAGCCAGCAGGGGAAAACGCTACACATTGAAGCCACCAGCGATGCCTGCGTGTTGCTGCTGTCTGGCGAACCGTTGAACGAGCCGATTGTGGGTTACGGTCCATTTGTAATGAACACGAAGCAAGAAATCGCCGAAGCCGTACGCGATTTTAACTCAGGCCGCTTTGGCCAAATCTGAATCGAAGGAGAAGAATATGTCCAGTCCTGCAAACTTTAATGGCTCACGTCCGGTCATCGATGTGAATGATTCCGTCATGCTGCTTATTGATCATCAAAGCGGGCTGTTCCAGACCGTCGGCGATATGCCCATGCCAGAACTGCGTGCGCGTGCCGCCGCGCTGGCTAAAATGGCAACGCTGGCGAAGATGCCGGTGATTACCACGGCATCTGTACCACAGGGGCCTAACGGTCCGTTGATCCCAGAGATCCACGCCAATGCGCCACATGCCCAATACGTAGCGCGTAAAGGTGAAATCAACGCCTGGGATAACGAAGACTTCGTGAAAGCCGTCAAAGCAACGGGTCGTAAGACGCTGATCATCGCCGGTACGATCACCAGCGTGTGCATGGCTTTCCCGGCCATCAGCGCGGTTGCGGAAGGCTACAAAGTTTTCGCAGTGATCGACGCTTCCGGTACTTACAGCAAAATGGCGCAGGAAATCACCCTGGCTCGTGTTGTTCAGACTGGCGTCGTCCCGATGGATACCGCCGCCGTCGCGTCTGAAATTCAGGGGACATGGAACCGTGAAGACGCCGCTGAATGGGCGGAAGTGTATACCAAGATCTTCCCGGCTTATCAGTTGCTGATCGAGAGTTACAGCAAAGCCCAGGAAGTTGTGACTAACGGCGAAAAACTGGACTCTAAGCGCTAATCTTATCCTCCGCGCCTACCCGGGCGGAGGAATATGTACATTGCGTAACCAAACGAGAGTGAACACGTAAATTCTGCTTGACCGTTTTAGCGCAACTCCCTATAGTAGCGCCCCGTTGCCCCCCAAGCGGTCAGGCAGCAATACAATATGGTGAGGTGTCCGAGTGGCTGAAGGAGCACGCCTGGAAAGTGTGTATACGGCAACGTATCCGGGGTTCGAATCCCCGCCTCACCGCCATATTTAAAGAAGAGCTCGTACGCAAGTACGGGCTTTTTTTTTCGCATAATGCACAGCATGGCGGGGATGAGAAGCCCGGACCGGGGTTCGACTACTGGCGCAGCCAGTTGGACAGACTGCGAACGCGGCGCCCCTCACCGCCACATTCATTTCAAAATTAATCACTTAAGACGTAAAATTGGTTTTGCCTGCGTATATTCTTTTTCTGATGTGTTCTTTTCCCAGTTTATTGAGAACTTATTTCAACGGTGAAAAAAGTCCGGCTTTCATCCACTTCTGCAGCAAATTTGACTCTTTCCGGACGGACACAATGAGGGATCTGTGATCGCCCTGAGAAAGAGAATATAGCTAAGATGACCGCTCCAGCACAAAGCGCCATACATTTGCCGGCCAGAGCCATCCCTGACCATGAGTAAAACCAAGCATAATAGCCAGCATGCACTGCTCTGGTGTTTCGATGCCTTCTGCCACCAGACAAGTGGCTGAATCACTCGATGGATGAAGCCTCGGGTGAGAGAACGTATAGTTATCTATTTGAGACAGAAACTGTTGTCGTGAGACTTTCATACCCGACAGGGGTAATTTCCTCCCGGACAGTGTTTTCATCCATGCCGGGCTGACATCGTCAGCATAAACTTCAGCACCTGCAAACAGTAAGTGATTCAGGTTTTGACGCAAATAATCCTGTTCCTCAGAGCAGAGGTCTGTCAAATGTTCAGGATCCTGGATCTCCACGACAATACCATTCAGATTATTGCGACAAATAATCTCACACAAAGATCTCCTGACAAGCACCCTGACAGGGAGATTCAAAAAACGTTTTTTGGTAGTCAAACCTGAACTCAGGCGTAGCTGAAGTAAAAATAACTCTGCCAGTGAACCTGCAGACTGTTGGCGAAAAAAAGTCTCACTACAGATACCAGCAGAAAGCTGACTAAGAAATTCGTATCCCGTAATTTGACCAGAATGGAAACTGATCAGGGGCTCCGCTTTCATTCCTTCCAGGAAACGTAATGCTAAATGTTCTTCTCCCGCAATCATGGCACTTTCTGGTAAACGAATTCCCGATAATAGTTCATTACTAGGATACAATAATTCACACATCACGTTTTCCTGTTTTATTTTTGATTCAATTCGTTCTATAGCAATTAAGCTACCTCCCCTGAATCAATTAACATTTGACACTAAAATAAAGCCAGCTAATTTAAAACTAGTTTATACAGAAAAAGACTCTGTATTCTCTGACGCGAAAAAGACAATACTTTTAGTATAGACATACACATCAGACACTCACAGCTCCACACAACAATGAAAAAGGGATCTACCTGCTCAAAGATAAAAACCATAACTAATCACATTGATATTTTAATGAAAATTATCAATATACTGATGCCACGGTCATTAAAAAATATCTTCGCTCCCCAGAGACCAGACACGTGAAAAGCGCTTACAGTTAGCAGCAGTATAATGCACGGTATGACGAATATTCCGGTGCCCTAAATAGTCCTGAATCAGTCGGGTATCCAGGCCTTGATTAGCCAGGGCATAACCACATGAGTGCCTGAGTACATGAGGATGCAATTTAATAGGTAAACCAGCCAGCTCGCCATAGTATCTGACCAGCGAGTATACCTGCTGACGAGATATTCTGCTTCTTCTGGACGAAATAAAAAGCCAGGGCAAATCCTTACCATTCAGTTTCGTTTTTCGTATATCTAGCCATCGTAATAACCATATTTTCTCTTCTTTCTGAACAGGATGTGTTGTTGAGAACCCATTTTTTATTCTCCGGATATAGATCTCGCTACTTTCCAGAGAGAGACTTGAAAGCTGTATGTTTGCAAGTTCACTCACCCTGAGCCCATGGATATACATCATAATCAGTATACATCTGTCCCTGACATAATCATTGTATTCAGGAATAACACTCATTACTGCATTCCATTCTTCCTGTGTGATATAGCGCCTTGTTTTCATTGAAAAATCCAGAAGTTATTTTCGGAGTCAATATGGTAATTAAACAATTCCACAATTAACACATAATTCCGCAATAATGAAATATACAACATTTTTATCTTTTTTATTACCGTAATTTATATTTTTATTCTGGTATAAATTTTTATCAGCAAGGGGTATACAAATTTTCACCTATAGCACATACTCATTTTTCAGAAAGCAAAACGGAACCTTTACAACCAATCCAGAACGGAATTGCATGTTAATGGCGACTACCGCTTCTGGCGGCAAGCTATGTTCCTGGTATTCCTTTACATCGTCAGGTTCTCTGGAAATATGTTCATTATTAATAAAGAAGTGACTTTTAATGAAGAAGACGGGTATCTGGAAAACCCGTCACTTAATGTTTCCGTTTTGATGGCGGCACCAGCTCGCAGATTACTTTTGGTTCTCATCACTGAACGCGGAAGCCCCGTGGAGCGAGACTATCTTTTCAGGACCGTCTGGGATGAACATGGACTGCGTTCTTCTCACAGTAATTTAAACCAGTACATCAGCATCTTAAGAAAAACTCTTGTACAGGCAGGATTACCCGATGATGCGATCATTACTATCCCAAAAATCGGTTTTATGTTTAACCCTGTTATCGACGTCAAGACATATGTCAGTTTTGCCGGAAAAAAAAACAGCAGAATAAAAAATTTATTTAATGATTTTTTTAACAGTCACTTATATTATCCGATATACATTTTATTTGTTATATCTCTTGGCTTAGCAACTTACCTCATTTACTTCAGCGATACCATTACAGCGTCTGCATCACTGATTAAAATTTCCGGATATCCGCCTGAATGTAATGTATATATGTTATCCGGAAATCCTTCAATAAAGGCTCCACCTATTGAGTTCGTTGCAAAAAGCTGCAATAAAAATCAGGATGTATTCATTTTTAACCATGCTGGGAAAAAAGAGGACAAACTTATTGTTTCGTGTGAAAAAGAAAAACCTGACTATTTTACTCATTGTCATAACAGAGTGGACGTGGCCGGATGAAAAAAATCATAATCAGTCTTGTCATTCTTTTTATGCTGGCAGGTCTAACCTGGTGGTTTATTCGTCATCAGTCTGGTACGGATCTACAGTGCCAGTCAACATTTGAAAAAAACACAGCATCAGGGAATCATGCTGCAGGTACCATTTCCGTACATTTTTTCAGTGATTATACGGGGGTGGCTAATATCACGGGAAAGATAGTAACTGAAAAAAAGTATTATATTATAAACAGGGAGATTGAATTTACTTACGACGTTATAGATATCCAAAAAGGTATGTTCAAAGTTAAGTCACAAAACATGAAGATACTTTTACGGGATGACATGAATGAGTTTCATAATGACGATATAAATCTGAATGCCGCCTCCAAAAGCAGTGATTATATCATTATAAAAAAAATAAATAAGAATACTTGGTTATTTAACTCCCCAACATCACCGGTTATGATCTGTGTGTCTGAATAAGGACAGGGGTTTTGATTTTCAACAGATATAATAAACTCTCTCCCAAAGCAGTACTGTATAATCTGCTTATAGCTTAGCACCTGCTCTGTCCTGCATATTTGAATATGCCCACTCACCATAACTGGCGGGAGATGAGATACTCAGGCCAGGCTTTTCTGAACGAGCTGAAAACTTAGATATTGGTATCCAAAACATATGAATTACATTAAATGACACTCGAGTATGGCTAACGTCTCTTACAAACTGTAACAACGTTAAAGTAATAATTCTGGAGTAAAATATTCAGCACAAAATTAATAATATATTTAAAACAATGGCGTGCAGCTTTAAAAATTTCGATTCAGGCGTCATTTTGAATCATTACAATTTCAAATTCTGGACATTAAGATGTATTATATATAATAGAAGTATATGACAAATAGTTAATACCAACTATCTTACTATCTTTTAGAAAAGATCTTCAAATATAGTAGCTGTCATTGTGATAATGACAGCAGTATAGTAAGAGTACTTAAATGATTGAAAATAGGTAGTTTCACGATGTGATACCATTTTCGTATTCTCATCTGCAACATCAACCGATACTTGTCTGCTTCATACGTTTTACTCGATATACCTAACATATCCAAAGCCTGTCTCTGTTCCATATTGCCAAGGCATAATTGGGCCACTATGAGCTGTCTCATACTGTAAGAGGGCAACTCGTTGAATGTTCTGTTAACTTCTCGCATCAGCAGATCAATTACCTTTGAAGGGCTTGTATTTCTTGAAACAAAATAAACAGTAGATAATAATGGCAGGCAAGTAACTTTTAACATGGAGAAAAAAACAATACGTTGGAATTTTAATTTGCATAGTTTCTTTAAGCTATCCGGTGTAAAACTCCCGGTAAGAAAGGTATCAATAACAAGAACATCTCGAGGCAACTCTGTATCAGCTAAACATTCAATGCTATTTATGAGATTAATTTCTTCATCACCGATCGCAGCTTGTATTCCTAAAAAAAAATAGTTATCCTTCGTAATAACATGAATCATTTATACCTCCTGTTAACTATTCAGTAAATTATAAACCAACAATAATTGACACCTTAATGAAAATTGATAGCAACAAGCTTATATCAATATAACACCATCATTCAGTCACAACATTTCGCTAAGTAATCTTAAAGATAAAAATCATTAACTCACGCATATCATTCACTGCTACTTTTATCTCCCCTCTTAAGCACTTCACACTCAATACTTATTACCAATCAATCTAAAAAGGACAGCGATGTTCAAAATGCTGTTCCACATTAATCATATGCACAAAAAAAATTTAATCACAATCAAAACCAGAATCCTTGATTAATAAAAATCGTTATAAAATGATGTTAAATGATAATAATTAATGATATTTTAAGTCCATCATCTTTAGTTGAAGTTATATATTTTAATAAAACAATAAATTTCTTTAATATCCATACCATCATTAAAATTTTATTCAAATGCAGACATACTTCAATACTAGTCAGTGGTTAATATTAGCGTAGAAGCAACCTGACAAACTTCACCTGGCAGCGTATTTTGCGTTGGCTTTATTACATACTCGAGTTGTATCTTTTCAGTGCTTGCCGATTTGGTTTTGTACCCATCAGAAAATCCAACCGATATCTCCTGCCCACCACTTTTAGCCTGAACTGATACTGGATTTTCACCACATTTATCTGAGTCATTCTGGACACTAAACCTGGCCGGAACGGCGGTACTTATACTGAAATCGCCAGTTACAACACAGGATGAAGGCAATATTGCAGAACAGTTTAAAGATGTCGGCCCCGTAATTGACAATGATGCCTGAACCGGGACCAAAGGAGGAGCAACTATTTCCCCTCCGCCTAACGCCCCCCCGCTCACCGTATTACTTGCGCATGTTATCCCGCAAGGTGAACGCGCCAGGGTATTCATATCTGTCAGTGTCATGATGACATCAACACTTTTCTCACCGGGATTATCATCAGTCTCTATTGTCATATTTTTAGCTACCGTCCATTCAAAAAAAGGAGTAAGCGTATATGTGTCACCTGTTTTCAAACCTGGTGGGAAATTAACCCTTGGCAAAAGATAATCGTTATAATTTGTGATATGGTAAATTGACGAAATTTCAGAAGTACAACTACTTTCTATTGCCGCGCCATCACTACCAACATCACAGATAGCAAATGCTGCATTGGTATTGTTCCATAACAACCCAACCTTATCAGGAAAACCAGATATCATGCGAACATCCCTTCCACTTCCAATATTCATTGTGATAGTTGGCGTTCTCTTAACATAAGATAATATTGCATTCACATCATTAGGATATATTTTCTGCTGGGCTCTCGCAGTTATTGTAGGTCCCACCAGCCGTCCAACAGGTGAAAGATAGGTATAAGTAGCCGCATATGTTTTGAATCCAATAATTGATATCAGGCTCAGAAATGCCAATATTTTATTATTCATATCACACTCAACACGATTATTTTAAAAAACATAAAATTAATTTTATATAACAAACACAATATATAGATTAGTCATAATTTTTCTATGGAACAATAACATTGAATCTTAACATGGCGCTGGTTAGGCCACGTGGGGTATCTATTTCTACTTCCGTATTTGGCGTGATAGTACAGTTGCGACTTCCTGTGCCTGAGCAAAAGCGACCACTCTCTTCAGAGGAACCACTCCCGTCCAGCATGACTTCTTTCCCATCATTATCTGTCAACCACAGTTTTACGGGGGTTCCGGAACTTCCTGCTGGCCCGGTCATATCAACGCGATTATTGCTCCCCGCGCTCAGACTTCCCTGAACAATTTCAGCATATAACGCAGTTATAGCTGCTGGCAGTGGACAATCCAGCCGGATAATGAATGGGGGATAACTCTGCGCACCGGGTAAAATCGCCCCCAGGTTTACACGATCAGGCATTGTCAATGTACACGGAGGTGCGGTGAATCTTGCCGTAACAGTAACCCGGTTACTGGTAGTGACAGCGTTCGCGGAATTAAAGACCGAGAGCAGGATGATACACATAAATATGTTAAACAGTTGGTTATTTAATATCATATTTCACCGCGCCGCCCCAATCGTTAAGGGCTATAACACTTACGTCTTTAAGATTTGTGTGCCCGGTATTCACTTCTGAGTACGGGGCCAGTTGTGCAAGTGCACGCTGCACATTCGCATTTAGCTCGATCTCTTTCCCCTGGCTTTTCAGTTTCGTGACCGCAAAATAGTAGGGTGTCGGGTTCTTTATCCAGACCCTTCCACCCCGATTCGACAAAACCAGCTGTTTTTCTGCATTTTTACGTCCTTCAGCCAGAGCTTTTGGGCGGTAAATCAGCTTAACCTGGGTATTCATTGCTATGGCGATCACGCTACCATCAGTTTCTTTGGGTTTTGGCGGAATCTCTTGAACATTAAGACGAAATAAAGATTCCTTATCTGACGGCAAAGTCGGGTTTACATTCATTAATCGCACTATCTGTTTACCTCTCGGCCCAATCCTAAAAAATGGTGGAGACGGTACTATAAAAACATCCGCTTTACTCTGCGATATATTTTCAATCCACACCTGAGCTCCATAGATATCATCTGAGCTGCTACTTACTTCAAAGGAAATATTTTTCTTCCCTTCTTCATAAATAAAACGAGTTCCATTAAGAGTAAAAGCAGCTATGGCAGAACCAGCAAAAAATAATGTCATAGACGTCGTCATGACTGCTAACTTAAAAAACTTCTTAATACTATTCACAACGAATCTCCTGAACTGTTCCTATATTTTCCTTCAACCCTACCGCACTAAATCGACATATTTTTCCAGTACTTTGACTTACTGTAATAGTTTTCGGGGCGGAGAGCAGATTCATCAGCAAAACACCATTACGCGTGACAAAACCAGCATCCAGCCCCTGCTCCGTGGTTGCGTTTCCACCAGTAATTTCATTACCCTGCATATCACGTAACCGAACGATATAACGCCGCACTTTCTGGAAATCAAATTCGCGGTAGATAATTGCTTTTTCTGTTGGAACAACATTATAGGAAGTATTGAGCAACTCAGCGCTTTCCGGTACGTTTTCCGGATTAATGCTTATCGTTGTAGGGTTATATCCTGTCAGGTAAAGCACAGTATTTCCGCTGCTGTTAGTTGGAAGTGAACCATTGAATGTCACTCCTGGTGTATCTCTAATTCTGACAACTGCTACAGTGTCTGAAGATTCTCTTGTGAGCAGTAGACCCGTTTGCCTCGTGGCAATGGCTGTACCAGAGAGATTTCCGGATAAAGTGGTTGCATCTCGGCTTTGTGAAACTGCTAAGTTAGTCTGAATTCGGTCGAAGCCATAACTAGCCGATGCACCAACTGTATTATTACTGTGTTCATCCATTCCAACATTAACACTGTAACTAAGGCGTTCGTCCAGAGCAGCCGATATGTTGGTATTAAAAGAGGTACCATTGTATCGGCTGTAGCCGACTGAATTACTGCTGTTATGACGAATACCTCCCAGCGTAAACGGGATACTTACCCCTAGGGCACCTGAATACTCATCTGTAGTTGACCATGCATTACGTGAATAGTTTCCGTTAATGTAGAGCGATACCCCGTCAAGTATTGTGGTGCTGACGGACAATGATGCTCCAATAGCATCGGTGTTACGATTCCAGTAAGATTGCTGCCAGAACGCGCTGTTAATATAAATGTTATCTATCCGATGGGACAGTCGGGCTTCATATCGCGCCTTCTCTTTGCCATCAAACCAAATGTAGTGTTCATTAAAGCCCAGGCCGTCCGGATCATAAATCTTTCGTCCTATTCCGTCCTTAGGATTCCAGTTCACAAATTCGGTATATCCAGGGCTCTGATACCTGTACGTCAGTAACTGAATATCTGTCTGGTTAGTGAAACTTTTTGCATATTTTAATGTTGCGCTTATTCCCTGGCGTTGAGAGTTATTATCATACTCAGCCCGCGCCCCATTTACACTTAACGCGACAGCGCCGAGTTCTCCCATTGATTGCGTAAGCCCAACTCCGGCGGCCTGATAACTGTTATGCAACAGAGTAGCGATATTAAGCGTGGTCGTTGGTAACCCCCAGTCGAAACTGGCCAGGCCAAAAGTGCCATTTCCTGAGGAGAAAGCATCCCCTAAACGATTAGAGTCGTTACGCTGTCCAACAGCAAAATTGTAATTATATTCTCCAGGACGTAGAAGCGAAGGCAGGGTTGCTACAGGATATTCAGTTACAGTTTTACGACCACTATTATCCTCTACTGTTACAACCATATTTCCGTTACTGGTAGAATTGATGTCATCGAGACGATATGGACCTGGAGGTATCACGCGAGAATAAATTGTATACCCGCCCTGAGTCACTGTAATTCTTGATGTGGTAGAGGCTACTCCGGAGATAACTGGGGCATAGCCGCGGGTGAGCCATGAGCGCATGTTGCTATTAGAACGCAATGATATTCCATAAAAACTAAAGTCGCTGAATAACTCAGTTCTTGTCTGTGAACGCCCGAGCAGTAAATCCCCTTTAACCTGGCTAATAGCGGTGGAAAGGGTAAGATTATTCGTGGCGAATTCATTTCCCCACAAATTGCGTTTAGCATTCATGTCGCTGGATAAAATCCAGCGGCCAATATTGAGGCTCGAATTGAAACTACCATAAGCATTGAGCGAATCATTGCTGTAGCTATTATTCTTATTTTGAACGTTTTGATTAAAGTTACCACTGTACTTCAGACGCAGACCATTTATGCCATAGTCCCAGCGCGTAGCATCATTTTTTTCTGTCATCCACGCCTGAGGGATACTGAAATCCAGAGATTGAGCTCCAAGGTCAAAATTGACTTTAGAGGCCATTTTCTTTCCAATTGAATAACAGCCGCGAATGGAATCAAATGTATCCTGGTAAGCTTCCGGTTTAAAAAAGATACCCGCACTGTGGAGCCATTCCGGGCTGAAGCAGGGTTGTCCAGCCTGCTCATCTTCCGCGCTAATCTCAAATGGCATTCGTCCGGTGCGGGATCCGTTGAGAGAAACGTCGACGTAGTATTGACCTGCAGGGTATTTTACACCGTCTTTCAGAACAGAGGGCACATCTGTGATTCCCTGTAGAAATGCCATATTCAGTTCGGTGGCAGATGCAAAGGAAGAACAAATGCTTAGTGCCAGAAGAGACAGCCCAGGTTGTTTTCTTGCTATGTTATATTTTGTACTCACACAGACCTGCCTTCAGAGCAAAAGAGAAGAACAAGAATAAAATTGCTTTAATAGAGGAAGACCCTGCCTCGTACTTATACCGCTTAGTACGGGCAGGGATTGAAATGACTTAGTTGTAAGAAACTACGTAAGCAAGAGCAGAGCGGTAATCGCCTGCCTGGGTACCACCTATCAGTTGCGCAGTAAATTGCGCGCCTTTGGCAGGGTCATTCAAATCAGTCAATGTTACATCTGATGTCGTGCGGGTTTTATCGATATCATGAGCACCTCCAACTGCATTTACTGCACGCAATTTTACGATGGCATCGGTTGCTGTTCCGCTTTGAGGTACCAGTCCAGAGGCTTCCAGAGGTCCAGAAAATGCAAAAGAGGCATTACTCATAGCAACTGGATTACAGGTAGTGCCCGCCTTCGGTTTCAGAGAAAAATTCACTACCGGACTTTGGTTAGAACCAGAACCAGCCGCTTTTGTAGAAGTTGTAACATTACCCAATTGAACAACGCTACTTACTGCACCAGTATCTGCAAGCGGCACAATGTCGCAAGTTGTGTCAACAACAGCTCCAATAAACTGGACATCACCACTATTTGGTGCTGCAAACGCTGATCCCGATAATACCGCCAGAGTCAGTGTGGAGACCTTCAGTAATTTTTTCATTTCATATTCCTTATTAGGATGCTGATATTAAGCATGCTTTTTGATATTATTTGCGATGTATTTTTCGATGGAAGAAACCATCAGCAACTCTATTATTAATTAACAGGATTACTGATGGACTCTTACTTGAATAAATACAAAGCTACCGCACAAATTTTACAAACCGTAAAATTTTAATTTTCAATCATTTTGCTTATCCCCTTCCTTTCAAACCCTCACAGCGATGTTTTTTTGACCTAAAATAGGAACAGTTGGGACCATTTTGACTCATTGGCATATATCACTTAAAATTAGACAAAAAAAGGATATAACACCTTACACAGACGCAATAACAGATAAAATCAGAATTTACACCTGATTTTAAATGATAGTATTTTGCGTTTTTATTTAGAGTGTTAAATAATATTCCACAAGGAAGTGGTATCTGATGGGCGAGATAAAACTGTGACTAAATAAATAAAATATTTAAAATCAATTAATTGAGGTTTTTTTTAGAAAAAAACTGGCTGAGGGATTGCCTTGCAAATAGTCTTGCTATTAAGATGTGCACAAATTGGTCCCAATTGACCAGTTTTAATTCGCTTTCCAATATCATCTCTACTGATTCTTTCGCGTTCCCACAACCCATTGAATCGCGCTGCATTGCTGGCCGTATAGCGTACAGTGTGACGAATATTCCGATGCCCCAGATAATCCTGAATCAGACGCGTATCCGTGCCCCGTTCCGCCAGTTCATACCCGCAGGCATGACGCAACATATGCGGCGTGGTGCAGGTAACGGCACCTGCCAACTCTCCAGCAGCGCGAATGATACGGTAGGCCTGTTGCCTCGAAAGCATCGTTCCCTTTCGTGAAATAAAAACAGTATCCGTACTGGCAGCATGCCTCCAGGTGCTGCGTACCCGTGTCCATGTGCGGATCGCATCCAGTTCATCATCTATCAGCGGGTGTACCGTAGAAAATCCGTTCTTCAGACGGTTAACGCTCATTCGTCCGGCCTCGAGATCCATATCTCTGTATCGTAGACCTAATAACTCACTGATACGCATACCATGACGAAATGCCATGAGAATAAGGCAGTAGTCCCGGGCTCCGTTATTGCCGTTGCGGACGGCCTCCATCATGCCCGTAACCTCCCGGGCGGTTAGAAAACGACGTCGTGTCATAGGAATGACTCCTTCTGGTTTTTAAGAGGTGAAACCTTCGATCGTGCATCCTGTACCGGCACATACCGGTCAGGTCATCACAATCGACATGACCGTGCAGGAACTGCCGTATTTCAGGCTCGGGGTGGCGTCATGCGCTCTTATCCCGTACCACAACAACTTAGACCTTCAGCCAGGTGGTCAGGCCTGCACAATAACTATGATGGCGGAAAGTGATGCCCCGGACAACCTGGCGAGCATGACTGCCGGCCCGGAACTGGCGTTTTCTAAGCGGTACAGCACCAGACTGGGGCCACATCAAAAACCCACTCCACCGACCAGATGACAATAACGTTAATTGTTGATGCAGATCAGTTTTGCACTATCAACTAATATGGCATAACTGACCGTGCTAACTATGAGGTTTTTAAAGACCTTTATGTTTTATTTTCTTTCTGGTGGGAGTCGCCTGCGACTCCCTTTTTTTAGCCATCATGACAGAATTACGCCTGAGCGTATTATGTAATGATAGCTATAGCGCATTATAACTTCCCCCTGGGACAGGGTACTGCTTTTTTATAATGCGAAATATTAAAATCACCTTAAAATAAAACCCCAAACATGGATATTTAAAATAAAAACACAAAATATAAAAAACACCCCCTAAAAATTGTTAGCAAAATAAACATTACATTCATTTCCATTAATTAAAAAGAAAACCAGGCAATAATGAAATCTACCGATAATTCTGTCGCATTAAAATTTTTCTTTAACTCCAAAGGCACAGTCACTCATCCAATAGCATGGATAAGTAGTGGGGATAAATTCAGAGATACGCAGTGCATTCGTGCGTATATTGGCGCTCAGTTACTCGCCAGAAAAAAGTCCCGAGAGGCCGCTTTTAGGTAACATTTCAGTATTTAACCCTGCGTATATAGAAACACATAGTTGTCAGTGAATACCTCTGTGAACTATTTTGAGGGAGCGATGCCTTACAGCAAAGTACTATCCCGGATAGTCCTAAAAAATAACGTCAGAAAGCATTATTTTTATCACCCAACCGCTATCAGGAGTTACCTCTTGGATATCACTCATAATTATCTCATTCGGTTGCTGGCAAGATTACAAACTTCCCTACGCTCGCACGTAACTAAATTCACTACAGCGATAGCCAGTGAATTAAAAGCTTGACCTTCCCCCTGATACGAATCAATGATGAGTTATCACGTCCAGTATGTATTTTTCTTCCATTACAGCCTCGCGCAACGCGACTGCAATATCATGCCTTTCACGCACGGAAAGCCCGCCATCCACAGCGCGATAACATGCACATTAGCAATGCTTTCCGGATGTCAGACCTTACCACTGGCTGACTACACCATTGCACTGCCGATCACGATCAAAATCACGGGCCTGTTTGCAGGATGCGGCATTCCGGCAGCTCGGCCTGTTAAGCGAAGCGCCATCAGGCATGGTCGTTATTGTCGGCTGAGCAGCGTTAAAACCTCATAATGCGCGGTGTGTGGGAACATATCGAAAAGCTGGACGCGCTCAATGCGATACCCTGGTAACTCACGAATATCCTTCGCCATGGTTTGCGCATTACAGCTGGAATAAATGATAAAACGCGGTGCCATGTGAGAAAGAAAATCACACAGCGGTTTGCCAATTCCCCGACGCGGCGGATTCACCAGCACCAGGTCCGGTACTTCGCCCTGGGCGGTGGCAAACTGAGTCGAATCCAGGGCCTGAAAATGCAGATTTTGTAACCCAAGCTCCTGCGCAGACTGTTTCGCACAGGCAATCGCCTCTGGCGCGATTTCAATCCCCGTCAGTTTCATCTGCGGCGTGGCGCAGTGCAGACCAAAGCCCCCAACACCGCAAAACAGATCCCACATGTGATTAACCGGAAGCTGACGCACCCAGTCGCGCGCCGTGGCATACAACTGCCCCGCCACTACCGGGTTGGTCTGGAAGAAGCTCTGCGGGCGAATCCACAACGGTACATCGTTAAAACGCTCCGCCAGCGCCTGTTGTTCCGTCAGGTAGATTTCACTATCCCCTTCCATAATTGCCATATGCACAGGCTGTATATTGGCAGTGATCACTTTTAACTGCGGAAGCTGTGCCTGCAGCCATGGTAGCGCCGCGCGCAGTTGTGCCAGTTTCGCGTCGGAACGCAGGACAAAACGCAGCATCATGCCGCCATCGAACCGGCTTTCTGTTAACAGCAGATACTTCAGCTCCCCGCGTTTTCGCTCCACGTTATAGGGCGTTAATCCCGCACGGGCGATAAACGGTTTGAGTGTGGCAAACACGGGCGCAAAAGACTCAGGATAAAGCGGACAGTCGCACAAATCCTCAGGTATACCGTCACGATGCAGCATTCCCAACAGCGGTTTCTCTACGCTGCAGCTAACCACCATTTTTGCTTTATTACGAAAAGCGCTTTCCGGGCCGCTGACTGGCGCGCACCATTCACCGACCGGATTATCGGCCAGCAGATTTTGCAGATCGGCTGTTTTGGCGAAGAGTTGATCGGCGACTGGCTGTGTTATCCACTGACAGGAGCGACAGCGTTCGGCGTCATAAAGTGCGCACTGCATACAAAAACCTACAAATTAACCGGGGGCCAAAATTATACACGTTATTGCAAGCGGAAGAACCGCCTGCTGGATGCAGGAACAAAAAGCAGCAGCAACACCAACATATCGGGCAGTTTTTGCATCACCAGGGTATGCAGGATTTCACGTTTAGACTCTCCCGCAATACTGAACAGTTCCGGATATCCGTAGCCCAACGAGGCTGCCCACAGATAGACACTGGCGATAATCTGGGTCAGCAGATAAATCCAGCGTGCCCAGTTCCGACCTTTTACCAACGAAAATGCGCAGTAAATTTCGATAAACAGCATCACCAGGCTAGCCAGAAACACCAGCGTTAAATTCCAGGTCTGTACGCTACGATGAATAAACTCACTAGTTCCACGCAACCCGAGCGTATTAAAAATCATCAACAGATCGAGACAGCGGATCATAATAATAGCCAGCGCCGCCACCTGCACCAAAGCAGGGACGTTTAAGCGGGCATGTGATATGGATGATTTCTTAAAAAATCCCAACGCGTCGTCTTCCATGAAAACGGCGCAGCCACCACAGCTGCGCCGAATAGACAGGTTGGCAGATTTTAGTTTTTTCAGCCACGTCTTGCACGTTGGATATCGCGAATCCGTTGTTTTTCTGTTCGCGCCATCAGATACCACGCGATAAATCCGATAATTCCTACCACGCCAAGTATCAGCGTCGCCAGTGCGTTGATCTCCGGATTAACCCCCATACGTACGCTGGAAAACACCAGCATGGGTAATGTTGTAGCACCGGGACCAGAGACAAAGCTGGCAATAACCAGGTCATCGAGCGACAGCGTAAAGGCCAGTAACCACCCGGAGATCACTGCTGGCATAATCATCGGCAGCGTGATGACGAAAAAGACCTTCAGCGGCGTGGCGCCAAGATCCATCGCCGCTTCCTCAATGGAATGATCCAGTTCGCGCAAACGTGAAGAGATAACGACCGCCACGTACGCTGTACAGAAAGTGACGTGCGCCAACCAGATGGTCAACATACCGCGATCCGCTGGCCAGCCGATGGCGTGCGCCAAAGCCACAAACAGCAGCAACAGCGACAAACCGGTAATGACATCCGGCATAACCAGCGGCGCGGTGATCATAAAGGCGAAGCCATTGGAACCGCGAAAACGACCAAAGCGCACCATCACTACGGCAGCTATGGTGCCGAGGATTGCTGCCATCGTCGCAGCACCAGCAGCAATCGTTAAGCTCATCCCGACGGCGCTTATCATCGAGCTATCGTGGAAAAGTTCACCATACCAACGCGTTGACCATCCCGCCCACACCGTCACCAGCTTGGAGCTGTTAAACGAATAGATAACCAACATCAACATCGGCGCGTACAGAAAGGTAAAACCCAGCACCAGAATAAAGATACGCCACGGTGAGCGAACGACAGGTAAGTTATTCATCCGTGTTCCCCTACGCTTTTTTGCTGATATTTGTGGAACCACATGATCGGCACAATCAGTAACAGCAGCATAATAATGGCGACAGCAGAAGCCACCGGCCAGTCGCGGTTATTGAAAAACTCCTGCCAAAGTACACGACCAATCATGATGCTGTCCGGGCCACCCAACAGTTCAGGGATCACGAACTCCCCAACTGCTGGAATAAACACCAGCATTGATCCGGCAATAATCCCGCCCTTAGTCAACGGCACGATCACGCTAAAGAAGGTTTTCAACGGCCGGGCACCTAAATCCAGCGCCGCTTCCACCAGTGAATAATCGATCCGTGTCAACGCGGTATAAATTGGCAGCACCATAAAAGGCAAATAGGCGTAAACAATTCCGATATAGACCGCCAGATTGGTGTGCAGAATCGTCAATGGTTGATCGATAACCCCCAGCCACAGCAGGAAGTTGTTCAGTACGCCGTTATTTTTCAGGATCCCCATCCAGGCGTACACGCGAATCAAAAACGAGGTCCAGGACGGTAGGATCACCAGCAGCAACAGGATATTACGCGTTGAGGGTTTGCTGTGTGCCACCGCCCATGCCAGCGGATATCCCAGCAGCAGGCAAAATAGCGTCGAAATCCCCGCCACCTGCAAAGATTGCAGGTACGCATCAAAATAGAGCGGATCGTCCGTCAGTTGCAGGAAATTACCTAAGTTGAGCGTGATGGATAGCTGATCGTCAGCCCATGAAACGAGGTCGGTATACGGCGGAATAGCACGTGCCATTTCAGCCAAACTGATTTTGAAGACGATCAAAAACGGCAGCAGAAACAGCAGCAATAGCCACACATACGGCAGCGCGATCACCAGCTTGCGCCCGTGCTTCATTTGCAGCCGCGACATAAACAGCGTGAATCGCCCCGCTTTATCCACGCGAGCCGGAGGTTCAAGTGTACTCATCTTCGCTCCTTAAACCGTCAACACCACACAGCTGTCCGCATCCCAACATAAACGGACTTCGTCACCCCAGGTGGGTAAGCCTTTACGATAACGATGTTCATTTTGTAGCTGGGCGCTCAGCATCTGGCCGCTTTTCAAACGCACGTGGTACACCGACAAATCGCCCAGATAGGCAATGTGCGCCACTTCACCTACCGCGAAGTTGTATCCTTCTGGCGGAGTGGCTTCGCAGAGCATGATTTTTTCCGGACGCAGCGCAACATACACCGGAACGTTATCGACAACAGAAGCATCGGCGTCCACTTTCAGCGGATGCATCAGGCCTGGAGACTCAATAATCAAACCATCTTCCTGACGTTCTTTCAGCAACCCCTCAAAGACGTTCACCGAACCGATAAATTCTGCGCTGTAACGCGTGGTCGGGTGCTCGTAGATCTCTTCCGGCTCGCCGATCTGCACAAATTTTCCACGGTTCATGATCGCAATGCGCCCTGCCATGGTCATGGCTTCTTCCTGATCGTGCGTCACCATCACGCAGGTCACGCCGACGCGCTCAAGGATATCCACCACTTCCAGTTGCATGCGGTCACGGAGCTTTTTATCCAGCGCTCCCATCGGTTCATCCAACAGCAGCAGTTTCGGGCGTTTCGCCAGGCTACGCGCCAACGCCACACGCTGGCGCTGACCGCCAGAAAGCTGATGCGGCTTACGTTTGGCAAACTCTTGCATATGCACCAGGCCCAACATCTCATTCACCCGACTGGCGATTTCAGCCTTTGGCAGTTTGTCCTGCTTGAGGCCAAAGGCAATGTTCTGTTCTACCGTCATGTGCGGAAACAAGGCATAAGACTGAAACATCATATTAATCGGGCGCAGATAAGGCGGGACATGCGCTAAATCGACGCCATCAAGCATAATTTGCCCGGTTGTCGGCAGCTCAAATCCCGCCAGCATCCGCAGCAGGGTCGATTTACCACAGCCGGACGCACCGAGCAGCGCAAATATTTCACCTTTATAGATAGTAAGATTGACGTCATCGACGGCATGCTGACCGTCAAATGACTTGGTCAGGTTGCGAATTTCGAGCAGCGGGGTCAGCGCCTTGCGGATTTTCGCCTGTGGGCGTGGGGTTGCATCATTCACTCTGGTGCTCTCCGGCATAAAACAAATAAACGGTGCAAATAACGCACCACGGTGGTGCGTATTGCCGGGTTTTGTGTGTCCGGGATCGGCACTGCCCGGCAGGCGTAAATCCTGCCAGGTCACGTCCCGTACATCGGGTTATTTCCCGCTTTTTACCTTCGTCCAGGCGCGAGTACGGACACGATCGATCTTCGGATCCTGAACTTTCAACGTGAACAGCTTGTCGCGGACATCCGCAGGCGGGTAAATACCAGGATTGTCGCGAACTTCCTGGCTAACCAGTGCTGTCGCTTCTTTGTTGGCATTGGCATAGAACACGTGGTCGGAAATATGCGCAATCACATCAGGACGCAACAGGTAGTTAAGGAACTGATAGGCTTCGTCTTTGTTTTTCGCATCGGCTGGCATCGCGAACACGTCAAAGAAGGCCATCGCACCTTCCTTCGGAATTGAGAAAGAAATATTGACGCCATTTTTCGCTTCTTTCGCACGGTTTGCCGCCTGCCATACGTCACCCGCCCAGCCAATCGCCACACAGGTATCACCGTTTGCCAGGTCGTTAATGTACTGTGAAGAGTGGAAGTAGCGAATATTCGGACGCAGTTTCAACAGCAGCTCTGTTGCTGGTCCGGTGTAATCATCCGCTTTAGTACTGTTTGGATCTTTGCCCAAATAATTCAGCACGGTGGCAAACACTTCCTCGGGGGCATCGAGGAAGGAGACACCGCAGCTTTTGAGTTTTTCCAGGTTTTCTGGTTTGAGGATCAAATCCCAGCTATTGACCGGCGCATCCGGCCCCAGCACCTCTTTGACTTTATCGACGTTATAACCAATGCCGGTGGTTGCCCACATATACGGCATCGCGAACTTGTTGTCCGGATCGTGTTTGCCCACCAGCTTCAGCAGTTCTGGATCGAGGTTTTTCCAGCCCGGCAATTTGCTCTTATCCAGCGGCTGGAAGACGCCTGCGGTCAGTTGACGCTCAAGGAAACTGGCGGATGGAACGACAAGATCAAAGCCGGTGCTGCCAGCCATGAGCTTACCTTCCAGTACTTCATTAGAATCAAATACGTCATAGATAACTTTAATTCCGGTCTCTTTTTCGAAATTAGCCACCGTATCCGGGGCAATATAATCAGACCAGTTATAAATATGCAGCGTTTTTTGTTCAGCAGCGAGCGTGCCGGCAGAGATGGCCATCAGAGCACCCGCAACCAGGCCTGATAACCATTTTTTATTTAAGGCGGTCATAATCTCTTTCCTTCTGAAAGTTCGTTAACAAACGAACAAAAATGTCACACTCTAATGATATGCAAGAAACGTGCATATTCTTTCATGCGGCACCTATGAAAAGAGAGGCCTCTCCTCACGCCGCCATTGCGCGCTGGTATCTGCCCATGCCTTCAACATGCATTGCGCCCGCAGGTCAGGTCACAAGGGGCTGTTTGAATGAGGGGGTTGATACGCTTTGCAAGAATAACTTTAGCCAGGATTTGTGGATATAGCCCAGATTAAAAAACGTCTTTTATCAATTTTTTATGCAGGAATTGTCTATGACGTAAAGCGGAAGGCGTCGAACACAGGTGAATAATTCTTTAACGAAAGGTTAAATACAGAATAAAAAATGGCAATACGCAACCGCTCTGGCAGCGGCTGCGCAATATATGTCCTGATGCAGGAAGAATTAATGGAGGAAATGAACTTCAGCGCTGCTGTTTTGCCCATCTTCTTCAGCGTTAAATAACAGTTGATGCGCGCCAGCTTCGAGGATCACCATCGATATTTGTTCTTCGCTCTGGCGAATAAAATATTCAAACTGCTCAAACGTCACGCCCGGCATAACGGATAAAGACTGGCAAACCACCAGCTTTGGCAGATTATCATCCTGCATATCCAGAAAGGCTTTCACCGTTAGTGAACTGGCGTTAATCGCGGACAGATCGGCGGCCAGGGGCAGCAGAGCAGAAGGTCTGACTTCTGCCATCGCGGAAAACAGAATGACGTTATCAACCAAATCAACTTTTGCATCAAAGATGCCGTCAAAATTCTGCATGTGCGGTAAATGCAGTGCCTGACAGGTATCGCATTCAAAAAAACTCATGCCCAGGTCGTCGAGCCATTGACGCAACGTATCCAGAGTGGGAACGACCAGTGATGTCATAATAATGTGCGACCTCAATTGATGAAAAAAATACCGGCACAGCTTACGCAAAAAGCGCGTGTCATACTACGACAGCAATCGATATTGTGCTTAGCCGCCGATTTTAAGGCAAAATTCAGGAGTAGCGTGACGCTCTATCCACTGGATCATCTTGCAGGCAATGTCTATTCCGGTAGTTTTCTCCACCCCTTCCAGTCCAGGAGACGCGTTGACTTCCATGACCAGCGGCCCACGTTCAGCGCGCAGAATATCAACGCCTGCAACGTCCAGACCCATAGTCTGCGCGGCTTTGAGCGCAATTTCTCTTTCACGAAGCGTGATATTCGCAATCGTGGCGACCCCGCCACGATGGAGATTAGACCGAAAATCGCCCTCTTTCGCCCGGCGTTCAATGGCGGCCACCACCTCGTCACCCACCACAAAACAGCGAATATCTCGTCCTTTCGCTTCTTTGATATATTCCTGAACCAGGATATGGGCATTCAACCCACGAAAAGCATCCACTACGCTTTCTGCGGCCTGCCGAGTTTCCGCCAGGACCACGCCAATCCCCTGCGTGCCTTCAACGAGTTTCACCACCAGCGGCGCACCACCAACCATGTCAATCATGTCGCTGGTATCATCCGGAGAGTGAGCTATTCCGGTGATGGGCAAATCAATCCCCTGACGCGCCAGCAACTGCAGCGAACGCAGCTTATCGCGCGCCCGCGTAATCGCTACCGACTCATTCAGCGGATAGCTACCTAACATCTCAAACTGGCGCAACGCCGCCGTACCATAAAAGGTAATCGCCGAACCAATCCTTGGGATCACCGCGTCGAAATGGGGAAGCTGACGGCCCTTGTAATGAATTGAGGACGCCGCCGGGCTAATGTTCATATAGCAAGAAAGGGGATCGATAATTTCTACCAGGTGACCGCGCTGCATCGCCGCTTCGCGCAGGCGCTTACAAGAATAGAGCGTTCCGTCCCGGGACAAAATGGCAATTTTCACCCTGTACCTCTCTGAATGACCTGGTTGAAGCTGGCATATCATACACTGGGTTAAAATCTTTAGCGCGTGGCCCATCCCTGTTTATGCAAATATTCCAGGATAAAGGGGCGACTTTCTTTGATAATGGTACGGCGAATATGATCGCTCCAGGTATCGCGACGCGCATTGCTAGCACGAGTCAGATAGTACTGCGCAAGCTGCTCATCATATTGCGACAAAACCTCGCTGTTGAGTGGCTGATACTGGTTTTCGTGCACCACCAGCGACGCCGGCAGACGCGGCTTGATATCCGGGTTATCCGCAGGCCAGCCCAGGCACAAGCCAAACAACGGCAGAACATGTTGCGGAAGCTTCAGCAGTTCGGTAACCGGTTCAATATTGTTACGCAAACCGCCAATAAACACACCGCCAAGTCCCAACGATTCTGCCGCTGTTAGCGCATTTTGCGCCATCATCGCAGTATCAACCACACCCAGCAGCAGTTGTTCCGCCAGCCCAAGTTGCGCGTCAGGACAAATCTGCAGATGCCGATTAAAATCAGCGCAAAACACCCAGAACTCCGCAGCCCGCGCCACATGTTTTTGTCCGCCGGATAAGGTAGCCAGTGATTCGCGCAGGGCTTTGTCCGTGATGCGAACGATGGTCGTGCACTGCAAAAAACTTGAGCTTGACGTCCCCTGAGCGGCGGCAATGATCGCCTCTCGCTGTGCATCCGAAATAGCATCATCGGTGAAATGGCGAATGGAACGGTGGCTGCGTAATAAATCAATGGTTGGCGTCATCTCTTTTATCTCTGTCTGAACGGGAAGAATCGCCGGGGGCTTGTGACATCAGCTGCGGCGCCAGCATCTTAGCAATACGCCACGTTAATCCCACCGCGGCGGGAAGCATCAGCAGCACGCCCAGAAATATCATTACCACACAGGCTAACGGGCTGTTAAGCGGTGCGGGTAAGGAGAGGTAATCGTTAAGCGATAGCAGCGCCAGCGATAACAAAACCATCCCTATTATTTCCAGCATCAATACGCTTTTGGGTAATACACCAATTGTGCGCATAAGCGGCCTCCCGGCGAAATGGCTTTCATTATAAAACGTTCCACCTTGTCGTGTTTAACAGTTATAGCTTGAGGATATCAAAGCAACAGGCTGAACCTGCTTTCCATCCGTCACAAATCGCGGCATCATAACAAGTATTGCCATCCGGCCTGATAAGTTCGAGGAGAGAGAGATGTTTGCCGTTATTTTTGGTCGTCCGGGGTGCCCGTATTGCGTGCGCGCAAAAGAATTAGCAGAAAAATTAAGCAATGAGCATGACGATTTTAACTTCCGCTACATTGATATCCATGCCGAAGGTATTACGAAGGCCGATCTGGAAAAGACGGTAGGTAAGCCAGTTGAAACCGTACCGCAGATTTTTGTTGATCAAAAACACATCGGCGGCTGCACGGATTTTGAAGCGTGGGCAAAAGAGAACATGAATCTGTTCGCCTGATAGCTGTTTCTACGCCCTCCGCTGGAGGGCGTTATTAGTTCTTTTTCCGTCGTTGATGCTGAGTGAACAAGCTGCTGATAAACAAAAAACATAATGCGCCAAGCGCGCACCAAAACACTGCACTAAACAACCACGCCAGCTCTTGCCACAATGAACGCGTCGGCATAAAAACGAACCGCATCAGTAACAGACAGCACGGCGCCGCCAACATTGCACCAAGAAGGGGTTTGAGCACCTCCCGACGATGGGAGAAAAAGCTTGCTGCAGCACCAGGCAGGATGAAAAATAATAATCCGACCTCAGGATGCCCTGCCGCTCTGAATGCCCCTTTCACGTTCAGCGTTAACGAAAGACACACCACAATAAAGAGCACAAAGCAACAGACCGCACCCGCCCAACTTTGCTTATGTTTCAATCGTTCCTCCTGACACATTCTCTATCGAACACTCTTTTCGCCTACAGGCGTCCAGTCAGATAAAGTAACCTGGCATTCCATGCCAAAAACACACTCACACGATTCTTATAGCCGTTGATACGTAATGAGATTAAACTAGCCGCATATATTGTTACGCTGCATTATTCGGGGCTGTGTATGACGCTGTCGCCCCCTTAATTTCTGGCAAAAACATTAGCGTAAATTGCCATTTCTTTCAATAGCTTACTAGTAAACAAGAAGTTAGCCTCCGTGAATATAAACGTCGCAGATTTGTTAAATGGGAATTACATCCTGTTATTATTTGTGGTCCTGGCTCTGGGCTTATGTCTGGGTAAATTGCGCCTGGGTTCAGTCCAACTCGGTAATTCCATTGGCGTTTTAGTGGTGTCCCTATTATTAGGCCAGCAGCACTTTAGTATTAACACCGATGCATTAAATCTCGGCTTTATGCTGTTTATTTTTTGTGTCGGCGTCGAAGCCGGCCCCAACTTTTTTTCGATTTTTTTTCGCGATGGGAAAAATTATCTAATGCTTGCTCTGGTGATGGTCGGCAGCGCAATGCTGATCGCCCTGGGGCTGGGTAAGCTATTTGGCTGGGACATCGGCCTGACGGCAGGTATGCTGGCCGGCTCAATGACCTCAACGCCAGTGCTGGTCGGCGCAGGTGACACCTTGCGCCACTCGGGGATGACAGGAACACAACTGTCGACCGCTCTCGACAACCTAAGTCTCGGTTATGCGCTCACCTATTTGATTGGTCTGGTCAGCCTGATTGTCGGCGCCCGCTACCTGCCAAAACTTCAGCATCAGGATCTACAAACCAGCGCCCAACAAATCGCACGCGAACGCGGTCTGGACACCGACGCCACGCGTAAGGTTTATCTGCCGGTCATTCGCGCCTATCGCGTAGGCCCGGAGCTGGTGGCATGGGCCGATGGTAAAAATCTGCGCGAACTGGGTATTTATCGTCAGACCGGTTGTTACATTGAACGTATCCGTCGCAACGGCATCCTGGCGAATCCGGATGGTGATGCAGTGCTGCAAATGGGCGATGAGATAGCCCTGGTGGGTTATCCGGACGCACATGCCCGCCTCGATCCCAGCTTCCGTAACGGTAAAGAGGTGTTCGATCGCGATCTGCTCGATATGCGCATCGTCACTGAAGAAATTGTAGTGAAAAACCACAATGCCGTTGGTCGTCGCCTGGCCCAGTTGAAACTGACCGACCACGGTTGTTTCCTCAACCGCGTAATCCGTAGCCAGATTGAAATGCCGATTGATGACAACGTTGTACTTAATAAAGGTGACGTGCTGCAGGTCAGCGGAGATGCTCGCCGCGTGAAAACCATTGCCGATCGTATCGGCTTCATTTCGATTCACAGTCAGGTGACCGATCTGCTGGCCTTCTGCGCTTTCTTTATCATCGGTCTGATGATCGGGATGATCACCTTCCAGTTCAGTAATTTCAGCTTCGGCATCGGGAATGCGGCTGGACTGCTGTTCGCGGGGATCATGCTGGGCTTCCTGCGTGCCAACCACCCAACGTTTGGCTACATCCCACAGGGTGCGCTGAACATGGTGAAAGAGTTTGGCCTGATGGTCTTTATG
Source organism: Citrobacter sp. VF227 (assembly GCF_052950715.1). Classification (NCBI taxonomy): domain Bacteria; kingdom Pseudomonadati; phylum Pseudomonadota; class Gammaproteobacteria; order Enterobacterales; family Enterobacteriaceae; genus Citrobacter; species Citrobacter sp. VF227. Next base: position 279,237 of record NZ_JBRFVF010000002.1, read on the forward strand.
GCAGGTGTCGGTTTAAGCGCGGGCAGCGGCATTGGCAATGGCCTTGGTGTCGTCGGTGGCCAAATGTTGATTGCCGGTCTGGTTGTCAGCCTGGTGCCGGTTGTCATCTGTTTCTTGTTCGGTGCTTACGTATTACGTATGAACCGTGCTCTGTTGTTTGGCGCCATGATGGGGGCACGAACCTGCGCTCCGGCAATGGAAATCATCAGCGATACGGCACGCAGCAATATCCCCGCATTAGGTTATGCCGGGACCTACGCAATCGCCAACGTGCTGCTGACATTAGCGGGGACGCTGATCGTCATTGTCTGGCCTGGCCTTGGTTAGCGCTGAAATTTACCCTTAAACGAAAAATTTTTGCAGTTAAGCAGAACTTTTCTTCAAGGCGTCAGTCATAACTATTGCCACTGCTTTTCTTTGATGTCCCCAATTTGTGGAGCCCATCAACCCCGCCGTTTTGGTTCAAGGTTGATGGGTTTTTTGTTGCCTGAAATTCAAACCCATCTAACGAATGACTGTTACTGTACTGCCTCAGGGGAGTCATAGCCCAATCTGTACGATCAGTTGGTCCATATTTGCTGACATTTGTCGACTTCTCTCTCTGCGAGCGCCACGAGGCAACGATTCCCCCGCAATTTTTGCAGCGCGTATTGCATTGTTTCTTTAGTTGGATGCTTGGGCCTAATTTTAAAGATCTCTACATAGATTCTTTTTAGGTGTTGTGTCCTCTTATGTCGTTGTATAGTCTTTCGTACATAAATATAAAAGTGACTCAGGACAGTTTGATGACTTTCAGTAACGAAACTATTTTGGCTTGCCAGATCACAGCAGCAATTTTTATGGGGTGGGATTACTTCATGCCTAAGTCTCATAGAAAACTTCTAAACAGGAAGTTAAGAGAGTATTTTTCAGGTGTGCAGAGTAATGTTGATAACGATATCGGGAAGACTGTTGAATACATTATCGTTGGTATAAGACCTATCCTGCTATCATTATCAATGGTTGTCATCGGCGTAATCCTAATGCGTATTGGCATCAAAAACCCTATTCTATCCCCTTGGTTTTTCTTACTTTTAAATCTAGGAGCTTTAACAATTTTTTGTATCGGCTTTAATTATCTTTTAGGTGTATTTGTAAAAATCATTACCCCTCTGGGCTTAGGCGGTATATTCAGAATCACCACAACTTTCCTGTTAAATACTGAAAAAGGACCAGTGGCAGGTGTAGGTTTTCTAGCCTTAGTTATCTCATTCATCATGAGATACTTTAATTTAAAATAGTTATATCAGGATTCTGTAGTATAAATTCTAAGTTCAGTTATCTGAGACTAAATTTGCAGCATGCCCGTTATGGCACATACTTTACTCGGTGCTAAATGGTGATGGGGTTGCTATGTTACTCTCAGGCAAAGTCGCAGTGATCTTCGGTGGCAGCGGCGCTATTGGTAATGCGGTTGCGCAGGCGATGACGCGCGAAGGCGCCCATGTGTATCTGGGCGCGCGCCGTCAGGAAAAGCTGGATTGGACCGCCAGTGGCATCCGAACGGCGGGTGGTACAGTCGAAACCTTTATCACCGATGTACTCGACGAGCACAACGCATCGAAGGAAGTTACCCGCCTTGTACAGCAAACCGGTGGAATAGATGTGGTGGTTAACGCAACGGGATTTATGCACGAACAGGGCAAGCGCATCGATGCATTATCCCTCTCTGAGTTTATGAGCGGTATCACCCCTTTTCTTGCGGCGCAGTTCAATATCGCAAAAGCCGTAACGCCGCACATGGGCGGCAATCGAGCAGGCGTTATTCTCACCATCGTTGCGCCCGCAGCCCCGATGGCGATGCCCGGGCATCTCGGCCATATCGTCGGCTGTGCAGGAACAGAGGCTTTTATTAAGGCGCTCGCCAGCGAGACGGGACCAATAAACATTCGTGTCGTCGGCGTGCGGTCGCATGCGATTGTGGATGCTGTAGCGGCTGGCTCCTATACCGGAGAAATTTTCACCGCTAAAGCACAGTCAATGGGTTTAACCGTCGATCAATGGTTAGGGGGGGCGGCGCAAAGTACCATGCTCGCGCGCCTGCCTACGCTTGCACAAATCGCTGAGGTTACAACCTTTCTCGCTTCAGACCATGCCAGCGCCATGACCGCCACAGTGGTGAATATTACCGGGGGCGCCACCGTAAGCTAATTTACCCGCTTTTCACGCCATGCGCTGCTATCGATTACTGGCAGCAGCGTGGCTATACGCCCAATATCAGTTTTCGCAGCAACTCTTTTGAAGCAATAAGAAGTCTGGTTGCAAAAGGCAGAGGGATAACCATTTTATCCGACCTGGTGTATCGCCCGTGGTCACTGGATGGTCTGCGCGTCATGCACAGAACGATTGATGATTTTATTACTTATATGGATATCGGGACGGTAAAAAAAGCCGCCTGACCGTTGACGCCAGAGGCGGTAAAAGTCATTGATTTTTTATGTCAGGCCGTTACCCGCCTCGACAAACCATTTTGAGGATTTTATCTCTGCGGCAATTCGGCAATACGCTCCACCATCATCAGAATATCTTCTCGCTGCAGCGGTTTTTTGTCCGTGACAAAATGCAGCGTCATCCCCTCGATAAACGCATCCAGCGCCCGCGCGGTAATCGGTTCGAACCACTGCTCCAGCGTTTGTTGGCTGCGCAGCATCCAGTTTTGCATCACCGTTTTCAGTGCCGGTTTACGACAGGCAAATGCGTACAGTTGGTACATGAGTTCCATATTATCGGGCGTTGTGACCTGGGAGCTGTAAATCATATCGGTAATGGCATGGCAGGCCGCCTGCGCATCAGCGACATCGGCAAAAAAAGCTTGATACTGATGAGACATCGTATGCGTAAAACAGCTGAATGCCTCCATCAGCAGCTCATCTATTCCCGCAAAATAATAGGTCATTGAGCCCAGAGGCACCTCGGCAATCATAGCGATTTTACGGTGTGTAACCCCATGAATACCATGGATTACTACCGCTTTAAGGGTGGCCTGAACTATTTTTTCCCGCCGCTGCGGATCGTTCGCACGTCGCACTGCATTACCTCTTCTTGCGTTTGTGTACAAATGTACACAACCTTGCTAATGTTGTCTTCTTTCCTCTTTTCTTTGGCTCGAATTCATGACTGGCATCTCATCACGCAAAGCCTTAAGACGTCGCACCTGGGCGCTGTTCACGTTCTTCTTTTTACCAGGATTATTAATGGCCTCCTGGGCAACGCGTACCCCTGCCATCAGAGATATTCTCTCCATCTCTACCGCCGAAATGGGCGCGGTGCTGTTTGGACTCTCTATTGGTTCGATGAGTGGCATTCTTTGTTCGGCCTGGCTGGTGAAACGATTTGGCACGCGCAAAGTGATCCGCACTACCATGTCATGTGCGGTCATTGGGATGGCTATCCTCAGCGTGGCGCTCTGGCTGCATTCCGCCTGGCTTTTCGCATTTGGTCTGGCCGTGTTTGGCGCCAGTTTTGGCGCAGCAGAAGTGGCCATCAACGTCGAAGGTGCGGCGGTTGAACGCGAAATGAATAAAACCGTGCTGCCGATGATGCATGGTTTTTACAGCCTGGGAACGCTGGCGGGCGCAGGAGTCGGGATGATGCTTACCGCCTTTAGCGTCCCGGCAAACGCGCATATTCTGCTGGCGGCGCTGGTAGCTATCACTCCTATCTTTATCGCCATCAAAGCGATTCCTGACGGCACGGGTAAAAATGCCGCTGATGGTTCTCCCTCCGGTGAAAAAGGACTGCCTTTTTATCGCGATATCCAGTTATTGCTGATTGGCGTCGTGGTGCTCGCAATGGCATTTGCTGAAGGTTCCGCCAACGACTGGCTTCCACTGCTGATGGTGGACGGACACGGGTTTAGCCCGACATCAGGCTCGCTTATTTATGCCGGATTTACGCTGGGCATGACCGTTGGCCGATTTACCGGCGGCTGGTTCATCGACCGTTACAGCCGCGTCACGGTGGTACGCGCCAGTGCGCTAATGGGCGCACTCGGGATTAGCCTGATTATTTTTGTCGACAGTACATGGGTGGCCGGAGTTTCCGTTATTCTGTGGGGGCTCGGCGCGTCGCTCGGCTTCCCACTGACCATTTCGGCTGCCAGCGACACTGGCCCTGATGCGCCAACCCGCGTCAGCGTTGTCGCAACCACCGGCTATCTGGCGTTCCTGGTTGGACCGCCGCTGCTGGGATACCTTGGTGAACACTACGGCCTGCGCAGCGCTATGTTGGTGGTGCTGACGCTGGTACTTGTTGCCGCCATCGTCGCAAAAGCGGTGGCGAAACCCGATCTCAAAAATACCACTGTGATGGAGAACAGCTAATGGCTATTAAGTTAATTGCGGTCGACATGGACGGCACATTTTTAAGCGATCAAAAAACCTATAATCGTGAACGGTTTATGGCGCAATACCGCCAGATGAAAGAACAAGGCATCCGCTTTGTGGTCGCCAGCGGCAACCAGTATTACCAGCTCATCTCCTTTTTCCCCGAGCTGGCCAGTGAAATCTCCTTTGTTGCCGAAAACGGCGGTTGGGTGGTCAGTGAAGGGGAAGATGTCTTTAACGGCGAACTGGCAAAAGACGATTTTCAGGCCATCGTGGAACATCTGCTGACACGTACGGACATTGATATTATCGCCTGCGGTAAAAGCAGCGCTTATACGCTGAAGCAGTACAGCGATGAACATAACGCTGTTTCCGCCATGTACTATCATCGTCTTGAATTTGTCGATAACTTCGACAACATCAATGATGTATTCTTCAAATTTGGCCTGAATATCTCCGACGATCGCATTCCACAGGTGCAGGCAGATCTTCATGAGGCGATTGGCGACATTATGGTTCCGGTACATACCGGCTACGGCAGCATCGATTTAATTATTCCCGGCGTGCATAAAGCAAACGGTCTGCGTCTGCTGCAACAACGCTGGAATATTACCGACGATGAGGTTGTCGTGTTTGGCGATGGCGGAAATGATATCGAGATGCTGCGCCAGGCAGGGTTTAGTTTTGCAATGGCGAACGCCCATGAACCGGTTATCCAGGCGGCGAAATATCGCGCGGGATCGAACAACGAAGAGGGCGTCCTGGATATTATCGACCGCGTGTTAAAGCATGAAGCACCGTTTACGCATTAACGCCTCAGCACAGACGGCAACAAAATGATGGCATGATCATCGAACATCAGATTGACGATCACCACTAAGTTTCTGCCAGGCCCGGACAACCGGGCTTTAGCCTTCCTGGGAATCCCCTACCCATTTATCTTTCAGGAAGATAACCATCAGAATCAGCCATAGCACGCCGCTTGCCAGATTGAACAGGCTGAACAAGCCGTTGCCTCCCAACAGATAAGCGTGTTTACTTAGTTCAATACCGACGGTAAAAATCAGCATCTGCAGCATGCCCATGGCGGCAGAAACTGTTCCTTTACTCATTTCACTGGCAAACAACGTCAGACGGACCAGCCCCGCATTCGCCACGCCAATACCAAATGCATAGATGCTCAAACCCGCCGTCATCCAAAGATATGCATGGGATGACACCACCGTGGCCGCAGCGGCAATAATCAGCCCGACAGCGATTGGCCAGCCACCCATAATAATCAGCGAACGCACCGTTTTTCGCGAGGTCAAACGAGCCAGCACCAGGTTACCGGCAATCAGCGCACCAAAAATCGGCACCTGCAACAGACCATATTCGTAACTGCTGAGGTGTTCACCGCTAATGATAATAATTGGGGATTGCGCAATCCAGGCCAATAACGGCAGACTGACAAAACCCAGTGCCAGCGCACCTGCAACAAAACGTACGTTTCTGAGCACCAGTTTATAATCTTTACCCAGCTCTTTAATGGACAGCTTTTCGCCCATCCGGGTTGCTGTTTCCGGCATCGCACGTTGCAAACCAAAAAAGGAGATGGTCGCAAGAGCTGCAAACAGGATAAACATGCCTTCCCACGGCAGAACATGCACCCAGGCTGCGCCAACTAATGGTCCCAGCAGCGGTGCAATTAGCGCCACGTTTGCCATCAGCGCGGTAATTTTTATGCAGACCGCTTCTTCAAACGACTCCTGTATGGCGGCGTAGCCCACTGCGCCAATGAAGCACAGGCTTATCCCTTGTAAAAAACGCAGGAAAGTAAACTGTTCAATATTCTGCGCAAGCAGGGTCGCAAAGCAGGTCACAATGAACCAGAGCACGCCGGTTAGCATCACCGGACGACGCCCAACACGATCCGATAGCGGTCCTAACAGCCACTGTAAAAACATGCCGCCAGCCAGATAGGCGGTCATGGATGTGGGTACCCAATCTAATCCTGCATTGTATTGCTCCACCACCGCCAACATTCCAGGCTGGATCATATCGTTGCCGATATAAGTAGAGAATTCGTAAAGCACCAGACAGAGAGGGAAAAGTAATGCCTGACGCCCCAAACGGGCGCCTGAAGATAAACGGTTCTGCATGCAGTCTCTTAGCTATAGAAAAATCGCGCAAAGTGTAATAAATGCGCCGTACTGGTGATAGTGAATTATGTGTTTTGAAAGCAAAATGCGCACATTTTTACATTCATTTGCTCAAGAAGATTTTGCTTTAAGGTTAATTTAAGTTGTGGTCGCTATCATGCTCAATAAGTCTCATTAATTGTCTCAAAAATAGTCATTTAGCAGACAAATAAGACAAGACCGCTTTTTATCCCGTGAAAGCAATTTTATGCTCTCGCTCCCATGGGCCTTTTTAACCATTACGCTGAGTCTGGACGTTATGCTGGAAAATCTGAACAACTCACTTTTTTATCTCATCAATGCCACGCCGGACTCTGCACAATGGATGATATCGCTTGCCATTTTCATTGCCAAAGATCTGATTAACATCGTACCGCTGTTAGCCGTTGTGCTCTGGCTTTGGGGGCCTCGCGCCCAGGTTACCCTCCAGCGTCAGTTGGTCATAAAAATGGCGATTGCGCTGGCGGTCGGCCTGACTATTTCCTGGCTGATGGGACATCTGTTCCCTCACGATCGCCCGTTTGTAAACCACATCGGTTACAACTTCCTGCATCATGCGGCAGATGACTCTTTCCCGAGCGATCATGGTACGGTTATCTTTACTTTTGCACTGGCTTTCCTGTTCTGGCATCGCCTGTGGACGGGCGCTCTACTGATGGTCATTGCCGTGGCGATTGCCTGGTCGCGAGTTTACCTTGGCGTACACTGGCCGCTGGATATGCTGGGAGGCTTACTTGCCGGACTGATCGGTTGCCTGAGCGCCCAGATGATCTGGCAACGGTTTGGCGAAACCCTGTACCTCGGTTTGCAGAATTGCTATCGCATCTGTTTCGCGTTACCTATCCGTAAAGGCTGGGTGCGTGACTAACCCACGGTAAAAAGAGTAGTATTAAGCGCGGCACTGAGCACTTATTCTACTCTCCAGGGGAACTATGGAAACTCGACGCGACGAGCGTATTGGTCAATTACTGCAGGCGCTGAAACGCAGCGATAAACTACATCTAAAAGAAGCCGCGACGCTGCTGGGCGTATCTGAGATGACCATTCGTCGCGATCTGAATAATAACGACGCTCCCGTCGTACTACTCGGGGGCTATATTGTTCTGGAACCCCGCAGCGCAAATCACTATTTAATCAGCGATCAAAAATCCCGGCTGGTTGATGAAAAACGCCGCGCCGCTCAGTTGGCCGCAAGCCTCGTGCAGGCGCACCAGACCCTCTTTTTCGACTGTGGTACCACCACGCCGTGGATCATTGAAGCTATCGACAATGAATTGCCTTTTACCGCAATCTGCTACTCGCTAAATACATTTCTGGTGCTGCAGGAAAAGCCGCAGTGCCGAGTCATTCTGTGTGGTGGCGAATTCCATGCCAGCAACGCCATTTTTAAACCGCTTGATTTCCAGGAAACGCTAAATAACCTGTGTCCGGATATCGCTTTTTATTCCGCTGCGGGCGTTCACATTGAGAAAGGCGCGACCTGTTTTAACCTGGAAGAGCTGCCGGTGAAACATTGGGCGATGTCGATGGCGCAGCATCACGTTCTGGTGGTCGATCACAGTAAGTTTGGTAAGGTGCGTCCGGCGAGGATGGGTGAGGTAAAACGTTTCGATACCATCATCAGCGACAGCCGCCCTGATGATGACTTTGTTGAGTACGCTAAAGCGCAACGTATAAAGCTGATGTATTAAAAGATAATGCCGGATGGCGATAGCGTCATCCGGCAATCGGTGTGATTAAGAGAACCAGCCGCCAAACCACTGGTGGAATTTCATCATCACAAAATCCCACATACGGCTAAAGAAACCACCCTCTTGCACATCTTCCATCACCATCAACGGGCGCTGCTCGATGGATTTCCCGTTCAACTGGAAGTCGATAGTCCCCACAACCTGGCCTTTCTTCAGCGGCGCAGTTAACTGGGGTTCGGTCAGGGTAAAGCTGGCCTTCAGGTTTTTGAGCTGACCACGCGGGATGGTCACTGAACCACCTTCCCCTGCGCCCAAATTCACTTCGCTCTTGTCACCAAACCAGACGCGCTGAGTCACGAAAGTGGCATCCGGCTTAATCGGCGTGACGGTTTCAAAGAAGCGGAAACCCCAGGTCAGCAGCTTTTCTGACTCATTAAATCGGATGCGGTCAGTTTTCGCCCCTAACACCACGGAGATCAGGCGCATATCGCCTTGAGTCGCGGAAGCGACCAGGTTGTACCCCGCCCCGGCCGTAGTACCCGTTTTCATACCGTCCACATTCAGGTTGGTGCTCCACAACAGACGGTTACGGTTCGGCTGGCGGATTTTATTAAAGGTGAATTCTTTCTCTTTGTGGATAGCATATTCTTCCGGTACATCGTGGATTAACGCCTTCCCGAGCAGCGCCATATCACGTGCGGTACTGAATTGTCCTGCCGCATCCAGGCCATGCACCGTCTGGAAAGTGGTGTTGGTCAGCCCCAGTTTTTTCGCGTAGCCGTTCATCAGACCGATGAACGATTCCTGACTGCCGGCAACATAATCAGCCAGCGCGATACAGGCATCGTTACCAGACTGAATGATAACGCCTTTGTTTAGATCGGACACCGCAACCTGATCGCCGGGTTTAAGGAACATGACCGAAGAACCGCGCAGAGCCGGATTACCGGTAGCCCAGGCGTCTTTACCCACAGTGACCATATCGTTGAGGTTAATTTTCCCAGCCTTCAGCGCCTGACCGACTACATAGCTGGTCATGATTTTGGTCAGACTGGCAGGATCCAGTTTCTCATCAGCATTACCTTCCGCCAGCACCTTACCGCTGGCGTAATCCATCAGGATCCAGGCTCGCGCATCCACGCTCGGTGGGGCCGTTGGTTGCTCCGCCGCCTGTACGGTCGGTGCCAAAAGGATTAAGAGTGCAGAACCTGCAGCTAGGCTGCGAAGTGAAGAGAAGTATTGCGTCATAAATGCCACCCGAGTATCCATTCCAAAAAAACCACGTCATACCACACCGTGTTTACACAAATCCGACCAAGCGACCTCGGCCAACCCATGCAGAAAAGGACTGATGGATGACGTGTAACAATAAGTGCGGTGAGTAATAACGCACTAACGAGCTTAAAGAAACCGTAAGTTGGTAAAGTTTTTAAAGTTTATGCAATATCGCCGCGCTGCGCTGCCTCTGGCACGATTTTTTTAGACTTTGTTGCGTAAATATTAGGTTTACCCCACCATGTGAGCGAGCCAGACGACATTTGCAGCCATAAAGCTGCTCAATTTATTTGCGGGGTTACTATGATTACATTGTGGGGTCGCAATAACTCGACCAACGTAAAAAAAGTATTGTGGACGCTCGAAGAACTGGAACTGCCGTATAACCAAATTCTGGCGGGTGGACAGCATGGCGGTAACCACGATGCCGACTATCTGGCTCTGAACCCAAACGGACTGGTCCCGCTGCTACGCGATGATGAAACGGATGTTGTATTGTGGGAATCCAATACCATTGTTCGCTATCTGGCGGCTCAGTATGGACAAAATCGTTTGTGGATTGACGCCCCGGCCACGCGCGCCGTCGCTGAAAAATGGATGGACTGGGCGAACCAGACGCTGAGTCCTGCGCATCGGGTTATCTTATTTGGTTTGGTCAGAACGCCGGCGGAGAAACGCGACATGGCGGCCATTGAGGCCGGAGCGAAGGTATGCGATAACCTGTTTGCCATACTGGACAACGCGCTGGCGGACCAGCCATGGTTCTCCGGAGCTGAATTTGGCACTGCCGATATCGCCGTTGCGCCGTTCATCTATAATCTGTACAACGTTGGCCTGAGCTGGACCCCGCGCCCGCATCTGGAACGCTGGTATCAACAACTGACCGAGCGCCCGGCGTTTCAAAAAATCGTGATGATCCCGGTCAGCTAACTCAATCAGGGACTCACTTTTAGTAATTCCCCGTCGGACTCGTCGGTTAACACGTACAAATAACCGTCTGGTCCGACGCGCACATCACGGATCCTTTGCCCCCTTTCCTGCAACAGACGCTCCTCTTCGGCGACGGTATTCCCTTTAACGCTCAGTACGATCACCGCTTTCTCTTTCAACGCACCGACGAACAACTTCTGCCGCCATTGCGGGAAAGTATCGCTATTATAAAAAGCCATTCCGCTGACCGCAGGTGACTTTTCCCAGTAAAAGATAGGTTGCTCCGTACCCGCAACAATTTGGCCTTTTGCTTCAGGAATTTTAAGCCCACTGTAGTTAACGCCCCAGGTCGCGAGCGGCCAGCCGTAGTTTTTCCCTTTCTCCGGGATATTGATTTCATCGCCTCCGCGTGGACCATGCTCATTGAGCCACAACACATCACTCCACGGATTCATCGCCATCCCCTGCGGGTTGCGGATGCCATACGACCAAATCTCTGCCCGCGCTCCCGCCATATTCACAAACGGATTATCCGGTGGAATTTTGCCCTCATCGGTCAGCCGTACGACCTTGCCCTGCAGCTTATCCAAATCCTGAGCTGTTGAACGTTGGTTATTCTCACCGAGGCCAATAAACAGATAGCCGTTGCCATCAAACACCATACGTCCACCAAAATGGTTTCCGGTAGAGAGCTTTGGCTGTTGGCGAAAAACGGTCTGAAACCCTTGCAGATGTTTGAGATCGTCGCTCAGTCTTGCGAAACCTACCGCCGTGCCGGCTTTACCTTCACTATCGGCTTCCGCGAAGCTTAGCCACACCCGGCGGGATTGGGTAAAATCCGGGGCCAACGCCACATCAAGCAGTCCCCCCTGCCCCTCCGCCCAGACTTTGGGGACACCAGTCAGCGGGTCGGAAAGCCCCTTCCCAGACTGCCAGAGTCGAAGCTGACCGCCTTTAAGCGTAATGAGCATACCGCGATTATCGGGTAAAAAAGCCAGCGACCACGGGTGATCGAGTTTGGTTTGCAGTACTTCCACTTTTACCGCGGCGGCATAAGAGGAAAACAGCGCAAGTGGAATAGCACAGAGCAAGAATCGACGCATAACACCTCCTTAATGGCTCTGCATAAAGCGTAGCCAGCAAGGGGAATTATCCCGTCATATTTACATAATCTTAACGAAAAGGGGGAGCGCCCTCCCCCTGATTCAGACGAGTTCCAGCGTTGGGTAAGATTCTAAACTCTGGATACTCAGCGTCAGCGTTGTCAGGCAGTTTTCCAGTTTCTCTGCGTTAACGGCGATAAACGTTGGACAATCGTGATGTCCACTCATCAGACAAACAGCAGCGGCGGCTAACGCCCCTTCAGCACGATGAAGGGCATTCCACTCTTCCTGATCAAGATGCATACCGTGAAGCTGTGATTGCTCGTGCAATTCGCGATTCAGTGCAAAAAAATTATCACGCAGACGATCGCTCTCGCTGACTGACATGTAGCCTTTCGCTTTTCTCAACAGCAGATAAGCGGCAAGTTCGATACGGGCATTTATCAATTTGTTGAGAAGATCGGTTCTCAGTCTGTCAACAACCATACTTTGTTCCTCCTCTTTCCAACTATGGTGCAACTTAATAGTATGGTTAATTTTTAAACAAAGTCGTGTCCAGGATCAATCCATCACTTAAAATTAACATAATTTACAAATAATCTTTAATTCCAGGCCGGGCAGGCCGCTGATGGAATGAGATTGCGATACAATTTTTGTTCAGAACTCTGTAGAATCCCTGCCCTGAATATTCCAATAACTGAACACTTTTTACGCTATGAGCAATGTAACCCACCAGCCGAAAATCGGCTTTGTCTCCCTCGGCTGCCCGAAAAACCTTGTCGATTCTGAGCGCATCCTGACCGAACTTCGTACCGAAGGCTATGATGTCGTGCCAAGCTACGACGACGCGGATATGGTCATCGTTAACACCTGCGGCTTTATCGACAGCGCAGTCCAGGAGTCTCTGGAAGCGATTGGCGAAGCGCTGAACGAAAACGGCAAGGTGATCGTCACCGGCTGTCTGGGCGCAAAAGTCGATCAGATCCGTGAAGTCCACCCGAAGGTGCTGGAAATCACCGGGCCGCATAGCTACGAGCAGGTTCTGGAGCACGTACACCATTACGTGCCCAAACCAAAGCATAATCCGTTCCTGAGCCTGGTTCCTGAACAGGGCGTCAAGCTAACACCGCGCCATTATGCCTATCTGAAGATATCTGAAGGCTGTAACCACCGCTGCACCTTCTGCATTATTCCGTCGATGCGTGGCGATCTGGTGAGTCGTCCGATTGGCGATGTTCTCAGCGAAGCTAAACGTCTGGTCGATGCGGGCGTTAAAGAAATTTTAGTGATTTCTCAGGATACCTCCGCTTACGGTGTGGATGTGAAACATCGTACCGGTTTCCATAACGGCGAGCCAGTCAAAACCAGCATGGTTGATCTTTGCGAGCAGTTATCAAAACTGGGGATCTGGACGCGTCTGCATTATGTTTACCCGTACCCACACGTTGATGATGTGATCCCACTGATGGCGCAAGGGAAAATCCTGCCGTATCTGGACATCCCGCTGCAGCATGCCAGCCCGCGTATTCTCAAGCTGATGAAACGCCCAGGCTCCGTGGACAGACAGCTGGCGCGCATCAAACAGTGGCGTGAAATCTGTCCTGAGCTGACGTTGCGTTCAACCTTTATTGTCGGCTTCCCGGGCGAAACGGAAGAGGACTTCCAGATGCTGCTCGACTTCCTGAAGGAAGCGCGTCTGGACCGCGTGGGCTGCTTTAAATACAGCCCGGTAGAGGGTGCAGGAGCCAATGAGCTGCCGGATCAAGTCCCGGAAGAGGTGAAAGAAGAACGCTGGAACCGCTTTATGCAGTTGCAACAGCAGATCTCTGCTGAGCGTTTGCAGGAGAAAGTGGGCCACGAAATTCTGGTCATCGTGGACGAAGTTGACGAAGAAGGCGCGATTGGTCGCAGCATGGCTGATGCCCCGGAAATCGACGGCGCGGTATACCTGAATGGCGAAACAAGGGTGAAGCCTGGCGATATCGTTCGCGTGAAAGTCGAAAACGCAGATGAATACGATCTGTGGGGTTCACGCGTTTAATAAGCGTAACTCAACCGTAGGCCGGATAAGGCGTTACGCCGCATCCGGCAACGCCTGATGACGACGCTAGCGCGTCTTATCAGGCCTGAATTTATCCTTTTATCTTCGGGTCCAGCGCGTCGCGAAGGCCATCGCCCAACAAATTAAACGCCAGCACCGTCAGAAATATCGCCACCGCCGGAAAAATCGCCACGTGCGGCGCGATCACCATATCCGCCCGTGCTTCATTGAGCATAGCCCCCCACTCCGGGGTCGGCGGCTGTGCGCCCAATCCCAGAAATGACAGGCTTGCGGCAGAAATAATCGACGTGCCGATTCGCATGGTAAAAAAGACCACGATCGATGAAACCGTCCCCGGCAAGATATGGTTAAAAATGATGGTCGCATCGCTGGCACCAATACTGCGCGCAGATTCAATAAACGTCTGCTGCTTCAGCACCAGCGTATTTCCGCGCACCAGGCGCGCGAAGGCAGGAATGGAGAAAATGGCCACGGCAATAATCACGTTCGCAATGCCGCTGCCCAGCACGGCGACCACGGCTATCGCCAGCAGAATGCCGGGAAAGGCGAACAGCACATCGCAGATACGCATAATCAGCCGATCCCACCAGCCCTCGTAGTATCCCGCCAGCAGACCCAGCACCGTGCCAATCGCCGCGCCAATAAATACGGCAAAGACCCCCGCCGCCAGCGAGATTTGCGCGCCAACCAGCACGCGGCTAAAAATATCCCGCCCCAGCGAGTCAACGCCAAACCAATGCAGCATTGAGGGGCCATCATTTAATCGGTCATAATCGAAGTAGTTCTCGGCATCGAATGGCGTCAACCAGCGAGCAAAAACCGCCACCGCGATCAGGACCAGGACAAATACACCCGCAATCATCGCCATGCGCTGACGGCAAAAACGACGCCAGAACTCATGCCACGGCGTGCGTATCTGCTCTGGCTTAACAAGAGGCATTGCATTTAAAATCGCCTGTCGGCGCCAGTTAAAAAATCGCATCCTTACTTGTACCTGATAGCCGGATTAATGGCGGCGTAAAGCACATCCACCACTAAGTTAATAAGAATAAACTCCAGAGAAAACAACAACACCTCGGCCTGAATCACCGGGTAGTCACGCATTTCGACTGAGTCCACCAACAGTCGCCCAAGACCAGGCCAGTTGAACACCTTCTCAACTACAATAGAACCGCCAAGCAAAAAGCCAAACTGTAGCCCCATCATGGTGACCACTGGGATCATCGCATTACGCAAACCATGTTTTAATACCACCCAGGTTTCACTCACCCCTTTGGCCCGCGCGGTACGCATATAGTCTTCACCGAGCACATCGACGAACGATGCGCGAGTAAACCGGGCTAACACCGCGGCCACCGCCGCACCCAGCGTAATTGACGGAAGGATATAGTGCAGCCAGGTGTCAGCGCCAACGGTTGGCAACCACCCAAGCTCAACGGAGAATATCTGCATGAGCAGCATACCGAGCGCAAAAGCCGGAAAAGAGATCCCGGTGACCGCCAGCGTCATACTCAATCTGTCCGGCCAGCGATTGCGCCATACCGCAGCGATAATCCCTGCCGTCATGCCAAATAACACCGCCCACGCCATACTGGCAATGGTCAGCCATAGCGACGGCATAAAACGACTGGCTATCTCTTCTGCAACCGGGCGACGAGAAACCATCGAGATCCCGAAGTCACCTTGCAACACGTTGGTCATGTAATGCCAGAACTGAATATGCAGCGGCTGGTCCAGACCCAACTGCGTACGCACCAGTTCAATCACCTCGGCGTCGGCTTCCGGCCCGGCAATCAACCGGGCCGGATCGCCGGGTAGCAGGTGAACAAATAAAAACACCAGCACCGCAACAATCAACAGCGTTGGAATCAACCCCAGCAGGCGCTTGAAAACATAGTTAAGCATCACGCTCCCTTCGCCGGCCCCTGGTTTGCGGGGCCGAATGAATCGCTTATTTTAAATCCGCATCATCAAAGCTAAATCCGGTATCCGGCATGATCCAGAACCCGGTCAGTCTGGTGCTGTGCGCCGAAATCAGTTTTTCCACAACCAGCGGGATCCACGGCGACTCTTTCCAGATGATATCCTGCGCATCCTTGTACAGCTTCGCTTTCTGCGCTGGATCGTTGGTTTGCAATGCCGCCGCTAAATCACTGTCCACCTGTTTATTGCTGTAGAATGCCGTATTAAACAGCGTTGGCGGCCAGTTTTGTGATGCAAACAGCGGTGACAGCGCCCAGTCCGCTTCCCCGGTAGAGGCAGACCAGCCGGTGTAGAACATCCGCACCCCGCTCTCTTTCTGCGCTTTACCCTCGACTTCCGCGGCGCGCTGACCAGCATCCATCGCCGTCACCTGTGCCTTAATACCCACCTGCGCCAGCTGCTGCTGGGTAAATTGCAGTACTTTCTGCGCGGTACTGTGGTTATGCGAAGACCACAGCGTGGTAGTAAAACCGTTCGGATAACCCGCTTCTTTCAGCAGCTCGCGCGCTTTCGCCGGATCGTATGGCCATGGCGTATAACTTTGCGCGTAAGCTATCGATGGCGGAAGAACGCCCGTTGCCGGCGTCGCGTAACCGGCAAACGCCACTTTCACCAGCGCCTGACGGTTGATGGCATAATTCAGCGCCTCACGCACCTTCGGGTTATCGAACGGTTTTTGCGTGACGTTCATGCTGATATAACGCTGCATGATAGACGGACTCGCCACCAGTTCCAGGTTTTTGTTCTTCGCCAGTAACGCCGCCTGCTCGTAAGGGATCGGGAAGGCAAACTGGGCTTCCCCGGTCTGTAGCATGGCCGCGCGCGTGTTGTTGTCGGTCACCGGACGCCAGGTAATCGTGTCCAGCTTTGGCAGCCCTTGCTGCCAGTAACCCGCGAACTTCTTAACCCTCACAAAATCCGTCTGATTCCAGGTATCAAGTTGATATGGCCCGGTGCCGACAGGGTGGAAACCAATCTCCTTGCCATATTTCTCCAACGCGGCGGGAGAAATCATCGCCGTTGCCGGGTGCGCCAGGATATTGATAAATGCAGAGAACGGCTGCTTCAGCGTAATCTTCACCGTTGACGGATCGACAACCTCGGTTTTATCGATATTCTTATACAGGTTGTAGCGTTTCAGACGATTCTCCGGATTGCTGGCCCGGTCGAGGTTAGCTTTAACTGCCTCGGCGTTGAAGTCGGTGCCATCCTGAAATTTCACGCCCTGACGCAGCTTAAGAGTGTAAGTCAGGCCATCATCAGAAACCGTATAGCTCTCCGCCAGCACATTTTTCAGCTTCATCTCTTTATCAAGGCCAAACAGTCCCTGATAAAACGACTTCGCTACTGCCTGCGACAACGTGTCGTTCGCGTCATAGGGGTCGAGCGTGGTGAAATTGGATCCTACCGCCACCACCACGTCTTTGGCGGCCCAGCCAGGCGATGCGGCCAGCGCAGAGGCCACTCCCACAGCAACCAGCCATTTCCGAGCAACAATTTTTGTCATGTTATTCTCCTTAAACCCTGCCTGCCTGTTATAAACGCGAAAGCGCATTGTCTGGCTGCCCGCGCGCAACATAATGCCCCGGGCCCACTAACTGGAGTGAAACGGGGGAAATATCTTCACCGCGTTTGCGAATATTGCTGGGGATATCATCCGACAACAGCACACGCTGCGGTCGGTGATGCGATGGATCGGCGACCGGGACTGCCGCCATCAGTTTGCGGGTGTACGGGTGCTGCGGATTTTCAAACACCGCGCGTCGGGGGCCAATCTCAACGATTTGTCCAAGATACATCACCGCCACACGATGACTAATGCGCTCCACCACCGCCATGTCGTGGGAAATAAACAGGTACGCGATCCCCATTTCCCGCTGCAGGTCGAGCAACAGGTTGATAATTTGCCCGCGAATTGAAACATCCAGCGCCGAGACGGACTCATCGGCAATAATCACTTTGGGATTGAGCGCCAGCGCCCGGGCAATGCAGATACGCTGACGCTGACCACCGGAAAACTCGTGCGGATAGCGCCAGGCATGCTCAGGGAGCAATCCTACGCGTTCCAGCAGCCATGCAACCCGTTTTGCCGCCGCATCACCTTGCAGTAATCCATGGACCCGTAGCGGCTCTAAAATGGAATATCCCACCGTCTGACGTGGATCGAGTGAAGCATACGGGTCCTGAAAAATAAACTGAATATCCCGACGCAACGGCTGTAATTTACTGGCGGCCAGAGTATCAATACGCTGTCCATTAAAAATGATTTCTCCGCGCTGAGACTCGACAAGGCGCAGCAGCGCGCGCCCGGTGGTGGATTTCCCACATCCCGACTCGCCCACCAACGAGAGCGTTTCTCCGGGCCACAGGTCAAAGCTGACGTTTTCTACCGCATGCACCTCGCGAGTGACCCGATTAAAAATGCCGCTACGCAGAGGAAATCGCGTCACCAGGTTACGTACCTGTAGAATTGGCTCGCCTTCAACCACGGTATCCTGTTCAGTCTGGGGCTCTATATGACTGGGATCGTGTAACGAAATGAGCGGAAACCGGCGCGGATAGGCTTGTCCGCTCATCGCCCCAAGCTGCGGCACGGCTGCCAGCAGTGCTTTGGTGTAAGGATGTTGGGGAGCATGAAAAATCTGCTCTACGCTGCCGGTTTCTACCGCCTCGCCCTGATACATCACCAGCACACGGTCGGCAATATCCGCCACCACGCCCATGTCATGGGTAATAAAAATCACCCCCATCGACATATCCTGCTGCAACACTTTTATCAGTTGCAGGATCTGCGCCTGAATCGTCACGTCCAGCGCGGTGGTAGGTTCATCGGCAATCAAAACCGCAGGGCGGCACGACAGCGCCATGGCGATCATCACCCGCTGACGCATGCCGCCGGAAAGCTGGTGCGGATAGCGCGACAAAATCGCCTTCGCCTCAGGGATACGCACCTGGTCGAGCATCCGTTTAGCTTCCACCATCGCCTCTTCGTGGCTGGCTCCCTGATGCAAGCGGATTGACTCGGCAATTTGCTCACCCACGGTAAATACCGGATTGAGCGATGTCATGGGCTCCTGGAAGATCATGGCAATATCCGCGCCCCGTACGTGACGCATCTGCGATGCGCTCTGCTCACCCAGCTCAATAACCTGTCGATTACGGCGTCGAAGAAGCATTTCATCGCAGCTCACCTCACCGCCTGACTGTTCAATCAGACGCATCAGCGACAAGGCCGTGACCGACTTTCCTGAACCAGACTCGCCCACTATCGCCAGCGTTTCGCCACGCTTCAGGCGAAACGACAGATTGCGCACCGCGCTAATGCGCTGCTGCTCCTGTTCAAAGGCAATATTCAGGTTGCTGACGGACAGCACATCACTGGCATCAAGCTCATCACTGTGTGGCAACGGTATCTCCTTTTTCCCGATAAATACCGGTGGTGGGCGTATCGCCTGCGTATCCCCAGGCGCGGTACATGCCTTCGCTGTTAAACGGCAAAGCAACATTGCCCTCATGATCGATGGCAATTAAACCGCCGCTACCACCGAGTGCCGGTAATTTTTCCATCACTACGCGCTCACACGCCTCTGATAAACTCAAACCGCCATAATCCATCAACGCCGCAATGTCATAGGCCGCCAGCGCACGAATAAAAACTTCACCGGTTCCGGTGCAGGAGACAGCCACACTTGCGTTATTGGCATAACAGCCTGCGCCGACCAGCGGACTATCACCCACCCGCCCCGGTAATTTGTTGGTCATCCCGCCGGTCGAAGTTGCCGCCGCCAGATTGCCAAACATATCCAGCGCAACCGCACCCACGGTACCCATTTTGTTGTTTTCATCCAGCGGAGTCGTGCTGTGATCCAGCACCGTATCCCCCACCGCTTGCGCTGCCAGCAGCTGTGCGTAGCGTTCTGGCGTCGAGAAAATATCCGCCGAAACACGCGCCATACCCTGCGCAATGGCAAAATTTTCTGCCCCTTCACCAATCATCATGACGTGGGGGCTGCGTTCCATCACCAGGCGCGCTGCGAGAATCGGGTTTCGCAAATGGCTTACCCCGGCGACGGCACCAGCGTTCAGCGTATTACCGTCCATCACGCAGGCGTCCAGCTCATGGGTTTCATCACGGGTATACACCGCGCCAATTCCGGCGTTAAACAACGGACACTCTTCCAGCAAACGTACGGCTTCGGTAACCACATCCAGTGCGCTACGACCGTCTTCAAGCATCCGCTGGCCGGTTTCAACGATATCCGACAGCGCCTGTATATAACGCAACTCTTGCTCCTGGCTCAGCTGCGCGCGGGTGATAGCCCCTGCGCCGCCGTGAATTGCAATGACTGCTTTACCCATTTTATTCGTCCATAAGGTGGCTCGTTCCGGGGTTATAAATATCAGAATTTCTGTAGCATATTGATTCGATTTTTGAATATAGAAAGATGCAGACGTCATGTAAAGGTAAAGGCCCGCCCCGCACACCCCATCGCATCAGGTCATGCAGCGGTGTTCAACAGAAAGAAGATTCCTCGACGTTATTGAATAAATTAATTCAAGCGATCGGTAATCTGTTTTTTTGCATAAAACACAAAGCGTTCAACAGACGGCATACACGCAGCCCAGTTCTGTTTGGTTAACCCCAGGTATTCCGCACGCGCAGCTTGCAGCGTACCAGCGTGCTCAACGAGTAATTGCGGTATGAGCCAGGACGCAGCCTCATCTTTAGCGACAATATTGCCCGTAACCACGCTATACCAGATGCGTGCCAGAGCAAGGATGATATTACGCTCGTCCCCTATTAAATCGTCCGGTGTCTGCCACATCTCAAGAATATGTCGGAATGTTTGCACGACATCGGTAAAAGGAATGACGTTGAATAACGTCTCAGCGGGTTCGCCGAATAACGGTATGCTGGCGCGCCGGGCCTGGGTCAGCAGAATAGAAAGATCGGGATCTTCCTGCGCCGGTTCAAACACGCCAGCGCAGATATCATCACGCAACCATTCGCCAAACTGCATCTCCCTCGCAGGTGGGAATCGCCAGGGTACAACCTGCGAGTAGAGAATGATAGTGACTTCCAGCGCGCGATATTGCTCTGAGGTGCCAGGAGGTGCTGAGATGTTCAACAAATCCTGCATCACTTTTTTTCTTTGCCAGGCATCCATTGGTTTACGTAAGGTGACCAACAAATCTATATCGCTTTGGGGTTTTAAGCCGCCTTCAACAGCAGAACCATACAAATGAATGGCGACAAGATTGCCTTCGAAAATCTGGCGGATGAGCGTACTGGCGGCATCCACCTGTCGTCGAATTGCGTTCGGGATAATATTAGTCATCTAGCCCCCTGGGGAAAAAGAGCGGAAATAGTGAGTCTATACTGCATTTTTTCTGTCACGCTACTTCTGGCATAAAACCTGGAGCATATCTGATCCTAAGTCTGAGGTGGCATACTGTCCGCGTCCATTTTCTGACATAATAAGCGGATTCGATTTTGCCTCGCAGGAGTCTTCTCATGGAATTTACCGCCGGACTGATGCCGCTTGAAACGGCTCTCTCTCAGATGCTTTCGCGTATCACCCCGCTCACCGCCGTCGAAACGCTACCACTGGTTGAATGCTTTGGCCGCATTCTGGCCACCGACATCGTCTCCCCGATTGATGTCCCGGGATTCGATAACTCGGCAATGGATGGCTATGCGGTGCGATTAGCCGATTTACACACTGAGCAGCCTCTTGCGGTAGCGGGTAAAGCCTTTGCTGGTCAGCCTTTCCATGGCGAATGGCCTGCGGGAACCTGCATCCGCATTATGACCGGTGCCCCGGTTCCTGCCGGTTGCGAAGCAGTAGTGATGCAGGAACAAACGGAACAAACGGACGACGGTGTGCGCTTTACCGCCAAAGTCCGCAGTGGGCAAAATATACGTCTGCGCGGTGAAGATATTGCAAACGGCGCGGTGGTGTTTCCCGCCGGGACTCGCCTGACAACTGCCGAGCTTCCTGTGCTGGCTTCGCTCGGTATTGCCGATGCCCCCGTTGTGCGCAAAGTCCGCGTGGCGCTGTTTTCCACCGGCGATGAACTGCAATTGCCTGGTCAGCCGCTGGAGGACGGACAGATTTATGACACTAACCGTCTGACCGTTCACCTTATGCTGCAGCAGTTAGGCTGCGAGGTGATCAACTTAGGAATTATTCGCGACGATCCCAACGCGTTGCGCGCCGCGTTTATCGAAGCCGACAGCCAGGCTGACGTCGTTATCAGCTCCGGTGGTGTTTCAGTTGGCGAAGCGGATTACACCAAAACTATTCTGGAAGAGCTGGGAGAAATCGCCTTCTGGAAGCTGGCCATCAAACCGGGGAAACCGTTCGCCTTTGGCAAACTGAGCAATAGCTGGTTTTGCGGCCTGCCGGGTAACCCGGTGTCTGCGGCCCTCACCTTTTATCAACTGGTCCAACCGCTACTGGCAAAACTCAGCGGTAACACCGCCTGTGGACTGCCTCCACGCCAGCGCGTGCGCACCGCATCACGCCTGAAGAAAACGCCTGGCCGTCTGGATTTTCAGCGCGGTGTATTGCAGCGCAATGCAGAAGGTGAACTGGAAGTCACCACCACCGGACATCAGGGCTCACATATTTTTAGCTCCTTTAGCATGGGCAACTGTTTTATCGTGCTGGAACGCGATCGTGGTAACGTCGAAGCCGGAGAATGGGTTGAGGTCGAGCCGTTTAACGCACTGTTTGGAGGCCTGTAATGGCAGAACTCAGCGACCAGGAGATGATGCGCTATAACCGGCAAATCATTCTGCGCGGCTTCGATTTCGAAGGTCAGGAAGCGCTCAAGGAGGCGCGGGTACTGGTCGTTGGTCTGGGCGGACTGGGATGCGCGGCAACTCAGTATCTTGCGGGCGCAGGCGTCGGAAATTTAACCCTGCTCGACTTTGACACGGTCTCCGTGTCAAATCTCCAACGTCAGACGCTGCACAGCGATGCAACCGTTGGACAGCCGAAAGTGCTATCCGCCCGCGACGCCCTGGCGCGGATTAACCCCTATGTCGCCACTACGCCAGTGAATGCGCTACTGGACGATAGTGAGATTCACAGACTTATCGCCGAACACGATTTGGTGCTGGACTGTACGGATAACGTCAGCATTCGTAATCAGCTGAATGCCGGATGCTATGTCGCGAAGATTCCGCTGGTTTCTGGTGCGGCAATCCGCATGGAAGGACAAATTACCGTCTTTACGTATCAGGAAGGCGAGCCCTGCTACCGTTGTCTGAGCCGCCTGTTCGGTGAAAACGCCCTGACCTGCGTAGAGGCCGGCGTAATGGCTCCCCTGATCGGGGTAATCGGATCGTTACAGGCGATGGAAGCCATTAAGCTGCTGGCAAACTACGGTAAACCGGCATCTGGAAAAATCGTCATGTACGACGCCATGACCTGCCAGTTTCGTGAAATGAAACTGATGCGTAATCCTGGGTGTGAGGTCTGCGGGCAATAATGCCGGGAGGAGTCCCGGCACTCTGGCTTAAATAGAAGTACGGCCAAATGCGCTCTGCCAGTCATGCTCGAACTTGGCTACGGCAGCATCAACAGCCGGAGAGCTTATCATCTGTTGAGCGACATCCAACGGCAGCGTGATGGACTCGCAGCCCACCAGCAGGCAATCCAGCGCCTGACGTGGCGTTTTGAAACTGGCGGCCAGCACTTTGGCGTGTGGGGCATGCATTTTCAATAAGGCCTGCAGATCGGTCACCGTCTGAATGCCATCTCCCCCCTGAGCATCCACGCGGTTAACATATGGCGCGACATATTCCGCCCCCGCAAGCGCAGCTAAAAGCCCCTGAGCAGCACCGTAAACCGCAGTACCCAGCGTCGGGATACCTTCTTCTTTCAGCAACTTAATCGCCGTCAGACCTTCTGCCGTAACCGGCACTTTCACGACGATATCCGCGATGATTGCCCGCAGTTTACGCGCATCGCTGACCATCCCTTCGGCGGTGGTCGCCATTACCTGAGCAAACAGACGTCCTTGCCCGCCCATTGCGTCCTGCAGTTGCGGCAGTAACACATCCAGCGTTTGCTTACCTGCCGCCACAATGCTTGGGTTAGTGGTCACCCCTGCCAGCGGAAAAACACGCGCCAGCGTTTTAACTGCGGCAACGTCAGACGTATCTAAATAGAGTTCCATAACCTTTCCTCAAACGAATAATTAGCATGAATAAAAGGTAGCACGGCGAAACCTCACGGTTAGTTGACGCACGTCAATATAACTTTCATTCGAAAGTAATTTAATCTTTATATGAAAGAAAAGAGGCCGCTTATGATTTTTAATATCCAGCGCTATTCCACTCATGATGGTCCCGGTATCCGCACCGTGGTGTTTTTTAAGGGATGTTCCCTGGGCTGTCGGTGGTGTCAGAATCCGGAAAGTCGCGCCCGGACGCAGGATCTGCTTTATGACGCACGTCTGTGCCTCGATGGTTGCGATCTTTGTGCTAAGGCAGCACCGGCAGTGATTGAGCGGGCGCTGAGCGGGTTGCTGATTCATCGCGAAAAACTGACCGATAATGCTCTGACGGCGCTGACCCACTGCTGCCCTACCCAGGCGCTGACCGTCTGTGGAGAGGTAAAAAGCGTGGATGACATCATGGCGACCGTATTACGTGATAAACCGTTTTACGATCGCAGCGGTGGGGGGCTCACTCTTTCCGGTGGCGAACCGTTTATGCAGCCAGAGCTGGCGGCTAAATTATTCCAGGCCAGCCACGAGGCGGGCATTCATACTGCGGTAGAGACTTGTCTGCATGTTCCATGGAAGTATATCGAACCTTCGTTACCTTACGTTGATCTGTTCCTGGCCGATTTAAAACATGTCGCCGATGCGCCGTTTAAACAGTGGACTGATGGCAGCGCCTCTCGCGTGCTGGAAAACCTGAAAAAACTGGCCGCCGCCGGTAAAAAAATAATTATCCGCGTCCCGCTGATTCAGGGATTCAATGCTGACGAAGCGGCTATTCAGGCCATTACCGATTTTGCCGCCGACGAACTCCACGTCGGAGAGATCCATTTTTTGCCCTACCACACGCTGGGCATCAACAAATACCACTTACTCAATCAACCCTACAATGCCCCGGATAAACCGCTTGATGCGCCTGCGCTGCTCGAATTTGCCCAGCAGTACGCCAGCCTTAAAGGTTTAACCGCGACCCTACGAGGATAATCGCCATGACCACTCTGAAACTGGACACACTTAGCGACCGTATCAAAGCGCATAAAACGGCCCTGATCCACATTGTGAAACCACCGGTTTGTACCGAGCGCGCCCAGCACTATACCGAGATGTATCAGCAGCATCTGGATAAACCCATCCCGGTTCGCCGCGCGCTGGCACTGGCTCATCACCTGGCGGAACGCACTATCTGGATCAAGCATGACGAGCTAATCATCGGTAACCAGGCAAGCGAAGTCCGCGCCGCGCCAATCTTCCCGGAATACACCGTCTCCTGGATTGAAAAAGAGATCGACGATCTTGCCGACAGGCCTGGCGCAGGTTTCGCGGTAAGTGAAGAGAACAAGCGCGTATTGCACGAAGTGTGTCCGTGGTGGCGCGGTCAGACCGTACAGGATCGCTGCTACGGCATGTTTACTGACGAACAAAAAGGGCTGCTGGAAACAGGCATTATCAAAGCTGAAGGTAATATGACCTCCGGTGACGCGCACCTGGCGGTGAACTTCCCGCTATTGCTGGAAAAAGGTCTCGAAGGCCTGCGCCATAAAGTCGATGAACGTCGTTCCCGCATCAATCTGACTTGTCTGCAAGACCTCCATGGCGATCAGTTCCTGAAAGCGATTGATATTGTGCTGGAAGCCGTCAGTCTGCACATTGAGCGCTTTGCCGCACTGGCACGTAAAATGGCGTCCACAGAAACGCGCACCAGCCGCCGTGATGAATTGCTGACCATGGCGGAAAACTGCGATGTCATCGCCCATGAACCGCCAAAAACGTTCTGGCAGGCGCTACAGTTGTGCTACTTCATCCAGTTAATCCTGCAAATTGAATCGAACGGTCACTCGGTATCATTTGGTCGTATGGATCAGTACCTCTATCCGTTCTATCGTCGTGACGTAGAACTGAACCAGAGTCTCGATCGTGAGCACGCCATTGAGCTGTTGCACAGCTGCTGGCTGAAGCTGCTGGAAGTGAACAAAATCCGCTCCGGCTCCCACTCGAAAGCCTCGGCGGGCAGCCCGCTGTATCAGAACGTGACCATTGGTGGCCAGAACCTGGTCAACGGTCAGGCGATGGATGCCGTCAACCCGCTCTCCTACGCCATTCTGGAGTCCTGTGGCAGACTGCGTTCCACTCAGCCGAATCTCAGCGTGCGTTATCATGCGGGGATGAGTAATGACTTCCTGGATGCCTGCGTACAGGTGATCCGTTGCGGCTTCGGGATGCCAGCCTTTAACAACGACGAAATCGTCATTCCGGAATTCATTAAGCTGGGCATTGAACCGCAGGACGCCTATGACTACGCGGCTATTGGTTGCATCGAAACCGCCGTTGGCGGCAAATGGGGCTACCGCTGCACCGGCATGAGTTTTATAAACTTTGCCCGCGTAATGCTGGCGGCGCTGGAAGGCGGACGCGATGCCACCAGCGGCAAAGTATTCCTGCCGCAAGAGAAAGCGCTCTCAGCTGGCAACTTTAATAATTTCGATGAAGTGATGGATGCCTGGGATACGCAGATCCGCTATTACACGCGCAAATCCATCGAAATAGAGTATGTCGTCGACACCATGCTGGAAGAAAACGTACACGATATTCTGTGCTCCGCGCTGGTAGATGACTGTATTGAACGTGCGAAAAGTATTAAGCAAGGTGGCGCGAAGTATGACTGGGTATCCGGCCTGCAGGTGGGTATCGCCAACCTCGGCAACAGCCTGGCTGCAGTGAAAAAACTGGTCTTCGAGCAGGGGGCTATCGGCCAACAACAGCTGGCCGCCGCGCTGGCCGATGATTTTGATGGTCTGACCCACGAGCAGTTGCGCCAACGCCTGATAAACGGTGCGCCAAAGTACGGCAACGATGACGATAGCGTTGATGCGCTGCTGGCCCGCGCTTATCAGACTTACATTGACGAACTGAAGCTGTATCACAACCCGCGTTACGGCCGTGGTCCGGTTGGCGGCAACTACTACGCCGGGACCTCGTCTATCTCTGCAAACGTACCGTTCGGCGCGGCAACCATGGCAACGCCGGATGGCCGTAAAGCGCACACCCCGCTGGCAGAAGGCGCAAGCCCGGCATCCGGTACGGACCATCTCGGTCCAACGGCGGTAATTGGCTCGGTGGGTAAACTGCCTACTGGTTCAATCCTCGGTGGCGTGCTGTTAAATCAGAAGCTGAACCCGGCCACGCTGGAAAATGAGTCTGATAAACAGAAGCTGATGATTTTGCTGCGTACCTTCTTTGAAGAGCACAAAGGTTGGCATATTCAGTACAACATCGTTTCTCGTGAAACGCTGCTTGAAGCCAAAAAACACCCGGATCAGTACCGTGATCTGGTGGTGCGTGTAGCGGGTTATTCCGCCTTCTTCACCGCGCTGTCTCCGGATGCGCAGGACGATATCATCGCCCGTACTGAACATATGTTATAAGCAAGGTCAGTGAGCCGGATTAGGTACTCGTACCGACATCCGGTTCTCATCCCTCACCACTGCCGGATGGCGCAGTTGCTTATCCGGCCCACTCAATCGCCCCTCTCCCTCTTTCATTCGAAATTAAATTTGTGCTTTAGCTCACATTGTTATTAAAATGTTTCAGGTCGCAGTTATGAGCCAGGAGCAAGTATGACCATCAAAGTTATCGTCACAGACATGGACGGAACTTTTCTCGACGACGCCAAGCATTACGATCGCGTACGCTTTATGGCGCAGTATCAGGAACTGAAAAAACGAGATATTGAATTTGTCGTGGCCAGCGGCAACCAGTATTACCAGCTAATATCCTTCTTCCCGGAGCTCAAAGATGAGATCTCTTTTGTCGCCGAGAACGGGGCACTGGTGTTTGAACACGGCAAACAGCTGTTTCACGGTGAGCTTACCCGCCACGAATCACGCATTGTCATTGGCGAACTGCTCAAAGATAAGCAGCTCAACTTTGTGGCCTGTGGACTGCAAAGCGCCTACGTGAGCGAAAATGCCCCAGAGTCCTTTGTCGCGTTGATGGCAAAACACTACCATCGCCTGAAACCCGTAAAGGATTATCAGGACATCAACGATGTGCTGTTCAAGTTCTCGCTGAATTTACCCGACCAACTGATCCCATTAGTTATCGATCACCTTCACTCTGCCCTCGACGGCATCATGAAGCCTGTCACCAGCGGCTTTGGGTTTATCGACCTGATCATTCCCGGCTTACATAAAGCTAACGGAATCAGCCGTTTGTTAAAACGCTGGAACCTGTCACCGCAAAACGTAGTCGCCATTGGCGATAGCGGTAACGACGCGGAAATGTTGAAGATGGCGCACTACTCTTTCGCCATGGCCAATGCGGCAGAGAGCATCAAATCGATTGCCCGCTATCAGACCGATGACAATAACCATCAAGGCGCGCTGAACGTGATTCAGGCGGTGCTGGACAACACCTCCCCTTTTAACAGCTGATCCCATAACCGGGGCGCTCGCCCCGGCTTTCACTCTATTCTCACTTTGCGCACACCAGCATATTTTTAAACTTGCATTAACTAATTTTTAACTTATATTATCACTTGCAATCAAATTTAGTTTCGAATGAAAGTTAATGCGAGGTGGTTATGGCTTTTACTTTTACCAGCGACACGTTGCCTGCCGATCACAAAGCGGCAATCCGTCAGATGAAACAGCAACTGCGGGCACAGCTTGGGGATGTTCAGTTGATCTTCAACCAGCTGAGCGATGCCATTGCCACCCGCGTGGCGGAAATCAACGCCCTCAAAGCGCAAGGCTCCCCGGTATGGCCTGTGTTGTCCTATGCGGATATCAAAGCGGGTCGCGTGAGTGCAGAGCAGCGTGAAGAAATTAAGCGTCGCGGATGCGCGGTTATTAAGGGGCATTTCCCCCGCGAACAGGCGCTGGCATGGGATCAGTCGATGCTCGATTACCTGGATCGCAACCATTTTGATGAGGTCTACAAAGGCCCCGGTGATAACTTTTTTGGCACCCTCAGCGCATCCCGCCCGGAGATCTACCCCATCTACTGGTCCCAGGCACAGATGCAGGCCCGCCAGAGCGAAGAAATGGCCAATGCACAGTCATTCCTTAATCGCCTGTGGACGTTTACAAGCGAAGGGAAACAATGGTTTAACCCGGATGTCAGCGTTATCTACCCTGACCGCATACGTCGTCGTCCGCCGGGAACAACGTCCAAAGGGTTGGGCGCGCATACGGATTCCGGCGCGCTGGAACGTTGGCTTCTGCCGGCATATCAGCAGGTTTTTGCGAATGTTTTCAATGGTAAACTGGAAGAGTACGATCCGTGGCAGGCTGCGCATCGCACCGAAGTAGAAGAGTACACCGTGGATAACACCACCAAATGTTCAGTATTCCGTACCTTCCAGGGCTGGACTGCATTATCCGATATGCTGCCCGGTCAGGGATTGTTGCATGTGGTCCCTATTCCTGAAACGATGGCGTATGTGCTGTTACGCCCATTGCTTGACGATGTGCCGGAAGATGAACTTTGCGGCGTAGCGCCCGGCAGAGTCCTGCCGATTTCCGCGCAATGGCATCCGCTGCTGATTGAAGCGCTAACCAGCATTCCACAACTGGAAGCCGGAGATTCCGTCTGGTGGCATTGTGATGTTATTCACTCCGTCGCGCCGGTAAAAAATCAACAAGGTTGGGGCAACGTGATGTACATCCCTGCCGCACCGATGTGCGAAAAGAATCTGGCCTACGCTCACAAAGTAAAAGCCGCGCTGGAAAAAGGCGCATCGCCGGGTGATTTCCCTCGAGAGGATTATGAAACTCACTGGGAAGGACGCTTCACACTGGAGGATTTGAATATCCACGGTAAACGCGCGCTGGGGATTATTTAATATGTAGCTTACACAATTTTCCCTAGGTATTTCGCGTTACAGGAAGGCGACCAGCCTGTAAATCCCCGGGAGCTTACATAAGTAAGTGACCGGGGTGAACAGGTGCAGCCAACACACCTGTAACACGAAAGACGACGGGTAAATTAACCGTCAATACCTTTACTACGCAGGTAATCTTCGTAGTTGCCGGTGAAGTCGATCACACGTTCCGGCGTAATCTCAATCACGCGGGTCGCCAGGGAACTGACGAACTCACGGTCGTGAGAAACGAAGATAAGCGTGCCCTGATACATTTCCAGCGCCATGTTCAGCGACTCGATAGATTCCATATCCAGGTGGTTAGTCGGTTCATCCATCACCAGAATATTCGGTTTCTGCATCATCAGCTTACCGAACAGCATGCGTCCTTTTTCACCACCGGAGAGCACTTTTGCAGGTTTCTTGATATCGTCCTGGCTGAACAGCAGACGACCAAGGAAGCTGCGCACAACCTGCTCATCATCGCCTTCTTGTTTCCACTGGCTCATCCATTCGAAAACGGTCAGATCGTTTTCAAACTCGTATTCATGATCCTGCGCGTAGTAACCAACCTGGGCGTTCTCAGACCACTTCACGGTACCGTTGTCTGGCTGCAAATCGCCAACCAACGTTTTCAGCATGGTGGATTTACCCACGCCGTTGGCACCAATGATGGCAACCTTCTCTCCCACTTCCAGCAGCAGGTTAAAGTTTTTAAACAGCGGGCCTTCATCAAAACCTTTCGCCAGCGCTTCCACTTCCAGCGCGTTACGGAACAGTTTCTTATCCTGTTCGAAGCGGATGAACGGGTTCTGACGGCTGGACGCTTTCACTTCGTCAAGCTTAATCTTATCAATCTGGCGCGCACGAGAGGTTGCCTGACGAGATTTAGACGCGTTGGCGCTAAAGCGGCTGACGAAGGATTGCAGATCGGCAATCTGTGCTTTCTTCTTGGCGTTATCGGCCAGCAGACGTTCACGCGCCTGAGTTGCCGCTGTCATGTATTCGTCGTAGTTACCCGGATAAACACGCAGTTCGCCGTAGTCCAGATCCGCCATGTGCGTACAGACCATGTTCAGGAAGTGACGGTCGTGCGAAATGATGATCATGGTGCTGTCACGCTCGTTGAGTGTCTGCTCCAGCCAGCGAATGGTGTCGATATCCAGGTTGTTCGTTGGTTCGTCGAGCAGCAGAATGTCCGGGTTAGAGAACAACGCCTGCGCCAGAAGCACACGTAGTTTCCAGCCGGGCGCGACTTCGCTCATCGGGCCATAATGCTGCTCTACCGGAATACCGACGCCCAGCAGCAGTTCACCCGCACGCGCTTCCGCAGAATAGCCGTCCATTTCGCCATACTGAACTTCGAGGTCAGCAACTTTATAGCCGTCTTCTTCGCTCATCTCGGCCAGCGCATAAATGCGATCGCGCTCCTGCTTCACTTCCCACAGTTCACCGTGACCCATGATGACAGTGTCAAGCACGGTGAATTCTTCAAAGGCGAACTGATCCTGACGTAGCTTACCGATGCGCTCGTTCGGATCGAGGGAAACGTTGCCCAGCGTCGGTTCGAGGTCGCCGCCGAGAATTTTCATAAAAGTGGATTTACCGCTACCGTTCGCGCCAATCAGGCCGTAACGGTTGCCGCCGCCAAATTTGACGGAAATATTTTCAAACAGCGGCTTACTGCCGAACTGCATGGTGACGTTGCTGGAAACTAACACTGGCGTATCCTGAAAGAGAAAGAAATATGTGACAAACCGCTTATTATGCCATAAGTCTGCGATAAGATCGCGCCTTGATGCTGAAGGGGTAAAGTGAAAGCGTGAGGAAAAAAATGTGATTTAGTACACATCCGAATTCCTTGTTGCTCAGATTGCACATATAATGCGTGCCCAACACTACATAAATCTCAACCCACTAGCCTGCCTGGCACTGAATCTCGCATACATGAACATGAATATGAAATTAACAACGCTTTTCGCGGCGGCACTCGCAATAGTTGGTTTTTGTAACACCGCCTCTGCCGTCACGTACCCGCTGCCTACCGATGGCAGCCGTTTGATTGGCCAAAACCAGGTCATCACGATTCCTGAAGGCAACACCCAACCGCTGGAATATTTTGCGGCAGAGTATCAGATGGGTCTGTCTAACATGCTGGAAGCTAACCCGGGCGTGGATACCTTCCTGCCGAAAGGCGGTACCGTGCTGAACATCCCTCAGCAGTTGATCCTGCCGGATACCGTGCATGAAGGTATTGTGATTAACAGCGCTGAAATGCGTCTGTACTACTACCCGAAAGGCACTAACACCGTCATTGTTCTGCCGATCGGTATCGGTCAGTTGGGCAAAGACACGCCAATCAACTGGACCACCAAAGTAGAACGTAAAAAAGCGGGTCCAACCTGGACGCCTACGGCGAAAATGCATGCGGAATACCGCGCAGCGGGCGAACCGCTACCAGCCGTTGTTCCGGCAGGTCCGGATAACCCGATGGGGCTGTACGCGCTGTATATCGGTCGCCTGTACGCTATCCACGGCACCAATGCTAACTTCGGCGTCGGCTTACGCGTCAGCCATGGTTGCGTGCGTCTGCGTAACGACGACATCAAGTTCCTGTTTGAAAATGTGCCGGTCGGCACCCGCGTACAGTTTATCGATGAGCCGGTAAAAGCCACTACCGAACCAGACGGCAGCCGTTACATTGAGGTACACAACCCACTGTCTACCACTGAAGCACAGTTCGAAGGCGGGGAAATCGTACCAATTACGCTGAATAAGAGCATTACCAGCATCACCGGTCAGCCTGACGTCGATCAGGCCGTCGTTGAGCAGGCGGTACAGAACCGTTCTGGTATGCCGGTTCGTCTGAACTAAGCACATACCTGATACGAAAAAGGCGGATGAATCATCCGCCTTTTTTATTGTCTCTGCGCCGCTATGACAGCATCAGCAACAAACCATACCCCACCAGCGCCGCCCATATCAGCATCGGCATCGAATACCAATGAAAACGCCACCAGATCCGGCGGTCGTTTGCCATGCGCAAAGCAATAAGATTCGCCAGCGATCCCGGCAACAGCCCAAAGCCACCCACATTGACCGCCCAGGCCAGCAATAGCGTCGGCGGGACGTAGTTCAGCAGCAAAATTGTACTGGGAACATTACTGATAAACTGCGACAGGCCAATGGCCGTCAACCACAGCCCCGGCGCTGAAAGCGTGCCAATCTGGTGGGTGATCCCCTGCAAGGCCGGGAGTTGCGTCAGCAAGTGCACATCAATAAACATCGCCATAAACACTAACAGCAACGTCCAGTC
Source organism: Citrobacter sp. VF227 (assembly GCF_052950715.1). Lineage (NCBI taxonomy): Bacteria > Pseudomonadati > Pseudomonadota > Gammaproteobacteria > Enterobacterales > Enterobacteriaceae > Citrobacter > Citrobacter sp. VF227. The sequence goes on from NZ_JBRFVF010000002.1 coordinate 312,239, forward strand.
AACGCTGAGGATCACGCGGCGAGCCAGCACCATGAACCCTGCAGCGACGATTGCCAGCCCCCACAGCTCTTGTTTTAACTCCAACGCCGCCAGGAAGACGATATACAATGCCAGACAGCTCCACACCAGACGCGGTTGCCAGTCAGGCGCGGACGTACCGGTGTGATAATGCAATGCTTTATTCGGGAAACTGAACCAGCACAGCACCACCAGCGTCAGCATCATGGCCCCCGCAAGCGGCGCCATTTGCCAGGTAAATGCGGCAAATGACAAGCCAGAGCGCCCCCACATCAGAATGTTTTGCGGGTTACCTATTGGCGTGAGCAACGATCCGGCGTTAACCGCCAGCGCCTCAAAGATAATCAGGCGATTCACCGGAATAGCGCATAATTTTTTCAGGGTGATCGTCAGCGGAACAACAATAAACAACGCCACATCATTGGTCAGAAACGTCGACAGCAGCGCCGCCGCCAGCACCATAAATATTCCCACCTGGCGTTCTGTGTTGAAGCGGCGGGTCATTTTGCGCCCTAACACATCAAAATAGCCGCTGAGCTCGACCCCTTTGGTCAGTAACATCAGGCCGCTAAGCGTAATAATCGTGTGCCAGTCAATGGCACCTGGCCACAGCCGGGGCGCAAATGGCGTGAACAGGCTCAGTGCAACCCCGACGATGATTAACAGCTGGAAAAAGCGATCGCGCTGCAAGGCGCGTAGTAAAGGGAAACTCATTCAGAGCCTGTTCCTTGCTGTTGCGTAAACCGGCTAAAAGCCTCCAGCGTTTCCTTACTGACGTGATGCTCCATTCCTTCCGCGTCACGACGGGCAATTTCCGGGCTGATGCCTAAAATCAACAGGAAATTCTCTACGATCTGATGACGCTCCCGACTCTCCTGAGCCAGCCGTTCTCCTTCTGCGGTTAAAAACACGCCCCGCCAGGGGATCATTTCAATCAACCCGACGGAAGCCAGGCGCTTAAGCATTTTGGCAACCGTCGGCTGGGAAACCCCAAGCCGCGCGGCCATATCAACCTGGCGCGCCTCCCCCACCTCAATAATGAGATCGGAAATCAGCTCTACGTAGTCATCAATCAGCTCGCGGCGATGCGCCTCCCGAACCTGACGAAACCCTTCAACGTGTTCTTCGACATTCACCAATTGCGTCACTTTTTTTGTTGTTGGCGTACCTGCGCGACGACTCATTCTGCTTCCTCGTTACTGTGACGCGTTAACGGCATCTGATTAGAGAAGGCTCATTGTAAACCAGAGTTGCGTGGGCACAAAAAATTAACGTTTTAGCAATAGCTATATAATATAGCCTGTGCTATATCTGTATATAATAAAGACATCCCTCACGGACTGATGGGATCGTGAAGTCAGGAGGTTTATATGAATGAATTTAAGAGGTGTATACGCGTGTTTAGCCACTCTCCCTTTAAAGTACGGTTAATGCTGATCTCTATGCTGTGCGACATGATTAACAGCAAACCAGAGCAGGATAAACCTTCAGAAAAATAATGCGGCGTTGCGGTACGCCGCTTCTTTTTCCTGCGGTCACCCGAATACAGCGATCGTTTTTGTGCCAATAACCCTTCTTTTTGTCAGTTTTGCCACGTCCCTCGCAAAACAATTTCTTTGTAGTAGTTGACCTTCTCTTGCACACACTCTATCTTTTCGCAGCCCTGCGTATATTGCGGCTCGCGGATGCGGACCCTATCCCTCTTCTCGCTCTCTCAGGCAGGCAATGACCCTTAGCGCCAGGGTAAGCACATGGCGTTTTTGTAACAGTGGCATATGAATTTAACCCTCAAAGATTCAATCATTGCTCGCAGCCGGGCGATTAGTCCGTGGACTGGCCTCTATTTCTTACAGTCTCTGCTGATCAATCTTGCGCTGGGCTATCCGCTTAGCCTGCTCTATAGCGTTGCTTTCACCTGTATATTAATGCTGATGTGGCGCAGTGCGCCGCGCGCGCAGAAAGCGCTGATTGGCATTTGCTCGCTGATTGCGGCAATGTATTTTCCGTTCGGCCAGGCATACGGTTCGCCGAACTTCAACACGCTACTGGCCCTACACTCTACCAATATGGAAGAGTCCACCGAAATTCTGACCATCTTCCCGTGGTACAGCTATCTGGTTGGCATGTTTATTTTCGCCCTTGGTGTTATCGCCGTACGTCGTAAAAAAGATGAACAAAAGCGCGGCTGGAATAAGTTCGACAGCGTTTGTTTGTTATTCAGCATTGTCGCGTTCTTTGTTAACCCGGTGCAAAACCTGGCCTGGGGTGGCGTGTTCAAGCTGAAAGATACCGGCTATCCGGTTTTCCGATTTGCCAAGGACGTGATCGTCAATAACAACGAAGTGCTCGACGAGCAGGAGCGTATGGCGAAGCTGTCGAGCGTCAAAGACAGCTGGACGGTAACCGCCGTGAAGCCGAAGTATCACACCTACGTGGTGGTGATCGGCGAAAGCGCCCGCCGCGATGCGTTAGGCGCGTTTGGCGGCCACTGGGATAACACCCCGTTTGCCAGCTCGGTTAACGGCTATATCTTCGCGGATTACATTGCCGCCAGTGGTTCTACGCAAAAATCACTCGGCTTAACCCTGAATCGGGTAGTTGATAATAAGCCCCAGTTCCAGGACAACTTTGTTACTCTGGCCAACCGCGCAGGATTCCAGACGTGGTGGTTTTCCAATCAGGGACAGATTGGTGAATACGATACGGCTATTGCCAGTATTGCGAAGCGAGCAGATGAAGTTCAGTTCCTCAAAAACGGTGATTTCGAAGCAGACAAAAACACCCGCGACGAAGCGCTGTTGAAGATGACCGCCCAGGTGCTGGCAACCGAGCGCACGCAGCCGCAGCTGATCGTACTGCATTTAATGGGCTCGCATCCGCAGGCCTGCGACCGTACGCAAGGAAAATACGAAACTTTTGTCCAGTCAAAAGAGACCTCCTGTTACCTGTACACCATGACGCAGACGGATGACCTGCTGCGCCAGCTTTACGAACAGTTACGTAACAGCGGCAATAGCTTCTCGATGGTCTATTTCTCCGATCATGGCCTCGCCTTTAAAGAGCGTGGAAAAGAGGTGCAGTACCTGGCGCATGACGATCAGTTCCAGCAGAATTTCCAGGTGCCTTTCATGGTGCTGTCGAGCGATGATAAAGCGCATCGGGTGATTAAAGCCCGTCGCTCAGCGAATGATTTCTTGAGCTTTTTCTCGCAGTGGACGGGGATCAGCGCAAAAGAAATTACCAACAGCTACCGCTTTATCTCAGAGAAAAAGGCCGGTCCGGTGTATATCACCAACTTTAAGCTGCAGAAGGTGGATTACAACCACCTTGGTACCGACATCTTCGAGACCAAATCTCGCTAACAGCTCAAATTGCAGGCAAAAAAAATCCGCCCCGAGAGGCGGATTTTTTATATCACCGAAGTGATTAGAAGCGGTAACCCACGCCAGCGATCCAGGTGCCAACGTCAACGCTACGAATACGGCTCTGCTCGTAGGAGAAGTCCAGAGCAACGTTTTCGATCGGGTTGAACTGCAGACCAGCACCGTAGGAGAAACCGTAGTCACTGGTGGTGTGGTTGTCAGCCGGGGATGCTGCGTTCTGGAATTTACCGTAACCAACACCCACTACGCCGTAAATGCTCGCCCAGTCGTTCAGACGGTAAGCCGGGCCAGCAGTGATGCCGTAGTACTGGGTTTTGTTGTAGTCGCCAGAAGCATCGGTACGATCTTTTTCAGTGTAAGTGAAGGAACCGATAACACCCAGCGGGTTGTTGTCCTGCTCGTAACGATACTTCAGGTTAAAACCGTTCATTTTGTTCGCTGCGCCCTGAGCATCGCTCTGAGCGTAACCACCGGTAACGGTAGAAGTAGCAGCTACAGCAGTACCTGCGGAGAAAGCCAGAACAGCGGCCAGTGCTGAAAGACATGCAATTTTTTTCATAACCACCTCAAATGTGCTTCAAGTAAATCTTAAGTTTTAAATATACCAAAAATTAATGGGAAACTCTTTGCGATTAGCGATGTCTAACGGGGTCTTTCATGTAACAGAACATTTCAGAAACCCGCTATCTCTTTCAATTAACATCACTTTTCTAACGTAAATTGCCATTATTGCGCGCACAATATGGCACATTCATCCAGATTATTCCTAATCACACAGATTATTAATCCATCAATTTCATCCCATTGTACGGAACTGAGCAATTTTTTTTTCAACGAATACTCAACCACATGAGTGTATTTCCATTACACTCGCTGTTTTACTTCTATTGACATATTTAGACAGGAGAAAGGATGCCGGGGTCGTTACGTAAAGCGCCAGTCTGGTTGCCTATTTTGGTTTTGCTGATTGCTATGTCCTCCATTCAAAGTGGAGCATCTCTGGCAAAATCGCTGTTCCCTCTCGTTGGCGCGCCGGGGGTGACTGCACTGCGCCTTGCACTGGGCACCCTCATCCTTATCGCCTTCTTTAAACCCTGGCGTTTACGATTCGCCAAAGAGCAGCGTCTTCCTCTATTGTTTTACGGCCTGTCGCTGGGCGGGATGAACTACCTCTTCTACCTGTCAATTCAGACCGTACCGCTGGGAATTGCCGTGGCGCTGGAGTTCACCGGCCCGCTCGCGGTAGCGCTATTTTCATCCCGACGTCCGGTGGATTTCATTTGGGTTGCACTGGCTGTACTCGGACTGTGGTTCCTGCTGCCATTAGGTCAGGACGTTTCTCACGTCGATTTAACCGGTGCTGCGCTGGCGCTGGGGGCTGGTGCCTGCTGGGCAATCTATATTCTTACCGGGCAACGTGCCGGCGCGGAACACGGCCCGGCTACCGTTGCGGTAGGGTCATTAATTGCGGCGTTGATTTTTGTCCCTATCGGTGTGCTCCAGGCCGGCGATGCCCTGTGGCACTGGTCCATTCTGCCATTAGGCCTGGCCGTTGCGGTCCTCTCTACTGCGCTTCCCTATTCGCTGGAGATGATTGCGCTGACGCGACTGCCAACGCGTACTTTTGGGACGTTGATGAGCATGGAACCGGCGCTGGCGGCGGTTTCCGGAATGATCTTCCTCGGTGAAACGCTGACACTAATTCAGACGCTTGCGCTGGGCGCCATTATTGTCGCATCGATGGGTTCTACGCTCACTATTCGCAAAGAACCACAAATAAAACAAGTTGACGTAAATTAACCCCTTAATATTCTGCATGGTTTGCATAATCATGCAGAATATCCAATTGTAAATTTGCGTAATAATTATTCTAATAAATAGATTTTTCTCATTCGCATATTTGATTCATTTTTTACATTAACATAAAAATAACATCACCCCATCCAAAACCACCATAAGATACTGATTTTATCAACTATTTTATATTCATCGTCTCTTCACTATTAAAGTAATAGGTAACACCGGGAAGATAAATCCAAATTTAGCGCTATACTTATTTTCGTTGAAGAGTTGGGACATAAACATCAAGAGGATATGAAAATATGAGTACCGCAAAATTGGTAAAAACAAAAGCATCTGCCCTCCTTTATACCCGCAACGATGTGACAGACAGCGAAAAGAAAGCGACTGTTGAGCTGCTGAATCAGCAAGTGATCCAATTCATCGACCTGTCGTTGATCACCAAACAGGCCCACTGGAATATGCGCGGCGCGAACTTCATTGCCGTACATGAAATGCTGGATGGTTTCCGTACTGCCCTGACCGATCACCTCGACACGATGGCTGAACGAGCCGTACAGCTAGGTGGTGTGGCATTGGGTACAACTCAGGTTATTAACAGCAAAACGCCTCTGAAAAGCTATCCACTGGATATCCATAGCGTACAGGATCACCTGAAAGAACTGGCTGACCGCTATGCCGTCGTCGCTAACAGCGTCCGTAAAGCCATTGGCGAAGCAAAAGACGAAGATACCGCAGATATCTTCACCGCCGCTTCACGCGACCTCGACAAATTCCTGTGGTTTATCGAAGCCAACATTGAATAACAACAGACATAAGAATTACCTATATAACCCTCGCCCCGGCGGGGGTTTTGCACATCTATGGTGCACAGCATTGATCATTCCCCCCTTCAAAGTAAATTATTTGTAATAATCACTTCACACAATCGTTAACGAAAGATTGTTTTATCAACATTTTTTACGCTAAATAGTGATACCGTTTGCACCGTGCCAGGTACGCACCAAATGAGTGCCCCAAAACAGTGCATACCGCCTTCTTTGCCCTATTCATTGTGCAGAAAAACAAGACACCCTCTTGTTAAAACAATGAGTTGCAAAATTGGCACGATTATTTCATTAAGCCATATGTTCTCGCAGGGGATCGCCCCGTGGATATAAAAGGAAATCCTATGAAGTCTGTATTAAAAGTTTCACTGGCTGCACTTACCCTGGCTTTTGCGGTGTCCTCCCATGCCGCAGATAAGAAACTGGTTGTCGCAACCGACACTGCGTTTGTACCGTTTGAATTCAAGCAGGGTGACAAATACGTTGGTTTTGATGTGGATCTGTGGGCTGCCGTGGCCAAAGAACTGAAGCTGGATTATGAACTGAAACCAATGGATTTCAGTGGCATCATCCCGGCTCTGCAAACCAAAAATATCGACCTGGCACTGGCGGGTATCACCATCACTGATGAGCGTAAAAAAGCGATCGACTTCTCTGACGGCTACTATAAAAGCGGTCTGTTGGTGATGGTCAAAGCAAATAATAACGACGTGAAAAGCGTGAAAGATCTCGATGGTAAAGTTGTCGCAGTGAAGAGCGGCACCGGTTCCGTTGATTACGCGAAAGCTAACATCAAAACTAAAGACCTGCGTCAGTTCCCGAACATCGATAACGCGTATATGGAACTGGGCACCAACCGCGCAGACGCCGTGCTGCACGACACGCCAAACATTCTTTACTTCATTAAAACCGCGGGTAACGGCCAGTTCAAAGCCGTAGGTGAGTCCCTTGAAGCTCAGCAGTACGGTATCGCCTTCCCGAAAGGTAGCGATGAACTGCGCGAGAAAGTGAACGGCGCGCTGAAAACGCTGAAAGAAAACGGCACGTACAACGAAATCTACAAAAAATGGTTCGGTACTGAGCCTAAATAACAAGAACGTTCTGTAACGCCCGGTAGCGCCAGCGCCGCCGGGTCTGCAATTTTGAGTCATCATGTTATGGCTCATTGTTTTTCTCACCACGGTAACAGGAACGACATATGCAGTTTGACTGGAGTGCCATCTGGCCCGCCATCCCGCTTTTGATTGAAGGCGCCAAAATGACCCTGTGGATCTCGGTCCTCGGTCTGGCTGGCGGTCTGGTAATCGGACTTGCAGCAGGGTTTGCGCGCACCTTCGGCGGTTGGATAGCCAACCACGTAGCGCTGGTGTTTATCGAAGTTATTCGCGGTACGCCAATCGTTGTGCAGGTGATGTTTATTTACTTCGCCCTGCCAATGGCATTTAACGATTTACGCATTGACCCCTTTAGCGCCGCCGTTGTCACCATCATGATCAACTCCGGGGCCTATATTGCGGAAATCACCCGCGGCGCGGTGCTCTCAATCCATAAAGGCTTCAGCGAGGCAGGGTTGGCGCTTGGGCTTTCACGCACAGAGACCATCCGCCACGTAATTTTACCTCTCGCACTGCGTCGTATGCTGCCGCCGCTGGGCAACCAGTGGATCATCAGCATTAAAGATACCTCGCTGTTTATTGTCATTGGCGTCGCCGAACTGACCCGTCAGGGCCAGGAAATCATTGCCGGTAACTTCCGCGCACTGGAAATCTGGAGCGCCGTTGCGGTGTTCTATCTGATCATTACGCTGGTGCTGAGCTTCATTCTGCGTCGTCTGGAAAGAAGGATGAAAATCCTGTGATTGAATTTAAAAACGTTTCTAAGCACTTTGGTCCAACTCAGGTGCTGCACAATATTGATCTGAACATTGAACAGGGTGAAGTGGTGGTCATTATCGGACCCTCCGGATCCGGTAAATCTACCCTGCTGCGCTGCATTAACAAACTGGAAGAGATAACCTCTGGCGATCTGATCGTCGACGGTCTGAAAGTGAACGATCCGAAGGTAGACGAGCGGTTAATCCGCCAGGAAGCCGGGATGGTGTTTCAACAGTTCTATCTGTTCCCGCATCTGACGGCGCTGGAAAACGTCATGTTCGGGCCGCAGCGCGTACGCGGGGCGAATAAAGAACAGGCCGAGAAACTGGCGAAAGAACTGCTGGCGAAAGTGGGACTGGCCGAGCGCGCCCACCACTACCCTTCTGAGCTGTCCGGCGGTCAACAACAGCGTGTGGCTATCGCCCGTGCGCTGGCGGTGAAGCCGAAAATGATGTTGTTTGATGAGCCAACCTCAGCGCTGGATCCGGAACTGCGCCACGAAGTTCTGAAAGTAATGCAGGATCTCGCGGAAGAAGGGATGACCATGGTGATTGTGACCCACGAAATCGGTTTTGCCGAAAAAGTGGCTTCACGCCTGATTTTCATTGATAAGGGCCGTATTGCCGAGGACGGTAATCCGCAGGCCCTGATTGAAAATCCGCCCAGCCAACGCTTACAGGAATTCTTGCAGCACGTTTCCTGATAGCTCTGCCTCCCTTCATCCGAAGGGAGGTTTTTCACCAGAATCCTCTCATTTCAATTCTCTCCCGCCCTGACATCTATACTTATCCTTTTGAATTTATTTTCTCATGGGAGGAGTCATGCGCGGGATCCTGTTCATCATTGTTTGTCTGTTGAGTCTTCCGACCCAGGCGGTGACGATTCCTGGCGTTACCACGCCAACGTCAACCAACGCGCAAACCACACCGGCGAAAGAGCCGGATATTGAACAGAAAAAAGCGGCTTACGGCGCACTGGCCGATGTGCTGGAAAATGACGCCTCGCGTCAGGAGCTGATCGGCCAGTTACGCAAAGTGGCCACTGCCCCTCCTGCCGAGCCGGTGCCGACCATTGTCCCGCCCACGCTAACGGAGGAAAAAACGGTACTGGAAAACGTCACGGATGTCACCCGCCACTACGGTGAAGCCCTCTCCAGCCGCTTTGCCCAGCTTTATCGCAATATTACCGATGCCCCGCACAAAACCTTTAACTCGCAAACGTTCACCAATGCCCTGACGCATTTTTTAATGCTGGCGGTGTCGGTGTTCGGTTTTTTCTGGTTGGTTCGTCTGTGCGCGCTGCCGCTGTATCGCAAAATGGGACAATGGGCACGGCGCAAAAACCGCGAGCGCAGCAACTGGCTCCAGCTTCCGGCGATGATCGTTGGCGCATTCGTTATCGATTTGCTTCTGCTGGCGCTGACATTGTTTGTCGGGCAGATACTGAGCGACAAAATGAACGCCGGCAGTCGCACGATCGCTTTTCAGCAAAGTTTGTTTCTCAATGCTTTCGCCCTGATTGAGTTCTTCAAGGCCATTTTGCGCCTGATATTTTGCCCTACGGTGGCCGAGCTGCGCCCGTTTAACATTCAGGATGCTGGCGCGCGCTACTGGAATCGCCGATTGAGTTCATTGAGCAGCCTGATTGGCTACGGGCTTATTGTTGCCGTACCCATTATCTCGAATCAGGTCAACGTGCAGGTCGGCGCGATGGCAAACGTCATCATCATGTTGTGTATCACGCTATGGGCGCTGTACCTGATTTTCAGAAACAAGAAAGAAATTACGCAGCATTTGTTGAATCTGGCGGAAAGATCCCTCGCTTTTTTCAGTCTGTTTATTCGCGCTTTTGCGTTGGTATGGCATTGGCTGGCCAGCGCCTACTTCATTGTGCTGTTTTTCTTCTCGCTGTTTGATCCAGGCAACAGCCTGAAATTCATGATGGGCGCCACGCTGCGCAGCCTGGTGATCGTCGGGATCGCCGCGTTTGTTTCCGGTATGCTTTCCCGCTGGATAGCCAAAACCATTACTCTTTCACCACATACCCAGCGCAGCTATCCGGAACTCCAAAAGCGGCTGAATGGTTGGTTGTCGACGGCGTTAAGCGTCGCCAGGATCCTGACGGTGTGCGTCGCGGTCATGCTGCTACTGAATGCCTGGGGACTGTTCGACTTCTGGAACTGGCTGCATTACGGCGCAGGAGAAAAAACGGTGGATATCCTGATCCGTATCGCGCTGATTTTATTCTTCTCCGCCATCGGTTGGACGATTCTCGCCAGCCTGATTGAAAATCGTCTGGCTTCCGATATTCACGGCCGCCCGCTACCCAGCGCGCGTACCCGCACCCTGTTGACGTTGTTTCGCAACGCGCTGGCGGTGATCATCAGCACGATCACCATCATGATTGTGCTGTCAGAAATTGGCGTGAATATCGCCCCCTTACTGGCTGGGGCCGGGGCGTTGGGGTTGGCGATCTCTTTTGGTTCGCAAACGCTGGTAAAAGATATTATTACCGGGATCTTTATTCAGTTCGAAAATGGCATGAACACCGGCGACCTGGTTACCATCGGTCCTCTCACCGGTACGGTAGAACGGATGTCTATCCGCTCTGTGGGCGTGCGTCAGGACACCGGGGCGTACCATATCATTCCCTGGTCATCGATAACGACCTTCGCCAACTTTGTGCGTGGAATAGGATCGGTCGTCGCCAATTACGATGTAGACCGCCATGAGGATGCGGATAAAGCGAATCAGGCGTTGAAAGACGCGGTTGCTGCGGTGATGGAAAAAGAAGACATCCGTGGGCTTATTATCGGCGAGCCGTCGTTTGCGGGGATTGTAGGGTTAACCAATACGGCCTTCACGCTGCGGGTTTCGTTTACCACCTTGCCGCTGAAGCAGTGGACGGTACGTTTTGCGCTCGACAGCCAGGTGAAGAAATACTTCGATCTGGCGAACATACGCGCGCCGGTACAGACATATCAGGTCTTGCCTGCACCGGTGCATGGCCCAACGCCTGCGGCAAGCGAACCGCTGCCGCCAGCCGAGCCAACGCTTTAACGTTGACGCGCCATAAAACGGCGACGCTGATCGTTATCCATAAAGGTCCAGGCAATAAAGCGGCTCTGCTTTTGCCCCTGGGCCATCTCTTTCTTGACCACTTTCACCGCGCCCGCGTCCGTCAACGCGTGATACAGCGGAGGCAAATTCTCGCCGCGCGAAACCAGCGTGGTGAACCACATCACCTGGCGACCAAAGGCCTGGCTTTCAGCGATCATTTTTTTAATGAACGCCACTTCACCGCCTTCACACCACAGCTCCTGCTGCTGTCCGCCAAAGTTCAGCGCATCATCTTTATCTTGCCCCAGATTACGACGTTTACGCTCGCTTCCTGCGCGGGCTGAGGCCGCAGAATCATGGAATGGCGGGTTACACAATGTGGCTTCATACTGCTCATTTTTGTGAATGATACCGTTGAAGATTGCCGTAGCATCTTTCTGGCGACGCAGACGAATAGCACGGGTTAACCCCGGATTGCCGTTTACGATCGCCTGAGCGCTGTTAAACGCTTCGCTACTGGTCTCACTGCCCGTGAATCGCCAGCCGTATTCGTGCACGCCGATCAACGGATAAATACAGTTTGCCCCTACGCCGATGTCCAGGATGCTCGCATTTGCCGGAATGGTGCCGTTGGTTTCCCCCAATAGGTCGGCCAGGTGGTGAATGTAATCAGCGCGGCCAGGAACAGGAGGACACAAAAAACCGTCTGGAATATCCCAGTTTTTCACCGCATAAAAATGCGCCAACAGTGACTTATTGAGCGCCTTGACGGCTTGCGGATTGGCGAAATCAACACTCTGCTCACCGCCTGGCGTGAGGGTGAGAAATTGCGTCAGCTCTGGGGTAACCTGGCATAAAGTCGCAAGATCATAACGGCCATTGTGGCGATTGCGTGGGTGTAATCCCGGTTTCTGGGGGGGCATAGCATTCTCCTTTTAACAGCGGCGTAAGATACCCGCATAACGTCACGGGGTAAACACGCACTTCGTGGAAATTTGATTTTTTTATGCCTGCTTCATACCGATTTCTTTGTTCAAAAAACAGACGGTTCATCATCGATTTTTTGCGGTAAATGTCATCTGCTGGCGACCTAAACTTATCAGGCACACCTGTTGTTTTTCAGAGGATATCACCATGAAGAAATGCCTCACATTACTTGCCGCTACCGTACTGGCCGGCATGACCTTTGCGTCATTTGCTGCACAGCCCTACACCAGCCCAGCCACCGGTCAGTTACACGCTTCCGGCACAGTATCTGCTACCGGTGCAACTAACCTGAGCGATCTCGAAGACAAGCTGGCAGAAAAAGCGAAAGAACAAGGCGCAAAAGGCTTTGTTGTTAACTCTGCGGGCGGTAAAAACCAGATGTACGGTACCGCAACTATTTATAAGTAGCCCCCACCTCATCCCAACTGCATTCGACCCGAATGCAGTTTTTTGCGCTCTCATCACGCCACACACAGCTCAAATCGTAATCATCATGTTGGAATTTTGAATCCAATGTAAATAAATGTATTTATTTTTGAATTAATGAATGCTAAAACTCCTCACTGATTAGAAATGATTATCAAAATCATTATCAATTACACATTCATTTTCGCGAGACCTGCAGGGTACAACATCCACAGAGATGTCCCTTCGCGTGAGTGAAACCGTCTACTCAAAAATAATAAGTCACTTATTAACATGGATAAAAATCGCAACTTGCCGTCCAGTAGTTTTCATTCACTGACTTTTTTTGCTGGTCTGTGCATTGGCCTGTCTCCGGTAGCCCAGGCTGTCGCTGCAGGCGATCAGGATAAAAAACAAGAAGATACATTGGTCGTTGAAGCGACCAAACCTTCGCTGTATGCCCCAACACAGTCTGCCGACCCTAAATTCTCCCGCCCGGTAGCGGATACCACCCGCACCATGACGGTGATTTCTGAACAAGTGATTAAGGATCAAGGCGCAACAAATCTGACCGATGCGCTGAAAAACGTACCGGGCGTTGGCGCGTTTTTCGCTGGCGAAAACGGCAATTCCACTACCGGTGATGCGGTTTATATGCGTGGTGCGGATACCTCAAACAGTATTTATATCGACGGTATTCGTGATATTGGCAGCGTCACGCGCGATACCTTCAATACCGAACAGGTCGAAGTGATCAAAGGCCCTTCCGGCACCGACTATGGGCGTAGCGCACCGACAGGTTCCATCAATATGATCAGTAAACAGCCGCGCACCGACTCCGGGATCGATGCGTCGGCCAGCGTCGGCAGCGCCTGGTTCCGCCGTGGTACGCTGGACATTAACCAGGCTATCGGCGACACCACAGCCGCACGTTTAAATCTGATGGGCGAAAAAACACATGATGCCGGTCGCGACAGCGTAAAGAATGAACGTTACGGTGTGGCCCCCTCTCTCGCTTTTGGCTTGGGCACCGAGAACCGACTGTATCTGAACTATCTGCACGTGACTCAGCACAACACGCCGGATGGAGGCATCCCCACTATCGGCCTGCCGGGTTACTCTGCGCCTTCCGCAGGAACGTCTGCACTGAATCATTCAGGAAAAGTCGATACGCATAACTTCTACGGTACCAACTCGGATTACGACGATTCGACGACCGATACCGCGACAATGCGTTTTGAACATGACCTGAGCGACAGCACCACGATTCGCAACACCACCCGCTGGTCGCGTATTAAACAGGATTATCTGATGACGGCGGTGATGGGCGGTGCGTCTAACATTACGCAACCCACCAGCAGCGTCGACACCTGGACATGGTCACGCCTGGCAAATACCAAAGATGTCAGTAACAAAATCCTGACCAACCAGACTAACCTGACCTCAAAATTTTACACCGGATCCATCGGCCACGATATCAGTACCGGTGTGGAACTGGCGCGCGAAACACAAACCAACTATGGTGTAGCCCCGCTCACCCCGCCGCCGGTTAATATTTATCATCCCAACAGCGACGTGAATATCGGCGGATTATCGCGTAGCGGTGCCAACGCTAACGGGCAAACCGATACCTTTGGCGTATACGCTTTTGATACGCTACAAATTACCCGTGAGTTTGAGCTAAACGGCGGTATTCGCCTCGACAATTACCGCACTGAATATGACAGCGCCACCGCTTGCGGCGCTTCCGGCCGTGGTGCAATTGCATGTCCGACAGGCGTCGCCAAAGGTTCCCCGGTCACCACTGTGGATACTGCCAAATCAGGCAATCTGGTGAACTGGAAAGCGGGCGCGCTGTATCACCTGACCGATAACGGCAATGTCTACATTAACTATGCCGTTTCTCAGCAACCGCCGGGCGGCAGCAACTTTGCCCTTGCGCAGGGAGGAACCGGTAACAGCGCAAACCGTACCGACTTCAAACCACAGAAAGCGAAAACCAGCGAGATCGGCACCAAATGGGAGGTGCTGGATAAGCGCCTGCTGTTAACCGCCGCGATTTTCCGCACAGATATTGAGAATGAAGTAGAGCAGAACGACGACGGAACATATTCCCAGTACGGGGAGAAACGCGTTGAAGGCTACGAACTCTCCGTAGCTGGCAACATCACCCCCGCATGGCAGGTTATTGGAGGATACACCCAGCAACGCGCCACGATCCACAGCGGCAAAAACATTGCTCAGGATGGTTCTTCTTCCCTGCCCTATACGCCAGAACATGCCTTCACGCTGTGGAGCCAGTATCAGGCTACCGATGATATTTCCGTTGGCGCGGGCGCACGCTACGTGGGCAGCATGCATCGCGGTTCGGACGGCGCAGTGGGTACGCCATCTTATACTGAAGGTTACTGGGTCGCCGACGCCAGGCTGGGTTATCGCGTGAATCGCAATCTCGATTTCCAGCTGAACGTCTATAACCTGTTCGACACCGATTATGTATCCTCCATCAACAAGAGCGGATACCGTTACCATCCGGGCGAGCCAAGAACCTTCCTGCTCACCGCCAATATGCATTTCTGATCCATCTCGTGGGGCGAAAGCCCCACTTTCAGGAGAAACACTGATGATGTACCACATTCCCGGCGTTCTGTCGGCGCAGGATGTCGCCTGGTTTCGCGAACAACTGGACGCTGCCGACTGGATTGATGGCCGAGCAACCACCGGCGCCCAGGGCGCGCAGGTAAAAAACAACCAGCAGGTGGATACGCAAAGCGAGCGTTACGGCGTTTTGCAACAAGCGGTACAAACTGCGGTGAATAACAGCCCGCTTTTCTTCGCCGCAGCATTACCGAAAACGCTCTCCACACCGCTGTTTAATCGCTACCAGGACCATGAAACCTACGGTTTCCACGTTGACGGCGCGGTACGTAGTCATCCGGAAAACGGCTGGATGCGCACAGACCTTTCCGCCACCTTATTCCTCAGTAATCCCGACGATTATGCGGGAGGAGAACTGCTGGTCAATGATACCTACGGCCAGCACGCGGTAAAACTTCCAGCGGGCGATCTGGTGCTTTACCCTTCCAGCAGCTTGCACTGCGTTACGCCGGTAACCCGTGGGGTTCGTGTGGCATCCTTTATGTGGATCCAGTCGATGATCCGAGATGACAAAAATCGCGCCATGCTTTTTGAACTGGATAAAAACATTCAGTCCCTGAAGGCGCGTCATGGGGAAAGTAGCGAGATCCTGTCGTTACTCAATCTCTACCATAACCTGCTGCGCGAATGGTCTGAAATCTGATACCGCTGATGCGTGGTCGTTTTTCGCCCATCACATTCGCTATACTTATTCTGTAGACATCAGCAGGAGGTACATATGGCATCCGGATGGGCAAATGACGACGCAGTTAACGAACAGATCAACAATACTATTGAAGATGCTGTTGCCCGCGCCCGTGGTGAGTTACCGACGGGGGAAAGTCTGTATGAATGCGAAGAATGCGGCAATCCTATCCCACAGGCCAGGCGTGAGGCAGTACCTGGCGTACGCTTGTGCATCACATGCCAACAGGATAAAGATTCACATAATGCAGCATTTTCAGGATATAATCGCAGAGGTTCGAAAGATAGCCAGCTACGTTGACTCATCTTTACCAAAAGTTTCAGCGCATACGATTTCCTTTACGAGCACGCTTTTTTGCACTCTGTGTGGCAAAATGTGCCGTTGTTGGTTTCTCTGTAAAGCGTAGTGACAAGAACTGTAAATCCCTCATCTGAATTTATTAATATTCAATAAGTTATTTGTCATTCAATTTTTTTGATTGATGTCGTCAATTCTATTCGATTTTCTCTCGCCAAAAAAAACGTGATACTTATCACATCGACGAAACAACGTCTTCTTAACAGAACACTAACTAACAGAACAAACCTGCGAGAGATTAATCATGAAAAACATTAAATATGCTGTTGCTGCTATCGCCCTGTCTACTCTGTCATTTGGCGTTTTCGCTGCCGAGCCGGTTTCCTCCACTCAGGCACAAAGCATGAATAAAATTGGTGTAGTTTCTGCTGATGGGGCCACCACACTGGATGGCCTGGAAGCCAAACTGGCTGAGAAAGCGGCTGCTGCTGGTGCATCTGGTTACAGCATCACTTCCGCTGTCGGTAAAGACAAAATGAGCGGCACCGCGGTTATCTATAAATAACCGAAAGATTACCTGTACGACCCAATGCTCCAACCCTCATTGACCCTGTTTGTTACCCTTTGTTTGCCCGTCCGCCACTGGACGGGCTTTTTTTTGCTTAGTGTTCCAGTCGTTGACGGAATTCCTGCAACACGGCGTCTGGCATGCCCATTTGCAGTGCCGCCTCACAAATCGCTTGCCAGCTTCCGGCATCCAGCGGAATACCGTGTTCCAGCCGTTCCTCGCGAGTATTCACCTCCCACTCCCCAGGCAACAGGATCGGGGCATCTTCAGCATGCGGGGACGCTTTCACCCATTCGGCAAATGCCGCAACCTGGTTGTCACAGTCCGGCGCGCTAAACAGTTCCGGATTCATAATAATAGTGGTCATACAGTTGATGATGGCGTCCGGGCTGGTCTGCAGGCTCTCTTCATGTGTGGTTTTACCCCCTGAAAGCGCACCACCCATAATTTCACACATCGCGGCCAGCGCATAACCTTTGTGTTGGGCAAACGTGAGCAACGATCCCAGCGGAGAAACCTGCATTACCGCAGGATCGGTTGTAGGCACCCCGTTTGTATCAATCAGGCATCCCGGAGCCACCGGCTCCCCCTTGTGCCATGCCACACGGGTTTTGCCAAACGCGATGGCACTGGTTGCATAGTCCAGCAACAGCGGGAAGGTATTTTTACGCGGAAAAACAACGCAGAAGGGGTTAGTGCCAAAACGACTATCGCGGCCATGAAACGGTGCAACCATCGGGATCCCGACCACACTCACAAAATGCACTGAGACAAAACCTGCCGCCGCACATTGCTCCGCCCAGTAGCCAATACGTCCAATATGATGCGAATTATGTAATGCCACGGCGGCAATACCGTGCTGACGCGCTTTTTCAATCCCCAGCGTGATGGCTTCATGCGCCGCCACCTGACCAAAGGCACAATCGCCATCAAGCGTAATCACCGCCCCCGCATCTTTAACCACTTTGGCATGACGATTGATCTGCAGATGTCCCTGCGAGAATGAGCGAATATAGCTGGGGATCATGCCGATGCCGTGGGAGTCATGACCGGCGAGGTTAGAGGCTATCAGATGATCGGCCACCAGTCGCGCCTCCTGTTCATTGCTTCCCATCTGCTGAAAAACGGCCTGGGTAAATGCGTGCAGCGTTGGCGCAGGGAAGCGATGTCCACTGTTCATTGTTATCTCCTGTTGTGTCGCGTGTTGATTGTGTTTCTTATTTTTCAACAAACTATGCTGCGCCACGGCGCTCAGGAGGTCAATAAACGTGCAGAAATTTCACGTTGGCGAAAAGAGAGAACCGACAGGCCTGGAAAATGGCCCGTCGGGGAATAAAAAATCAGAAGTTTTGTTCGACGCGAGCAAGTCCTTCAGCCAGCGTCGCGGATTCACCGGTTGCCACCAGGCAGCAGGCCATCTGGATTTTCAACGATGCCGGAACCGGCTCACTGCCGGCCAGACAACGCTCAATCCAGCGCGCAGTGGTTTCCGGATCTTTTGCCACCGGCAGCGGTACCGGCTCGTCAGGCATCTCGCTCTGTCGGTCCTGTAGCACTCGCACACCGGACGAATCGATCAGGCTTATCTGCGGGCAGCGCTGCGGGTTGGCGTACACCTCGCCTTCGGTACCGTGCATCAACAGGCCACGTCCACCGATATCGCTGAAGAATTTTGCCACACGCGAGACGTATTCCGGGTGTGACACGCTGGAAAGACGCAGCGCGGCGTCTTCAGCAAACGGTGTCGCTAATTTGGCCAACGTGTGCGCACTGTTGCGCACCCCCATTCGCCAACGCATCGCCAGCTGTTTTTCCAGCGGAGGACACAGCGCTCTCACCGGGATAAACACCGGCTGATGACCATCCAGCTTTGCCTGTGCCTGCCCGGCATGCCGCGTCGGCGCAATCCCCATCAGCTCGAAAATGGTTTCTGTCAGCACGCGGGTAGGATCCTCGCTGACGCCGTGCACCACCACCGGGAAGCCCAGCTTATGCAGTAAAATCGCCAACAGCGGCGTCAAATTCGCCTGCTTGCGCGCGCCGTTGTAGCTGGGAATGACAATCGGCATGGGTTTGGCAACCGGCGGGGTCAGGCGAAGGATGTGGTTTTGCATTGCTTCGTAAAAGCCCAGCATCTCCGCTTCGCCTTCGCCTTTAATACGTAGCGCAATCAGTACGCCGCCCATTTCAAGCTCCGGTACGTCGCCGTTCAACATATGGGTATACAGTCCGCGAGCAGTATCCTTATCCAGGTCACGCGCGTGATTTTTTCCTCGCCCAATCTCTTTTATGATTTTGCGGTAATCCATCGATAACTCCTTGCCTGTTGCTCGCATCGTTAACGCCGACGGCGACGCGTAGGTTTCGTTTTTTCTTTTGGTTTTACTATAACGTCTGGCACAGCAGGTTGCTCTATCGGAAATATGGGTAACGCGTTCAGTAAACGCTTGCCATAATTTTTGGTCAATAAACGTTTGTCATAAATAACCACTTCTCCCCAGCAGCCGTGGCTACGAATGAGTCGCCCAACCTGCTGGATCAAATTGAATGACGCCGCAGGCAGGCTTTGAACCTCGAAAGGATAGCGATTCAGGCTTTTCAACCACTCGCCCTCGGTGATCACCACCGGGCTATCGATCGGCGGAAATGCAATTTTGTGAATATGCACCTGGGTCAGCAGGTCGCCTTTCAAGTCCAGACCTTCAGCAAAAGATTGCAGCCCAACCAGCACGCTGCGCTCGCCGTTGGTCACCCGTTTGCGGTGCAACTCTACCAGTCGATAGCGCGGCTGATCGCCCTGCACCAACAACAGCAGACGCAGATCGGTGACGTGCTCAAGAAAACGCTGCATCGCCCGACCGCTGGCAAACAGCACCAGCATCCCCTGATGCTTTTTGCTTTCTAACTGTTCGCGGAAATAGGCGGCCATTTCCGCGATATGTTGCTCTTCGTTATCAATTAACGGTTCGTAGCGCATCTGCGGAATGACGATTTTGCCCTGTTCAACGTGATTAAACGGTGAATCCAGCGCGACAAACCGATCCCCTGCTTTTTCCTTCAGCCCACTCATCTCCTGCAAACGCGAGAAGCTGTTGAGCGAGCGCAGCGTTGCGGAAGTGACAATAATATGCGGGACGCTACGCCACAGCAGGCGTTCAAGCTGATCGCTCACACGGATCCCCACGCAGTGGAACCAGACGTGGATTTGCCCGTCACGCACCTCGCGCGTCGCCCATTTACTCACCGGCGCGCCTGACGACTGCGCGATCGATGCCAGCCGCCACAGTTTGCTTTGCGACTCAAACATGCCCAGCGCCCGGTTCATCTGCAAAATAACCCGATGCAGACGCACAACATCGTGCGTGCCAGTTTTTTCGCTGAGATCGTTGAGGAACAGTTCCGCCAGCCCGCGCAGCATTTCCGTAAGCTTTGCCAGACGCTGACAAATCTCCATCACTTCTGCAGGCAGTTCGCCCATCGCAAAGCGGTGTTCCGCCTCCTGAGTAGCGGGCATATACAGATTAAGAATGCTATTAAGCGATGAAATCAGTTCATACAACTCTTCACAGTGAGCGTTCAGACGCTCGGCGTTCGCCAGCGGCGGCGTAGTTTTCGGGCGAAACTGTTCCAGGCAGGTCGCCACTAATTTGCAGAACAGATCCAGCTGGAGCCGATACCAGGGGGCGCTGATTTCTGCGCTCATCTCCAGCGCATCACGCGCGACGTCCGGCAGGTGGTGGCCTTCATCAAGGACCAGCAGCAGATTTTTCGGCTCCGGCAACACAGCTTCGCTTTCCATAGCCGCCATCACCAGCGCGTGGTTGGCCACCACCACTTCAGCCTCCTGAATCTCGCGGCGGGCGACAAAAAAGGGGCACTCACGATAGTAGTGACAGTTACGATTCAGACAGCTGGCTTTATCGGTGCTCAGGCGTTGCCAGAGTCCGTCATCGATGGCGATATCCGTGTGATCGCGCAGCCCGTCCCACTTGTAACTGTCGAGATCGCCTTTTAGCCTGGCGCAGCGCTTTTGTTCTTCCTGGTTATTGGGCGTCAGGTCATCGTCGAGAAAGGCCAGCAGATCCTGCTGATTGGGTTCGGTACTGGCCAGCGCCGCTAAATTACGCGGGCAAACATAGCGTCCGCGACCAAACGCGGCGGTAAAACGTAGGTCAGGGATAATTTTGCGCAACAGCGGTAAATCTTTGCTGTAGATCTGATCCTGCAAAGCAACATTGGCGGTACTGACCACCAGCGTTTTTTGTTCTTCACGCGCGATGGCAATACCGGGGAGCAGGTACGACAGGGTTTTCCCCACTCCGGTCGGCGCTTCAATCGCCAGATGCCGCCCTTCTTCACCTGCCAGCGTTTTCGCGACGTCGGCAATCATCTGCCGTTGCGGCGCACGGGGGATAAAGTCGGGGATCTGTTCCTGAAGCGCCTTATACCAGGCGGCGATTTGCGCTTTTAACGCGGCCGTTAGTGCCATGAGAAAACCTGAAATACTGTATAAACAGCCACTATTGTGGCACTTTCTGGTACGTGTCGCAAAAAGAAAAGCCCGACCTTTCGGCCGGGCTCGCAATTACTGCGCGGAAGACGGTTTGCGCGGACGGCGCGGTGGACGAGGCTTATCGCCCGCCGGTTTGCCTTCGCCGCTACGCGGTTTCGCTTTTGGCGCACCGCCATCCTGACGACGCGGCTGCTGGCCACGCCCGGCTCCACCCTGACCGCGACCGCCACCGCCACGCTGCTGACGACCGTTCTGGATCGGCTCGGCTTTGATGGATGGGTCCGGCTCGTAGCCTGGCGTCGCAATACGCGGGATCTCTTTTTTCAGCAGCTTCTCAATGTCACGCAGCAGCTTGTGTTCATCGACGCACACCAGAGACAGCGCTTCGCCAGTGGCGGCAGCACGACCGGTACGACCAATACGGTGCACATAATCTTCCGGGACGTTTGGCAGCTCGTAGTTCACTACGTGCGGCAACTCTTCAATGTCCAGGCCACGCGCGGCGATATCCGTCGCCACCAGCACGCGAATATCACCGGATTTGAAATCAGCCAGCGCACGTGTACGCGCCCCCTGAGATTTGTTACCGTGGATCGCCGCGCTGCGAATACCGTCTTTATTTAGCTGTTCCGCCAGATGGTTCGCACCGTGTTTGGTACGGGTAAATACCAGCACCTGCTGCCAGTTGCCCTGACCAATCATCTGCGACAACAGTTCACGTTTGCGTTTTTTATCCACGAAATGCACATGCTGAGTCACCTGCTCTGACGCGGTATTACGACGCGCCACTTCAATTTCCAGCGGGTTATGCAGCAGCTTTTCGGCCAGCGATTTAATATCGTCAGAGAACGTTGCAGAGAACAGCAGGTTCTGGCGTTTTGCCGGCAGCTTCGCCAGAACACGACGAATGTCGTGAATGAAGCCCATATCCAGCATGCGGTCAGCTTCATCGAGTACCAGGATCTCAACATGATCCAGTTTCACCGCATTCTGGTGTTCCAGATCGAGCAAACGGCCAGGCGTGGCAATCAGCACATCCACGCCGCCGCGCAGCTTCATCATCTGCGGGTTGATACTAACGCCGCCAAAGACCACCAGCGAGCGGATGTTCAGATACTTACTGTAATCACGTACGTTTTCGCCAATCTGAGCCGCCAGTTCGCGGGTTGGCGTGAGGATCAGCGCACGCACCGGACGACGACTTTTACCATGCGGCTGATGAGTAATCAGGTGCTGCAACAGCGGCAGGGTAAAACCTGCCGTTTTCCCCGTACCGGTCTGGGCGCTGGCCATCAGATCGCGGCCTTCCAGCACGGCAGGGATTGCCTGCTGCTGAATAGGGGTAGGTTCACGGTAACCCTGTTCGGCAACGGCACGTAAAATATCAGGGTTTAAACCAAGGGAATCAAAAGACATAACAACTCCGAACCGCCCTGACCGTTACCGGTGTCGTTTTCAGGGAGATACATACAATAGAGATGACAAAAACCACAATGTCATGAAGGGGCGGAGTGTAGCAGTTTTTGTGATGTGCCGCATAAATTATCCCTGCTGAGGAAAATAACGCCCCGGACTGGACAAGGTTGCACATCAGTCATAATCTTAATCAATCGATTGATTAAGATCAGAGTCGTGCCATGAATACACCCACCATGACAACCAAAGGTGAACAGGCAAAAAATCAGCTTATTGCCGCCGCGTTGGCACAGTTTGGCGAGTATGGTCTGCATGCCACCACGCGCGATATCGCCGCGCAAGCCGGGCAAAATATTGCGGCTATCACCTACTATTTTGGCTCAAAAGAGGATTTGTATCTCGCCTGTGCCCAGTGGATTGCGGATTTTATCGGCTCACAGTTTCGCCCGCACGCTGAAGAAGCTGAGCGTTTGTTTGCCCAGCCAAAGCCGGATCGTGGCGCAATGCGCGAATTGATCCTGCGCGCCTGCAAAAATATGATCACGCTGCTCACCCAGGAAGACACCGTAAATCTGAGCAAATTTATCTCGCGCGAACAGCTTTCACCCACCGCGGCTTATCAACTGGTGCACGACCAGGTTATCAATCCGCTGCATACACACTTAACACGCCTGATTGCTGCTTATACAGGCGGCGATGCCAACGATACCCAAATGATTCTGCACACCCACGCCATCCTCGGCGAGGTGCTGGCCTTTCGTCTTGGGAAAGAAACCATTCTGTTGCGTACAGGTTGGTCACAATTTGATGAAGATAAAAGCGCGCTGATTGACCAAACGATCACCTGTCACATCGATCTTATTCTGCAAGGTTTAACGCAAAGGAGTCTGGAGTCATGAAAAAACCTGTCGTGCTCGGGCTGGTTATCGCGGCCCTCGTTGCCGTGATTGCCGGTGGAACGTGGTGGTATCAAAGTCGGCAAGATAACGGCCTGACGTTGTACGGCAATGTCGATATCCGTAGCGTCAACCTGAGTTTTCGCGTTGGCGGCAGGCTGGCCTCACTGGCGGTTGACGAAGGCGATGCTATTACAGCCGGTCAGGTGCTGGGTGAACTGGATCACGCCCCATATGAAAACGCGTTAATGCAGGCGAAAGCCAATGTTGCCGCCGCCCAGGCGCAATACGATCTGATGCTGGCCGGGTATCGCACAGAAGAGATTGCTCAGGCAGCAGCGGCCGTCAAACAGGCGCAGGCCGCCTATGATTACGCGCAGAACTTTTATAATCGGCAGGTAGGATTGTGGAAAAGCCGCACCATCTCCGCCAACGATCTGGAAAATGCCCGTTCATCACGCGATCAGGCGCAGGCTTCGCTGAAATCTGCGCAGGACAAACTTACCCAGTATCGCAGCGGTAATCGTGTACAGGACATTGAACAGGCGAAAGCCACGCTCGAACAAGCTCAGGCCCAGCTTGCGCAGGCAGAGCTCAATTTACACGACACCACGCTAATCTCCCCGTCTGACGGCACACTACTCACCCGTGCGGTGGAACCTGGTAGCATGCTGAACGAAGGGGGCACGGTACTGACGTTGTCGCTTACGCGTCCGGTTTGGGTTCGCGCCTACGTAGATGAGCGGAATCTGAGCCAGGCCCAACCGGGACGCGAAATCCTGCTCTACACCGATGGCCGTCCGGACAAACCGTATCACGGTAAAATCGGCTTCGTGTCGCCTACTGCCGAGTTTACGCCGAAAACAGTTGAAACTCCTGACCTGCGCACCGATCTGGTTTATCGCCTGCGTATTGTGGTGACCGACGCGGACGATGCGCTGCGCCAGGGAATGCCGGTAACGATCAAATTTAGTGACGAGGCACGGCATGAATGATGCCGTTATTACGCTCAAAGGGCTGACAAAAAACTTTGCCGGAATGGAAAAACCCGCCGTCGCCCCGCTCGACTGTACCGTGCATGCGGGCTACGTGACCGGACTTGTCGGACCGGACGGCGCGGGGAAAACCACGCTGATGCGCATGCTGGCAGGATTGTTAAAACCCGATGCAGGAAGTGCTGCGGTGATTGGTTTTGATCCCATCAAGGACGACAGCGCGCTGCATGCGGTGCTGGGCTATATGCCGCAGAAATTTGGTCTGTATGAAGATTTAACCGTCATGGAGAACCTCAATCTCTATGCCGATTTGCGCAGCGTCACCGGTGAAACGCGAGAAAAAACCTTTGCCCGGTTACTGGAATTTACCTCGCTGGGGCCATTTACCGGACGACTGGCCGGCAAACTTTCCGGCGGCATGAAACAAAAGCTCGGGCTGGCCTGTACGCTGGTCGGCGAACCCAAAGTGCTGCTGCTGGATGAGCCTGGCGTCGGTGTCGACCCTATATCCCGTCGCGAATTGTGGCAAATGGTTCATGAGCTGGCCGGGGACGGTATGCTGATCCTCTGGAGTACGTCGTACCTGGATGAAGCAGAGCAATGTCGTGATGTACTGCTGATGAACGAAGGTGAGCTGTTGTACCAGGGCGATCCCACTCAGCTGACGCAAACCATGGCGGGTCGAAGCTTCCTGATGAGCAGTCCGCAGGAAAATAACCGCCGACTGCTGCAACGCGCGTTAAAACTGCCGCTGGTCAGCGACGGGATGATTCAGGGGAAATCCGTCCGTTTAATCCTGAAAAAGGACGTGACAGTTCAGCAGATTCAACGCGCTGACGGCATGCCGGAAGTAACCATCAACGAAACCGCCCCCCGTTTCGAGGATGCTTTTATCGATTTACTCGGCGGAGCCGGGACATCGGAGTCCCCACTGGGCGCTATCCTGCATACCGTAGAAGGCACGCCTGGCGAAACGGTGATCGAAGCCAAAGCGCTGACCAAGAAATTTGGCGATTTTGCCGCGACCGACCACGTAGACTTTGCCGTGCAGCGCGGCGAGATTTTTGGCCTGCTAGGACCCAACGGCGCAGGCAAATCCACGACCTTTAAAATGATGTGCGGCCTGCTGGTTCCCACGTATGGCAAAGCGCTGGTGCTGGACATGGACCTGAAGGTCAGCTCCGGCAAAGCGCGCCAGCATCTGGGTTATATGGCGCAAAAATTCTCGCTGTACGGCAACCTGACCGTTGAGCAGAACCTGCGCTTTTTCTCCGGCGTCTACGGCCTGCGCGGTCGGGCACAGAAGGAGAAAATCGATCGTATGAGCGAGGCATTCGGTCTGAAAAGCATCGCGTCTCACGCCACCGACGAACTGCCGCTGGGCTTTAAGCAGCGCCTGGCGCTGGCCTGCTCGCTGATGCATGAACCGGATATTTTGTTCCTCGATGAACCCACTTCCGGGGTCGATCCTCTCACTCGCCGCGAGTTCTGGCTGCATATCAACAGCATGGTGGAAAAAGGTGTCACGGTAATGGTGACTACCCACTTTATGGACGAGGCGGAGTACTGCGATCGCATCGGGCTGGTGTATCGCGGCAAACTGATTGCCAGCGGTACGCCGGACGACCTGAAAGCTCAGGCTGCCGACAACGACACGCCGGATCCGACGATGGAACAGGCGTTTATCACGCTAATCAATGACTGGGATAAGGAGCACGCGCATGAGTAATTCCGCTCTCTCCTGGCGTCGCGTACGCGCGCTGTGCGTGAAAGAAACCCGCCAGATCGTCCGCGATCCCAGCAGTTGGCTGATTGCGGTGGTGATCCCGTTGCTGCTGCTGTTTATTTTCGGCTACGGGATCAACCTCGACTCCAGCAAGCTACGGGTAGGGATTTTGCTCGAACAGCAAAGCGAAGAGGCGCTGGATTTTACCCATACCATGACCGGCTCGCCGTATATTGACGCCACTATCAGCGATAACCGTCAGGAATTGATTGAGAAAATGCAGGCCGGGCGCATTCGCGGGCTGGTGGTGATCCCAGTGGATTTCGCCCAGCAGATGGCGCGACCAAACGACGTGGCGCCGATCCAGGTGATCACCGACGGCAGCGAACCCAATACTGCCAACTTTGTGCAGGGTTATGTCGAAGGTATTTGGCAGATCTGGCAACAACAGCGGGCGGAAGATCGTGGAGAATCATTCAAGCCCTTGATCGACGTGCAGACCCGCTACTGGTTTAACCCGGCAGCCATCAGCCAGCATTTTATTATTCCCGGAGCGGTAACAATTATAATGACGGTCATTGGCGCGATCCTCACCTCATTAGTAGTGGCGCGCGAATGGGAACGCGGAACCATGGAGGCGCTGCTTTCTACCGAAGTCACCCGCGTAGAGCTGCTGCTGTGTAAACTGATCCCCTATTATTTTCTCGGCATGCTGGCGATGCTGCTGTGTATGCTGGTGTCGGTATTTATTCTCGGCGTGCCCTATCGCGGCTCGCTGCTAATCCTGTTTTTCATTACCAGCCTGTTTCTGCTGAGTACGCTCGGCATGGGCCTGTTGATTTCGACTATTACCCGCAACCAGTTTAACGCCGCTCAGGTGGCGCTGAACGCCGCTTTCCTGCCCTCGATTATGCTGTCAGGTTTTATCTTCCAGATAGACAGCATGCCCGCGATTATCCGGGCGGTAACCTACATTATTCCGGCGCGTTATTTCGTCAGCACCCTGCAAAGCCTGTTTCTGGCGGGAAATATTCCTGTGGTGCTAATTATCAACGTGCTGTTTTTAATCGCTTCGGCGGTAATGTTTATTGGCCTGACGTGGCTTAAAACCAAACGTCGGCTGGATTAAGGGGACGGGCATGTTTCATCGCTTATGGACGTTAATTCGCAAAGAGCTGCAATCGCTGTTACGCGAACCGCAGACGCGAGCCATTCTGATTTTACCGGTACTGATTCAGGTGATCCTGTTCCCGTTTGCGGCGACTCTGGAAGTGACCAACGCCACGATCGCTATCTATAACGAAGACAACGGTAAACATTCGGTGGAGTTAACCCAACGCTTCGCCCGCGCCAGCGCCTTTACCCATGTTCTGCTGCTTAAAAGTCCCCAGGAAATTAAGCCGACTATCGACACGCAAAAAGCCCTGCTGCTGGTGCGCTTCCCGGCCAACTTTTCGCGCAATCTGGACACCTTCCAGCAGGCACCCATGCAAATTATCCTCGATGGGCGTAACTCCAACAGCGCGCAAATTGCCGCCAACTACCTGCAGCAGATCGTTAAGACGTATCAGCAGGAGCTGATGGACGGCAAGCCGAAACCAAACAATAGCGAGCTGGTCGTGCGTAACTGGTATAACCCGAATCTGGATTACAAATGGTTCGTAGTACCGTCGCTGATCGCGATGATCACCACTATCGGCGTAATGATCGTCACCTCGCTGTCGGTTGCCCGTGAGCGCGAACAAGGCACGCTGGATCAGCTGCTGGTCTCTCCGCTTACCACCTGGCAGATTTTCATCGGCAAAGCGGTTCCCGCGCTAATTGTGGCAACCTTTCAGGCCACCATTGTGCTGGCAATCGGCATTTGGGCTTATGACATTCCGTTTGCCGGTTCACTGGGGCTGTTCTATTTCACGATGGTGATTTACGGGCTGTCGTTGGTCGGCTTTGGTTTGCTGATTTCATCGCTGTGCGCGACACAGCAGCAGGCGTTTATCGGCGTGTTTGTGTTTATGATGCCGGCGATTTTGCTCTCAGGTTACGTCTCGCCGGTCGAAAATATGCCGGTGTGGTTACAGAATCTGACGTGGATTAACCCAATCCGCCATTTTACGGACATTACGAAACAGATTTACCTGAAGGATGCGAGTCTGCAGATTGTCTGGGGAAGTTTGTGGCCGCTGTTGGTGATAGCGGCCACAACCGGCTCAGCGGCGTATGCGATGTTTCGACGCAAGGTGATGTAGCTTTTTGTCTTTCGCCAGCAGCGAGACCACGGCGGGTCCGGCCAGGATCACCAGCCCCGCCAGTGCCAGCAAAACGTTGTTTTGCAGCACGCGTGACAGTAACCACAGCACGATCATCGCAGCACCGAAATACCACGTGGTGGTGAGTTCTTCCAGCACATCCGCTACGTCGCGCCAGCGCTGTTCATGGTGACGTTGCAAGGCCAGCATTAATAAAACTGTTACGCCGTAAACGACGCATAATCCCAGGCCGACGCGCACCAACGTGCCGCTCATCCAGCCCATTACCAGCAACGCCACTACCAGTAAATGCAACACAATCTGCCAGCAACTTAGACCCGTTGCGACACGAACACGTTGTTGCCACCTCATGGCTTTTCTCCTGAAGGATTTTCAACTAATTGTTCAGAGTACCGGACTTTACGGAAAATTCCGCAACACTGCATCTTTTTGTGACGATGACTACACTATTTTATTTAGGAAGTGACGCCAACGGGAGGCTCATGAGCGGATCGGGAGTTCAATTTTCATTCAATGTGCTCACCATTAATACTCACAAAGGGTTCACCGCCTTCAATCGGCGTTTTATTTTGCCTGAGCTAAGGGAAGCCGTCAGAACGGTTGGTGCGGACATTGTATGCCTGCAGGAAGTGATGGGTGCGCACGAAGCTCACTCATTGCGCATTGAGAACTGGCCGGATACCACCCACTACGAATTTCTGGCGGACACAATGTGGAGCGACTTCGCCTATGGGCGTAATGCTGTGTACCCGCAGGGGCATCACGGTAATGCGGTGCTATCGCGTTATCCCATTGAACATGATGAAAATCGTGATGTGTCGGTCGGCGCGAGTGAAAAGCGCGGGGTGCTTTACTGCCGTATCGCGCCACCAATGCTCTCCCACCCCATTCATGTCATGTGTGTGCATCTCGGTTTACGCGAAGCTCATCGCCAGGCCCAGCTTGCGATGCTGGCTGATTGGGTAAATGCCCTGCCCGACGCGGAACCGGTGGTGATCGCTGGAGATTTCAACGACTGGCGGCAAACGGCCAATCACCCGTTGAAAACCAGAGCCGGACTTGACGAGATTTTTACCCGCGCCCACGGTCGCCCAGCACGCACATTTCCGGTGCAGTTTCCCCTGCTGCGTCTGGACAGGATCTATGTGAAAAACGCGAATGCCAGTACCCCAACGACGCTAGCGCTGCGTCACTGGCGACATTTGTCCGATCATGCCCCTCTGAGTGCGGAGATTCATTTATGAAATATGGCTGGCGTGAAGGCAATCAAATTCAACTGCTGGAAAACGGCGATCAATTCTACCCCGCCGTTTTTGACGCCATTAAACAGGCGCAACAAAAAATTATCCTTGAGACCTTTATCTGGTTTGAAGATGCGGTAGGAAAACAGCTGCATGCCGCGTTGCTCGAAGCCGCCCGGCGAGGAATCAAAGCAGAGGTGCTGCTGGATGGCTACGGCTCGCCGGATCTTAGCGACCGTTTTGTTGAAGAGCTGACCACAGCCGGCGTTGTCTTCCGCTACTACGATCCACGTCCGCGCCTGTTCGGTATGCGCACCAATCTCTTTCGCCGAATGCATCGCAAAATAGTGGTCATTGACGATCGTGTTGCTTTTGTCGGCGGCATCAATTATTCCGCTGAACATATGTCTGATTACGGCCCGGAGGCCAAGCAGGATTACGCCGTTCGCGTTGAAGGCCCTGTTGTGGCTGATATCCTGACATTCGTGCTGGAGAACTTACCGGGGCAAAGCGCAGTACGACGCTGGTGGCGACGTCATCATCGGGCCGTCGATAATCATCATCCCGGCGAAGCACAGGCACTGTTTGTCTGGCGTGATAATGAAGAACATCGTGATGATATTGAACGCCACTATCTGAAAATGCTAACCCAGGCAAGGCGGGAAGTGATTATTGCCAATGCCTATTTCTTTCCGGGCTATCGCCTGCTGCATGCCCTGCGTAAAGCAGCGAGACGCGGCGTGCGGGTAAAACTCATCGTCCAGGGTGAACCGGATATGCCGATTGTAAAAGTTGGCGCCCGCCTGCTGTACAACTATCTGGTTAAAGGCGGCGTCCATGTTTATGAATACCGGCGTAGGCCTCTGCACGGCAAAGTGGCACTGATGGATGACCATTGGGCAACGGTCGGTTCCAGCAATCTCGACCCCCTGAGCCTGTCGCTCAATCTGGAGGCAAATCTGATTATTCATGACCGCACGTTTAACCAGACTTTACGTGACAACCTGAACCCTATCATTGCGCAGGACTGCAAGCGTGTTGATGAATCCATGCTGCCCAAGCGCACCTGGTGGAACCTGACCAAAAGCGTACTGGCGTTCCACTTTTTACGCCACTTCCCGGCTCTGGTCGGCTGGCTACCGGCGCATACCCCGCATCTGGCTGAGGTAGAGCCGCCCGCACAGCCCACGCTGGAAACGCAGGATCGTATTCCAACTGAGGATGCAGGAGGAAAATCCTGATGGCAAAAAGCCACCGACGCTGGCGATTAGCGAAAAAGATCCTTACATGGCTGTTTTTTATTGCGGTCATCGTATTGCTGGTGGTTTATGCCAGCAAAGTCAACTGGCAGGAGGTGTGGACGGTCATCCGCGATTACAACCGGATTGCCCTGCTCAGCGCCGTGGGGCTGGTGATTGTCAGTTATTTGCTTTACGGCTGTTATGACCTGCTCGGACGCTATTATTGCGGCCATAAGCTGGCAAAACGTCAGGTCATGCTGGTGTCGTTTATCTGTTACGCCTTCAACCTGACGTTAAGCACCTGGGTAGGCGGTATTGGGATGCGCTATCGGCTCTACTCTCGCCTCGGATTACCGGGGAGCACAATCACCCGCATTTTTTCGCTGAGCATTACCACCAACTGGTTGGGCTATATTCTGCTGGGCGGTTTTATTTTTACCTTCGGCATCGTTGAACTGCCCGCACACTGGTATATCGATGAAGGTACGCTGCGTATTTTAGGCGTAGCGCTGCTGCTGATTATTGTCGTTTATCTGTGGTTTTGCGCCTTCGCTAAGCATCGACACATCACCATCAAGGGCCAAAAGCTGGTGCTACCCTCCTGGAAATTTGCCCTCGCGCAAATGGCGATATCCAGTGCTAACTGGATGGTAATGGGGGCGATTATCTGGTTGTTGCTCGGTCAGAATATCGATTATTTCTTCGTGCTGGGCGTGCTGCTGGTGAGCAGTATTGCCGGCGTAATCGTGCATATTCCGGCGGGGATCGGCGTGCTGGAAGCGGTCTTTATGGCGCTGCTGGCAGGAGAAAAAACGTCTCAGGGAACGATTATTGCCGCTCTGCTGGCGTATCGCGTGTTGTACTATTTTATTCCGCTACTTCTGGCACTGGTGTGTTATTTGCTGCTGGAGAGTCGGGCAAAAAAGTTGCGGGTAAAAAACGAGAAGGCGATGGCGAAATAATTCACCGGATGGCGGCTTACGCCATCCGGTAGCGGAAAATTAACGACGATTGCCGAAGATACGCAGCAGCATCAGGAACAGGTTAATGAAGTCCAGATACAGCGTTAACGCCCCAAGAATAGCGTATTTACGCAAGTTGGAACTGTCGCGCAGATCGATCTGCTCACCGATATTTTTCAGCTTCTGCGTGTCATAGGCGGTCAGGCCGACAAACACAATCACCCCTATGTACGTCACCGCCCACATCAACGCTTCACTCTTCAGCCAGAAGTTAACCAGCGAGGCCAGCACAATACCAATCAGCGCCATAAACAGCATATTGCCGAAGCCGCTCAGATCGCGCTTGGTGGTGTAGCCGTACAAACTCATGATACCGAACATCCCGCCGGTGACCACAAAGGTACTGGCGATAGACGAATAGGTATAGACAATGAAAATGCTTGATAGCGTCAGACCGGTTAACGCCGAGTAGAGCATAAATAGCGTGGTCGCCACACCCGCGCTAAGCTTTTGCACCATGCCAGACAGGACAAACACCAGCGCCAGTTGGGCGATGATCAGGCCAAAGAAGGTGATTTTGCTGGAGAAAACAAACATCATCACCGCAGGCGTATTTGCCGCATACCAGGCGATAAACGCCGTCAGCAACAGCCCGCAAGTCATCCAGCCATAGACCTGCGCCATATAGGTTTGCAGACCGGAACGCGCCTGCACAATAGAATCGGATCGTGGGAATCGGTCCATGACAATCTCCTGAATCAGTATGAGCCTAACACAAGTGTACTACTCTACCAGCGTTTTGCCGCCTGCTTATCGCTGTCGCGAGCATCAACCCAACGTTCACCTTCCGGCGTGGCCTCGCGCTTCCAGAACGGCGCGCGGGTTTTCAGGTAATCCATAATGAACTGCCCGGCATCAAACGCACTGCTACGATGCGCGCTGGTCACGCCAACAAAAACGATTTCGTCACCCGGCCACAGTTCGCCAATGCGATGAATCACTGTTACTCGTCCCAGCGGCCAGCGCGAACGCGCTTCGTCGACAATCTCCGCCAGCGCTTTTTCGGTCATCCCTGGATAGTGTTCCAGCGTTAACGCCTGCACGCTATCGCCGAGATTGTGGTTGCGGACTTTCCCGGTGAAAGTGACCACCGCGCCGTCCTCGTCACGTTCGGCCAGCCAGGGATATTCATCCCCGACACGAAACGCCGCAGGGCCAACAACAATTCGCGTTTCAGCCATCTTAGCCTCCGGTTACCGGTGGGAAGAAAGCCACTTCGTCACCCGCGTTAAGGGTATGGTCAAAATCGACCAGCGTCTGGTTTACCGCCGCCAGCAGCTTACCGTCTTCCAGCGCCAACGCCCAGCGATCGCTTTTTGCCGCAAGATGCTTACGCAGCGCTTCTACCGTTGCAAACTCGGCGGCGACCTCTAACACATCGGTATTTACCAGTTCGCGTACCTGAGCAAAGAAGAGAACCTTAATCATGCGCATCCACCTTAAAATCTCCGGATTTGCCGCCGCTTTTTGCCAGCAGACGCACCGGACCAATCACCATATCCTTTTGCACCGCTTTACACATATCGTAGATAGTCAACGCCGCTACGGAGGCAGCCGTTAACGCTTCCATTTCGACACCGGTTTTCCCGGTCAGGCGACACAGCGTTTCAATGCGTACGCGGTTGTGCTCAGGCTCGGCGTGCAGATTGACTTCCACCTTGCTCAGCATCAGCGGATGACACAGCGGGATAAGATCCCAGGTCCGTTTGGCGGCCTGAATACCCGCAATACGCGCCGTGGCGAATACATCGCCCTTATGGTGACTGCCATCGATAATCATCGCCAGCGTATCACTACGCATGGTAACAAAGGCTTCGGCACGCGCCTCGCGTACCGTTTCCGCTTTGGCGGAGACATCCACCATATGCGCTTCGCCAGCGGCGTTAATATGAGTCAGTTGCGACATACTTATTTCTTCAAATGTGGGTGGAAATTACACGGACGCGTACGGGCATCAAGCTGCGGCGCAATAATATTTTCCCAGGCGGTACGACACGCTTTGGTCGACCCCGGCATGGCGAAAATCAGCGTTTTATTGGCGACTCCGGCAATCGCCCGGGATTGCAGCGTCGCGGTGCCAATCTCTTCAAACGACAACATACGGAAGACTTCGCCGAACCCTTCAACTTCTCTGTCGAACAACGGTTGCAGCGCTTCCGGCGCCTGGTCCCCTTCGGTTAACCCGGTGCCGCCGGTGATGAGCACAACCTGCACGTCGTCACTGGCAATCCAGGCTGAAACCTGGGCGCGGATGGCGTAACGGTTCTCTTTGACAATCGCCTTGTCGACTATTTGATGACCCGCTTCTTGCGCCGAGTCACGCAGATAATGGCCGGAGGTGTCATCTTCTTCGCCACGACGATTGGAAACAGTAAGAATAGCAATGCGTGTCGGGATAAATTCAGCGCTTACCTGACTCATGAAAAACTCCTTTTAGCGATCAGCCGCCAATGTAAGATAAGTTTTGCGTAATACCGGTATTGTTCTGATGTAAGAAATGGGTCTGTTTTTTCTCCAGCAGCGCAGCTGAAATGCGTTCTTCCAGCGCCGACTGCTGAGCGTCATCTTCCAGCAAATCACGCAGGCTAACGCCACCTTCACCGAATAAACACAGATGAAGCTTACCGACAGAGGAAACGCGTAGACGGTTGCAGGTAGAGCAGAAGTCTTTCTCATAAGGCATGATCAGACCAATTTCGCCAACATAGTCAGGATGGCAGAAAACCTGAGCCGGGCCGTCGCTGCGCTGTCGGATCTGATGAATCCAGCCGCGGCGCAGCAGCTCATCGCGCAGTACCTGGCCGGAGATATGGTGTTTACGGAAGAGCGAGCTGCCCTCGCCTGTTTCCATCAGTTCAATAAAACGCAGTTGGATCGGCCGTGGTTGGATCCAGGCCAGGAAGGTGTCCAGCTGATGATGGTTTACGTCGCGCATCAGCACGGTGTTGACTTTCACTTTTTCAAAACCCGCATCAAAGGCGGCGTCAATACCTGCCATCACCTGCTGAAACTTGTCCTGCCCGGTAATGGCATGAAACTGACGGGCATCCAGGCTGTCGACGCTGACGTTTAGCGCGGTTAGCCCGGCATCGCGCCAGACGGCGGCATCGCGCGCCAGACGATAACCATTGGTGGTCACCGCAATCTGACGGATGGCGTCGTTTTCACGCACGGCGGCGATGATGTCGGTAAAGTCGCGACGCAATGAAGGTTCGCCACCTGTCAGACGCACTTTCTCCGTTCCCAGACTGGCGAACGCACGCGTGACACGACGAATTTCATCAACGGTTAAAAAGCCGTTATTGGTGACCCCGCCGGGCTTATAGCCATCCGGCAGGCAGTAGGTGCAACGAAAGTTACACACATCTGTAATCGACAAACGTAAGTAGTAAAACTTACGCGCGAAAGCATCGGTAAGTTGAGAGCCCATGTACACCTTTCCAAATACGGGAGACGTAGTCATTTCTTCCTGCGCCCTGGTGACAAACTTATTCAAGTATTGTCACGGCCAAAGCACCGTATCATTTGACCCAGGTGCAGAGGCTAGAGTGTTTATACTCGTCATACTTCGAGTACATTGTGGTTATGCCGATACTAGCGTGTAAATGACGCTTTTGCCATGTACACTTTCGCTATATAAATATGTATATAGCGACGCGATCGTGCATTTTCGCTACAGAATAAGCAAAAACCATAGTTTTGCATTGATATACATCATCTTGCCGTCAGGTCGATATCGTCAGAAAGGGGTAGATCGCAGATAATAAATTTCGCCAGATGCCAACTGGATAATTGCTGAAAACACGCTATTTACGGTACTGTAGCGCCGATCAATTGATATCAGGAAACTCTATGCGCACTCGCACCCTGGCAGATTTGGACCGCGTTGTCGCTCTCGGCGGAGGGCATGGATTAGGACGCGTTCTTTCCTCACTTTCCCCTTTAGGCTCACGCCTGACGGGTATCGTCACCACGACCGATAACGGCGGCTCGACAGGCCGTATTCGTCGCTCTGAAGGCGGGATCGCCTGGGGAGACATGCGTAACTGTCTCAACCAGTTAATTACCCAGCCCAGCGTCGCATCCGCTATGTTTGAGTATCGTTTTGGCGGAAATGGCGAACTTTCCGGGCATAACCTCGGAAATCTGATGTTAAAGGCACTCGATCACCTCAGCGTGCGGCCTTTAGAAGCCATCAATTTAATTCGTAACCTGCTGAAGGTCGATGCGCATTTAATTCCGATGTCGGAGCTGCCAGTGGATCTGATGGCTATCGACGATCAGGGGCATGAAGTCTATGGCGAAGTGAATATCGATCAGCTCACTATCCCTCCTCAGGAGCTGATGCTGTCGCCAAAAGTCCCCACCACGCGGGAAGCGGTTGAAGCTATCGCCGAAGCGGATTTGATTCTGATAGGGCCAGGCAGTTTTTACACCAGTCTGATGCCGATCCTGCTGCTCGACGATCTGGCGCAGGCGTTACGTCGCACGCCGGCCCCGATGGTCTACATCAGTAATCTCGGCCGCGAGTTAAGCCTGCCAGCAGCCAGCTTGACACTCAACGATAAGCTGGCAATCATTGAACAGTATGTTGGCAAGAAAGTGATTGATGCCGTAGTTGTGGGCCCGAAAGTGGATGTTTCCACCGTTACCAATCGCGTTGTCATTCAGGAAGTGCTGGAAGCCAGCGATATTCCCTACCGCCATGATCGCCAGCTATTGCATAGCGCGCTGGAAAAAGCGGTACAGGCGTTAGGCTGAGCGAATTTGCCTGATGGCGCTGACGCTTATCAGGCATACACAACCTTGACGTTTCCAGGCCGGATGACAGGTCTCCCCCACCTTCAACATCGCGTTAAGACGCCGCGATAAACAGCTCGCGCAACTGATGCAACTGGTCGCGGATCGTCGCGGCCTCTTCAAATTCAAGATTCTGCGCATGCTGCATCATTTGTCCTTCCAGCTCGTGAATCTTCTGCTGCAGCGCTTTTGGCGTCATATCCAGTTCGACAACCTCAGACTTCGCACCTGCGCGTGACTTCCCTTTGCCTTTCGCCTTGGTCTTCGCAATATTCTGACCCAGCGCCAGAATATCGACCACTTTCTTATTCAGCCCCTGCGGCGTAATGCCGTGTTCTTCGTTGTAAAGCTGCTGTTTCTCACGACGACGTTCAGTTTCACCAATCGCTTTGGCCATTGAGGCGGTAATTTTGTCGCCGTAAAGAATAGCCTTACCGTTGATGTTACGCGCCGCACGACCAATGGTCTGGATCAGCGAACGTTCAGAACGCAGGAACCCTTCTTTGTCTGCGTCCAGAATCGCCACCAGCGAGACTTCAGGCATGTCCAGACCCTCACGTAACAGGTTGATACCCACCAGCACGTCAAACTCGCCCAGACGCAGGTCACGAATGATTTCCATGCGTTCCACGGTATCGATGTCAGAGTGCAGATAGCGCACCCGCTCACCGTGTTCTTCGAGATATTCGGTGAGGTCCTCCGCCATGCGTTTGGTGAGCGTAGTGACCAGCACACGTTCGTTAATCGCCGCACGGGTGCGGATCTCCGACAGCAGATCGTCAACCTGCGTCGCCACCGGACGCACTTCAATGACCGGATCCAACAGGCCGGTTGGTCGTACTACCTGATCGACCACTTCATCACCAGATTTCTCCAGCTCATAGTTACCCGGCGTCGCTGAAACGTAGATGGTTTGTGGAGCCAACGCCTCAAACTCTTCAAATTTGAGCGGACGGTTATCCAGCGCCGAGGGCAGACGGAATCCGTATTCGACCAGGGTCTCTTTACGCGCCCGGTCTCCGCGATACATGCCGCCAATTTGCGGGATTGTGACGTGGGATTCATCCACCACCAGAAGACCGTCGGCAGGCAGGTAATCAAACAGCGTCGGCGGCGGCTCACCGGGGCCACGCCCGGACAGATAGCGGGAGTAGTTTTCAATCCCCGAGCAGTAACCCAGCTCATTCATCATTTCCAAATCGAACTGTGTACGCTGGCTTAACCGCTGTTCTTCCAACAATTTGTTATTTGCCAACAGAATTTTACGCCGCTCTGCCAGCTCAACTTTGATTTCTTCCATCGCCTGCACGATACGTTCGCGCGGCGTCACGTAGTGCGTTTTAGGATAGATGGTGTAGCGCGAAATCGTGGATTCGACCTGCCCGGTGAGCGGGTCAAACAGCGATAAGCGTTCAACCTCTTCATCAAACAGTTCCACACGCAGCGCGATGTCGTCGGATTCAGCCGGGAAAATGTCGATCACTTCACCACGCACACGGAAGGTCCCGCGCTGAAATGCCTGATCGTTGCGGGTGTATTGCAGTTCCGCAAGGCGGCGCAGGATCGCGCGTTGATCGATAATCATCCCTACCGTCAGATGCAGCATCATCTTCAGGTACAGATCCGGATCGCCCAAACCATAGATAGCGGAAACGGAGGCCACGACGACGACATCCCGACGCTCCAGCAGCGCTTTGGTTGCCGACAGGCGCATCTGCTCAATATGTTCGTTGACCGAAGCATCTTTCTCGATGAAGGTGTCAGAACTGGGTACGTAGGCTTCCGGCTGATAATAGTCGTAGTAAGAGACGAAATACTCCACCGCGTTATCCGGGAAGAACTCTTTCATCTCACCGTACAGCTGAGCAGCAAGCGTCTTATTGGGGGCCAGCACCATGGTAGGACGCTGCAAGTCCGCAATCACGTTAGCGATGGTGAATGTTTTCCCAGACCCCGTCACCCCCAGTAGCGTCTGATGCGCCAGACCATCCTCCAGCCCTTCTTCCAGACGGCGAATTGCCTCAGGCTGATCGCCAGAGGGTTTAAAAGCGGAATTAAGTTTGAACGGTTTACTCATGAGCAGCTACCTGAAGCAATGGGCGGGCAGGTGTGTAATTTTACTCGCAGTGGTATATTTTGCCAGTAAAAAATACTGGATGAAAAAACAGTAACACGCCAGAATATTTCTGATACGCCATCTGAACGAGCGTGACTACAGGCTAAAATTTGGCCAGAGACAAGATAAAACACCAGTAAAAACGTGTTATCCCCAAAGCAATGACTTTTTTAACATTTGTCAAGCTACCCGATGAAAGTTTTGTGGCAACACATGACACTTCTGCGACAGCCATTGCTTTTATCTAACTTTCTGTAATTTAATGATTATTATCACAAGCCGTCTTTCGCATCAATTTAGTCGCAACCCGCGTCTTCTCTCGCTTACATTGTGTTTTCTAACTCTAATACACAAGGTTATCCACAGGAATAGTGGATAACTGCCTCCAGCCCGTATGGACTGTAGCCTGGCAAAAACACCCTGACTTTCTTTTCCGCAGGCATAAAAAAAAATTATCGCTATTTTTTGATATTTATCAGCTAACGAAGCAACCTGGAATGGCCGGGATCTTGCTCGCATTTTCATCATTTTCCTGCCTGCACCATCACGATACCGCCAGGCACTGGCAATGTGCACAAAACAGCCCTTCCCATCTGATGAACCGGACTTTTTTGCGTTTTTAGTATGCTATCACGCTGTTTCTACCACGAATCCCGCTTCTGGCAAGAGAATTGCAGGTTTCTTCCGACGACCTGTTAGTGGGGCCGATAACATCATGATGGAGAAATCTATGTTGAGTCTTCGCGCAGTGAATCACTATTACGGCAATCAACACTCATTGTGGGATGTGGATCTCGACCTGCTGCCCGGCAAATGTACTGGCGTGCTGGGGCTTCCGGGGATGGGAAAGACTACGCTTGCCAATTGCATTATCGGCAATTTACCGATTGAAAGCGGAACCATGTTCTGGCATCAGGCTGGCGCACCGCCGCGCGACCTGAGTCCGATTCCGACGGCAAATCGCATTGCGCTGGGTATTAACTACGTCTCACAAGAGAGACGGATTTTTTCACAACTAACGGTCGAGGAAAATCTGCATATTGCGCGTCAGGCGGTTGAAGAAAGCGAAACGATGAACAGCAGCGATATTTACCGCCTGTTTCCACAGCTTTTCGAACTGCGTCAGGTCAAAGGAGTGGCATTGTCGGAGGAAAATCAGCACCAGCTTGCGCTCGCCAGCGCGCTGGTCACACGCCCGCGCCTGCTGATCCTCGATGAACCCACGCGAGGAAGTGGTCAGGCTTATATCCACAGGCTGGGTAATCTGATTGTCAAGCTAAGCCAGGAACTTGGCATCGCCATTATGCTCGCGGAGCAGAGCCTGCCGTTTATTCGACGGGTCGCCGATTGCTATTGCTTGTTACACCGTGGGCGTAACGTAGCGCAGGGGCAAATAACACCGTTCGGCGACCCGCTAATTAACGACTGGGGGACAACGCAGACAAAGCGCTAAGATCGATATAATGCCCTGTTGATGCCTGCTCCGGCTTTTCTGCCAGCCAGGGAATTTCCCCCAGCAGCGGTGCCGCAAGCACACGCCTGAGCGTCGCCATATATTCTGCATGACGTTTTCCAGGCGGCGTCACATCATTGGCGACCCATCCGGCAAGGGTCAGTCCGGCCTGCTGCACCGCCTGAGCGGTCAGCATGGCGTGATTGATGCAACCAAGCTTAACGCCAACCACCAGAATCACCGGCAGTTGCTCCGCTTTTACCCAGTCAGAAAAACTCAGTGTTGGTGAAAGCGGCGTAAACCATCCGCCCGCGCCTTCTACCAGTACCCATTCAGCCTGCTCTTCCAGCGTGCGTAATCCCGCAGACATCACGGAGGCCTGAATGGGGCGCCCTTCGTCAGCACTGATGATATGCGGTGAAGTAGGTTCCGCGAAGGTATACGGATTGATGGCTGCATAATCCACGGCTACAACGCTATTGCGCTGTAGAGCCAGCGCATCGCTGTTGCGCAGTCCTTCAGCCGTTATTTCACTACCGGACGCCACGGGCTTATAGCCGACGGTTCGTAATCCCAACAACCCCGCCGCCTGGAGCAGCGCGCAGCTGGCAATAGTTTTACCCACTTCGGTGTCTGTCCCGGTGACAAAATACGTGCTAGTCACGTTGAATCACTCCCAAAAATAGATGATAGGTCAGCGGATATCTCCCCTGCTGCTGGGGCCAGGCTAACTGCACCTGGTGCAACTGTGAACGGGTAAGTAAGCGCTGGTCGCGGCCATCATGCAAATGCGTCGCGCCGATGCCTTTCAGCGAGCGCATGGCGCTTAGCGCGTCGTTAAACCACAGCGTGATGGCATGAGACTGGTAGTCAACATTCCAGCCATCCAGGGCGCTTTCCAGCTGTTCCACGGGCAAAAAACGGTTGGCATGCTCCCGGTCATCAACCGCTCGCCACGCCTGACGCAGTTCTGGCATCGAGCCGTGTGCCAGGGTACTAAACGCCACTATCCCGCCCGGGCGTACCACCCGGTACAACTCGCTTAACGCGCCGCGTAAATCGCTACACCACTGCACGGCCAGATTGCTCCAGGCCAGGTCAAAAGTGGCGCTCGCCTGCGGTAGAGCTTCGATATCCGCCAATAAATAGTGATGAGCAACATCGTGACGCTGTGCTTCTGCCAACATTTGCGCCGACAGATCCAGGGCGCTGACTTTGCTCCCCTGCTGCCGCCAGTAACGACTCATACGCCCCGGGCCACAGCCCGCATCCAGCACGTGGTCGAACTGACGACCATCCAGTCGTGCCAGTAACGCATCGGCGCTCTGGCGCTGGAGTTCAGCGTGTTGTTCGTAGAGGGAAGCCGCGCGACCAAACGCGGCGGCAATGGCTTGCTTATCAACCTGCGCCATGCAGCACCTCCAGCAAGCGGTCGATGTCCTGGGGCTCATGCGCCTGGGTCAGCGTGAGACGAAGTCTGGCGGTGCCGACCGGCACGGTGGGTGGACGGATTGCCGTCACCCAGCATCCCTGTTGCCGTAATACCTGCGCCAGTTGCAAGGCTTTATGGTTGTCGCCAACGATCAGCGGCTGAATAGCGCTGTCTGAATGCGCCAGCACTAAATCAGGGGTCGTCATGCCGGCGCGAAAACGCCGGATAAGCATTGTCAGTTTTGCTCTGCGCTCGTCACCTTCACGGCTGCGGATCACTGTCA
This sequence comes from Citrobacter sp. VF227, assembly GCF_052950715.1. NCBI lineage: Bacteria > Pseudomonadati > Pseudomonadota > Gammaproteobacteria > Enterobacterales > Enterobacteriaceae > Citrobacter > Citrobacter sp. VF227. The sequence continues at coordinate 354,201 of NZ_JBRFVF010000002.1, forward strand.
GCGCAGCGCGTAAAGCCTGAGCCTGCGCCGGAGGCATACTGGTGCTGTAAATCAGATGACGGGCAAACTGCAGCAGATAATCGGCCACGCTGTCTGAACACAGGATTGCCGCGCCGCTGACGCCAAATCCCTTCCCGAAGGTCACCACTAACAGCTCAGGTTTCACCTGTTGATGGAAGCATGAACCGCGCCCTTCCTCACCGGTAACGCCTATACCGTGGGCATCATCCACCAGCAGCCATGCGCTTTGCCGCTCAGCCGCCGCGTGGATTTCAGCCAGTGGCGCGCTGTCGCCATCCATGCTGAACACGCCTTCGGTCACCACCAACTGCTGCCCCGGACAGGAGGCAGCCAGCAGACGTTCCAGATGCTGTGCATCGTTGTGGGTAAAGCGACGTAGCACGGCGGGGCTAAGGCTCGCAGCCTCCAGTAGCGAGGCATGGCTGAGTCGGTCGGCGACAATCCGATCCTCTTTGCCCATCAGCGCGGTAATGACCGCTTGATTAGCCGCAAAACCGGAGATGAACAACAGCGCCCGCGAATAGCCCAGCCAGTGGGCCAGTTCTTCTTCCAGCGCCTGATGCGCAACCGAATAACCGCTGACATGACCCGAGCCACCGCTACCGACCCCAAAACGCTCTGCCCCCTGCTGCCAGGCACGGATAATCTGAGGGTGGTGGCTTAAGCCAAGGTAGTCGTTGCTGGAGAAATTCAGATACCGGCGATCGTCTGCCTGCAGCCAACGACCGGCGCCCTGCGTCACCGCATAGCGCCGACGCAGGGCATCGGCAGAACGACGCAAAGCGAGCGCATCGTCTATTTTTTGCTGCCAGGTCATACGGTTGCCGCGTTGTAGTAATCGTCGGTATCCGGAGTACGCAGCGCCTGTTCCAGACGTTGCTGCTGTTCGTTATCGCCCGCCAGCACCGCCGTTTGTTGCGGATTCAGACCCAGTTTGCGGAACAACAACAGGTCTTTATCTTCGTTCGGGTTCGGGGTGGTCAGCAATTTGCAGCCGTAGAAAATCGAGTTGGCCCCGGCCATAAAGCACATTGCCTGGGTTTGTTCGTTCATCTGCTCGCGTCCGGCAGAAAGACGCACGTACGACGTCGGCATCATGATGCGCGCAACGGCGATAGTACGAATAAAATCAAACGCATCCACATCGTCGTTATCGGCGAGCGGCGTGCCCTTTACTTTCACCAGCATGTTGATGGGGACGCTTTCTGGCGGGGTGGGTAGGTTCGCCAGTTGCAGCAGCAGACCCGCGCGATCGGTGACCGTTTCCCCCAGTCCCACAATCCCGCCGGAGCACACTTTAATGCCCGCCTCACGCACTTTATCCAGCGTATCCAGGCGCTCCTGATACGAACGGGTGGTAATGATATTGCCGTAAAATTCCGGCGAGGTGTCGAGGTTGTGGTTGTAGTAGTCCAGACCCGCATTGGCCAGGCGCTGGGCCTGAGATTCGTCCAGCGTGCCCAGCGTCATACAGGCTTCCAGCCCCAGTTCTTTCACGCCCTGAACCATCTGTTCCAGGTAAGGCATATCGCGTTCGTGAGGGTTCTTCCACGCCGCACCCATGCAAAACCGCGTTGAACCGGCTTGTTTCGCCTTACGTGCAGAGTCCAGAACCTGTTCAACTTCCATCAAACGTTCCGTTTCCAGGCCGGTTTTATAGCGGGAACTTTGCGGGCAGTATTTACAATCTTCCGGGCAGGCACCGGTCTTTATCGACAACAATGTACTGACCTGAACCTGCTGCGGATCGAAGTGCTGACGATGAATCTGCTGCGCTTCAAACAGCAGATCCAGCAGCGGTTTTTCAAATAATTCGGTGACTTGCGACATTGTCCAGCGAGAAGAATGAGCCATATTGGTATACGTTTCGTTGTCAGTTTGGTGTAGACTCGTAAACCTAAATCTTTTTAATTTGGTTTACAAGTCGATTATGACAACGGACGATCTTGCGTTTGACCAACGCCATATCTGGCACCCTTACACCTCCATGACCTCCCCGCTGCCGGTTTATCCGGTGGCGCGTGCCGAAGGTTGTGAACTGATATTAGCCAACGGTGAGAGGCTGATTGACGGTATGTCATCCTGGTGGGCGGCGATCCACGGTTACAACCATCCACAGTTGAATGCCGCGATGAAAACGCAGATTGATGCTATGTCGCACGTGATGTTTGGCGGCATTACCCATGCCCCGACCATTGCGCTGTGTCGCCAGTTGGTGGCGATGACGCCAGAGGCGCTGGAGTGCGTTTTTCTCGCGGATTCAGGTTCGGTCGCCGTGGAAGTCGCGATGAAAATGGCACTGCAATACTGGCAGGCCAAAGGCGAATCCCGTCAGCGTTTCCTGACATTTCGTAACGGTTATCACGGCGATACTTTCGGCGCGATGTCGGTCTGCGATCCTGACAACTCAATGCACAGTCTGTGGAAGGGTTATCTGCCGGAGAACCTGTTTGCGCCCGCTCCGCAAAGCCGAATGGGCGGCGAATGGGACGAACTGGATATGGTGCCTTTTGCCCGTCTGATGGCCGCACATCGCCACGAAATTGCAGCGGTGATCCTTGAGCCGATTGTGCAGGGCGCTGGCGGCATGCGCATGTACCATCCTGAGTGGTTAAAGCGCATCCGTAAAATGTGTGACCGGGAAGGCATTTTGCTGATTGCCGATGAAATCGCCACCGGATTTGGTCGCACGGGCAAGCTGTTTGCCTGTGAGCACGCCGATATCACTCCGGACATTTTGTGCCTTGGCAAAGCGTTAACCGGCGGAACGATGACCCTTTCCGCTACCCTGACCACGCGTCAGGTCGCAGAAACCATCAGCAACGGTGAAGCCGGATGTTTTATGCATGGTCCAACTTTCATGGGTAATCCACTGGCCTGCGCCGTCGCCTCCGCCAGCCTGTCGTTACTCGAAACCGGCGATTGGCGTTCGCAGGTAGCGGCCATAGAAACGCAGCTTCGGACAGAACTCGCCCCGGCGGCAGACTCCGGTTGGGTCGTCGACGTGCGCGTGCTTGGTGCCATCGGCGTCATCGAAACCACGCACCCGGTGAATATGGCCGCGTTGCAAAAATTCTTTGTCGAACAGGGCGTGTGGGTAAGACCGTTTGGTAAGCTCATTTATCTGATGCCGCCGTACATTATCAAGCCCGAACAATTGCGTCGCCTGACCCAGGCCGTCAACGAGGCTGTGCGCAATGCAACATTTTTTAGCGATTAATCAGCGGTAAGCTCTATGGTTTCTGACTACACTTTTTGGCTAACGAGAGGAGTCAGCATGAAACTAATCAGTAACGATTTGCGCGATGGCGAAAAGCTTCCTCATCGCCACGTCTTTAACGGCATGGGGTATGACGGGGATAACATTTCTCCGCATCTGGCGTGGGATGACGTACCCGCTGGGACCAAAAGCTTTGTCGTAACCTGCTACGATCCTGATGCGCCAACCGGCTCCGGCTGGTGGCACTGGCTGGTGGTTAACCTGCCTGCAGATACCCGGGTTTTACCGCAAGGGTACGGCTCAGGGCTGGTTGCGTTGCCGGAAGGCGTACTGCAAACACGCACGGATTTTGGTAAAGCAGGTTATGGTGGCGCCGCGCCGCCGAAAGGTGAAACCCATCGTTATATCTTTACGGTTCATGCGCTGGATGTGGAGCGTCTTGATGTCGATGAGGGTGCCAGCGGCGCGATGGTCGGATTTAATGTCCATTTCCACTCGCTCGCCAGCGCCTCGATTACGGCGATGTTTAGTTAACCTCTGTGCCGGATAAGCGACAGCGTATCCGGCATTGTGTTACAGAAACTCAGGCAACAGTTTCAACAAGGTTCCCTGGGCTAGCAGTTCGGTCGCGCACTCGATATCCGGGGCGAAAAAGCGATCCTGCGTATAGTGGGCAACCTGCGCGCGCAAAGCCAGGCGCGCCTGCTCCAGCAGCGGGCTTGAGGTTAACCCTTCTCGCAGGTCAATCCCCTGACACGCAGCCAGCCATTCTACGGCAATCACGCCGCGCGTATTCGCCGCCATCTCCCATAGTCTGCGGCCCGCCGCTGGCGCCATAGAGACATGATCTTCCTGATTGGCGGAGGTCGGCAGGCTGTCCACGCTGTGCGGATGCGCCAGCGCTTTGTTCTCGCTCGCCAGCGCGGCCGCGGTTACCTGAGCAATCATAAATCCGGAGTTCACCCCGCCGTTTTTCACCAGGAACGGCGGCAACTGCGACATATGTTTGTCCATCATCAGCGCAATACGTCGTTCTGATAACGACCCGATTTCCGCGATCGCCAGCGCCAGATTATCTGCCGCCATCGCCACCGGTTCAGCATGGAAGTTGCCGCCAGAAATGACATCCCCCTCTTCGGCGAACACCAGCGGATTGTCGGAAACCGCGTTGGCTTCGACCAGCAGAACATCCATTGCCTGGCGCATTTGCGTCAGACACGCCCCCATCACCTGCGGCTGACAGCGCAGAGAATACGGATCCTGCACTTTTTCACAGTTATGATGCGACTGTGAAAGTGCGCTGGTGTCGGTCAATACGTGACGGTACAGCGTCGCAGCATCAATCTGCCCACGCTGTCCTCGCGCGGCATGAATACGGGCATCAAACGGACGACGAGAACCCAGCACGGCTTCGGTGGTCAGCGCCCCGCACACCGTTGCAGATGCGAACAGCTCCTGAGCTTCAATTAGTCCGCGCAGCGCAAAGGCGGTGGAAGCCTGAGTACCATTGAGCAGCGCCAGCCCTTCTTTCGCCTCCAGCGTAATTGGCTCCAGCCCGGCCTTTTTCAGCGCTTCAGTTGCCGGAAACCATTCCCCCTGCCAGCGCGCTTTACCTTCGCCCAGCAGCGTCAGAGACATATGCGCAAGCGGCGCCAGGTCGCCCGATGCTCCCACCGAGCCTTTCGCCGGGATAAGCGGATACACTTCGGCATTCACCAGTGCGATCAGCGCATCGATCACGCTCAGACGAATACCGGAAAAACCGCGCGCCAGACTGTTGATTTTCAACACCATAATCAGGCGAACCATGGCGTCATCGAGCGCCTCGCCGACGCCCGCCGCATGGGAAAGCACCAGCGAGCGCTGCAAATTCTGCAAGTCTTCCGTGGCGATACGGGTCTGGGCCAGCAAGCCAAACCCCGTATTAATGCCATACGCCGTGCGGCCTTCAGTGACAATATTATTGACGCAGGCGACGCTGGCGTTGATAGCATCAATCGCGGCAGCATCCAGGCTCAGTTTGACCGGCTGCTGCCAGATGTCGCGTAGTTGCGCAAAGCTCAGATGACCCGGTGTTAATGTCATGGTGTTCATATCAGTGTTTCTCCTGCGTCGCAGCAATCATCGGCAAATTCAGCCCTTCTTCGACGGCGCATTCCACCGCAATGTCATACCCGGCGTCGGCGTGACGCATCACCCCGGTCGCCGGATCGTTGTGTAAGACCCGGGCGATACGCGCAGCGGCTTCATCGGTACCATCACACACAATCACCATCCCGGCATGCTGGGAGAAGCCCATTCCTACCCCGCCACCGTGGTGCAGTGATACCCAGGTCGCGCCACTGGCTGTATTAAGCAGTGCATTCAACAACGGCCAGTCGGATACCGCGTCAGAACCGTCGCGCATGGCTTCAGTTTCGCGGTTTGGGCTGGCAACAGAACCTGAGTCCAGATGGTCACGGCCAATAACAATCGGCGCGGACACTTCACCGCTACGCACCATCTCGTTAAACGCCAGCCCCAGTTTCTGACGCCACTCCAGGCCGACCCAGCAGATACGCGCCGGTAAACCCTGAAAATTAATCCGCTCACGCGCCATATCCAGCCAGTGGTGCAGATGTGTATCATCTGCCACGATCTCTTTCACTTTGGCATCGGTTTTATAAATATCCTGCGGATCGCCGGAAAGCGCCACCCAACGGAACGGGCCAATGCCGCGACAGAACAACGGTCGAATGTAAGCTGGTACGAAGCCGGGGAAATCAAAAGCGCTTTCCACGCCCATCTCTTTGGCCATCTGGCGAATGTTATTGCCGTAATCAAACGTCGGCACGCCCATTTTGCTAAACGCCAGCATCGCCTCGACGTGTGTTGCCATGGAGCGTTTCGCCGCCTGCACCGTGCCCTGCGGATCGGACACCGCTTTCGCCTGATACTCTTCCCAGCTCCAGCCGGACGGCAGATAACCATGCAGCGGATCGTGGGCGCTGGTCTGGTCGGTGACCATATCCGGGCGCACACCACGTTTCACCAGTTCCGGCACAACGTCGGCGGCGTTCGCGCACAGCGCAATAGAGACTGCTTTACCCTCGCGGGTGTACTTATCGATACGCGCCAGCGCATCGTCCAGTGATGTCGCCTGCTCGTCCACGTAACGGGTACGCAGACGGAAATCGATCCGGCTCTGCTGGCATTCAATGTTCAGCGAACACGCCCCTGCAAGCGTAGCGGCTAACGGTTGCGCCCCGCCCATGCCACCAAGCCCGGCGGTCAGTACCCAGCGTCCGTTCAGGTTACCCTGATAATGCTGACGACCTGCTTCAACGAAGGTTTCATACGTCCCCTGCACGATGCCCTGGCTGCCGATGTAGATCCAGCTCCCGGCGGTCATCTGACCGTACATCGCCAGTCCTTTGGCATCCAGCTCGTTGAAGTGTTCCCAGGTAGCCCAATGTGGCACCAGGTTGGAGTTGGCAATCAGCACGCGCGGCGCGTTGTCATGGGTTTTGAACACGCCAACCGGTTTACCGGACTGGACCAGCAGCGTCTCATCGGTCTCCAGTTTGATCAACGCGTTGACGATGGCGTCATAGCACTCCCAGTCCCGCGCCGCACGACCGATCCCACCGTAAACCACCAGCTCATGCGGATTTTCTGCCACATCGGGATCAAGATTGTTCATTAACATGCGCAGCGGCGCTTCGGTCAGCCAGCTTTTGGCCGTTAAGGTGGTGCCTCGTGGGGCACGAATATCCTGCTGACGATACTTGCTATGAGACATGGTAGAGCACTCCTCGCGAACGTTCGGACAGATAAGTAACATATACTTGTCTATACAAGCTATCACAAGGTCAAATTTAACAATTAAGATACAATTTTATTATACTGCGGCAGCAATCACGGTTTTCATCTCCTGGATCAGGACATGAAACGCCCCTGCAGACGATAGCGGGAACCCGGGAACAGCAAACGGGCATGAGAGACAATGGATGACGCGGACCAGGTCTTGCGGCGGATCAGCAGGCAGGGATCGTGTTCTTTGATGTTCAGCAGCGCGCACTCTTCGGCGCTGGCGCGAACGGCCTCAACGATATGCTCACCTTCGGTCAAGGGGGCTATCAGTGAAAGGTATGCGTGCGGCGTGGTCTGGCTGTAATCCTGCGCCAGATACTCGGGCACAATTTCGGCATTCACGCAGCGATCTTCAATCTGCACGGGTAGGTTGTTCTCGTAGTGCACCATGACAGAGTGAAAAATGGAGGTGCCCTCTTTGACGTTTAACTCCAAAGCCTGCTGCACGTTTGCCGAGGTTCTCTCCAGGGTCAGCACCTCACATCGGTGCTGATGCTTACGGGCGTTGATTTCATCCGCGATGCTGCGAATTTCAAACAGCGCGGACTGCCCTTTTGGCTCGGCAACAAACGTCCCTACGCCCTGCAAACGCACCAGTAAACCTTCATCGGTTAGCTCACGCAGCGCCCGGTTGATGGTCATGCGGCTGAAACCATACTGCGCCACCAGCTCTGCCTCAGACGGAATGCGATCGTGAGCTTGCCAGATACCGCTGGCTATCTTTTCGCTGATCTCCTGTTTGACCTTTTCGTAAAAAGGCGCCGGAGCAGAACGGGATGGTTGCATGCGTAAGCCTTCCTTAAGCTGAGAATAAGAGTTGCCAAATGGCAGCGTAACGTTATCAGGCACGTCAGTGCCACCAGTGTGCGATTTGCCAGCCAAGCCGCGCCGCAACGCGCGCCGCGTTGCCATCATCGTCAAAACGGGGATTAAATTCAACCATGTCCACCGCTTGTAATTTACCACTGCGACAAAGCGGCTCAATCAGCCTGAGCAATGTAGACAGCGGTACACCCAGCGCGGCAGGAGCGGACACCGCAGGCATTTCCCAGACCGGCAAAACGTCGAGATCGATAGTCAGATAGATAACGTCGACGCTTGATATGAACTGCGCCATCTGCGCCTGCGCGTTATGACAGTGCAGATCCTCCACCACGGTAACATTGCGTTGCTGCGCTTCATCCCACAACGCCTGAGTGTTGGCGGCGCGGTTAACGCCAAAGCAGGCGTAATGAAATTCACGCTGCTGTGCATCACAGAGCTGAGCCAACTGGCGAAAAGGCGTACCAGAAGTCGCCTGGTCAGCATGACGTAAATCCAGGTGGGCATCGAGGTTAACGATACCTACGGTTGAGCGCGAGAAAGCATCCAGCACACCCGCGCCGTGGGCAAAGGCGGTTTCATGCCCCCCACCCAACACGAAGGTGCGCATTTCAGCCTGCTGGCAGCGTTGCACAGCATGGCGTAACGCCTGCTGCGCGCCTTCGAGATCGGGAGCCTGCGCCACAATATTACCCAGATCCACCAGCCGATCATGACCGTGGTGACTGGCTAAATTTGCCAGCGCTTTGCGCAGTGCATCGGGGGCTCCGGCGGCGCCCGTGCGTCCCTGATTACGTTTCACGCCTTCATCGCAGGCAAATCCCAATAGCGCTATCTTCTCGCGATAGTTTTCAGGGCTAAACGCTGCACTGAGCGTGATGGTCTGAAACAGGCGCAGCGCAGTTGGCGATTCAGCGCGGTCATCGCGACCTTGCCAAAGCGCGGGAGAAGCGGGATGCCAGTTCATCATGATGGTTGTCCTCGGAATACGCGCTGGTAGAGTGGGTTACGCCCAGGCTCATACAGGATCTCGACAGGAAGAGTCGCATCCCACACCACAAAATCGGCCACAAACCCGGCCTTCAGTTGTCCGTGAGTGGCATGACGCCCCAGCGCCCGGGCCGCATGGCGAGTTACGCCAGCCCATGCTTCTTCCGGCGTTAAACCAAACTGGACGCAGGCCATGTTCATCGCCCAGTGCAGGCTGATAAATGGGCTGGTGCCGGGGTTGAAATCCGTCGCCACCGCCATTGGGACCTGATATTGACGCAGCAGTTCTACCGGCGGGCGCTGCTGTTCTTTGAGGAAATAGAACGCGCCGGGCAGCAGCACGCCGACCGTGCCGCTTTGGCTCATCGCCGCGACGCCCGCTTCATCCAGATATTCAATATGATCGGCGGATAACCCGTAATAGCGGCTGACCAACTGCGCGCCACCGAGCAGCGACAACTGTTCAACGTGACCCTTAACCGGAATGCCCAACGCCTGTGCGGCCTGAAATACCCGTTCACTCTGCGCGAGGTTAAATCCGACGCTTTCACAGAACAGATCGACGGTCTCAAACAAACCTTGTTCCCACAGCTGCGGCAAAATGGTCTCGCACACCAGCGTAATATAGCCGTCAGGATCATCCCTGAATTCCGCTGGAGTCGCATGCGCAGCCAACAGCGTCGGACTTATTTCCACGATATTTTCCGCCGCCAGCCCCGCCGCCACGCGTAAAATCTTCTCTTCTGTCTGCAAATCCAGACCGTAACCGGATTTAATTTCCAGCAACGTAACGCCTTCGTTGATCAGATGGTCCATCCGCTGATGGGCAACGTGTAAAAGTTGTTCGTCCGTGGCGCTGCGAGTCGCTGATACGGTGGCATTGATCCCCCCGCCCTGGGCGCTTATCTGCTGGTAAGAGGCCCCGTTGAGCCGTTGTTCCCACTCGTCTGCGCGGTTTCCACCAAACACCAGATGCGTATGGCAGTCAATCAGACCCGGCGTAATCAATCTGCCCTGCATATCAAAGGTATTGTCATGTGTACGGTATAATGAGGATTCCGGCACGATAGCGCGAATTTTGCCCTGACGAATAATCAGCGCATGATCGTCCACCAGCCCATACGGGGTATTACGTTCAGGATCCATGGTCGCCAGGCGGACATTACGCCAGATGGCATCATCAGGGAAAAATTGCTGCATTCCACTCACCACTTGTCATAGGTTGTATAGACATTTATTGAGATCCTGCGGATGTTGTCAACCTGAAGGGCGATAAATGTTATTTAATTGTGACTTCAGAACGCTCCACATCCGCTATTGCTGCTATAAAAAACAACTTTTTACCTTTTCGCCTTTCCGTTTCGCTCAACTTAGTATAAAAAAGCAGGCTTCAATGGATAACTTTCAAAGCCCGGAGCAACCTGTGAACATTTCATCAGTTTCCCGTCTGGCGCTGGCAATGGCTTTTGGCGTGACGCTGACCGCCTGTAGCTCTACACCGCCCGATCAAATTCCTTCCGATCAGAGCGCGCCAGGTACCTCCTCGCGCCCGATTCTGTCGGCCAATGAAGCGAAAAATTTCGTCGCTGCACACTATTTTTCCGCGCTGACGCCAAATACTCAGCCGTGGAGCCCTTCTGCTATTTCTCTGCCTGCGCAACCTGACTTTGTTGTCGGCCCGGCAGGGACTCAGGGCGTCACCCATACCAGCATTCAGGCGGCAGTGGATGCGGCAATCATCAAACGTACTAACAAACGTCAGTACATCGCGATTTTGCCAGGTGAATATCAGGGTACGGTTTATATCCCGGCTGCAACGGGTAGCCTGACGCTGTACGGTATGGGCGAAAAACCACTGGATGTGAAAATTGGCCTGGCCATTGACGGTGACATGAGTCCTGCAGACTGGCGCCATACGGTGAACCCGGGCGGTAAATATATGCCAGGCAAACCGGCGTGGTATATGTTTGATAATTGCCAGAACAAACGCGGCGCGAATATTGGCGTGATGTGTTCTGCTGTCGTCTGGTCGCAGAATAACGGCCTGCAATTGCAGAATCTGACCATCGAAAACAATCTGGGTGACAGCGTTGATGCGGGTAACCACCCGGCCGTTGCGTTGCGTACCGATGGCGATAAAGTGCAGATCAACAAGGTCAACATTCTTGGCCGCCAGAATACGTTTTTCGTGACCAACAGCGGTGTACAAAACCGTCTGGAAAACGATCGTCAGCCTCGCACGCTGGTAACCAACAGCTACATTGAAGGTGATGTGGATATCGTTTCTGGTCGTGGCGCAGTGGTGTTCGAGAACACCGATTTCCGCGTAGTGAACTCCCGCACACAGAAGGAAGCCTATGTGTTTGCACCGGCTACCCTGTCAAACATCTATTACGGTTTCCTCGCTACAAATAGCCGCTTCACGGCAAGTGGCGATGGCGTGGCACAGTTAGGCCGTTCGCTGGATGTCGATTCGAACACTAATGGTCAGGTCGTTATCCGCGACAGCGTGATCAACGAAGGTTTCAACATGGCCAAAACATGGGGTGACAGTGTTATCGCGAAGCGTCCATTTGCTGGTAATACCGGTGCGGAAAATGACAAAGGTGAAATCCAGCGCAACCTGAACGACACCAACTTCAACCGCATGTGGGAATACAACAACCGCGGTATCGGTAGCAAAGTGGTTGCCGAGCCGAAACAGTAATGCCTGAATAAAAAAAGGTCGCCATATTGACGCTGGCGACCTTTTTTATGGTGTTACACCAAACGCGATTTATTAAAGTTAATCAAACTCCCCGCTTTAATAATTTCACGCTCCTCGGCGGTCAGGCTTTCCATATACAAGCTGATTTCACTCACTGCGCCATCATCATGAAGAACGTACGCTTTTATCTCGCGGCTGCACGCATCCAGCGCACGGCGAATACCGGGAATATAGATATAGTCCCCGACCTTAAAAGAGGGTTTCTCTGCCATTTGTAGCGGTAACATACCCCAGTTGATCACATTGGAACGGTAACGTTTGGTGGCATATTCCTGGGCGATATTTGCCAATCCACCGATCACTCGCTGACAGCTTGCCGCCTGCTCGCGTGCAGAACCATCTCCAGGCTTGACGGCATAAATCATGCTGCCAATCTCAGTCTCCAATGGTTGCATATTTTCCTGACCAGTAATCTGCTGGATGCGTGCGAAAACGGACGCCAGTTCGCTAACGTCACCCGCCTGACGTTGTTTTTCCCGTTCAGCGACCGCCTTGCTTCTGCCAACATAGCCGGGATCGCGTCGGGAAAGTGTAAATTCAGCCAATCCCAAAGGATTGGAACGATACGAAGAGGTTTCTCCGGACGGAATAAGCTCATCCGTCGTTGTCACATCATCAAGGATTTTTGAGGCCACTTTCAGCAGAATATTTTCCGTTAATGCGCCCAGCTCCGGCCAGTCTTTAATATTCGGGCCATAAATGAGCGGCTGCTGCGTGGCCCCTTTGACAAAGCCCTGGTATACGCGGCTCTTATAAGGCGCAGGGTTAAACGCATAGTCTGGCAACGCATCCCAGCAGTCCAGCTCCGTTGCAGCAGTGAGGTATCCCCCGTTGGCGGCCGTTGCCGCTATCGAACGTGCATCCATCAGCGCAACGGCGGACATTTGCCCGTTGCCCGGCTTCGAACCTTCGCGGTTGGGGAAGTTACGCGTGGTATGGCGGATACTAAGACCATTGTTGATTGGCGTATCGCCCGCACCAAAGCATGGGCCACAGAACGCGGTTCTGATGACGGCTCCCTCCCCCAGCAAATCCGCAACGACGCCTTTCTGCGCTAAATCCATAAACACTGGTTGTGAAGAGGGATAGATTGCCAGCGAGAAAGCATCATTGCCACAGGATTGACCACGTAATGCCTGTGCCGCAGCAATCACATTTTCATAGTTGCCTCCCGAGCATCCGGCAATGATACCTTGCTGCACTTTTAAGCGTCCATTCTCCACTTTATCCAGTAACGCCAGGCTGGCTTTACCTTGCGCGATTCGCGCAGATTCAACTTCAATCTCCCGGAGAATATCCGTCAGATTTTCATTGAGTGTAGCAATCTCATAGACATTACTTGGATGAAATGGCAGCGCAATCATCGGCTTAATCGCACTCAGATCGACATAAATGCACCCATCGTACCAGGCCATCGGCTGCGGTTTGAGCGGGCGATAATCCTGTTCGCGACCGTGTAATGCCAGCCAACTGCGAGTGTCATCATCCGTTTGCCAGACGGAGCTTAGACAGGTAGTTTCGGTGGTCATCACATCAACGCTGTTGCGAAAATCCGTTGAAAGATGCCGAATGCCAGGGCCGACAAACTCCATGACCTTATTTTTGACGTAGCCATTTTTAAATACCGCGCCAATGATAGCTAAGGCCACATCCTGGGGACCTACGCCCGCTACAGGCTTGCCGGTCAGATAAACGGCCACAACGCCAGGATAATCAATATCCCAGGTATCGTTTAACAGCTGTTTAACCAGCTCACCGCCCCCTTCCCCCACCGCCATCGAACCTAATGCGCCGTAACGCGTATGGCTGTCTGAACCGAGGATCATTTTGCCGCCACCAGCCATCATTTCGCGCATGTACTGATGGATGACAGCAATATGTGGCGGCACAAAGATTCCGCCGTATCGTTGTGCCGCCGACAGGCCAAACATATGATCGTCACCGTTAATGGTTCCCCCTACCGCGCATAATGAGTTATGGCAGTTGGTCAGAACGTACGGTAATGGAAAGCGCTCCATCCCTGATGCTTTAGCGGTCTGAATAATCCCGACAAAGGTAATATCGTGTGAAGCTAATGAATCAAACTTAATTTTAAGCTTATTCATGTCACCGGACGTATTATGCGCTGAGAGAATCGACCACGCGATAGTTCCTTTTTTCGCCTCTTCTTTACAGATAGACTCAGACACCTCATCCTCAGCGATAATTTCATTATTACCGGAGAGATAAATCCCTTTCTCATATAATTTAATCATTAGATACTCCACATTGCTGTATTCTCACCTGAGCACAGACAACCAATGAACGATGTGATTTAGTTAGAGCATGTTCCAGCCAATCAACATATTCCACCACCAAAGACCCAGCGTAATATGGACGAGGAACGTCAAAAACGTCAGCATTGCGCCAACCAACCACCACGATTTGATGTCGTTATACCCGACGCCAAAAATAACCGGTCCCGCAGCACCGCCATAATGGGTAACCATACCGCCGTAAGAGTTAGAAAAGAGCAATGCCAATGCAGTTAACATCAGTGGAGCCCCGGATACATTCGCCAACATGGCAAATACCGGCATCATGGCCACAATATAGGCGCTACCAGAGGCAAAGAAATAACGAACAATAATGCTCAAAAAAAGAATCACAAAGAACGCAATATTCCCGTGGTTACCAAAGTCGAGGTTATTTTTGAAAAGTTCAGCTAACCAGTCAAAAAACTTCACTTTTGATAACAGAGAACTCAAACCGATTATACCGCCATACCAGATTAAGGTATTCCAACCGCCCTTATTTTTAACCACATCATCCCAGGTAACTACGCCAAATAAGAGCATTGTCCCCATTACGACAATCGCTACCGTAGATTCATCAACACCGAGAGTTTTACTAAAGATCCATCCTAATAACGCGAGGACAAAAATGCCCAGCAGCATTTTTTCGCGCCCTTTCATTGGCCCTAAATCCTCAAGCCCGGCCTTAGCAATAGTTTTGTTATCTACCTTTTTAATTTCAGGTGGATACATAAAATAAATAACTAATGGCGTCAATAACAGCATGATTAATCCAGGCAGCGCAGCCGCGAGCGCCCATCCCCCCCAGCTCAGCTGCAAGTGACAGATATCGTTGATCATCTTTAATGCCAGAATGTTTCCGGCCATCGCAGTAAAAAACATATAGCTGGTTGTTTTAGTGACCATATACACCGTCATCATCAGGTAATGACCGACGCGACGTGGGCTCTTGTCCGGCTCAGAGCCTAACGCCACCGCAACACTATTGATGATGGGTAATACAATGCCACCCGCGCGCGCCGTATTTGACGGTGTTGCCGGGGCTAATACTAGGTCAAGGAACACAGTCACGTATCCCAGGCCAAGCGTGGTGTTACCTATTTTACCGATCAGAATATAGGCAATGCGCTTACCCAGCCCCGTCGTCACAAAAGCAGCGCTTAAAGTAAACGCAGAGAAAACCAGCCATGTCGTACCGGAAGCATAGCCACTCAGCACGCTGCTGGTTTTAAGTACGCCGCCGCCTAAATTTCCAACAACCACCATTGAGGCGGCAACGGCAATCAATAATACCACCGGTTCAGGAAACGGTTTGATCACCAGCCCGACAATCGCAGCAAGATAAATACCAAAAAGCACCCATGCCAGTTCACTTAATCCCGCAGGGGCAGGAATGAAACCGATAATACAGGGGATGGCTAATATTAATATTAGCTTCCATAATGATTTAACGTTCATTTTTGAGTCCTGGATAATCTGTATATTAAGTACAGAATTCTTTTCGATTTTCCGTAATCACAGCAAAATGAGGTCAATGCTGTCAGGGAAGGTAAACGTCACCAGCGAATATTTTCCTGGCGGTACGAATAACCGAAGCTCTGAGGGTTGCAGGTTCATCCCCTTCATTAGTTAAATGAATATCAAGGGCCCCACCAGGATGTTCTATAGTGATATTCCCGTCATGCGTGCCTGGTGTTACCTGAAGCGTAACAGTACCGTTAATGACACAACTGCTGGCGATCGCTATCGCCCCGGTAATTGCCAGTGCTTTATGGCAAGAGTGCGGCATAAAATAACGAACATTAATTGCGCCACCGTGCTGGGGTGCCGAGATGAGAATAGGTTTAGGGATAACCTTATTACTGACATTTCCCAGGCCCATAGCTTCACCGGCCTGTAAACGAATAGACTCGATGCGCGCCAATAATTCGCGGTCTGCATCTAAATCTTGCGCGGATTCATAACCCGTTTTCCCCAGGTATTCAGCAGGAATAATCACCACTGGTGTCGCCATATCCATACAGGTCACGGGAACCGAGTCGATATAATCAATCTGCTGACCTGTCGGGAAGATTTGCCCAGTTTTAGAACCTGCGGCATTGAGGAACGTCAGCGCAATCGGGGCAGATGTGCCCGGGACACCGTCAATTTTTGATGTTCCTTCATACTCCACAACACCGTTCGGCGTCTGTATATCAGCTTCGATAAACGTGTTGGTGTTTACATTGCGAATACGAACGCGCGTTGTCGGCATTGCGGCATTAATTAGTCCCTTTTCAATAGCAAACGCGCCAACGGCGGAAAGCATATTACCGCAGTTCGGCGTGGTATCGACCCGTTGCTCATGCACCAATACCTGCGCAAATAAATAATCGATATCAGCTTTCGGGTCATTTGAACGACTAATAATCGCGACTTTGCTGGTTAACGGATTGCCACCGCCAATACCGTCTATTTCCAGCGCATTGCCAGAACCCATAATTTTAATCAATACTTCATCACGCAGCTTTTCTTCTTGCGGTAGATCTTGTGCTAATAAAAATGCACCTCTGGAGGTTCCTCCGCGCATCATAACGCAAGGTATTTTTTTCATGATTATGCTCTCAATATTATTTCCACTGAGTACATGGTTGCATGTCATGAATAGGGTGGCTAATGACTTTGTTTACGAGATTAATGATTTATTTTTATTAATTGAAATTTAAGAATTGCAGATACACTGGACGCTTTCATCATAGGCAGGGGCTTCCCCGATTTAGTCCGGAGTCAGAATGAAACACGAATTATCAAGCATGAAGGCGTTTGTCACACTGGCAGAGTCCGATTCTTTTAACAATGCCGCCAAGTTACTTAATATTACGCAACCTGCATTAACACGCAGGATTAAAAAGATGGAAGAGTATTTACACACTCAACTCTTTGAAAGAACAACTCGCAAAGTTACATTAACAAAAGCGGGGGAAAGATTATTACCTGAAGCCAGAGAATTAATTAGAGCCTTAGATGAAACCATTTTTAGCATTAGTGAAATGAATGCTCACCATCATGGCATAGTGACATTGTCTTGTATTCCTACCGCCGTGTTCTATTTCTTACCATTGGCAATCGGGAAATTTAATGAGCTGTATCCCAATATCAAAGTGCGAATTATTGAACAAGGTACGAATAATTGTATGGAATCCGTACTTTGCAACGAGGCTGATTTTGGGATAAACATGAACAACATCACAAATTCCTCTATCGAGTTCACTCCACTGGTTAATGAACCGTTTGTTCTGGCCTGTCGGCGCGACCATCCGCTCGCCAATAAACAGTTGGTAGAATGGCAAGAATTACTGAATTACAAACTGATAGGCGTTCGCTCCTCAAGCGGTAACCGATTATTGATTGAACAATATTTAACTGATAAACCGTGGAAGTTGAACTGGTTTTACGAGGTCCGCCATCTGTCCACCTCGCTGGGCCTGGTTGAGGCGGGATTGGGCGTTTCCGCGTTACCAGGACTTGCCATGCCGCAAACGCCGCATCCAACGCTGATAGGGATCCCTCTGGTTGAGCCTGTCATTAGACGTACGCTGGGGATTATTCGCCGTAAGGACGCTATTCTCTCCCCTCCCGCTGAGCGATTTTTCTCCCTTCTGCTGAATTTATGGTCAGATGACAAAGATAGCCTTTGGACATCCGTTGCTGAATGTCAGGAAAATCTACCGCTCATTAAATAAAAAAAAATCCGCAACCTTTACCAGATTGCGGATCGTTTGTAACGCCAGCGCGTTTTAGTACGCGTTAATCACCACCCACATTGGACCTTGCCCTACCGCGTAACGACCTTTCTCTGTCAACAGTCCTTGTTCACCTGCAATCTCATACACCGCGATATGGTGCGATTTTTGCCCGGCAGCAATCAGGTATTTTCCGCTGTGATCGATATTAAAACCACGCGGCTGAGTTTCGGTAGGCTGGAAACCCTCTTTCGTCAGCACGCTACCGTCTTCTGACACGCTAAAGATCGTAATCAGGCTGGCAGTGCGATCGCAAGCGTACAGATGACGACCATTTGGTGTAATGTGAATATCTGCCGCCCAACGGGTGTCTGAGAAATCAGCAGGCATCATATCCAGCGTCTGCACGCACTCAATCTTGCCGTACGGATCTTTCAGCTCCCAGACATCAACAGAGCTGTTCAGCTCGTTCACACAGTAGGCATATTGCTTATTCGGATGGAACGCCATATGACGCGGGCCCGCGCCTTCCACGGTAGTCACTTCAGCCGGTTCCTGCGCGACCAGATGGCCATCATCGCTGACGTCAAACAGGCAAATACGATCCTGTTTCAACGCCGGAACCCACAGGGTACGGTTATCCGGTGAGATGTTGGCCGAGTGGCAACCGTCCAGACCTTCAACCACATCAACCAGCTCTACCGGCAGTCCATCCTCAAGGCGGGTAACACTTACGCTGCCCGCGTTATAAGAGCCAACAAACACGAAACGCCCCTGATGATCGGTAGAAATATGGGTCGGGCTACCCGGCAGCGCAGACTCTGCCGCGAAGGTTAGCGCACCGTCATCAGGCGCAATACGATAAGCCAGCACGCGAAACTCCGGGCGCACGCCAACATAGAGATAGCGCTTATCCGGGCTGACGACCATCGGTTGTACCTGACCCGGCACATCAACCACCTGCGTCAGCGTCAACGCCCCCTCGTGATTCAGGCTCCAGACATGAATTTGCTGACTTTCAGGGCTGGCGGTATAAACGGTTTGCTTCATAAATACACCTCAGAAGTGATAATGTCTTTAAATTTCATAGACATATCTAATTTTTAGTCTAAATAATAGACAGCGATTCGCAATAAAACGCGACATAACGCTACAATTAAATCAATAATTTAGCACATCATTTCGAATGACATAATGCAGCATTCATGCTCAGATATCTCATACAGGTATATCATCAAACTCCGCATTCCTGGCATCATTAATGATGTACGTGATTACCCCGAATATAGCCGGTGCTAAACTGTAAGCGTCATCATCAACTGGCAGAGCCTCCCTTCTTCCGTTCTCCAGATTAATCAGGTGGGGTTGTGGATGTGTTCGGTAACGCTTGATCCTGAATTCCCCATCGTTTGCGCATACCAGCAGAGAACCATCGCAGGCAGTAAGTGACGCATCCACAACCAGCAGCGCCCCCTGAAGTATTCCTTCCCTGAAATGTGAACGCGATGCCCGCATGAAATAAGTCGCTGCTGGCTGGCTGATTAACTGCTGATCGAGGGAGATTCGTGTTTCAACATAATCTGCCGCAGGTGAAGGAAAGCCCATGTTTACGCCCTCTCTTGAATACCGGATAAAAACACAGTATAAATACTGTATATCCATACAGCAAAGAGGCAATAAGCAATGTTCGTGGAACTCGTTTATGACAAAAGGAATTTTGATGGTCTGCCCGGTGCAAAAGATATCATTCTGGGCGAGTTAACCAAGAGGGTTCACCGGATTTTCCCTGATGCTGATGTCCGGGTAAAACCAATGATGACATTGCCGGCGATCAACACTGACGCCAGTAAGCACGAGAAGGAACAGATAAACCGAACTGTTCAGGAAATGTTTGAAGAGGCTGATATGTGGCTGGTTTCAGATTAAACGTCTTTATTCACTCACCATATGGTAAATTCTGCTTCGATAGCTATGTATTAATACACACATTACAGCCAGCCCATTCAGTATTGAATACAAAGGAATAGAGCTGATTTACCCCATAAATCTATATCATTTCAATAAAGATTAATCTTAAAATGTTCACGATAACACGACATAATCACATATGTACACTATAAATAACATAGCACATTATCGTGCAGATCATTACGTTAATCATATTTAGTCATAGTGATTAGCTGTAAGGTGGTTTATATGCTATATATTCTTACAAATGATAACCTTTTATATAGTGGGTTAAACTATTTATACGGCGAGAGCAGCATCATTAAATTACCATCAATTTATATACTAAGTGAAAAAGACACAAGCCATGATACTCTTTTGATTGATGTGGCATATTGTAAACTAACAATTAGCCAATTATTTTACATCATCCAAAAAACATTTATTAACAAGATTATTTTTCTTTCTGCATTCAGGTTTTCCAATCTTAAACCCAACTGCCCTGTTCAATTCATCCCGCGTAAGATAAACCTAAGATATATTTCAGTCAACGCAGATATTTTCTATGACGGACCTAAAATCGACCTTCCTTCACTAACTCTCAGAGAGTTCGAAATCATAAGGCAAACAATCAGACAATATAATGATTTAAGAATAGCATCCAGCCTTGGCATAAGCCTGGCAACGCTTAGAGTTAATAAGTATCAAATAATGCTTAAACTTAAAATTAAAAAAATGTCACATGTAATGTATACTGAATACTATTTATATATAACTGGTGAAAAAGCAGGATTAATCCATCATTAATGGCAGAAAAAAAACCAGTTCGGGAACTGGTCAAAGTATTGGGAAAGTACATCTTGCATATTAGTTACCAATAATGGGACGAAACTACCTGCATCTAAACGCAATGCGGTGCCGGATTTCTACCGGTGAGTTACTGGCTGGTCAACCATAACCCGCTGCTTGTCTCAACCACTGAAGTGCCTATGCTTCATGACCATTTAGCCCCACACCTTATATGGAAATCACCGCCTTATAAAGGTACCATTCTGCGAAGCAGGGTAAAACCCCGTCACTTCATTTTCAGATTTTTTTGGCTCTGTACATTTGATCTCACTTATATTCAACTGGCAATATGACATTATCAGTAAGCCATATGCTGACGTGGTGTCATCGTGACTCCCCCCCCATTAATGGCAGTCTCCTCACGAGGTTCCTTTATATCCTTAAATGTTTTAGATGGTTAAACAGGGGAGACATCCCCCACTGCAAATTGGTTTCTTAAACCTGGTATTATCTGGCCATCCTCATCGAATCAAATGTTTTTATGACAAATTTCGTTAAAGGAGTAATCCCAGGATTTTTCCTTCTCATCCGTCCACTTGTTAAAAGCCTGTTAAATTGATTTAAATCAATTTCATTGGCATATTTCTATGGCATAAATTGCATCACCATCAAAGACGATGGATTGCGTATTTTTCTGATTCATATTTGGGCTGAGCGTAGCCCATTTTTTTAGTGTTATTTGCGGAAAATACTGCCCGTATCTTCCTTAAATAACGATAAAGAAGTTGAGTATCATGCAAGCATTGGGGCGACTTATCGCAGCCCCTTTTTTTTGAATAGTGATTTGCGGAAGGCATCCTGGCACCTTCCTTAAATCATTATAAGAGTTACTCCTGTCATAAAAACACCCTTACAGGCGATCCCTTGGTCGCCTTTTTTTATTTGTTGTAGCGCCCCCTGCCAAACAGCCGTACTGCCTGGTACATAACCATACGTTTCAGCTTCGGCACACCCAGCACCGTCATTCCGTCCAGAAATATCCTGTCGGCCTCGGCTTTGGTTCGCAGGGCATTGTCGTACAGGTAATCGTGAATGATGGCGGCTTTGGCATACTTCCCGTCAGGCGGTAACAGCAGCCACAGAATACGCGGGACACTGGCAAGATCCGTCACGAACCCAGCAGGCACTTCAATCACATCGCTGGTATCGTCAGTCAGATAAAAAGAAAATGGCGCATAAACGCGCCATCGGTAGTGTCCCAGCATTTCCAGTATCGCTGGCGTGGTGAAGCGACTCATTCCTCCTCCGTCCAGCCGGGCTGGTAGTTGAGGATGGCATTCACCTCCGTAAGCTGTGATACCTCATATTTCATCTGTCGTTGTCGTTCGTGGATTTTGAAGCCCTGAATCACCATTGCCTGCATCATCGCCGCTTCCAGTTGTTGCAGGAAAGCCGCATTCACCGGGATATCGTGATTATCCGCATCCGTCCAGAAAAAACCTTCTGGCAGCATTCCCGCTTTTGCAACTGACACCACCGGCGCAAGTCGTTCCTGTGATGCCTTACCACCATCCCAGCGGTGTCCGTCCAGTTCAAAGATGACACCACCATTTTCCTGAGCATTACGCCAGCGACTTATTTCAGCATGCTTCATTTCTCTGGTCGCATTAATAATTTCTGGCGTTATAACGTATGGTTTAATATCACCATACTCACCAGCTTTAAATTTCTGCCATAAAACCATACCAGTTTCAGAAGTGCATGAACTGGTTACTGTAATTGGTATATATATATTCTGCTCAGGTAAAAGCAATTCACAATCAATACTGCCATCAGAAAGATATCTGGCATTACGAACAATGTGTTTTTCCATTAATTTATTCTCATAAAAAGGGAAACGATAAACTCATCACCACTTATTACCAGTTCAGAATTTCCAGACAAACTGACATATCCACCTGCTATTGTCGCAGACTCAGCACTACGAACAAACCTCACTCCATCCTGAGAATCCTGTACAAGTGACACATGGCGGAGCAACGACCCCTGAACAAAATCACCTCTTTTAAGGGTTTTCTTATCCGGTGAA
This sequence comes from Citrobacter sp. VF227, assembly GCF_052950715.1. Taxonomy (NCBI): domain Bacteria; kingdom Pseudomonadati; phylum Pseudomonadota; class Gammaproteobacteria; order Enterobacterales; family Enterobacteriaceae; genus Citrobacter; species Citrobacter sp. VF227. The sequence continues at coordinate 376,714 of NZ_JBRFVF010000002.1, forward strand.
CCACAGAATGCAAGCAGTGCAATACCATCCGTATCAGGTTCACTATCCCGGCTTTGTCTCAGTGAAAGCAGAATACTTCCTGGCCTTGAGTCAAATTGCGACCACCCGGACCAAAAACCGTTTTGATACCGATTGATGGCAAAATAACGGTCAGTGACAAAATAAATAAGCATTCCATTTATTTTACCATCTGAAGACTGGCATTTTTGCCATAACATTAAATCACCTGCGCTTCCCCTTGGGTTCGCTCCTGATGGTCTGTCTGATGTTATTTCTGTTATTACATACCAACCCGAGCCCCTTGCTACCATGCCAGGAAGAAACGGTTTGTTATATTGCGAAGATATATATACAGCATCACCACCCAGACCATAGGCTCCGGTAGCCATTACCGCTTTCATTAAACCTGAACCAGAGCCACCAAAATCAACTTTACGCAATGCTGCTGCTTCAAGTTGCAGGTTTTTTCGGGCTTCTGCAACTGCTTCATCACCCGACTCAGCAATTTCAGACAGGTTGTTATCGGTTTTCAGTACATCAGAGAGTATTTTCTCCGCGTCTTCTGCCGATTTAGCGGCTTTGTCTTCGCTGGATTTTGCGCCCTGTTCCGAAAGTGCTGCAGCGTCTTTATGCTGTCCGGCAAGGCGGGCAGACTCTGCCGATTCTTCTGCTGATTGTGCTGATTCACCGGCGCTTGTTGCGGCGTTCTGTTCTGAGGTGGCAGCGCTTCTGGCGCTGGCACTGGCGGCCTGTTCGCTCTGTGCCGCAGCCGTTGCTGACCGTTCGCCTTCAGTAGCGGCATTTTCGGCTCTGACGGCGTTCCGGGCGGAGTCATCCAGTGCAGCAGCGGCGGCACGTTCGCTTTCATGTGCCGATAAGGCTGACTGTACGGCATCCTGACGGGACTGGTCAGCATCTGCAGCACTCAGTCTGGCGGATTCTGCATACCGGGCAGAATCACCGGCGGCGTGTTCGGATGCCTGAGCGGCCTGTTCTGCGCGTGACGCATCATTCTGTGATGACTGTGCAGACTTCGCCGCGTCGTCCGCATTTGCACCACTGTCCAGAACGTCCTGCGCCGTCTGTCGGGCGTTATCATCAGCAGAGCGGGCAGAAGCATCAGCAGCAGCTGCAGAGCGTTCCGCCTGCGCCTGGGACTCTGCGGCTGCCGTTGCAGACAACGCTGCCGAATCCCTGCTCTGCCCTGCTGACTGTGCAGCCTGTTCGGCGCGCTCCCGGTCTTTCTCTGTTGCACCGCTCAAATCCACTACGCGGTTTACCATCTCCTCAAAACGTTTCATCACCTCCGGACGCAGGTCCGCATCCTTTGGCGCATCGAGAAACGCATTCAGGGTGTCCGGCGCATCAGTTGGGGTGATGTAAATCTCTCCGGCCACAGAGGGAGGAAAACCTTCCCGCAGCAGTGACACACCGTAATAACCCGGCTCAGCCTCAATACTGTAATGGCCGTTCGCATCCGTGGCAGTAGATGAAATCACCGCCACAACAACGGTCGGACTGGTCCTTTTTGCTTTAAGATGTATAGTGCAGCCCTGCACAGGCTTTCCTGCCCCATCCCTGAGAATACCTGATATAAGTACCGGCATAGTGCCTCCATAAAAAAACCGCCCGGAGGCGGTCTGGTCGTTAAACGATAGTGATCCCGGCTGACGCTTTTTTCGTAACCATTACCATCAGGTCGCTGATACTGGTATAGGGCGTCCAGTTATTGGGTGCCCTGGAACTGACACTGAAACTCAGCGTCATTCGCCCGCGCCCGGCTGGCATATCCATAACGGCGCTGTAAATCACCGGGTCTTTTCCCGATGTCTTCTGATAAATCAGCGCGCCATTGCGATAAACCGCAAGCGTACAGGTGTCCTCATAGGTGTAATCAGAAGAGTTGTTGGTGAATTCATTACCTCTGAAAACAATCGCCGGGATAATAACCTGACGGTCAAAGGGCTGATCATCATCAATGATGACTGTCCGCGTCCCGCTGGCATACCCACCAAACGAACCCACATTGACAAAGGGAAATGCTGCGCCTGCGGCTTTAACAATATCGCCCTTAATGCTCTCCGCCCGGATTTCTTTCACCTCACAGGTTTCATCAATTATCACGTTACTGAAACGACCTGATGAGGCATTCAGCGTACCGCTGATATCCGCATTACGGGCTGTCAGTTTGCCGTCAGGCGTCAGCATGAAGGCGGGGGGATTCCCGCCACTGGTAATGGTGGGGGCGGTCAGATATTTGAGGAACACTTCGTTCATAAATATCTGGTCACCCTGCATCACGAAGGCGGGAGTTTCATTGCCGTTTGCCGGATTTATAAACGCGATACGGTCAGCGGCTACCAGGAACTGGCTCACCTTCCCGTCTTCCGTGTCCTCCATACTCAGGCCCAGACCAGCCACATAATGCTTTCCGTCCTCGGTCTGCTCTATCTTCACGCCCCACATGGCATTCCACTTGCCGTTCGCGTCCTGCCATTCTTTCGAAAACTCATCCAGCCGGCTGGCGTTGTCTTCCGTCAGTTCCACCTTTTCCAGCAGCTCTTTCCCCAGATGACTTTCGGTGATTTCCCCTTTGAAAAATTCCAGGTAGCCCGCCGCATCGTTGCTGGCCTGCCCTTTAGCCTCCACGAACGCCGATTTCCCGACCTGGTTCACGGCCCGGATATAGAAGTAATAGTCCTTTCCGGGTTTGATACTGCTGCTGGCCGCAATCCAGTACAGCGCCGTGCCGAGATAACGCGCACCGGTTTCCACCTGGCGGATATCGGCGATCTGTGTATCCGTAAACCAGAATTCATACTGCACCGTGGGGTCGTATACCGCCTGGCGCGGGGTGGCAGTTATCTGGAAATAGCCGGGGGTCAGTTCAACATAAGACGGGACTGCTGGCGCGGCGATACTGAAATCCGTGCTGGCAGGCTCCCCCTGCTGTCCCTGGCTGTTCACTGCCCGGACGGTCAGGGTGTAACGCCCCGGAGACAGGTTACGGAAGGTGTGCTCCGTTTCGCTCAGGGTCAGGCTGCTGACCAGGCGGTCGCTGTTATCTTCCGCTTTCACCGTCAGGCGCAGGGAGAAGTTCACCCCCTTCACCACACGCGGAGTATCCCATCGTGCCCGTGCCTGATACTGCCCGTCCTCTGCCAGAATCTCTGTGGTGAGGTGCTGCACAGCGGGCGGCGTGTTCGTGATGCTGGTTCCGGGCAACGGGTCAAACTTCGCCCCGTTATCCACGATACTCTCTTTCTCCGGGACATGTTGCACGGCGGTGATGGCATATGTCCCGTCCTCATTCTCCCGGATTGCCACACAGCGAAACAGGCGCTGGCGCAGGTCCGGCAGTTTCAGTCCCCACACGCTGTACGCCGCCACGCCATCGGGTAACTGGCTGACGGTCACGCGGTCCGGAGCGGGATGTGCCGTGATATCGACAGTAACTGGCTGCCCATCACTGCCCACCAGGTTCAGCATGGTTTTGCCGTTTTTGGGGACTTCCACCTCGCGGTCCAGCGTGAGCGTGCGCGTCAGGCTGTCGACCGACAGAACGCGCCCGCCCACGGTCACGCCGGCATAATCACTGTCGCAGACCTCAATGATATCGCCGGGAACGTGGCGTAGTCCTTCGGCTCCCACGGAGAAATCCACCGTCTGCATTTCCAGCAATTCGGTGGTGATGGCCCACAGTCCGGCGCGGTGCGCCTGCCCCCGGCTGGTACAGGCAAAGGCATCCATCTTCAGGACGTTGCGACCGTAGCGCCGGATGGCAGCGTCGTTTTCCACCAGTTCAGTGGATGTCTCCCAGCCGTTGTCCGGGTCGGTGTAGCGGACCTCGGCGGCATTGTGGCGTTCTTTCAGGGCGCTGAAGCTGTAGACAAACGGCGCACCGTCATCCGGCATCACCACATTACTCTGCGTATAGGTCCAGACTTTATCGGCGGGGCGGTCCTGCACAAAGGTCAGTTTACTGCCGTTCCAGACCGGCATGCAGCGCATCAGGGAGCAGAAATCCCCCAGCACGTCCCACGCTTTACGCTGGTCCGCCAGATACGCATTGCAGGTGATACGCGGCTCGGTCCCGCCAAAACCATCAGAAACAGGCTGGTCGCAGTATTGCGCAATGGCATACAACGACCATTTATCCACATCAGCAACACCAATGCGGTTCCCCATACCGTAACGTGGGTGGGTCAGCATGTCCAGAACACACCACGCCGGATTGTTTGTATATGCCGGCTTAAAGGTCCCGTCCCAGAGGCCGGTATATGTGCGTTTCACCGGGTCGTAATTTGACGGGACCGGCACAATACGCCCGCGCAGGAGGTAGTTTCGCGTGACCTGCTGGCTGCCAAACTGCTCCGCGTCCACTTTTACCCCGATAACGGCAGTATTCGGGTAGCGTTGTTTCACATCAATGATTTCGGTATAGCCTGACCACACCGTTTTGTTCTGCAGCATGTCCGTTGTGCTGTCATCAGTGAGGCGCAGCATGCGGACTTCAAACGGGCGCGGCGGTAAATTGTCGATAACCACTGAGGCCAGAAACTGCGTGGTCGTTTTACCTGTGATAGTGATATCCCGTTCCGTTCGCCACAATCCGTCCCGGCGAAACTGGATCAGCATCTGTACATTGGTCGGGTTACGATCACCTTTGCTGTTGGTGCTGATCAGAGACTGCACACCGAAGGTAAAACGCAGGCGGTCCACCGTTTTGGTGCTAATGGTGCGGGTCACTGGCTCTGATTTCTTCACCTCCACACCCAGCAGGGTTTCCGCGCCGGAGTCTTCGAACCCCTCCATCGCGGTCTGCTCATCCTCCCCTACACGGTAAACCACGGTGACACCGTGAACCATTGCGTTACCGTTGCTGTCGATGACCGGCGTTTTGTTAATTCTGACACTTTTCAGCCCGTCCACCGGACCTTCAATCGGTCCCTCGCAGATGGCATCAATGACGGTCAGCATCTGGCCCGATTTCAGGTTATCCGGAGCTTCATGCGGTGTTTTACTGCTTCCACCACCCTTACCCATAATCTGTTCCCTCTGAAACGACAAAACCGCCCGGAGGCGGTTCTGCATAAAACGATGTAAGAATGCAGAATGTATAGCCGGATGTCAGCGGCCGATGACCACAACCTGCCCGCCGCCACCTTCATCCCGTGTGCTGATTTCCTGGGAAATCGTGCGCGAGCCGACCAGCATCTCACCGTACAGCACCGGCAAGGCATTTCCCTGCGCCACCATGTTGTCCAGCGACGAAAAATACGTGTTCTGTTTGCCGTTGTCGGTCTGTTTCATCGATGGCGTTTTTGCTTTCGGCGCCAGCATCTGGGCCACGCCCCCCAATGCCATTGAAGCACCGAGAGAGAACATGATGTTGCTTGCAGCAATACTTAATCCCGGCATCCATATTGACGCCACAATCAACGCTGCCCCCAGTACCGCCTGAAAGAAACCACCGGACTTTGCACCCGCCATACGCGGGATAATATGAATTACGGCCCCGTCAGGCAGCGGCTCATGCAGACGGGCTGACAGGCTTTTTTCATCCACATCCTGACCGGCGATGCGTATCTGATACCAGCCATCATTCATTTTCTGCCGGAAGCCCGGTATCTGGATGGCCAGCGCGTAAATGGCCTCGGCCCCCGTTTTTATACTAAGGCTGAAGCGGCGGCCAAATCGTTGTAAATCCCCGTAAAGGCAGACTCGTGCCATGCCCGGTGTCGCCATATCGAGTGTGTGCGGCGTTGCCATTTGTCGGTATACCTCTCGCGTTTACTGAGCTGGTCAGGAATATGGTGCAACAGTTCGCCGTCGCCGCAGTAAATCGCAGCATGGTTGGCAACCGATGAACCAAAACAACAAATCAGAATGTCTCCGGGCTGGGCCTCTGTGGCATTCACCCGGTAAAAACCGGTCGCCTCCAGATTATCCAGATACAGATTATCCCCCTGCTGCCACCAGTCCTCCCTCCGCGCGAAATCCGGCATCTCAATCCCCGCCAGATGGTACGCATCGCGGAACAGGGTGTAGCAGTCGGTGACACCGTGCTCAAATACCCGCCCAGTGAGGAACGGAACGCAGCGAAAGCGGTGAATATTGCCATCACAGACCAGCCACCACGGCAGGCCACTCTGCACCTGTAGGCGGCGGTCAACATCGCTGAGAAACGGCAGGCCGTCAGGATGGCTGTGTACCAGGGCCACCACATCCCCCTCCGTCTGTGCCTGAAGGTAATCTTCCGGCGCCATGCGAAAATACATCGTGGGTTCAGCTGAAATATTCTGGCAGGGAAAGTAATGCTCGCCTGCCGGCGTATTCACTACAAAACCACACGATTCTGCTGGCGCACAGGAAAATGCCTGTGCCAGTATCACTGAATTCACCCTGTTCTCTCCTATGACAGGCGGTTAATCGACAGAAAACCGCCAAAGCGTTCAATATTATGGCGCAACCGTTCGCAGCCGGTGCGGCATTTGCTGCAGGCGTCTTTTGCCGGATCGGACGTGGGTTTGTCAAACTCATCTGCGACCGGCGGGCCGGTATAGCCGCACTCATCAGAACGGTAGCTCCAGTTGCAGACATCAGCCAGCATGATCCGCGCCGGAAACACGCTGCCGTCCGTTTCGGTCGGTGTCGCCAGCACAAAGGTCGCCGTGGTGGCTTTCAGCTCCGACAGTTGTTCAATCACCCAGCAGCTGACCACTTCCTGTTCCGGATCGGCCTCCGGGTTACCGCCGGTAAAGTTCACCGCATCGAGAAAACGGGCGTATACCACACGCCTGACCACTATGGCTCCCACCAGACTCTGCACATCTTCCGCAAGGCCCGTGACCATGCCAAACAGGTTCGACACCGCCAGCGTCGGGCGGGCGGATGTCCCTTTCCCTACCAGGTCGAACCCGGTTCCCTGTATCGGGTAAACGTCATACTTCCGGCCCTGCCAGGTGACCGGCTCCCCCTTCTCGTTCGCTTCATTTGAAAAATAGTAACGCTGGCCACCAAAGGCCGTCAGGTCGATTTCCCACAAATCAATGCGGGCGGACTGTTCGGTTTTCGTGGTTTCGTTCAGCGTGCTTTGTGGAATGTCCTGCATATTTTTCTCCCATAAAAAAAGGGTGCCACTGGCACCCTAACGAGTAAAAATAAAATGAAAATTAAATTAGTTTATAGCAACCTCGCAGAGCTGGCGGGCTCTGCGGATACAGGCGGAACAAACTGTCCCGCCTGAATACATCAAAATCAGAACTGGTAAACCAGGCCTACACCCACCACGTCATCTGTGTTAATGCCTGCTCCTTCATAAAATGCATCTTTGTCGTCAAGCAGGTTGATCTTATAATCAACATAGGTTGACATGTTTTTATTGAAGTAATATTTTGCACCTACAGAAATATACTCGACCAGGTCTTGATTTTTATAGAACTTGCCCAGATGGAGAATGTTAAGATCGTTGCCTTTTGATAACAAGTATGAAATTTCTGGACGTAAACCAAAATCAAACTGGTATTGCGCAGTAACTTCGAAGTTATCAGTTTTATTAGCAATACATAATGTACAATTCTTGGCATATGGTGTCATATTATATGTCTGAGCATACGTTGTTGCTAAATAAATGTTATTAGCATCGTATTTTGCACCAACAGTCCAGGCTTCGGCTTTTTTACCCTCTGCATAAGAGTTTTGGGTTTGCTGGCTTGTACGGTTAGAGGAAGCAAATGCTGCTGCAAGACTTGCCCCCATGCCCAGGTCATAGGAGGTTGAAATCCCCCAGCCATCACCGTTCTGCTCTTTCATGTCACTGCGATTATTATTTGAATCAGGGCTATTTTTGCCCTGATACTGAAGAGCAAAATTCCAGCCTTCAACCAGACCGAAGAAATCAGTGTTACGATAAGTAGCGACACCCGAAGTACGACCTGTCATGAAGTTATCTGTGTTGGTGTAAGTATCACCACCAAACTCTGGCAGAACATCGGTATAAGAACCTACATCATATAAAATGCCATAATTACGGCCATAATCAATTGAGCCATATTCGCCAAATTTCAGACCAGCAAACGCCAGACGTGTTTTGTCAGAATTAGAGCTTCCAGCAGATTCTGCGCGATTACCTTTGAACTCATATTCAAACTGACCAAATCCGGTCAATATTTCATTAATCTGAGTTTCACCCTTAAAACCCATACGGGCATAAGTTTTATCTCCATCATTACCGGCATTATCAGAAAAATAATGTAAACCTACAACTTTTCCGTATAGATCGAGCTTATTGCTATCTTTATTATAAACCTCAGCTGCCTGAACTGAACCCGCCATAATCATGGCTGTTGTGATAGCTGAAAGTGCCACTGTAATTTTTTTCATTTTATATCCTCTGTTGTATGAACTTTCCATAAACACAGATGTCAGCCATCTGCGTCGGCGATATCATTGCAAAAGAGACGTATATCCACGAACATGACAAATGTGACAAAATATTACCAATAATGTCATTCATTAACTTTAATTAATAAAAATTATCTTAAAATCCAAAAGCAATCATTAAAAAACAATTAGAATCAACAAATTAACAACTTAGGCAGGTAACTATATTATCAGGGTATATATAATGTTAAATTTAATTCATTTATTCACCTCACTTTATTTAACACCATGCAAATAATGGTCTGTTTTTATATTTCAAACAAATAACACAAAACCCCCAAAACAATTACAGCAATAACAAGATACTTACACTACAACCTGTTCAAACGTGGTGGTATACGTCACCCACAGCGCCCCGACGCTGATCGACCATTTCCGGCAGACCACGCGAATTTGTGTCCAGGTATATGGGGGTGTCCAAAGGAAAGACTTCACGCCACTATGACGGGACAAAAACGCCTCCAGTCGCTGATGCTCACCTTTACGCACTTTGATGGTCACATTGTATTTTTTCAGATTGCTGTTCAGTCCGGCGGGGCGACGTTGCTCATAGCCATCCCCCATCTTCACAGTAATGACCTGCGGTTCGGCCTCCATCGTCATATCCGGGCGTATTTTCCAGTGAAAGGTTTCCATATGTTATCCTCAGCTGAGTCTGCCGCCGTCGCGGGATTGCTGTGCGAAAAAGTCCGCCGCGGCCTTCCGGCTCACGTCATACACCGCTTTCAGCGCCCCGGGTCCAATCTGTCCGTTGTCGGCATCGTTATTAATGGCTATGTGATACTGCGGCGCAAACATCACCATCCCCCCAGTGCCAGCGCCCGCAGCTACCACGCCCAGCTTACCGTCAGCTCCACGACGTAACGGCAGAATCGCCTCCGGTCCGGCTTCGCCCATCACGCCAGCCCCTTTGGCAAACGCAAAGTATGTTGGCCTGTCCACCACGCTGCCGCTGTACCGGCTCAGACTGGCAGACTGATAGACTCCACCAACAGCGTTTGCCGTTACCCCAAACCCCAGTGCATTCCCCACACCTTTCACAGCCTGCATCATTGCCATCTGCGCCATGATTTTTGCCAGGTCAGAGAGAAGAGAGGCGGTGAAGGATTTGAAGTTCAGTTTGCCGGTGGTGACGAACGTCGCCAGGCCATTGCTCATACTGCTGAAGGCAGAGGAGAACATTTGTTCCCTCATCCCCGAGACATTATCTGCATCCGCAGCGAAATTCTGGAATGCGCGGGTGGCCCCGTTCTTCCAGTTCCCCTGCTCAACAGATAACTGCTGCCAGTAACGGCGGTTTTCATTCAGCTGCACGTTCAGGCTGTCACGAAGTTTTTGCTCTGCCTCGCTGTACTCTGTCGAACCGTATGTTCCTTTTTGCCGGCTGTCCCGTTCGAGTTGTTCCATTTGCTGTGCAAACTTCTGGCGAAGGGTGAGTTGTTCCTGATAACGTTGCTTCTGCGCATCCCCCATCCCGCTGGTTGCCAGCTCAAAGTCATGTTGCTGGCGCTGCGACTGCTCTTCCAGTTTTAGCTGGCCTGCCAGCTGAACCGCCTTTTTCTTCAGGTCATTGAGCGCATTCTGACGCTGAAGCGCCTGCTGTTTCACATCCAGCAGCAGGAGCGCCTGAACCAGCTCATCCTTGTGAGCCAGGACACTCTTTTCATCCGCCGTCAGTTTCTTACCGGACAGGTCACTGATTCGCTGCTGTAGCGCCAGCAAACTCTTGTGCGCGTCCGTCATTTTATCGGTGGCGAGTCCGGCACTCTGTTTTGCCTGCGCAATCTGTCCTTCCACCTGCGCCTGCTGCTGACTGTACTGCAGCAGTAAACGTGCCGCCTCGTCGTTACGTGTGGCGGCGGTTTTAGTCGTTTTCGGCTCTTTAAAGCCTTTTTCAATTCCCACCCGGGCGGTCGCTATCTCTTTATCTGTCCAGGGCGTCGCGATCCCGTCTTTTACGTCCTGCCGGTTTTTCGCAATCAGCCGGTTCAGCGCCTGTTCAGCCTGCACGCGTTTTTCCGTCTGCGTCGCGCCGCTTTTGACCAGCTGGTTAAACTCCTGCTGATTACGGACAGCCTGCGCCTGCTGCTCCGTGCGCTGTTTTTCTCGTGCCGCAGTAAGCCCTTCCTGCGCGTATGCTTTATCGGCCTCATCATAAGCCGCTTTTTTCAGGGCCAGACTCTGGCGGGCATTTCTCAGGCGTTCAGCATCCGCCTTCTGCAGGGGATTGATGCCGTTATAATCCGGATCCACTTTGAGATTACGCGACAGTGCCTGATAGGCTTTTTCCGCAGCCTGCCATTCAGCGAAAGAATCCTGGCGTTTCATGGCGGCATCAGGATTACGTCCGACGCCCAGCATGGCATCCCACGCGCCGGATGCGGCATTTTTTACCCAGTTCCAGGCCTTTTCCAGCGAACCGAGATTATCCTGTACAGCAGCAGTCCGCTGCATGACTGCGTCAGAGTATGCCTGCATGGCCAGCGCGGCGGCCCGCTGCGAGTCCCCTGCTGCCTGCGCAGCAGAAATCTGCTGGTACTGTGTGGCGGTCAAAAAATGCAGGGAATCGTTCAGCGCCGCCACGGCATTCACCGGATCCTCTTTCAGTTTTTTAAACTGGCTGATGGTTTCGCTGATGTCCTGCCCGGTCGCCTGTTTCAGACGGGCAGCGGCAGTCGCCACCCGGGAAAGGTCAGCGCCACCAAATGCTCCGCTCCCCACCACCTGCGCCAGCACCCCGGCGGCATCATGCTGCGTGACCCCGTTCCCGGCAATACTGCGGGCCATCGCCTGAAGCTGTCCGGCAGTTTTACCGGCATAATTCCCGGTCAGGATCAGCTGTTTATTGAATTCTTCCCCTTCCCTGGTTCCCGTATACCAGGCTTTCCCCAGGCCATAGACGGCAGCGGCAATCGCCGTAACGGTGCCCCCCACCGCCAGCCCCTTCGGCGACATCAGCGTGTCCAGCCATCCGGCGCGCCTGGCAAGCGTCACGCCACTGCCCCGCAGCGCCCCGATGTCACCGCGCAGAAGTTCGCCAAACAGCACACCCAGTTCACGACGCGTGCCGGCACTGTTCAGCCCCAGTGAACGGGTCGCCGTACCGGCCTTTTCCATTTTTTTGATATACACATCTGCCGCACTGCTGACACCAAGCTGGGCAGCTTTCACCCGTAACAGGTCAGTGGCAGAGAGTTGCTGCCGGGTCGCCTGCTCTTTGAGCTGCTGAATAAAGCGGGCTTTTTGTTTTGTGGCGGCGGCTTCCGCATCCGTCAGGGTCCGGGTTTTTGCTGCCACCTCTGAAGTCAGCGCCAGATAATCCTGCTGTGCAATACTGCCGCTGTTTCTCGCCTGGCGGATTTGCGTCTGGATACGCTGCAGCTGCTGCAGGCCCTTCTCAAGGGATTTGACGCTGTCGATCTGACGGTAAAATGCCGCACTCGCCTGGTCCTGGGCTGCAGCTACCGCGGTGGCCTGCGCCCGCTCCTCCTGCATTCTCTGGCTCAGCGCCGCAATATGCCGCTGCGTCATATCGACACGCTGGGCCACCTGGTCATAACCCTGCGCCGCCATAACCATCGCCTGTTTCTGGCGCGTGCCAGCATCCGTCGCTGCGATGCTCCCGTCAACATAAGCCCGCCCCTGACTTTTCAGGGCCTCAATGAGATTTTTTTGCCGCTGTGTGACGATGTCGGTTTTCCCCGAGACCTCATCCAGCAGTTTTTTCACACGGGGCACTTCATTTTTAAAGTCTGCGGCATCGACACTTAAATCAATGACCAGGTTCGCTATCTGGTCCATAACGGACACCTCCGGTTATGCCCTCACCCAGGCGCATCAGTTCATCATCAGTTTTTTCGGGGACAGGTTCAGAGGCACTTAACAGACGAAAATCGTCCGCATCCTGCGCGGCCCCGGTCACCAGCCCGGTCACCAGCGCTTTCAGCGTCGCAAACTCTGCATCGAGCAGGGCATCACTGAAACTGTTCAGGGAAAAATGCTCCGCCCACTCGCCCAGCTCCGTGGCACTCATCTCAGATAACATCCGCCGCCAGTCCGGACGGCGGAACTCCCGCGCCAGTTGCATCACAAACGCCAGCTCCCGGGTCAGGGCTTTTCCGGTGTCAGCGCCTCCTGCTCAGACGTGTCGTCATTCTCACCGGCATCATCCGCCACAGGGACCACCATCCCGCTGAGCGTCAGGACTCTGTCAGCCCCCAGTCCCAGTGCATCAAAAGACCACTGCACGCGGACCGCGTCATATAAAGGACGGGTATCCTCTTCCTTTTTGCTTTCGCACAACGAGCGGGACACCAGCCAGGCATTAATATCCACGCCCATCTGCATAAACGCGGCCTGCCGCTCCTGTTCCGTCAGCGTTTCTGGCAGGGCGTCATATTCCGCGGTGCGGCTCTGGATAAACATCAGGTAATCCACCCGCTGCAGGGCAGACAGCTCGCTGAGCACGACGGATTGGCCGCCGTAAGTAAAGGTATCGGTTTTCAGAAACATGATTTTTTCCCGCAAAGCCCCGGAGCCGGGGCAGGAATAAGAAAATTAAGGCGCAGTGACCGTGACCGGGGCCACGGCGACCAGACTGCCGTCCGTGGTGATACCGACGACCGTCACGCTGCCCGCTTTCACTCCTTTCACGGTGGCCACATTGTCCTTTTGCGTGACGGTGGCAAATGTCGGATCGGATGATGCGATACGCAGGGAGGTATCCGTGGCATCATCCGGTTTAAGGGTAAAAGTTAGCGTGGTGGTGGCCCCGACCACGACCGACGCATTTAACGGCGCCACGGTTACTGCGGAGACGCTGACCACAGACGGTGCATCTTCTTCCGCCAGGAAAGGACGTCCTACACCGCTGATTTTAACGCTACGCGTCATCACCTCTTTGGCGGTAATGGTTTTACCGAGCGAACTCAGCCAGCCGCGAAAGATATCGACGGTGCCGTTGGGGTATTTGATGCGAAAGGCACGGACCTCGCCGGAGTCAAACAGCTCCACCAGCGTCTTCTGTCCGGTTTCACCGGGTTTCCATGCCAGTGTCGCTGTAGTGTCACCGACACTTTTTTGTCCCTGTGCAGTACTTTTCCAGTCAGCATTTTCATCATCAAGGTAACTGTCATCTTCCGCATCGGCAGTCATTTCACCCGGCTGCAGATCTTTAATCCCCGCCAGGCGAAGCCAGTCATCATCGGCCAGCGGATTGTGAAACGCGTCGCCGCGTCCCGTATACAGCCAGAACGTGGTTCCGGCACCTTTGGTTTTCATCAGTGTACTGGGTGCTTTCATATCAGGTTCCTCAGTGGGTGTAGGTAATTCGGTACGTGATTTCCGCCATACCCCACGTTGCCATTTCACTGTCGCGCTGGTAGTCATAACCCAGCGGGACGATTGTATCGATAAGACTTTCCAGCCCGCTGACGTCCTGGAGCGCCGGGGCGATTTTTTCTTCCATCCACGTATCAAGCTCCGCATCCGGGGCCTGTGCTTTCAGGAATACCGCGATGTGGAGCACGGCCTGCCAGTCCTCCTCATCGGTCATGACGCCGGTATACTGGGCATCGGTCAGCCAGACGGCCAGAGCGGGAAGATCTTCAGGTTCAATAAATGCCGGCAGACCGTCGAACAACGTGACGGTCTCGCCTGACAGGGATTCCAGGTCTGACAGAACCGCCTGGCGGATTTGGGTATGTTTGTTCATCGGGTGATCCATAACCTCAGTTGTTGTTTCAGCGCATACGCCAGTTGTTTAGGCATCTCCTGCTCCAGCATGCGTTTTTTCTCCGTTTCAAACGCCTGCGTCAGCGGGGTCACCAGCGGGATTTTGACGACATCAATCGGGTAGCGGTTTTTGCCGTTCACGCGGCGCATAACATGCCAGCGCCCGTTCGCCAGTTGCTGAATAAAGGCATCCCGGAACAGATACGGGCCGATTTTCAGCACGCTACCACGACGCAGGAGCTTTCCGCCGCGCCGGGACAGCCTGACCTGGGCAGTACCCAGTTTGATGGCAGGCAGGTTGCCGCGATTAACGCGGATACGGGCATAGTTTTTTCCCGTTGCGCTCGCTTTCATGAGCCTGACGCGCTGTTTCACCAGCCGGAAAGGGATGCCTTTCTTCTGGTTATCACCTGCAACGACCTCTTTTGCGACACGGTGCGTGGCGGCGGACACCGCCGAGGCCGCCACGCGGTTGACTGCCCAGGCGCTGGCCTGCGGCACCATTCGCAGGTCCAGACTGTTCAGGTTACGAATGGCATTCTCCAGCCCCTTCAGAGACATGATTTACTCCAGTGAAATCTGGTACTTTCCGTTGACGCGCTGCCAGCGGGTGACGGTGAAATCCTGCCCCTGCCAGAGTACGGCCTGCTTTCTGGCGGGCCTGTACTGCGGGCTGAACACAATCAGGTGCGTCCCTTCCCCGGAAAGCGCACCCAGTTCAGCCGTAAATGTGGCCTCCGCAGCGACATACTCCGCCCCGTCAATCAGGACAGGCCGCCCGAAGCGGGCAGTCGTCACCTCGTCCATCCTGGTGCTCAGGCGATCAAAGGGATTAGCCATTAAGCCGCACCGGCACAATCTCATCCCCTTTTGCCGCCGGCGCCCAGGTCACGCCCACCAGTGGCAGTCCGCCCGTCGCATCCAGCTGCACCTTACCGTCTTTCAGATACACTTTTTTCCCCACCGCCATCACGTCGGTAGCCAGTTTGGGGACCAGGAAAACGCCGTGGGCGATGCCGTCTCCGGTGGCGCCTGCCGCAATATCGGTGACAGCGACGACGAACACATCGCTGGCCTGCACCAGATCGCCACTCTTTACCGCAGCGGTGGCCGTAATGGCGAGTGTGGTGCCCGCCTGTACATAATTCTTTGCCATAATGATTTTCTCCGGTCCGGTCACGAATGACCGGATTTCAGGCGTAAAAAAAGCCCTGACGGGCTATTCGGATGGTTATTTCGGGTGGTTACGCAGAACACTTCACCAGACCGCGGTGATCGACCGGCGCCACGCCGGCATCAATGCGCACTTTGGTGGTCACGCCGTCGACGCTGAAACCGTCCTGCTGATCGATATAAGGGGTGTCCACACCATTGAGATAAGCCACTTCAATCGTGTCAGTGCCTCTGGCGGCAGCCAGATAAAAAGTGGACTGGCTGTTATCGTCCAGACGCGGCTCGGCGATGACAGTCGCAAAATCTTTCACCGGGTTAATAATACCGGCGTTAATGTCCGCGCCTTTCACACTCGCGGACTTGATCACCTGGTTAGTGACGGACTCCAGCGCCGTCGGCACCAGCACGAACGCCGGACGAATATTCAGGTGACGCTCACCTTCTTTCTGGGTGCGCATCAGCTGGCGGGCTTTATCCAGTGAGGCCACATCCATCAGCGCCCCTTCCAGCACGTTCGCGTGCTTCGCCTTATCGAACAGGTTCACGTTGTCCGTGGACATTTTCGGGTTGGCTGTCAGGATGGCATAAACCAGATCGGCAATGGTGGACTTCGCTGCCCGCCCCAGCTTCATCGGGACATCGGTCAGCATGTTCAGGTCGTCGTTAATGATGGCCTGACGGGTGATACTGAACAGTTCGCCGTAGGTTGCCAGAGCAATGGTGGCCTGTTTGTCCCCGGTGGTGACGTACTTATATTCCGCCCCCTCACGTACCTGACGCAGGGCATTAAAGCCTCCCATGCCCACACGGTGTGCCGTTTTAAAGTCAGAAAGCTGGCCTTTGCGCGTCCACTGTTCGTAGGTTTCCGGGGCTTCCTCCCAGCCCTGCAGAATGGCCTTGTTTGCCACATCCAGCAGAATGTTGCCGAAATCTGAGGTGCTGTGCGTGAACGCCATCCCGACCATCTGCATCGGATTGAGTGTCGAGACACCCACGCCACGTTCGGTCAGTGACATACGCGCCAGTTCCCGCATGGTCATGGCGTTATACGGGTTATCGGCCTCGCTGCTTTCAAACCCCGCCCGTGCCATCAGGGAAGCCCGGATGCCGTCCCCGGCAAAGTTACCGTTGCCCGCATAGATATGGGAGAGCATCGGATTTTGTGTGTTCTGCGTCCCGCCCAGCGTATTGGTGGGGGTCACCCCCCGGCCCAGAGCCTCCAGCAGTTTGTCTTTTGCCGCGTCCACATTGCAGTCCACATCCGCAATGCACTGCGCCATCAGCTCGCCGTGGCGGTTACCGAACATACCAAACACATTCTGGATCCCGCTGATACGCTGGCGCTGCTCTTCCTGAAAACGGGCGCGCAGGGTGATTTCATCCGTCCCCGGGACAGTGGTAGCAGGCTGGGGCGCCGGCGTGGTGGCCGCCACCGGCGGCGGGGTCACGATAGCCTGCGGCTCCGGCTGCGTCAGTGTCCCGGCGTTACCCAGGGGGGCAATAATCATGTTTTTGATGTTCTGTGGCATATGTTCAAATTCCTCAAGTCGTTTTGAATGCAGCTGAGCCATAGCCCGGACGGGCTGAATAACTTTGTCGGCAAAGCCTTCCCGGACACACTCGGCCCCACTCATCCAGGTCTCACTGGCGAGCAGCGCGGCAATATCGTCCGGTGATTTTCCCGTTTTTTCGGCGTAAATCGGGATGATGACACTTTCCATCTTGTCGAGCAGATCGGCATAGTCGCGGATATCAGAGGACTCACCGCCGGCTATACCGCGTGGGCGGTGGATCATCATCATCGCGTTTTCAGGCATGATGACGGGGTCGCCTACCATCGCAATGACCGACGCCATCGAACAGGCCACACCGTCCACATACACTACTTTTCTCGCCGGGTGATTTTTCAGCAGGTTGTAAATGGCAAGCCCGTCGAAAATACTGCCACCCGGGGAATGGATATGCAGGTTGATCTGCGTGATACTCCCCAGGGCCACCAGCTCTTCGGCAAACCAATGCGCCGAAATCCCCCAGCCGCCAATTTCATCGTAAATACTGATATCGGCAGCGTTATCCGCCGCCGCGCGGATGGTGTACCAGGATTCAGCGCCGCTGTCGTTCTTCCCGCGCGCGGCTGCCATCGCCCTGGGTGGACTTTTCAGGGTCCTTTTTTTCCTCTTTAACATCGGATTGCTCTCCGGTCTCATGTGCCGGATCGGTGTCAAACACCAGCCCCAGCTTACGGTTTTCATCAGTTTCCGCCTTGCGGCGGCGTTTCACGTCGGCAGGCGCGCCCCCTCTGGCCCTCACCCAGTCACTTTCTGTTGCTGCCCCGCCACGGATCAGCACCCGCCAGGCGTTTGCCTCCTTGAGCGGGTCAATCCACGGCATGACAGGCCCGGAATACACCGCATTAAACAGCGAGGACATATCCGTGCCGGCAGGCACCTCAATGGCACCGGAAGCCACCGCGGCAGCCAGCCAGCGGCGGTAGAGAGGACGGGTAAAGGCAGCAATAAAACTGTCCTGAAGGATGCTGTACCCCTCCTGCGCCTCCACCAGCTCCTGACGCTGGGCGCTGTAGGTGCCGTCATAGTTTCTGGCAATGGAAGAGAAGCTGCCGCGCAGTCCGGCGGCCACCGCACGAAGCTGCCCCATCCGGAAGGATTCCAGACCGGCATTCGGGCGGTCTGATTTGATCATCCCGATATCCTCCCCGGGATTCAGACCGTCAAACAACATGCCGGGCTGGATTTGTGTCTCTTTACGTTTCTCCGGCGCCACATAGCCGTCAGTGCCGACATCCTGCTTTTTGATGAACATGCCGAGAGAGGCGGCAATCCGCGCCGCAATACGTTCGCTGTCCTCGTATTCTTTCAGGTCCATCAGACGGATGATGACGGGTGCCAGAACGGAAGCACCGCGGGCCTGATTAAGCCGGCGGGTAAAGCGCAGATGCAGCATATTTTCCGCTGCCACCTCTTTAACGGCGACTGCCGCCGCGCCCGAACCGGGCCATGACTCGCAGACCAGATATTTCACCGGACGCCGCCACGCGTTGAAGTAAATCCCCTGCACCAGGTTACTGGTGATATCACTTTTCTCCAGCGGGATATAGTCAGGCTCCAGCGCCTCAAGCCAGAAGGGCACCCCCGCCACAGGAGACAGCCCGCTGATTTTTCCGGTCAGTACGTGAGAAAAAACCTCCCCGTCGCGCAGCCAGGTGCGCAGCATCAGCCTTTCCAGAACGGGACGGGTGTACTGCCCGGTCACCTCCGGCGAAACAGACCATTCCGCCCAGCACCGGCGGATTTTTTCTGCCAGCACGGAGTCCAGCGTACCGGTCCCCGTCAGGGGTTGTGGCTCCACGATGATCCCTTTCGCGCCGATGATGCGCTCTTCCATCTTGTCCAGGGCACCAATTACCAGGTCATGATTGTTGTCAAACCAGCGGGCCTGCTCCCGCAGCGACTTCCCGGCCAGCTGGATTAACTGATCCGCGCTGCGATTTTCACGATTAACTTTGTGGGTACGCGTGGGAATTACGGCTTCATACATCTCCAGAGAGGTGATAGCCATCCTGGCACGCAGGCGTGACGCCCCCCACCCCGGCGCCAGCGCGCCAATCGCTTTATCCAGCAAATTCATGTGAACCTCGCCAGTGAATGGAGTTGTCGATCGCAGTCCATCAGCCGCAGACGATCCTCAATCTCCTTACGCCCCCGGCGAATATCCCCGAGGCTTTCCATTGTCATTGACTGTCCGTTCAGGGTGATGGATTTCCCCTGAAGCACGGCAAGCTCCGCGTCAAAATAAGCCTGCTGAAGCTGCAGTAACTGTTCCCGGGTCATAACCAGCCTCCGCCGGACACGCCGCCAAACGGCACTGCCGGATTGTGTTGTTCTGTCATTTCGTGATTTTCACTCTCATCCGTCACAGGTTCAGGGTCGACTGCTGCTGATATGTTGCGGCTGGATTGTGCAGGCTCAGGCAGGCGTGCCCAGGGCGGCGGATTATCCCAGTTGATACGCTCATAGCCGCGGATCATTACCAGGGCATGGGCATAGCAGAGTAAATCCAGCGCCTCGTTTGCGCCTTTGCCGGGCTTCGTCCACTTGCCGTCAATACCGCGCTCTTCGTAGGTCAGTTCCTCAAAAAACCAGTCCCCCAGCCAGTCAGGAATATGCACGTAGTTCGCCCCCGGCTCTTTACGGTCGAGGGCGGAGGCGATCCGGTCCTTGAGTGCATTGGTCTGCAGGAGATAGAGCGGGACTTCGCCGCAGGCGCGGGCCTGTCGGTCACTGCGCCCGGTATTATTGGGATAGCTTTTGGAGAATATTTTTGACCGCGCGGTACTGTCTCCCTTAAAGAGATACACCCGACTGGCAAGCCCCTCGCGACGGCAGTGACGCCAGAACGCATACGCGTTATCCGTGACGCCATCCTCCCCGCCGGAGTCCACCCCCATACATAACACACTCATTTCCTGCTCAGGATCCCCGACCAGAGGCCAGGCCCTTTCCAGGACATCCGTAATCAGTAAATGCCAGTCTTCCGGATACGCGCCGGGGTTTATCTGCAGGGCTTCGCCGCTCTCATCACAGCGCAGTGACCGGGTGATATTGAAACGGTCCACAATCCAGCGCTCACCATAGCTGCCATAGCCCACCACCTGCACGACAAAACGGCGCCTTTTACCGCCCTGAACGTCCACGGTAGCGACCAGAAAACGGACACCGTCAGGAACCAGCCGCGGGGGAACTTTTTCCGCGCGGGCTATCAGCGTTTCGGCTTTACGTTGATCGAGGGATATGCGCGGGAGGTAAGGCAGTCCCCAGTCTGTATTAATAACGGCTTTCAGCGTTTCTTCACTGCCGGTACGTTCATATTCTTCTTCAGCGGTCAGCAGTTTATAAACCAGTTGCTGCCACGTCTGATACGCCGCAGCGGGTCCCTCCATCCAGAAACTGGCGATACGTGAGCGCCGTGCTTCCCCGCTTATCTCGCCATTTTTACTGATAAGTTGCCCCTCTTTCAGCCAGACACCGCGGTTATTCAGTTCGCGTTTTTGTTCCGGCTGTATTAATGCCAGACAATGCGGGCACTGAATACGCGCCGCCTCGCTGGCGGCCATCAGGTCCGGGTTATCCCGGTATCCCACCATGTTTTCCATCGCAGGCTGGAACCAGTCGCCGCAGTGTGGGCAGGGCCAGTACCACCGGCGGCGATCGCCCCGGTTATAAAGAGAAAGAATGCCGGTTGTGGGCGGCGCCTCATGCGGCGAAGAACGCCGCCATTTCACATCAGTGATTTCCCGCCCGGGTGAACTCTCTGCCAGCGTCATCCCCGCTGACATAAAGGTGGTGGTACGTTTGGAAGCCAGGGAAAAACCATCTCCCTCGCCATCGATATCTTCGGGAAAACGATCGTAGTCGGTCAGCGCCACCCGCTTGTAATCCGACGAAGAAAAGACAGTGATGGACGGCCAGCCGATTTTCAGGAATGAGCCATCACGAAACATTTTGTCGTGGACGTTGTTGTCATTTCGGGAAGGACTGAGCCGTTTTCTGACTTCCGGGCTGTGGTGGAAAGTGCGTGCCAGACGGGTTTTGGAGTGCTCGCGCGCTTTGGTTTCGGTCATCTGGACCACCAGCATATCCGCCGGATCACAGACAATGCCGTAAACAATCCACCCGTCAATCAGCCCGAGAGTTTTACCTGTTCGCGCAGGCCCGGCGAAGATCACCGCATCATATTCCCGTTTTGACAGCGTGTTTATCGCTTCATTCATGTAAGGCGTTAACGTGTCATCCCAGGGAACCGCCGTATTGGCGCCGCGGGGCACAAACATATATTGCCTGACGCCTTCTGCCACCGGCATCCGGCGTGGTGGCCTCAGATATTCAGCGACTTCCTGACGCACCGCCAGGGCAGAGCCATACTTACTCCGCATCATCGTCAGTGGTCTCCTGCATTGCCTTAACTAACAGCATGCGGACTTCATCCACCACATCCTGCGCCTCGTTAAGCTGCTCCGCAGACCAGCCCTTATCCCTTTCCAGTTTGTCCGGCCAGACTTCCAGCACCTGCGTAACCGATTTGACGATTGCCGCCATTTGCTGACGGACATCGGGCAGCGGAACAACCTGTTTCATCTCTTTTTCCAGCCAGAGACGCCCCTTTTCGGAGTCGAACCAGTCTTTACGTTCTTTCGGGGTCATCTTGTTGGGGTCCTGATGTTCAGCGGCCTGGGAAATGGGTGTTTCCATCAGTACGCGGATCACATCCGTCAGGAGATACAGCTTATTTTTTTCATTGCTTCCCGGTGCCAGGGGAACGCCCGAGAGACGACTGACAACCGTCTGGCGATGCAACCCCGTAATAGCGGCAAGCTGACTGATATTGCATTTGAGGTTCTTCAGTTCGCCGTCCATTTTTTTACCTCTGGGGCTGTTTCTTTGCGCGCCCTCCCCCGTAAAAGCCAAAGATGATGAACAAAAAACACACAAACCATCATTTTTTAAAAATAAAAAGCATTAAAACAATGAGTTACAACATGATGATGATGCATGAAAAATCAAAAATGCGCCAAATCCCGCGCCGCTGCCGCCCCGTGGCGGGGTTATCCGCCGGGAGTACCTTTTGAAATAGCTGGTTCACGCAAGATTTGTGGACACAAAAAAGCCCCGCTATTGCGAGGCCTGATTGATTATGGCTAACGATTACATCGTAACGGTTATAAAAGAAGCTATTAGCCAACATGTGGTGTATGGTTGTTAACCGCCCACCAGGACAATCAACATGTCGATACTCAAAGATATCAAGATGCGTACTTTACGCCATGTGAAAAGTACCTGTCCTCATTGCTCCCGCCAGTCAATGCACAGTCTGTCGAGAATAAAAAACAATATAACGTTAATTTGCCCCTTCTGTGGAAACATCTATCTTCCATCGGAAAGCAAACCAATAAAGTAACTAATTGAATACCAAATAAAACCCATACTCTCAGAATGTGGCAAAGCAGACATAACCTTTTATTGTTGTTCTCATTTAAGATAATGTAACACCCAGAGTGGAGAGGGATTTTTTCTTCTCCACAATACGGCGATCAAGTTCAGCCATTGCATGCGGGCGTATGGCATCAAGAAAGGCGTTATCCTGATAGGTAGACTGGATTGTCACACCAAGTCCGGCACCACTTTCCAGTATGCCTTTCTGTCGCTGTAGTTCTTTCATTTCGTTATAGATGTAATGCGCGTTACTTAGGTTCTCTACGTTCACGACCTGGCTCCTTCATGCAGTTAGCCTGCACTGATTTGTTGTGCGCCAATATGTCCCGCTTCGTCTGTTTATCCAGCACAGCAATATCGTGCTCAGTAAGGTAGATGATGCTTACCCAGTCACAGGCCGTGTCCGTTACTTCAGGTTTTGCGGGTAAATTTTTCGCGCAACTCGCGGTCAACATCGTCATCAGGAAGATGGTTAACAGTCTGCTGTACATCCCTGGCTCCTTTTGTTGTCTCTACCCGGCGTTCTGCAACGGCTTCAGTAGCTGCTGCATGTTCCTCAGTGCGCTGCTGGTCGGCTTTCGCTTCAGCTTTGCTGGTGCCGCGCGAATGGCCTAATCCAAATGCAGCGGCTATAGCAGCTAAAACAGCTGCAAGGAGTCCGATAATCATCTCAAGCGTCATATAACCACCCGCTCCTTTACCCAGCCATAAACAAACGTCTCGTTCGCGCTGCGCTGTTCTGCCAGTTCAAGATAACGTTGACCCTGGCTGCAATTCAGAGCCCGGAGCATTACCAGCTCTCCTTCTTTCCCGCGTCGAGATAGGTAACTTTTTAGCGCACTGATAGTTCGCGGACCTATAAAACCATCCGCAATCAGTTCTGGATAGAGCGTGCCCTGAATGTTGAACACGTTCAGCCAGCGCTGAAACCACTTGGTCTGAACTGATGGCCCCATGTTTACGCCCGTGTCGCAGAGTTCAGCGGCGATGTCTGGTGACACCTCAGAAACAAGGTCGAATCGCGGGCCTGTCCAGTAGTCAGCCGTCAGAATATCCAGCGCCTGCTGGCGGGTGAGGTCGCGCATATCGCCTACATATCCATGTGCCCGAGCCGTCGCCTGAGTGATACCCCAATTCGTTGGGCCGCCTTTATCGTCGGGATGGTTAACATAGCCGCCCTCTTTGCCAAGGATGGCATTGAAGATGTCGTCTTTAGTCATTAGTGCCTCAGATGATCAACCAGGCGCGCCACGTTGCCTCTGACGGCGACCAGCACAGACAGGAAAATAATGTTGGCCCCGATAGTGGCCCACGATGAATAAGGGTAGATACCGCACAGATACGCCAGCGGAACGGCGCTGTAGATGACCGTAAGCAGCCACGCTAAGCGAGATATCCACGGTCGATGTCGGGAGTCGCCGCGACGGTAAAACATCAGGGTCAGCACTACCCCAGCGCAAAGCAGCGCATTGATTGTTGCCGATGGGTCATTTTGCACCACCTGAACCTCCCCGGCGCGTTATCAGCGCCACCAGCGAGCCGACATCCTGGTTGTTCAGGAACGTCAGGATTTTGACAGCTAAAGCCGAAACGATTACGGCTCCGATGGCATCCAGAGGCTTATCACTGTAACCAGTCCAGTCAGCCAGCTTTGAACCCACCAGCCCAGAGCAGATTATCCCGGCGATGTAAGACACGACAAAATACGCCAGCCGACGTGCTGCGCTAAGGTCCGAAGCCGTTGCAATGTAAAATACAGCCCCGGCAAATGCGCCAAACACCACGCCATAATCGGTTCCGGACAGAAATCCATAGACGCTGGCTCCCGTCAGGACACCACCAGCCAGCCCAGTACCGGAAATCGGATCGGACATTTAGGCCCCTCTTTATTGCTGTGAGTCCTCTCAGGAATGAGGGGAATAAAAAAGGCCGCCATATGGCAGCCTCAAAGTTGATCGGATTATTTATATCGTTGGAGCGATAAAACTGTAGGTGCAAAAGATGGAGCCAAAAATACTGCAAAAAAAAGCCTGCTCGGACGAACAGGCATGAAAAATAACAATATCGTCAAGGATAAACGCGTCGTGGTGCCGGGTGCCTCCCGGTGAGTTGCAGCCCAGCAACCGCAACCCGCACTGATAGCGTATATCTACATTGCTGGTTGCCCCGCCGCATAGGGGGATTCACCACGAGTCAAAAGATAAAATCATCCAGTGACCGGGGCAATATCTGACAGCGATTTTTCAGAATTGAATATTTAAATGCCAAAGCCCCGCACTATGGCGAGGCTTAATATTTTGTTGCTTCGGAACGATTGAACGGATCCCCAGCGTTAGAGCCGATGCTAGACGAAAATTCCGTAAACTACAACATTTATTTTCTCTAAAATTCACTTTTCATAGAAAAAATCACTACTGAGTGACAGATTTCAACGCACTGTCTGCATATCCCTCCTGCCGGTGACACTCTTCTACCAACAATTCGAATAATGGCTGGATGTGATCATAAGCCGTGGTTTTCTTCACATCCCATTCGGTGCGTACACCCTCCAGCACATTAGAGAATTTAAGCCGGGCATAACCTCTGCCTGTGCAGCGCTCACAAACTTTCATAACCGGCACGCCCTGCATCTCCGTTTCTTTCTTGTCCAGTACCTTCCCTTTCCCATGGCAGCGACACGCATTGCTGATAACACCTTTTCCGTTACAAGCTGAGCATAAAACGCGCGCAGTCTCCCGTACCGACTTCCATTCCTCCCAATAGGACGGGAAAACCCCCTTCGTGATTTTTGCCCATTTAGGCGGTTTTCCATCCGGGTACTGAACTTTATTTGTGAAAATATCTGTCTCGGTAAAGCCGTCCCCATTGCAACAGTCGCATTTGCGAACGCTTGCCGCACTACGGGCGTAATCCTGATAAGCAAAAGCGCACAGTATTTCGAGAACTCGTTGGCGTAATCTTTCATCGAGTTCAGTAACTGGTCTGAAATGTCGTGATATCTCAACGGCTGAACCATATAGAGCCTTCATTGCCCGCTCCGGGCTGCTGATGCCAATTTTTGCCAGGTAAAGATCGAAACCAAATCCGCACTTAGCATTAACGAGGCCAAGCGCGGCCATCACATCTGTACCAGTGAGATTGTCTGTAGCTGTTGCCCGCGAGGAATCACTGAACATCGGGGACTTCGGTGCAAAGTATTTTGCGATTGATTCGAGGTTCATCGTGTTTCTCCAGCATAAGTTTTCACGTAATTCTTCAGTATTCGGTAGTCCGTCAGCACAGAGCCGGGAAAGTGGTATAAACGCAATCGCTGCCAGCGAACGCGGAGGTGATCGGCAAAGTAGGTTTCAAATGTCATGCTGCCTCCTGCTTTTTCAGTGCGCGCAAGTCGGCCAGCGCGGTGAACCTGATTTCCTCCAGTTCTTCGACTGTCCAACGGTGTGGAGTGTTATCGTTCTCGAGCGCCAGCACTGGCTCTTCGCCGTAACGTTCCACCAGCGCAGCTCGGTATGCTTCGATATTCCCAGATTTGTAGACGTTGCAAACATCACACTGAAGATGGATGTTGAAACGAGTGAAGCGCAGATGCCCGGCGGCTGCCGTGGTCCGATAATGGCCGGCATGCCAGGCGAACGCCGTTTTCGTTCCGCAGGAAATGCAGCCCCGCCCCTCTGCCAGCTCGGTTTCGCGACAGATGTCGTTAACCGCACGCTGCGTCAGGTCAATCCAGTGCTTCAGCGGCTTAACTGCAGCTTTACGCTGGCGCCAGGCTGCACGCTCTTTCTTCTCAGTGGCGCGTTGCTTGGCTGACTCCTTGCGTTGTGCGAACTCCCTGGCCTTTCTGGTCTGCTCTTTGCCGACGGCGCTGGCGCATTCGTAACCGCAAACGGTCTGCGTTTCACGCACCGGATGGAACCATTGGCGACATTCTTTATTGGCACACTTACGGCGAGGTAATTTAGCCATAATCACCCCCAGACCTTTTGGCGAAAGGTTCTTGGTGTGCGCGCCGGATGCTCGCATTCAGGCAATTTTGCGCTGACAGTCCAGGTGATGTTGTCGCGATTCAGGCTACGTTCTACCGTGGCGCCACGACGGCGATAACTGGTCACCAGCTCGTCTGCCTGCTCGGTTGTGCATTCGTGATGGTGAAAAAAGGAGTATTTCATCGCTGATACTCCGGTACTTTGAAAAATTCGCCATGCAAAACTTCAGCCTCGGAACGATAAGCTTTTGCGGCTTCTTCCTCTGAAGAAAAGGAACCAATTCTCTTGTTCTTTTTAAGGTCCTTTAGCCATATGCACGCAACCCATTTTTGACGCTGGGTATCAAAGATAACGCCCTTAAAGCGACTAACCGTTCCTTTTCTATTGCCTCTGTTCTGTGCATTTTGAGATTTCGTGGCCTCCCGAAGATTACTGAAAGCATTGTTTGACGGATTATTATCAACATGGTCAATTTCATTTTCAGGCCAAGTGCCTGTCATGTATAACCAAGCCAAACGGTGTGCGGAGTAAACTTTCTTGGAGACGCTAATTTTGATGTAACCTGAAGGGACTTTAGAACCAGCAACACGTCCAATCTGTGCACGTTGCCCAACACTTTTAGCCCATGTGAAAACGCCTGTTTCATGGTTGTAGTGCAGAAACTCTCTAAGTTTTTCTGCAGTTAACTGCTTTTCATTTTGTTTCATGGTCATCACCCCGCAAAGCTCATGAGCTGCGCAGCGGGGTTTTCCGCTTCACGCTGGTCCTTGAATGACCGGGACAATACCCAGCGCCACAAAACATCGAGCGCGGCTTTGTACAACTGTTGGAATTCGGCTTCGTCCATGTTGGCGAAAGCAATACTGCGGGGATGTTTGCGAAGGGTGCCGTCGGGCAGTTGTATGGCATCGTAGTGACCGGATTCGACAATTACCCATGAACGGTAAGCATCAAAAGATTTGCAGACACTGATACTTCCTGCACGTCTGTCAGCGATTCGATCGAGGTATTGCTCGGCAGCATCCAGCAGTGCGCCTTCGTTTCCACCAAATGCCGCGAGGAATTTAGCGTACCCGGTCACCAATTTACGTTCGTTGGAAGAAATCGCCCCGCCAGTAGGTTCCCAGTATTCAAACCCGAGATTCAGGAGCGCAAAGAAACGGCGATGGAATGCTGGATTCCTCACCTGACGAAATTCGGCCACCAGCACGGCGCCGAGTTTGATTTTTGATTGCAGAATATCGCTGGTCTCCGGCGTCGCGGGGATCAGGATTCCTGAGGATTGCTTAATGAGTTGTAGTTCGTGCGCCATGGTTTCTCTCCGTGGCGCAGTAGGTTACGGTTGTTCAGACCGTTGATTTCATATTATCAGAAGGTGGAGTTACCCGATAGCCGAGGCGGCGGATAAATTGCACAAAACCATTGGGAGTAAAGACTTCCTCATCATCGAGCAAAGGCCGCATTGATACCATCCCATTAACGCGATAAATCAGATGCCTGCCAGATGAAGGAAAGCTAAACATAACACAACCATCAGAGCGTCTGACAAGGTCGTACCAATGATCATCTGATGCCTGCAATGCTGAATTATTCACTTATTTTTCTCCCTTCAATCGACACAGACGCGGTTAAAAATTGTCGGCAACAGCATTAAAGGGATACACACGTTTGGTATTCTGTTATCTGCGCGCCGGCTAACCCAAGTTCAGTAAAACCAGTCGTCGGCGCTTTCCCATGTTTCCTGCAGGATTTCCTCCACCTTCGTTTTATCGCCCTTATCGCCACCGAAAACAGTCAGGCTATCGCCGCCAGCCCTGCGGATAACCAGAGAACAATTTTCATATTGATTTTGAAGTCGTTTAAGCAACTCTTTCTCGAGTGCGGGTATGGCGCCGCGCGGCAGGTCTTTTGATTTGTTGATGGTAAGTTCTATCTTCATAATTCCCTCTACATCAATATACTGTACATTCATACAGCATACCTATTAAACCTCATATTCAAGTGGTTAATAGCACTTTTCGCCAAAGCCATGCCGTTGTATACGCTAAGTTTTTCCGAGTATTCGGAATTTACTAAATCAGTTATGCAAAAAGGATTGAAGGAAAAAAAACCAGCCGAAGCTGGGTTGGTTATCTGTAACTGGTGAACGACCTACATCACCATGTAGCCAATTTTTCTGCCAGAAGGTCTCGCTTAATAACTATCCAGCCGCTTTCACGCAATCCACTCAGTATCTGCTCAACTTTACCGACAAACATGTCTGACCCGATGCGCTCGATGCTCTCAACCTGACCATCTCGAATGCGGAGATGGAGATCAATATTCATCATGTCGATTGCTGGTTCCATACTGCGCGGGTTCGTCACCCGCCCCTTTGTCCAGTATTCATACAGAACATCGTCACACTCTTCCTGATAACGAATAACGAGCTCGCGAATCTCCGGGCGAACTTTGTTAGGACTGATAGTGTTAAGCCATGCAGCTAGTTTGCGGAGAGCAAGGCAGATCATCTTTTGCATACCGCCTGCGGTGGGTATAGAGATTTCCTCTATACCTTTAGAAAAACGTTGTTTTAGCTTTGTATACTGCCCCATCCAGTCCATACCCATACCTTCAACGATTGGCTTCATTGGCGTGTACGGCTCGCCATTGTGACTGACGACGTACAGCTCAGAACCATGAAATGGCACGTTGATGGTCGAAACTGCTGTTGTTATACTGTTCATGTTGGTTTCTCGTAAGTTACTGACAAATTAGAGGCCCTGACTGTTACAGCAGTTGGGGCTTTTTCATTCCGGGCATTTAACTCCCCGCCGCTCAGCGTATTCACGCATTGCACGTACAGCCTCCTTGCTAAAAGAGCGATCCCCCTTAACAGCCAGCTCCTCCATGACCTTCTCAAGCCATTCAGGCATTCTCAGCGTTTTAACTTTCATAGCTCACCTTTTGTATGTGGTACGCATACATAGTATTTAGGTACGCATTGCTAGTCAATACATATGTACTTATCCTGATGATATGTTTTTGTATCATGGTGAATCTGCATGACTAGGCCCTATAAAAATCCTCAAGTTAATCTTCGACTTCCTGAGGAACTGAAGCAGAAAATTGCCACGCTAGCAGAAAGTAATGGACGCTCAGCAAATGCCGAAATGGTTGCGGCTATAGAAGCGTGGGTGAGTGCTTCAGAAACAAAATTAGCCCCTATCCAAAATCTTGGAGATCTTTCAAGGCAGCTAGAGATTATTAGTCAGAGGCTCACTGCTTTGGAGAATGAGCGGTCTGATGGACTTCGATGCAACGAGAAAGAAAACCAATCGTTTAACAAAAAGCCCACCTGAGTGGGCTTGAAAGCAAAAAACCACCAATCAGCGGCTTAGTAATCACAAGAAATACATTGCACTAGCTCTAAGCTCCTGAGTACTCTTACCGTGATACTGGCGTTGGTTGCCACACATCCAGCAAGAGCACAAGCATGGGGTTCGATAAACAATACCTAAAGCGACCACCCCACCAGCACCAATATTGTTGTAATGGTTTCGTTTGGCTTTAAGCCTTTTGGTGTGGTGCCGACGCATCGCGCGTTTTTGTGATTTCATGATAGAACTCCATAATTAAATCAGGAGCGGTCACACCTTCGCATGACCGCCTCAACGGGAGTTCTGAATAGATAATTTGTCTCATTATAAAAATATATCACCAATGTTCAGATACAAAAATCCCATCGGTATGGGCTTTACTGTGCCGAGTTGTATCTTTTGTACTGCTCCAAGCCAAATTCCAAGCTTCCCTTATTAATGTCAACCTCTTTAGTACAACTCACAAGGTTGTTACTAATATCATTTAGCTTTTGAGCTTCATTACCCGGCCCTGCATTTGAAAGCCAGTCCGTCATTGAAATCTGAACATCACTCATACAGTTGATTTGTTGAATGTTGAACTTAAACATATGCCAGATAAATGACATTTCGGAAGTAACAAAAGGCAAGCCGACTAGAGCTGAAAATGCCGCACCGAAGGCTATACGAAGCATCAATTTTCTCAACCCCATATTTCACTCCAGCAATCAAATATAGATTTTAGGTATCGACGTGACAGGAATATTCTGTAATGTAATTACTAAAATTTACAGTAATCCTGAAAGCCAGAAAAGAACAACAGGTTTTCCAGCTCGACGATACGCTTCGTGGCGTATTCCAGTTGCGGGTCCATCACTTCTCTCCCTGATCCTGTTCAGTTTTGATATGCAGGCGAGGCTCCCCGTCTTTCGGCTCAGGCCATTCTCGCTGCTTGTTTACCTCCAGCTTTTCTACCATCGCCAGGGTAATCTGCTCGTCACTGATACCGGCACGACGTTGTGCATCCCATAACAGGAATTGCATGTCAGCCCATTCGCTAAGGTCGCCGGGTTCAGCAGCAGCCTCGAGCGCTTCTTTGGAAAGGTGCTTCAGCGGACCAACTGGGCCGACATCGCCGAAAGTGACATCAGACCATTCGGCATGCTCACGGCGAACCTTTTCGCGGTCCGGCACTACCGGCGCTGGAGGGGAGGAGTAGGGAGGAGTAAAACTTTCCCACCCGCAGATAATGCGTTGTACTCGTTATACTCATAGCCTTCTGCATCACCGTACATATACACCACAGATTCGGTGTCCATTGTCACCAGCAACATACCGGTGAATTGCTGAATTTCTTCTGGATTCATGGTCATTTTGAATTTTGATCTCCTACTCTTAGTCATTCATCCAGGCAAACGGAACCGTCGCGACGTGAATGACCTGGGGAGGGTCCAGACTATTTATCAGAGGCATATGAGGAGACGGCAGAGTTCTGGGTTTTGGACTGCCCGCGGGGCGGGGTACGGCAGCGGTAAAGTTCAGCACTGGTACTCCCCCCACCCCCTCAACTTCCATCAGCCGATTACGTTCAGCCTGATCAGCATCACGAAAAACTAACCTTAGAGGACGAACCCCGGCAATACAGTGTGCACTGAATGTCCTGTTATTCACCACGATTAACCTACCAGCCTCTCTTACGACGGTAACCCGGCATCCTAACCCATAGCCCAGTGCGTCGGGCGTAGCCGCTAGCAGAGGCTTACCTGCTAATTCGGCTTCACGTGCGCCCAGTAAACGGACTTGCCCCTGGAAATGATGATTAACGGACATCTGCCCAAATAATATTGAAGGATAAGAGAATGTTATGTCCGCTCTCCACAAATTTAAATTGTTAAGTAATGGGGGGGTATTGATTTCTGTCGGAATAAATAAAGGGCCTCCTGGAGGAGTCATCGGCCACCGGAATAGAGATTTCATACGGAAATACAATAAATATTCTGTTAACTTTATGAAATCAGGTGACATTCTTAACCGGTTTATCTGATACGCCTGCAAATCCTCGAACAGAGAAACCAATAAATCTCCATGATTGGCCAGTGTTGGCGCTCCACGTCTAGCTTCTGAAGCCAGTCTCGCCTTATTAAAAGCTGCCACTACGTTATCTACCACATTAATCGGTATCATCATTCACTCCTTGAATTTTTGTTCAGACATACGCGGGTATAATCAGCGCTGGCGACAAATTTATATCAGAAACCAAATATCCAACTAAAAACTAGTGATTTCAAACTATAAAACAAAAATTCCAGTTCCCCAAACATATTATTTTCCAGTTACCACAAGCTATGTTAGGTTTCGGTGATTACGGAACTTAATTAGGAGATCTATTGTGCGCCCCACCAGTTCAACTCAACTCCCTGCAGACAATTCGTCGTTGCGCGTGCATTCTCAATCGTTGAGTTTGCTGCTGATAGTTCGCTCATGCTGATGTTATCCCGTATTTATCTGATAACTCGCCCATTTGCCTGTGGATTTCCGCAAGGTCACACCCTGCACACCCTAGAGCTTCGGCAATGAGTTCTTCCTGTTCTTTAGATGGCCCGGCCTGCATAATTTGATTGATTTTCCTGCGAGATACACCGCAGTGTCTGGCAATGCTGATGATCGTTACGCAAGCATCTTCCGCCATGGTTTTGACCATCCATCGGTAATCACTCCACTCGTTCATGCTGATGCTCTCCCGTAAAACGCCAGAACCCGCTTCATCGCCGGACTTGTGCGGCAAATTGATGTGACCATGTTTTTTCTCGTGTTCGGTTTGATCTGCTTAATGTTCAACTCCCCGCCAGGCTGAAGTGAATAGACCGGGCGATGCGGCTCGCCAGTGCGGATTACTACCGCTCTGCGTACCAGGTGAAGCAGCAAGTTGTGTGCCTTCTTGCAGTCGCATCCCAGAAGGTTCTGAACCTGACGCGGCGTTACGGTCTGGTTAGTCCGAAGAAAATCAACGATTGCCCACAGTGATTTGCTTGCCATAGTGATTTCCCCTCGAAGTTATTTAACGATCCGGAGATGGCTAACGTTCTTGCGGTAGCTGCCCCAGTCAAAGTTCACCCACATCCCGCCATCCATCTGGAGACGGTCGATAACCCGCGCGCCCAACGCTCCGAGAAGTTCTTCGTGGTTCAGGTTCGTCAGGATCCCCACCGGACGCATCGACGACAGGCGACGGTCGATAACCTGATTCAGAATGACTTTCTCTCCGTTGCTTCCGCGCTGAATACCGACTTCATCCAGTACCAGCAGATCGACTTTGCAGAGGTCATCCAGAAGCGAAGCCTCTGACTGCCCACCGTCGTAGCACTCGCGAACGCGTAGCATCAGGTCAGGGATAGTGACGACCAGCACGCTATGCCCGCCAGAAAGCAAATGATTTCCGATTGCTGCAGCGAGATGGTTTTTCCCGGTACCAGGGCCACCGCTAAACACGAAGCTCGCGAACCCAGCACCGAAATTCTGTGCGTAGCTCTTTGCCATCGTGAAGGCTTTGCGCTGCCCTTCCCCGGATACCTGGTAATTCGCGAACGTGCAGCTGCGATGTAGGCTTTGAATTCCTGAGCGACCGAAAATTTTCTCTGTGCGCGCTTTCTGATTCAGCTTGTCCAGCTCTTCGCACCGCTTCAGGCCTTCTTCCCGTTGCCACGCCAACAACTCTGCTGCACTGGTGAACTTCGGCTGAACGCCAGGTGGAATGAGTTTTTTCAGGCGCTCAAGCGCACTTCCTGTACCAACCATGTTTTTCATCGCTACCCCCTGAATCCGGTCGGAATCGCTTTATCTGGCTCAGAAATGTGATTCACATCCCGGCCTTTTTTGCGGTCGTTGAGAGCAAACTTCGGTTTGAATAGTCCCTGGTACCCGTTGGCGATACTGGTGTTGATCACATCAACCGGGTCATGCCCTTCGTCCAGGCAGGCCTTCAGCAGATTGAATGCTTTGGTGACCGTCAGCTCAGTTTTGATGGCTTTGCCAGACTGTTGGCGATAGGCAACCCACTCACTCCAGGACACAGAATCAAGCCACTCAGGAACAGGAATTGTCAGCGGGTCAAACTTCACCTTCCCCTTTGGGGGATTAGAGGGGGTTAGATCTGTATTTATATTTGTATTTGGAAGAATGTCTTTGGTGTTCCCTGTTTTCAGGGATACCTCTCCCTGTTTTTGGGGATGGTTATCCCCGTTTTCAGGGATGGTTGAAGGGGTAAAGCTGCTATCCCTGAATTCAGGGATGGTAATAACCCATGTAACAACTTCAGCAGGCGGGAAAGCCGCTGGACACTTAGTGCAATTTGGCTTGGTGTACGCCCATTTATCCAGGCTGGTATTAATCCCAATGTATCTGGTTTGCCCAATTCGGCGCAGAATGATGATGTTCCGGTAGGCAAGGCTAAGCACGGCTTCAGATACGTGTTTCACCTTCAGCGTCGTTTTGTCTGCAATGAGGCTATTGGCGATGCGGTCTGATTTCTTAGACCAGCCATAGGTCAGGCGAACGATAGCATTCAGTACCCGGAACTCGCGCCCGGATAGCTCGACGATACACAGGGCATCCTGAATCTGGTTGGCTAAGCGTAGATAGCCTTTCTCCAGTTCAGCCATGCTGCTCTCCTGTATCCCCTGCCGCGTGGGGAATTTGTATATTTCAGCGGTATTTGACATACTATTCTCCGCAATTACGCACAGTTTTTGCACCTGAAGGCCGTTGGTGTTCGAGCACCACGGCTTTCGCCATTTTTGAACCGGTCATATAGCCCCCAGCATCATCTGCACCATCTCCATCAGTGGACCAGTTAAGCCAGGGTCAACGCGGTACATCTCCACGATCCCCTCGCTCAACTCTTTCAGCTTCTGATGACGTGGTGCATCCATTGCGACGGCAATCTTCGCTTCGCTGGTTTCTTTCTCCAGCCGGGCCAGACGGGCCATTACGTTGTCTTCTGGTAGCAGGCGATTGCGGAACTCGAGCGGCAGAACAGCAAGAATTGCCGGGGTCAGTTGGCGAACGTTCTCGCGGTACCGTTCGCTGTTGAAATGGTTGTCCAGGAAGCGGAAAAGCTTCTGACGCTGTCGGCTGAGATCGCCAGGGAAAGTAATCTCGTCACCATCCTGCGCCCGGTACTCTTCGACGATCAGAGCAGAAACGACATCCTGACCATCTACACCCGCCCAAGAACGAACCGCATCACGAATATCTTCATGGCTCGGTCCCTTATACGTTTGAGCGCGATTTTTCATTATCCCTTGGATAATGTCGCTATCATTCTGATAAGTAAGTGTCTGCATGGTTAACGCTCCTACTTTGGTAATCCATCAGAGGGATTGGGATAGAGATCTGGGCGCAGTTCGTGGGGGGTCACTCCAGTAGCGCTGTAAATTGGAAGTACCCGATCAGCAGGAACCACGCCTTGATAACGATTCCTCCAATGACTAATAGTCATTGCGCTTACTGCCAGTAGTTCGGCTAACCGGGTTGCGGTTCCTGCTTTAGTAATGGCTTTATCAATTGCTTTCATATTTGACTCCTGTGGAAACCATTGGATTAAACAAAATGTTTATCCACATGTCAACATTTTGAATATTGAGCTAATAAACTTTTGGTTTAGAATTATGTTATGAAAGAAAAAACTCATCAGATTAATCACCCACAGGTGCAGAGGCTTAACGAGATCCTCGAACTTAAGAATTTGACCAAGTCAGACATGGCTCGCATTTGCGGAGTCAGTGCTCAGTCGGTCAATAATTGGTTCGTACGCGGCACAATTGGGAAAAGCTCAGCGATAAAACTGGCAGACGCGCTTGGGGTGAGTCTTGAGTGGGTTCTAGGGCAAGAGGTCGACGAGAAGGACGGATTAAAGTCCGACGAACGGAGATTGCTCGAACTCTATCGCCAGCTTCCTGGCGATGAAGAAAAGCAGAATTTCATGAGGGTGTTGTCTTTACGCCTAAAAGAGCTAGATGCTATGTACGAAAAGTACATGAAGGGTCGGATTACAAAATTAGAATAAATTAATAAAAATCAACGGATTGAAATAAAAATATTATCAATTTTTAAAATGATTACAAAGGATCGCCATTGACTACATTGACCACCCCACTGTGGAATTCGATGGGAGTGATTCCGCCAATAGACGAGGCTGACCCTACCAGCCATGCTCGCTCTCCATACGTAATGGACATAGTGAATTTTGTTAATATGTTTGCTCTCACAGCAACACGAAGAAAGATTCTCAAAGGTTTTTTGGCATACCGGACGTGCTTGAGCCAGGTTGGACTAACAGATGGATTCCAGTGGGTTGACGGGAGTTTCACAGAAAATATTGAACTTACTGAGCGACGCGCGCCCAATGATGTAGATGTTGTTACTTTTTTCAAGTTCCTCCCGGGTGACGATGACTCATCAGTAATAAATCGAAACCCCGAGTTGTTTGATCATGATTTTGTTAAAAAAAATTACCTAGTAGATTCGTACTATGAGGGACTTGATGCTCCGGGTCATTATCTTGTCGATAGAACTGTATATTGGTACAGTATGTGGGCACATAAACGTGATTTATCATGGAAGGGATTTATTCAAATCCCCTTAAACCCGCAACTTGATGTTGTTGCGTTAACTATACTTAATGCAAGTGATGCTGAGGAGGCAAACAATGAATCGTAACGATTATATGTTCGCACTCAGTGAACGCGAACAACTAAGCAACCTATTGAAAAACACGCCAGAAAGCTCTTCGATAAGCAGAAGAAGTTTAGAAACTCGTCTTAAGAAAGTTGAGAGTATAATTTCAAAAGCAAACCTCTTGAAGCACGAGCCGACCAATGCAGTTCTCACATTCAAAGGCCCTACAGTAATGGGGACCCATGGCATTTCTGCATCATTCGGCACAAAAGCACTATCATTTTTCAATGATGCAATAGCTTACGTTGCAAGCGCATTCAATGGTCCACTACCTGCATCAGGAAAAATACCAAACATTGAAAACAATCATTTAATGATTACATCTGCGGCCAGGGGCTCTTTTGGCTTTGTCTTAGAGGAATTCAGACCAGATGCACCTCTCTATTTTGATGAGCAAACTCCTGTATCTAAGGCCTTAGAAAAGACCCAACAAATTTTACAAGCCAGCTTAGATGGTGATAATGAAAAACTATCCGATGCCCTTGAAGATCTTGATCAAAGAGCATTAGATAAAATCAGAGGGTTTATTCATTATCTATATGAAAATAAAACCGTTTTCACTCTAAAAAACGACAACTATAGTATCTCTTTCCGAGAGCCAAAGCAGCTTGAAAATACGTATAAGCAATTAGGAAGTGACAACATAAAACAGGAGATTATCGAGGCAGATATTTTCTTCTTAGGTACTCTACCAAATAAACGCCAATGCGAATTTATCGAACTAGGTTGTACCGAGATAAAAACCGCAAAAATTGATAGGTCTATTGAGGATCCGAACGTTATCAACAGACACTTAGGCGTGAAGGCTAAAGCTACGTTTTCTAAAAAGACTATCGGCGAAGGAAGACCAAGATTCACTCTTATCAAACTACCTGAATGGGCAAAAAACGCCCAAGATTGATATTGTAATAGTTATCACATCGCCACCCCATCTCCAATCCCAGCCTCAGTGCTGGGATTTTTTTTGCTTTAAATCTGCGGAATACGCGCAGCAGCCTCTCTGTTTAAACAATATGTTTATATAAAAATACTCATTTTGTTGACATGATTTTAAACTTTGTGTTTAATGAAATTACCAAGACTCAACACGACCACCGAGGCAGGACGCCCACGAAGTAGCCGTCCGGAGCATACGAAGACCGGAATGAGGTGGTGAGATTAACGCGCAGTAGGTTTGAAACGTTCCGCCAGCCTGGCGACAAGGGCAAACACAGAAGTGAGCTTCGCGGTGGTGAACTGCAGAGTTAAAACGCTCAACCGTGAAGATCAGCGCCGCGGCGCCACCAGCGAAGTTCACTGAGTTCCAGCAACAAGGTATCGAGGGTGAGATGGAAAAAGCATACGAGGAATACTTTGAAGGTCTCGCCGATGGCGAGGAAGCTCTCAGTTTTGCAGAATTTAAAGAGGCTCTGTCATGAAAACCGCGAATGCAATACCAAACAACGGTCGCGCCGTTCCAATGAGAAATAGCCGTACCGGCGCAGCCTGGCAGGTTTCCTATGACTACATCAACGGCACCTACTGGCACGAACCGCAAGGAAATCTGCGTCATATCCGCAGCCCGTATGCTTCGCGCACCATTGGTCCGAATCTGGTTCCAGCAGGTACGCA
This sequence comes from Citrobacter sp. VF227, assembly GCF_052950715.1. Classification (NCBI taxonomy): domain Bacteria; kingdom Pseudomonadati; phylum Pseudomonadota; class Gammaproteobacteria; order Enterobacterales; family Enterobacteriaceae; genus Citrobacter; species Citrobacter sp. VF227. The sequence continues at coordinate 414,745 of NZ_JBRFVF010000002.1, forward strand.
CTGATGAACACCCTTTTCGCATTAGTGCTGACCATTGGCATGACCAACGGCGATTTTCAGGATGTGGTTCTGGGTGTTTATGACGACCAGAACCTGTGTGAACAGGCTGTCGTTGAACAGCAAGTTTCAGGGAGTTGCTACCCAGTTGAAAGGATCATCAGTAGCGACGAATTACCTGCTCAGGCAGACGTTAAGTTCTGAGGAAATGATGATGCAGACCAAATGCGGTTATTGCAGCAAGCCGGTTAAACCGGAAGAAGTAATCAAAAGCACCCTTCTCTATCTCAACGGCTCACAGCTGGCGCGCAAAGAGAAAGAGTATTGTTCCAAGCGCTGCGCTTCTTACGACCAGATGGCGCACGAAGGCTAAATAGCAGTCTCGAAATATGAAATCCAAAATTCGCCATTAGTTTGGCGTGGATTCTTACACCCTGAATAAACCAACAGGAATAATTTATGCAAATCGTAAAAGTCGAATTAAATCTGAAAGCAGTAAATAAAGAAATCGCATTATTCAACTGCGAAAAGAAAGTGTCTGGCGTTATTCACTCAGCCCAAAGCGGTGAAACAACCGTCGTTCTCGATGGCGGCTATGTGCTCGGTCAGTTCGATTGCCCTCACTGTGCAGTAACAGCTATTTCACTGCTTGCGGTTCAGGTAAACGATGGCGATAAGGCCGGGTTTGGTAACTACCGAAGCTACAAACTCGATTACTCAGAAAGAGTTTTCATCACCGTTCATTAAGAAAACGCCCACCGAAGCGGGCGTGCCCTGTCCGGTCCAACCGACCAAAGCGTACCGGACATAACAACCTGATATATCGGGGTGCTGTTAAGGCACCTCCATTCTACACGAATCGAGGATAAAGTAATGAGTGGAACTAATCCTGTATTTTTAGTCCGCAGGGCAAAAAAGCAATCAGGAAATAAAGATGCGGTGCTCTGGTGCAGCGATGATTTTGAGGCTGCAAATGCAACGCTGGATTATTTGTTGATTAAAACCGGCGCAAAGCTGAAAGATTATTTTAAAGCTGTTGCCACTAATTTCCCTGTCGTTAACGAATTGCCTCCAGAAGGCGAACTCAGCTTAACGTTTTGTGATTTCTACCGCCTCAGCGACGACAACATGACATGGGAACAAATCCCCGGCGTTACGTTGCCCTCTTCTGATGCTGCCGCCGAAGCACGCCAGCATATCGTTAACGGCGTGGATACCAATACCGGCGAAATCCTGGAGGAAAGCGCAAGTGCTGTTGACAGTATGAGCACAGGCAATACTTCGACGCCTGCTCTCACTGTTATCGCCACCATGCCTTTCCGTCATCGAGTTCTGGCTCAGTTCATTGGTGATGGTGAGTATCTCTATCACGTCGATGCCGCACAGAAAAAAGAAATCGTTAGCCTCGAAATGGATACTGATGAATCGTACATCCAGAATCTGCTGCTGGCCGCTGAACACGTTGAAGACTTTAAAAAAGCCATCGAGCACGATATTCATAAAGCAGTCAATGCTGTTAAAAAAGCATTCCCTGTCGATGGAAAAATCCCTGAACTCGCGACCTTAATTCAGTTTTTGAAATTGTGGTTCGCTACAGATCATATTGACCGCGGTATCCTTGTTCGCGAATGGGCTGCAGGTAATCGCATCAGTAGCGTGCAGCGTACTGATTCCGGCACCAATGCCGACGGCGGTTACGTCACTGACCGTGGACCTGATGCACACCACACCCTTGACACTCTCGATTTAGAGATTGCCTGTGCCCTTCTGCCTATGGACTTCAACCACTTCGAGATCCCGGGCAGCATTCTTCGTCGCGCTAAAGAAATCGTGACCAAAAAAGAAGAACCGTGGAAATCGTGGAGCAGCATTCTGCGCAATCAGCCTGGCGTTCTTGGCGTTAACCGCACGGCTATTTTTAATCTGGTACGTATCGCGCCGGAAAATATTCATCTCACTCCTGTCGCTCACCTGGAATTTGTTAACCAGACCATGACAGCCGAGTTCAATTCCGCGGTCGAGTTATTGCCATTACATGAGGCTGAACCCTCAGCACAGGAAATTTCCCAACCTGAAAGCAAGGAGTCTCCGCGCAAATCCTTTTGCACTCACGAAGATAACCTGCAACGCGTGCGTGAAGAAGGAGCACGCCGCCGCGCAGAGGAAGCGGCAGCTCAACCGCAGAAAGTCGAACAAGAGCTGGTTAAAAATGTCGGCAACGGAATATTCGACGTTACGGCTTTGCTTCAGAACTCAGCAACTCATGGCACGAAAAAGGCAACGGAGACCACCAGCAATGTGCAGGTTCAAGAAACTGTCAGTGATGAAAAACAGGCTGGTACTGAAGTGCAGTCAGGCGAAAGCAGTCTGGAAACTGGTGAAAAGTCAGATACCAGCCAGCAAGCCGATGTAAACCAGAATACGGAATCTGTCGCCCAAATTAGCGATTCTGTAAACCAAACCGAGCCTGAAGCGCAATCTGACGAACCGGCTGTTGTGTACCCTGCTTACTTCGAGCCAGGCCGCTATGAGGGTTTGCCGAACGAGGTTTATCACGCAGCCAACGGTATCAGCTCAACACAGGTGAAAGATGCGCGAGTGTCGCTGATGTACTTCAATGCGCGCCACGTAGAGAAAACCATTATCAAAGAACGCTCTCCGGTTCTGGACATGGGTAACCTGGTACATGCGCTGGCGTTGCAGCCAGAGCAACTCGATGAAGAATTCAGCGTTGAACCCGTAATTCCGGAAGGCGCATTTACCACCACGGCAACGATCCGCGCGTTTATTGATGAGTACAACGCCAGCTTGCCAGCGCAACTGAGCGCAGACGATATCAAAGCTTTGCTCGAGGAATACAACGCCACTCTGTCTGCTCAGGTGCCGCTGGGTGGTTCAGTCGAGGAAACTGGCCAGAGCTATATGTCGCTGCCAGAAGATTACCAGCGTATCGAAGCGGACCAGAAACAGACCGCAACGGCAATGAAAGCCTGCATCAAAGAATACAACGCCACTCTGCCTGCTCAGGTGAAAACCAGCGGTAGTCGTGATGCGTTACTCGAGCAGCTGGCAATCATCAATCCTGACCTGGTGGCCCAGGAAGCGCAGAAGCCGCAACCGCTAAAAGTGTCCGGTACCAAAGCGGATCTGATCCAGACCGTGAAGTCTGTTAATCCGGACGCCGTCTTTGCCGACGAACTGTTGGATGCGTGGCGCGAGAATCCGCAGGGGAAAGTGCTGGTCACCCGCCAGCAGCTGAGCGCTGCACTGAGCATTCAGAAAGCCTTGCTCCAGCACCCGACCGCCGGCATGTTGCTTCAGCACCCAAGCCGCGCCGTTGAGGTGAGCTACTTCGGCTTTGACGACGAAACCGGACTCGAAGTCCGTGTACGCCCGGATCTGGAAATCGACCTGGACGGGGTGCGCATCGGCGCCGACCTGAAAACCATCAGCATGTGGAACATTAAGCAGGAAGGCCTGCGCGCCAAACTGCACCGCGAAATCATCGACCGTGACTACCACCTGAGCGCGGCTATGTATTGCGAGACCGCAGCACTGGACCAGTTCTTCTGGATTTTCGTCAACAAAGACGAGAACTACCACTGGATCGCCATCATCGAGGCATCCCCCGAACTACTGGAGCTGGGCATGCTCGAGTACCGCAAGGCGATGCGCGCTATCGCTACCGGCTTTGACACTGGCGCATGGCCAGCGCCGATCACCGCTGATTACACCGACGAACTGAACGACTTCGACCTGCGCCGCCTTGAAGCGCTGCGTACTCAGGCATAAGGGGAATGAAGATGCAAAACACTAACGTAACTGTAGCTGACCAGAACGCCGTAATTAACTCCAACGTGGCCCTGTTTGATTCCCAGTATCTGAACGCCATCAGCGCATTTGCTCAAATTATGGCGCAGGGTGCGGCGACAGTCCCCAGACACCTGCAGGGAAATCAGGCTGACTGCATGGCAGTAGCAATGCAGGCGGCACAATGGCAGATGAATCCCTTTGCCGTAGCACAGAAAACGCACCTGATTAACGGCGTTCTCGGATACGAGGCGCAACTGGTAAATGCTGTGATTTCACGCAGCGGCGTGCTGGCAAACCGCTTTGAATATGAGTGGTACGGGCCATGGGAAAAAGTAGTCGGGAAATTCCAGATTCGTAAAGGCGACAAAGGAGAATACCGTGTTCCTGGCTGGACCCTTGCTGACGAAACGGGCATTGGCATCATCATCCGCGCAACGCTGAAAGGTGAAGATCAACCGAGGGAACTTGACCTGCTACTGGCACAGGCCAGGACTCGTAATTCAACGCTTTGGGCTGACGACCCTCGCCAGCAGCTCGCTTATCTCGCCGTGAAACGTTGGGCGAGACTGTTCTGCCCGGATGTAATTCTCGGCGTGTATACCCCTGATGAACTGGATGATCGCCGTGAAGAGCGAGAAGTTAACCCTGCTCCGGCGCAACACGTTAGCCTGTCTGAAATTTCAGGTGACACCATAACATCCACGCAGAGCAAGCAGGAAAAATCAGGAAACATCGACTCACTGGCAGATGGTTTCCGCGAACGCATCGATGCCGCACAGGATGTTGATTGCGCCAAAGCACTACGCGCTGATATCGAAAGTGCGAAGGCCACACTGGGTTCAGCCCTGTTCACCGAACTGAAGAATAAAGCAGTGAAACGCTATTACCTGGTTGATTCACGTAACAAGGTCGAAGCCGCGATCAACTCCCTGCCGTCTCCGGACGAACCGGATGCAGCAGCGCGTTTCGGTGAAGTTGAGCGAGTTCTTGCGGCGGCCAAGCGTCACCTGGGCGACGAGCTACACGATAAGTTCAGCATCACCCTGGCCGATATGAAACCGGAATACGTGGGCTAACAGATTTGGGAGGGTTCTCCCTCCCATTGAGGAGATGTAATGCGACTGATTAACCGAGGCAATCAGCAATCCCCGTTAGCGCGTCAAGCATGTGACATAGCGCTGGCCACTCATCACGAACGCTACGGCGACTACGGGCGCAGCAAGATGAAGGAGACATACACGGTGAGAGTTGAAGGTGTGAAGGTCTGGGTTGAGGTGGTTAACCGTAATGCGAGTTATGTGGCCACGGCTATGACAGGCATGCGCCGGTTGCGCGCGCTGCCAGGGCAAGTTGCCTGATAACGAATTATCAATATTTAAACCCGGTCTGGTTTACAGTTCAGACCGGTAATGAGGTAGGTAACTATGGCCCTTATTACTCTAAAAGAATGGAATGATCGCCAGCCACGACCTCGCAGCATCGAGCAGGTGAGGCGTTGGGTTAGATCAGGACGTATTCAGCCACCACCGATGCTGGATGGACGTGAATATCTTGTTGAAGAAAACGCGGTAAAAGTGCACCTCAATGGGCAGTGTTTTAGCGCACCTGTTAGCAGAAATAAACTAAAGCTCAAAGAGAGAATCAGACATGGCCGGTCGGAGAAGAAACCTTAAAACAAATGATCTCCCACCCAATCTGTATGTTCGCAACGGGTACTACAGCTACAGGGATCCACGGTCAGGAAAGGAATTTGGCCTTGGGCGAAACAAAAGAGTTGCAGTAAATGAAGCTGTAGCAGCAAACATGGAATTAATGTCGTCTCAAAATGAAAGCTTGCTTGACCGCATCAACGGCAAAAGCTCCACTTTATTTGATGAACTGGTTACCAATTTCAGGGATGAAATTGACCGCCGTAAGTTAAAACCAAATACATTGAAAAGACACAATCACAGACTGAAATTAATCAGCGAATATTTCAAAGGTGTTCCAGTGAAAAATATAGGTGTTCGCGAGGTGTATAGTTTTCTTGAGGAAAGAGCCACGGGGGAAAAGTTTTCAATAGCCAATCAGTTCAGGTCACTTTTAACCGACCTGTTTAAAACCGCTATCGCAGCCGGACTTACTGAGGAAGATCCCGCAGCGGCAACCAGACCATTCAGAACTGAAGTTAAGCGTAGCCGTCTTTTGATTGATGAATACCTGCAGATAAGGAATGTCGCAAAAGTACAGAACGAATGGTTCGCCCTTTGCATGGATCTTGCACTGGTCACAGGACAACGTGAGGGGGATTTATCAACTATGAGGTGGGCCGATATCGAGGGTGAAAAACTTTGCGTAGAACAGCAAAAAACTGGAGCGAAGATCCGTATATCACTTTCGACCAGAATTGAGAAACTCGACCTAAATCTTGCTGACGTTTTGGAGAAGCTAAAAAAGATAAATGACAAAAGCGATAAAATTCTTGGCGGTAAAGCAGCAAGAACAATTGCGGCACAGTTCAGAGCTGCGCGTGATGCCTCAGGCCTGACGTGGGAAGGAGACCCTCCGCCATTTCATGAGATTAGAAGTTTGTCCGGAAGGCTACATTCAGAGGAAAAAGGAAGTGATTTTACTCAAACAATTTTAGGCCATCGTTCATCCAGCATGACGGATAAATACAGAGATGGCAGAGGCCGTGAGTGGAAAGAGATTTAGAATGAATTTCGAATGATATCGGAATATATTACATAAAATATTGTTTTTTAAGTGATTTTTAAAAAGGAGTGTTTGCTTCATGAATACTCCTTTGCTTTTTGGCAGGTGGCAGCAATTGCCTGACACACGCCTAAGGTAGACGCTTTTAACGGTGAATGCTTAATTAAGGCTCAGAATTTTGTCCGGCTCCCGTCTCGGTGTACCATTCCAGCAGACAAAATTCTCAACCTTAATCTGGAAATAACTATGACCGCACGCGTGATTGCCCTGGATTTAGACGGTACGTTGCTGACCCCGAAAAAAACCTTGCTGCCATCCTCTCTCGAAGCGCTCTCGCGCGCCAGAGAAGCAGGCTACCAACTTATCATTGTCACAGGTCGCCATCACGTTGCTATTCATCCTTTTTATCAGGCACTGGGGCTGGATACACCTGCAATTTGCTGCAACGGCACCTACTTGTATGATTATCAAGCAAAAAAGGTACTAGAATCCGATCCCCTCCCGGTAGACCAGGCATTACAGCTGATCGACATGCTGGATGAACATCAGATCCACGGGCTGATGTATGTGGATGAAGCCATGCTGTATGAGCGCCCAACCGGGCATGTGGTGCGTACCGCTAACTGGGCGCAAACCCTGCCGCCGGAGCAGCGCCCAACCTTCACCCAGGTGCCTTCGCTGGCGAAGGCTGCGCATGACGTCAACGCCGTCTGGAAATTTGCCCTGACCGACGAAGATATTCCGAAACTGCAACAGTTTGGTAAGCATGTTGAACAACAGCTGGGACTGGAGTGTGAATGGTCCTGGCACGATCAGGTCGACATTGCCCGTAAAGGCAACAGCAAAGGACGGCGCCTGACCCAGTGGATTGAAGCCCAGGGGGGGTCAATGGAAAACGTCATTGCCTTTGGCGATAACTTTAACGATATCAGCATGCTGGAAGCCGCAGGCACTGGCGTGGCTATGGGTAATGCGGACGACGCGGTCAAAGCCCGCGCCAATATCGTGATTGGTGATAACACCACCGACAGCATCGCGAAATTTATCTATTCCCACCTGCTGTAATCAGGCAGTAATCGACACGCTCTTAATTTGGGCATACAGCCACTGGCCGGGTTTGATCCCCAGTTCATCCCTGGCCCATGGACTGATCCTCGCCCACAGCGTTTTACCACCCACTTCAAGCTGAACCTCCACCTGACCGTTATCGTCATAGCACTGCGCGACCTTCGCCCGCAGCACGTTACGAATACTGGTCTGCTGCGGCGGTTGTAGCACCAGCGAAACATCAGAGGCCTGAATACGAATACGCAGCGCGGTTTGCAGTGGTTGATCCAGTTTATTGACCCACAAATGCTGATCGCCAAGCGCCAGCGCGGTCATCGCGTAGTGTGGATGATGTTCCAGTACGCTGACTTTCAGAATGCTGCTTTGCTGCTCCTTCGGCAGCCACGGGTGCATCACGCTGCTGCCCCAGACATCTTCCAGCGAACCGAACGCTTTGACCTGCCCGCTTTCAAGCACCATTACTTTGTCGGCCAGGTGCAAAATTTCATCCAGCGAGTGGCTGACGTACAGCATCGGAATATTAATTTCGCGTGCCAGACGTTGCAGGTAAGGCAGCAGTTCACGCTTACGCGGAATATCTAACGAGGCGAGCGGCTCATCAAGCAGCAATAACTCAGGTGCGGTCAGCAGCGCCCGACCGATGGCGACACGCTGCTTTTCACCACCGGAAAGCCCGCCGGGCAGACGATCAAGCAGCGGTTCAATGCCCAACAACGCCACCAGCTTATCAAACTGTCCGGCCATGCTTTTCGCCATGCCGTAGCGCAGATTGCCGCGCACCTTATAATGCGGGAACAGACGCGCATCCTGAAAAACATAACCCACCCGGCGTTTTTCAGGCGTTAAGCAGATACCCTTCTCAACGTCGTTTAATACCCGATCGTTGAGCACGATGCGTCCGGACTGCGGCTGTGTCAGACCGCTGATGGCGTTAATCAGTGAGGTTTTCCCCGCGCCTGAAACGCCAAAAATCGCGGTGATCCCACTGGCGGGCAGCGTTTCGTTGAGCGTCAGACAGTGCGTCCCCAGCGTCTGGGTGAAATTAAGTTCCAACATGATTATCGCCCCGTCCGCTCACGGCTAATACGCGCCAGCCATTCAGAAATCAGCAGCGAAATCAGCGCTAATACAATGGATATGATACATAATCTTGCCGCCGCGCTTTCGCCGCCCGGAGTCTGGATCAGGGTATACATCGCCGAAGGGATAGTGCGGGTTTCGCCAGGTATATTGGAAACAAAGGTAATTGTTGCACCGAACTCGCCAAGCGAGCGGGCGAACGCCAACACCGTACCAACAATAATGCCGGGTAGCATCAGCGGTAGCGTTATAGTCATAAAGACGCGCCAGCGTCCGGCGCCCAGCGTACGAGCGGCCTGCTCCAGCTTGACGTCGACACCTTCCAGCGCCAGACGAATAGCCCGCACCATGAGCGGGAAGGACATCACCGCAGCGGCCAGCACGGCACCACGCCAGCTAAAGGCAAAGGTGATGCCAAACCAGTCATACAGCCATTCGCCGATGAATCCACGCCGTCCCATAGAGACCAACAGCAGATACCCCACCACCACAGGCGGCAGTACCAGCGGTAAATGCAGCACGCTATCGAGCAGCGCTTTGCCCGGGAATTTGCATCGCACCAGTAACCAGGCAAAGAAGATCCCAAATGGCAGACTAAACAACACGGCCAGGGAAGAAACTTTCAGGCTCAATATAACGGCCTGCCATTCAGGATCGGTCAGTATCATTACTTGGTCGTAAATCCATAACGTTTAAAGATTTCAGCAGCCTGCGGTCCTTTCAGGTAATCATAGAACGCGCTAACCGTTGCGTTGGAGTGGCCATCAACAATCGCGATAGGGTATTCCACTTTTTTGTGCGAATCTTCCGGGAAAGTCGCAACTACTTTTACGCCCTTGCTGGCGACGGCATCGGAACCATAGACAATCCCCAGCGGCGCTTCGTTACGTTCAACCAGCGCCAACGCACCCCGTACGTCTTCAGCAGGCGCCAGTTTTGGGGAAAGGGTATCCCATGCACCCAGTTTTTGCAGCGCTTCTTTGGCATAAATGCCTGCTGGAACATGTTCTGGATCGCCAACGGCCAGACGTCCACCGTTCAACAAACTGGTCCAGTTGGTTTTGCTGTCGATGGTAAACGCTTTCTGCTCACTCGCTTTCGGTGCCACAACCACCAGGCTGTTACCCAACAACGTTGCACGCGTTGCGCTATCAATCGACTTTTTGTCCGCCGCGTAGTCCATCCACTTCTGATCGGCAGAAATAAATAGATCGGCTGGTGCACCGGCTTCAATCTGGCGCGCCAGTGTGGAAGAAGAAGCAAAAGAGGAGACGACGTCAACGTTCTTCTCTTTTTTGTATTGCGTTGCAATATCCTGCATCGCGTTGGTCAATGATGCCGCTGCGAAAACGGTAATTTTTCCTTCATCCGCCAGCACATGCCCGGCAACGGTAAGAGAAAGTGTTGCCCCTGCAAACAAGGGTAACCATGTACGTGCCATCTGTAACTCCTTTGCGTTTCGTTATGTAGTCGCAAATATAACGAGTAAAACAGGATTTTCCCAGAGGTTATTGATACCAATTAGAGGTTACACAAAGAAAATATCGGCAGGGAAAGCAGGATCTTGAGAAATGGCAGTCAGAGAAAACAAACAGAAAGGCGAAAAAATAGAAACGCCCGACTGAGCGGGCGTTTGGGGAATCAATGATTCTGTCTGGACTGGTCTTTCTGACCGATACCGGAGAAAATGTTGAACACTTCACCCAGTCCGTAAATCAGACCCAGAATAATGGCCATTACCACAGGTACCATGATTACGGCGAATACCAGACTTTTCAATAACTCTAACATGGTCAACTCCAGATATAGTCCTTAGCTGTATTCTAACCCCATAACGCAGAAAAGCACTCCCCTTTTGTGCGGTCGGCTTTGCTCAGGCACGGTTTTCCGTCACAATACCTTTTTTTGCCAGGAGCTTGTGATGCAGGCCGAAATCCTTCTTACGCTGAAACTTCAGCAAAAACTGTTTGCCGATCCCCGTCGCATTTCTCTGCTGAAGCACATTGCGCTTTCCGGCTCCATCAGTCAGGGCGCGAAGGATGCAGGCATCAGCTACAAAAGTGCCTGGGATGCAATTAACGAAATGAACCAGCTCAGCGAGCAGACGCTGGTTGAGCGTGCCACAGGCGGTAAAGGCGGCGGCGGCGCGGTGTTAACCCGCTACGGCCAACGTTTAATCCAGCTGTACGATTTGCTGGCGCAAATCCAACAAAAAGCCTTTGATGTTTTGAGTGATGATGATGCGCTGCCACTTAACAGCCTGCTGGCGGCAATTTCTCGCTTTTCGCTGCAAACCAGCGCCCGTAACCAGTGGTTTGGCACGATTACCGCCCGCGATCACTCCCTGGTACAGCAGCATGTCGACGTCCTGCTGGCCGATGGCGAAACGCGCCTGAAGGTGGCGATCACGGCACAAAGCGGCGAGCGTCTGGGCCTTGATGAAGGCAAAGAGGTGTTGATTCTGCTGAAAGCGCCGTGGGTCGGAATTACCCAGGATGACGCTATCGCTCAGGCTGCCGACAACCAGCTGCAGGGCACGATCAACCATATCGAACGCGGCGCAGAACAGTGCGAGGTATTGATGACGCTGCCAGACGGCCAGACACTGTGTGCAACCATTCCGACAGAAAATAGTGCGACGCTGCAGGAAGGCGCGAACGTCACTGCTTTTTTCAATGCTGACAGGGTGATTATCGCCACACTATGCTGAGTGATTGACATCAGCTTGAAGAACACGTATCCCTGTTATTAATCGCTGCAAATAATGGGATACAAAATGTCATCGTTGCAAATTTCGCAAGGCACGTTTCGTCTTAGCGACACAAAAACGCTCCAGTTAGATGCGTTGACGTTAAACGCGGGTGATAGCTGGGCGTTTGTTGGCTCTAACGGTAGCGGGAAATCTGCGCTGGCCCGCGCGCTGGCAGGGGAATTACCGCAGCTGAAAGGCGAGCGCCACTGTCAGTTTACGCGTATCACCCGACTCTCCTTTGAACAGCTCCAGAAGCTGGTCAGCGACGAGTGGCAGCGAAACAACACCGATCTTCTCAGCCCCGGTGAAGATGACACCGGGCGCACCACCGCAGAAATCATTCAGGATGAGATCAGCGATCCCGCCCGCTGCGCTACATTGGCTCAGCAGTTTGGCATCTCTGCCCTTCTCAACAGGCGTTTCAAATACCTTTCGACCGGAGAAACACGTAAAACTCTGCTTTGCCAGGCGTTAATGTCCGCACCGGATTTACTGATCCTCGATGAGCCCTTTGACGGGCTGGATGTGGCATCCCGCTGCCAGTTAGCAGAACTGCTCGCTGACCTGCACCAGGCTGGCTTTACGTTAATATTGGTGCTTAACCGCTTTGATGAAATTCCCGAGTTCGTGCAGTTTGCCGGCGTGCTTGCCGATTGCACGCTGACAGAAACCGGCGCGAAAGCCGACCTTCTGCAACAGGCATTAATCGCTCAACTTGCCCATAGCGAACGACTGGAAGGTATTCAGTTACCCGAACCGGATGAACCTTCGGTGCGCCGCACGTTGTCAGATAACGAGCCACGAATTGTACTTAACAATGGCATCGTCTCGTATAACGATCGCCCTATCCTTCATCATATGAGCTGGCAGGTAAACCCAGGCGAGCACTGGCAAATCGTCGGCCCCAACGGTGCGGGAAAATCAACCCTGCTCAGTTTAATCACCGGCGATCATCCCCAGGGCTACAGTAACGATCTGACGCTGTTTGGCCGCCGTCGGGGTAGCGGTGAAACTATCTGGGATATCAAAAAACACATCGGCTACGTCAGCAGCAGTCTGCATCTGGATTATCGGGTGAGTACGACCGTACGCAACGTTATTCTCTCCGGTTATTTTGATTCAATTGGCATTTACCAGGCCGTCTCCGACAGGCAGCACAAACTGGTACAACAGTGGCTGGAGATCCTTGGCATCGATAAACGTACTGCGGATGCGCCATTCCATAGTCTTTCCTGGGGTCAACAGCGGCTGGCGCTGATTGTTCGCGCGCTGGTTAAACACCCTACCTTGTTGATTCTTGACGAGCCTTTGCAAGGGTTAGATCCGCTCAATCGCCAACTGATTCGTCGTTTTGTAGATGTGCTGATCGGTCAAGGCGAAACTCAGCTGTTGTTCGTCTCTCATCACGCCGAAGATGCCCCAGCCTGCATTACCCACCGTCTGGAGTTTGTGCCCGAGGGCGATATCTACACCTATCAACAAACATCACTGCGTTAATTTTCATACCAAGGCGTTTGAATACGCCCTTTTTTCTGTCTTTTTTTCAGACAAACGCTGAGATAACAACCTAACGTAATGATTTAAAATAAAATAACCACTGCAAATATGTGAAAACGCCAGTGTGTAAACGATTCCACTAATTTATTCCATGTCACACTTTTCGCATCTTTGTTATGCTATGGTTATTGCATACCATAGGCTTAACGGAGCGAATTATGAGAGTATTGGTTACAGGTGGTAGCGGTTACATCGGAAGCCACACTTGCGTGCAGTTGTTGAAAAACGGTCACGAGGTGGTGATCCTGGATAATCTCTGCAACAGCAAGCGCAGCGTTCTGCCCGTCATTGAGCGTTTAGGTGGTAAGCATCCGACTTTTGTGGAAGGAGATATCCGTAACGAAGCGCTGATAACCGAAATTCTGCACGATCATGCCATTGACACGGTCATCCATTTTGCCGGGTTAAAAGCCGTTGGAGAATCCGTGGCCAAGCCGCTGGAGTACTATGACAACAACGTCAATGGAACTCTGCGTCTGGTAAACGCCATGCGCGCCGCCAACGTGAAAAACTTCATTTTCAGCTCCTCCGCGACCGTCTATGGCGATCAGCCGCAAATTCCTTATGTTGAAAGCTTCCCCACCGGCACGCCGCAGAGTCCGTACGGCAAAAGTAAGCTGATGGTGGAACAGATCCTGACCGATCTGCAAAAAGCCCAACCCGACTGGAGCATTGCTTTGTTGCGCTACTTTAACCCGGTTGGCGCGCATCCATCAGGGGATATGGGGGAAGATCCTCAGGGTATTCCCAACAACCTGATGCCTTACATCGCACAGGTTGCCGTGGGTCGCCGCGAGTCCCTTGCCGTATTTGGCAACGACTATCCTACTGAAGATGGCACCGGCGTTCGCGACTACATCCACGTGATGGATCTCGCCGACGGTCACGTTGTCGCAATGGAAAAACTGGCGGACAAACAGGGTGTGCATATTTACAACCTTGGCGCAGGCATCGGCAGCAGCGTGCTGGACGTGGTCAATGCCTTCAGCAAAGCCTGCGGTAAACCGATTAATTACCATTTCGCCCCGCGCCGTGATGGCGATCTTCCGGCCTACTGGGCTGATGCCAGCAAAGCCGATCGCGAGCTCAACTGGCGCGTGACCCGCACGCTGGATGAAATGGCACAAGACACATGGCACTGGCAGTCACGCCACCCACAGGGATATTCGGATTAAGGACCAATCATGACGCAATTCAATCCTGTCGATCACCCACATCGCCGTTTTAACCCGCTCACCGGGCAGTGGATCCTTGTTTCACCGCATCGCGCCAAACGTCCGTGGCAAGGGGCGCAGGAAACTCCTTCTAAGCAGGTACTGCCTGTGCATGACCCGGACTGCTTTCTGTGCGCTGGCAATACGCGCGTTACCGGCGACAAAAACCCGGATTACACCGGGACCTATGTCTTCACTAATGACTTTGCGGCCCTCATGTCAGATACCCCGGACGCGCCGGACAGTCACGATCCGTTGATGCGTTGCCAGAGCGCACGCGGTACCAGTCGCGTGATTTGCTTCTCGCCCGATCATAGCAAAACGCTGCCGGAACTCAGCGTCCCTGCGCTGACAGAAATTGTACAGACGTGGCAGGAACAGACTGAAGAGTTAGGAAAAACCTATCCCTGGGTGCAGGTATTTGAGAATAAAGGCGCGGCGATGGGCTGCTCTAACCCGCACCCGCACGGTCAAATTTGGGCCAACAGCTTTTTGCCCAACGAAGCCGAACGTGAAGATCGCCTGCAGAAAGCGTACTTCGCTGAACAGGGCGCACCGATGCTCGTTGATTACGTCCAGCGCGAACTGGCGGACGGCAGTCGTACGGTCGTAGAAACTGAGCACTGGCTGGCGGTTGTGCCTTACTGGGCCGCGTGGCCGTTCGAAACGCTGCTGCTGCCGAAAGCGCATGTGCTGCGTATCACTGATTTGACCAATGAACAGCGTGCTGACCTGGCGCTGGCGCTGAAAAAACTGACCAGTCGTTACGACAACCTGTTCCAGTGCTCATTCCCCTACTCTATGGGCTGGCACGGCGCGCCGTTCAACGGTGAAGAAAACGAACACTGGCAGTTACACGCGCACTTTTACCCGCCGCTGCTGCGTTCCGCGACCGTGCGTAAATTTATGGTCGGTTATGAAATGCTGGCGGAAACCCAGCGTGACCTGACGGCAGAACAAGCGGCTGAACGACTGCGTGCGGTCAGCGACATCCATTTTCGCGAATCCGGAGTTTAAATAATGAGTCTGAAAGAAAAAACACAATCTCTGTTTGCAGAAACGTTTGGCTACCCAGCCACCCATACTATTCAGGCACCGGGTCGCGTAAACCTGATCGGCGAACACACCGATTATAATGACGGCTTCGTTCTGCCCTGCGCCATCGACTATCAAACTGTCATCAGTTGTGCCGCGCGCGACGATCGAAAAGTTCGCGTGATCGCCGCTGATTACGACAATCAGATTGATGAGTTCTCTCTCGATGCGCCGATTATCGCCCACGACAGCCAGCAGTGGTCGAACTACGTGCGTGGCGTGGTGAAGCATCTACAAAAACGCAGTAACGCCTTTGGCGGTGCGGATCTGGTGATCAGCGGTAATGTCCCGCAAGGCGCAGGTCTTAGCTCTTCCGCCTCGCTGGAAGTCGCTGTGGGTACGGTATTCCAACAGCTCTATCACCTGCCGCTCGACGGCGCACAAATCGCCCTGAATGGCCAGGAAGCTGAAAACCAGTTTGTCGGCTGTAACTGCGGCATTATGGATCAGCTGATCTCCGCGCTTGGCAAGAAAGATCATGCGCTACTGATCGACTGCCGTACGTTGGGCACCAAAGCTGTCTCCATGCCGGAAGGTGTGGCGGTGGTGATCATCAATAGCAACTTTAAACGCACGTTGGTCGGCAGCGAGTACAACACCCGTCGCGAACAATGTGAAACCGGCGCTCGTTTCTTCCAGCAACCGGCGCTGCGTGATGTCAGTCTTGAAGCGTTTAACGCTGTCGCCCACGAGCTGGATCCGATTGTCGCCAAACGCGTCCGCCACGTCATCACGGAAAATGCGCGTACCGTTGAAGCCGCGCAGGCGTTGGAAAAAGGCGACCTGCTGCGTATGGGACAATTGATGGCGGAATCTCACGCCTCAATGCGCGATGACTTTGAAATCACCGTGCCACAAATTGATACGCTGGTTGAAATTGTCAAAGCGACCATCGGCGATAAAGGCGGTGTACGTATGACTGGCGGCGGCTTCGGCGGCTGCATCGTGGCGCTGATCCCGCAAGATTTGGTGCCTGCCGTGCAACAAGCTGTCGCTGAGCAATACGAAGCAAAAACCGGTATCAAAGAAACATTCTACGTCTGCAAACCTTCACAAGGAGCCGGACAATGTTAAACGAAATCCCTGTGCAGGCTCCGGACGGTCAGCCGTTTCGCCTGATTACCCTGCGCAATGACGCAGGGATGGTGGTCACGCTGATGGACTGGGGCGCGACCCTGCTCTCTGCGCGTATTCCGCTGAGCGATGGTAGCGTGCGCGAAGCATTACTCGGGTGCGCCAGCCCGGAACAATATCCGGAACAGGCTGCATTTCTGGGGGCGTCGATTGGTCGCTACGCTAACCGTATCGCCAACAGCCGCTATACTTTTGCCGGTGAAACCGTTGAATTAATACCAAGCCAGGGCAACAACCAGCTGCACGGCGGGCCGGACGGTTTCGACAAACGTCGCTGGCAGATAGTCAATCAGAATGACCGTCAGGTGCTGTTCGCCCTAACGTCTGAAGATGGCGACCAGGGCTTTCCTGGCCATCTTTGCGCGACCGCGCAGTATCGCCTTACTGACGATAATCGTATTTCGATCACCTACCGCGCCACGGTCGATAAGCCCTGTCCGGTGAATCTTACCAACCACGTTTATTTCAACCTCGACGGTGATACAACCGATGTCCGTCAACATAAGCTGCAGATCTTCGCTGACGAGTACTTGCCGGTGGATGAAATGGGTATCCCACACGACGGACTGAAGCCGGTGGCTGGTACCTCGTTCGATTTCCGCGTGGCGAAAGTTATCGACAGCGAATTTTTGGCCGATGACGATCAGCGGAAAGTAAAAGGTTACGATCACGCTTTCTTGCTACAGGCGCAAGGCGATAGCCGCAAACCGATCGCGAATCTGTGGTCACAGGATGAAAAACTGCAGATGGAGGTCTACACCTCTGCCCCGGCTTTGCAGTTTTATTCCGGAAATTTCCTCGGCGGTACGCCATCCCGTGGTCCTGACGCCTACGCCGACTGGCAAGGTCTGGCGCTGGAAAGCGAGTTCCTGCCGGACAGCCCGAACCATCCGGAATGGCCGCAGCCAGACTGCTTCCTGCGTCCTGGCGAAGAGTACACCAGCGTGACGGAATACCGGTTTATACCAGCTTAATCGTTCCCCCTCCCAGGCCCGATGACGTAACGAATCGGGCCTGTTGCTTGTTTATCACAGTAGAACCGTTCAAATCCCCACCGTTCAAAGACAAAATCGCAACCTTGAGTTCACAAGAACCTTACACTGTGGCGCTATTTTCGCTATGGTTATGCGTAAGGATTGCCGCTGACGCATTACGGCAATATAATGAGAATTATTATCATTCAATATGATTTATAGGAGTGAGTGTATGGCTGTAACTAAGCTGGTTCTGGTACGTCACGGTGAAAGTCAGTGGAACAAGGAGAACCGTTTTACCGGTTGGTATGACGTTGATCTGTCCGAGAAAGGCGTGGGCGAAGCGAAAGCAGCAGGTAAACTGTTGAAAGAGGAAGGCTATAGCTTCGATTTTGCATATACCTCTGTGCTGAAACGTGCCATCCACACCCTGTGGAACGTACTGGATGAACTGGATCAGGCCTGGCTGCCAGTTGAGAAATCCTGGAAACTGAATGAACGTCATTACGGCGCGCTGCAGGGGCTGAACAAAGCGGAAACTGCGGAAAAATACGGTGACGAGCAGGTTAAGCAATGGCGTCGCGGCTTTGCGGTCACCCCACCGGAACTGACTAAAGATGACGAACGCTATCCGGGTCATGATCCGCGTTATGCGAAGCTGACCGACAACGAGTTACCGGTTACCGAAAGCCTGGCGCTGACCATCGATCGCGTTATCCCTTACTGGAATGAAACCATCCTGCCGCGCATGAAAAGCGGTGAGCGAGTGATTATCGCCGCTCACGGTAACTCCCTGCGTGCGCTGGTGAAATACCTGGATAACATGGGCGAAGATGAGATCCTCGAACTGAACATCCCGACGGGTGTACCACTGGTGTATGAGTTCGACGAAAACTTCAAACCAATCAAACACTATTATCTGGGTAACGCTGACGAGATCGCCGCAAAAGCAGCTGCCGTTGCGAACCAGGGTAAAGCGAAGTAATTTCTGCGTGTCGCATAAAAAAGCGCGGACTATCCGCGCTTTTTTTATCTTTCTGGTAGGCTAACGTTTAACCGCGGCGCGCTTTTACCGCATCCGCCAGTTGACGTAACACCGCATCAGTATCTTCCCAGCCAATGCAGGCGTCGGTGATGCTCTTACCGTAGGTCAGCGGTTCGCCGCTATCCGGGTTCTGATTACCCTCGACCAGATGGCTTTCGATCATCACGCCAATAATCGCTTTTTCACCACCAGCAACTTGCCCGCAAACATCTTTCGCAACATCCATCTGCTTTTTGAACTGCTTGCTGGAGTTGGCATGGCTAAAGTCGATCATCACTTGCGCAGAGAGCCCTGCTTTAATCAGACCTTCTTTCACGTCGGCAACATGCTGAGCGCTGTAGTTCGGCTCTTTGCCACCGCGCAGAATGATATGGCAATCACCATTACCGCTGGTATTCACGATCGCCGAATGACCCCATTTGGTCACAGACAGGAAGCAGTGTGGTGCCCCTGCGGCGTTGATTGCATCAATCGCAACTTTGATCGTGCCATCAGTACCGTTTTTAAAGCCAACCGGGCAGGACAGACCAGATGCCAGTTCGCGGTGCACCTGAGACTCAGTGGTACGTGCTCCAATAGCGCCCCAACTCATCAGGTCGGCAAGATATTGCGGCGTGATCATATCGAGGAATTCACCTGCAGCTGGCAATCCGCTGTCGTTGATATCCAACAGCAGTTTACGCGCAATGCGCAGTCCATCGTTGATCTGGAAGCTATTGTCCATGTGCGGATCGTTGATAAGCCCCTTCCAGCCGACGGTGGTACGCGGCTTTTCGAAATAGACTCGCATGACAATTTCAAGCTCGCCTTTTAACTCTTCGCGCAGCGCCAGCAGGCGAGTGGCGTACTCTTTGGCGGCAGCCGGATCATGAATAGAGCACGGCCCAATCACCACTAACAGGCGATCGTCGTTCCCTTTCAGAATTTTATGAATTGCCTTACGGGCATGAGCCACCGTATTTGCGGCATTTTCAGTAGCGGGGAATTTTTCCAGCAGTGCGACTGGCGGTAATAACTCGTTGATCTCTTTGATGCGTAAATCGTCGTTCTGATAATTCATGATTATTCCAGCGTTGCCATACTTATATAAATGAATGCAATCCCTCCAATCTATATCTTCAGTCATAAGGTGTAAACGGGGTTTTACACTTTGGACGGATTAATCCTGGAATCTGGTAAAAAAACGCAATAATGTAGCGAAAAATGAGATCCAGACTACAATTTCTAACTGTAACATCTTAAATTTTCATAGATTTCAAGATTGTATGCTGGTTTTAATTTCCAGAGCAAAACGATTAACCACGTATTGATGATGTAACTGGCACATGCACTGTTGGAAGACGTTATCCGACATATCGACCTTAACAGGAGCATATTATGCATATGACTAAGCTGGCTTCACTCTTTCTTACTGCTACCCTCAGCCTCGCCAGCGGTGCAGCGCTGGCCGCTGAAACCAACTCGCAGTCCAATAATGGCCAGGCAAATTCCTCGGCAGATGCCGGTCAGGTCGCACCAGACGCTCGCGAAAACGTAGCGCCGAATAATGTCGACAACAATAACGTGAATTCAGGTGGCACGATGCTGCACCCGAACGGTTCATCAATGAACCATGAGGGGATGACCAAAGACGAGATGCACAAAAACACCATGTGTAAGGACGGTCGCTGTCCTGATGTGAACAAGAAGGTTGAGACTGGAAACGGCATCAACAATGATGTTGATACCAAAACTGACGGCACCACGCAGTAACGCTGAAAATAAAGCTAATAACGGGAGAGCATTAGCTCTCCTTTTTAATTTTATCATCCCAAAAACGGTATGATGGCATACAGTAAAGATGAGAATAACAAAGGGATGGCATAATGGCGCACGCACATACTCATACTTCCTCTGAGCAACCCAAAGACAATAACGCCCGCCGACTGATGTTCGCATTCTGCATTACCGCCGGATTTATGTTGGTCGAAGTGGTGGGCGGAATACTTTCAGGCTCACTGGCCTTGCTGGCCGACGCCGGGCATATGCTTACGGATGCGGCAGCGCTGCTTTTCGCGCTGTTGGCCGTTCAGTTTTCCCGTCGCCCACCCACAATACGCCACACCTTCGGCTGGCTGAGGCTCACGACGCTGGCCGCATTCATTAATGCCATCGCATTGGTCGTTATCACCATTTTAATCGTCTGGGAGGCGATTGAGCGCTTCCAGACACCTCGTCCCGTGGCGGGCGGCATGATGATGGTTATTGCTGTCGCGGGTTTACTGGCCAACGTGCTTGCTTTTTGGGTTTTACATCGCGGCAGCGAAGAGAAAAATTTGAACGTCCGTGCCGCAGCGCTGCATGTGATGGGCGATTTACTCGGCTCGGTCGGGGCAATCATCGCTGCGTTGATTATTATCTGGACGGGCTGGACGCCTGCGGACCCGATCCTCTCAATTTTGGTATCCGTACTGGTGCTGCGCAGCGCCTGGCGATTATTAAAAGATAGCGTCAACGAATTACTGGAAGGCGCTCCGCTGGCGCTGGATATCGCCGCACTGCAGCGCCATCTCAGCCGGGATATTCCCGAAGTCCGCAATGTGCACCATGTCCACGTCTGGATGGTGGGAGAAAAGCCGGTAATGACGCTGCATGTGCAGGTGATCCCGCCGCACGATCATGATGCGCTGCTGGAGCGTATTCAGCATTTCCTTATTCATCATTACCAGATTGAACACGCGACGATTCAGATGGAGTATCAGCCGTGCAATGGACCGGACTGCCACCTGTATCAGGGCGTGTCCGGCCATTCACATCATCACCATTAATGAGACAGCGCGTGGGAACCTCGCTCACGCGCACTGTTGATCCACATCCTGCTCCCGTTGAGGGCGATAACCGTCAGGATCATATATTCCAGCGACATGGCATATACGCCTTGCAGGGCAAAGATCACCACGCTGATTACGTTAATGATTACCCACAGCAGCCAGTTTTCAACGTATTTACGCGTCATCAGGATCATCGCCGCAATCGAAAGCACCATCATGCAGGAGTCCCAGAACGGGAATGCATCGGGTTGCAGTTCAGGCACAGCAACCTGCAGTCCCAATGCCTGCATTATGTTGACCGCAATACGAGTCAGCAACGCAAAGACCGGATCGATATAGACCGACATCAGGCCGATCGCCACCACACAAGCCGCCAGCCAGCCGATCGCTTTTGGCAACGGCAGCCAGCGAATTTTCAATTCCGCTTCATGCTGGTTGGTTTGCCGGGACCAGGCATACCAACCGTAGATATTGGCGGCAAAGAAAAAGACTTGCAGCAACAGGCTGGCATAAAGCTGGATCTGAAAGAAGATAATCGCAAACAGCGTGACGTTTATCAGACCGAAAACGTAATTGCTGATTTTCTCAAGACTCGCCAGGCCAATACACAGCAACCCGGCGATCGTCCCCACGGCTTCGATCCACGATAGATCGTAACCACCTGCGCCAATCGGAATATGTACCAGAATGTTCTGCGTGCTAAAAAAGTCCATCTTTTCCCCCAGAGCAAAAATAAAGTATTAAGCTCGTAGTGTAGCCGCAAATTCCAACATACGATTTAATGGCAACAATGCCCCTTCTCGCAGTGCGTGATCAACATGTATTTCATGCGCCGCGCCGCCATGCTCCAGCCCCTCAGCAATCGCCTTGAGGCCGTTCATCGCCATCCATGGACAATGCGCGCAGCTACGACAGGTGGCCCCCTCGCCAGCCGTTGGAGCTTCAAGCAGCTCTTTATCCGGAACGGCCTGCTGCATTTTGTAAAAAATGCCCCGGTCAGTCGCCACAATCAGCTGCTTATGCGGTAACGATTTAGCTGCGGTGATGAGCTGACTGGTTGAGCCAACCGCATCGGCCATATCAACGATAGACTGAGGTGACTCCGGGTGCACCAGCACCGCAGCATCAGGGTACAGTCCTTTCATGCGCGTTAAAGCCTGGGTTTTAAACTCGTCGTGGACAATACAGGCCCCCTGCCAGCAGAGCACATCTGCGCCGGTTTGTTTCTGCACGTAGTTACCCAGATGTCTGTCCGGAGCCCAGATGATTTTTTCACCTAAGCTATCAAGATACTCAATAAGTTCAACCGCGATACTGGAGGTCACGACCCAGTCAGCACGAGCTTTAACGGCGGCTGAAGTATTGGCGTAAACCACCACGGTACGATCCGGATGCGCGTCGCAGAATGCGCTGAACGCGTCTATCGGACAGCCCAGATCTAATGAACATTCCGCCTGTAAGGTTGGCATAAGGATAGTCTTTTCCGGGCTGAGAATTTTGGCGGTTTCTCCCATAAACCTCACGCCCGCAACCAGCAGCGTAGAAGCTGGGTGTTTTGCACCGAACCGCGCCATCTCCAGAGAATCAGAAATACAGCCACCGGTCTCTTCGGCCAATTGCTGAATTTCAGGATCGGTGTAATAGTGCGCGACCATAACGGCATCACGCTCTTTCAACAGGCGCTTGATTTTTTCACGATAAAATTGCTTTTCATCCACACTCAGCGGCCCTGGCTTCGGCGGAAACGGATAAATTGCTGCTTCTGGATCAAACATCACGCTCATCTTGCTTTCTCGTTTTACTGGCTTAACGAATTAACCGATTAAAAGCGTGACGCACGCCATATTCGGTTTGAATTGTTTTATATGCTAAACAAGATAGCGGATTGGCGCAGAAAAGTCACAATAATTGAGAGTGATGAGTGCCGGATGGCGACCTGCGGGCCTGCAGGTTCAAATCTTTTAAATCGCAGATAGTAAAAAAGCGCCTTTAGGGCGCTTTTTTACACTGGTGGGGCGTGCAGGATTCGAACCTGCGACCAATTGATTAAAAGTCAACTGCTCTACCAACTGAGCTAACGCCCCCTTATGGGGTTTACTTCTTTATACTTTCAGGATGGTGGGTCGTGCAGGATTCGAACCTGCGACCAATTGATTAAAAGTCAACTGCTCTACCAACTGAGCTAACGACCCGCTCGGGATAACCTGAAAATTTTTACTCGGTACCACCAATAAATTGGTGGGGCGTGCAGGATGACTCGACTTCGTCTCGCCCTAACGGGCCGTTGCTTAGGCAACGTTATCCTTCACGTTTAACATCTGAGTACGATGTTAAAGTTGGTGGGGCGTGCAGGATTCGAACCTGCGACCAATTGATTAAAAGTCAACTGCTCTACCAACTGAGCTAACGCCCCGAGTGGTGGGTGATGACGGGATCGAACCGCCGACCCCCTCCTTGTAAGGGAGGTGCTCTCCCAGCTGAGCTAATCACCCGATACTACGCTGGATACTACTTACTAACTGAGTTAGTGGTGGGTCGTGCAGGATGACTCGACTTCGTCTCGCCCTACGGGCCGTTGCTTACGCAACGTTATCCTTCACGTTTTACAATCGCGTTCCACCTTAGCGATTGGTGGGTCGTGCAGGATTCGAACCTGCGACCAATTGATTAAAAGTCAACTGCTCTACCAACTGAGCTAACGACCCGCTTTTGCGCTGCTTTTGGTTTGTTTGATATCCCTTGGCAACGGCGGCATATATTACTGATTTCAGATTTTAGCGCAACAAAAATTTCGATGTAAATAACTCAACTGCTTAGGAATCACACGACACGACCAGAAATAACACGATTTCTGGTCGTGTGGTGGTCATTACATCGCGCCAAGGCGTTTTTGCGCTTGTTTCGCGCCATCAGTGCCAGGGTATTTAGTGATAACCTGCTGATAAACCGCTTTAGCTTTTGCTGTGTCACCTTTGTCCTGCATGATGACGCCGACTTTGTACATCGCGTCTGCAGCCTTCGGTGATTTCGGGAAGTTTTTTACTACCGAAGCAAAATAGAACGCTGCATCATCTTTTTTACCCTTATTGTAATTCAACTGACCCAGCCAATAATTCGCATTGGGCAGGTAAGTTGAGTCCGGGTATTTTTTGATGAAGTTCTGAAATGCTTCAATCGCGTCATCCTGGCGAGATTTATCCTGCACCAGAGCAATTGCCGCATTGTAATCGGTATTCGCATCGCCAGTTTGCGCGGGCGCCCCTGACGTTGTCGCAGCGCCTGCATCAGGTGCTGGGGTTGCCGCCCCACTCTGATCGCCACCTGCAGATTGCGCAGCAGGCGCGCTACCGCTGCCAAGATTATTCATCTGCAGCAATATTTGCTTCTGGCGCTCAACAACCTGATTCAGCTGGTACTGATTTTCCTGAATTTGACCGCGCAGGGAATCAATATCGGACTGATTATCGGAGAGTTGTTGCTGGAGTTGGGTTAAAAGCTGACTGTGAGCGTTAGAAATACGCTCGAGTTGAGTGACACGGTCTTCGACCGAGCCTGAGCCGACACTACTGATTGGCGCCTGAGCAAAAGCGGCCCAAGGGGCCGCTATGCCAACCAGTAACGACAGACTCAACACGTGATGTCTGAAGTTACTGCTCATGCAATTCTCTTAGTAAACCAGTACGGCGCGACGGTTTTTGGCGTAAGCCGCTTCGTCATGACCCAGTACTGCAGGTTTTTCTTTACCGTAAGAAACGATGGAGATCTGGTCAGCAGAAACGCCTTTACCCTGCAGGTACATCTTAACGGCGTTTGCACGACGCTCACCCAGGGAGATGTTGTACTCAGGAGTACCACGTTCGTCCGCATGACCTTCTACGGTGACTTTGTAAGACGGGTTGCTACGCAGGAAGTTAGCGTGAGCATCCAGCATTGCAGCGAAGTCAGAACGGATATCGTACTTGTCCAGATCGAAGTAAACGATGTTGTTCTGCTGCAGCTGTTGCATCTGAAGACGCGCTTGCTCTTCAGAAGACATGTTGCCGCTGCCATTTGCATCCATACCAGTGCCGGCACCCAGCATGCCTTCGCTGCCGTCATTGCTGGCGTTCTTGTTAGAAGAACATGCCGCAATAGCCATAACAGGCAGAGCAATCATCAGCCCTTTCAGCACTTTGTTCAGTTGCATTTCAATGATTCCTTTATTAATCAATTATTTATTATCACAGATACGGCGACCAGGCAGGGAATTTTACCTGACCATCAGTTGCCGGAAGACGCGCTTTGAAACGCCCATCTGTAGAAACCAAATTCAGCACGGATCCCATCCCCTGAGAAGAGCTGTAGATTACCATAGTGCCGTTAGGTGCCAGACTTGGCGTTTCGTCCAGGAACGTTGACGACAGAACTTGTACGCCACCCGCTACCAGATCTTGTTTGGCAATGTGCTGCTGACCATTTGCCGAGCTTACCATTACCATAAATTTACCGTCGCTGCTCACATCCGCATCCTGGTTTTGCGAACCTTCCCAGGTAATACGCTGCGGAGCACCGCCGTTAACGTTAACTTTGTATACCTGCGGACGACCAGCCTGGTCAGACGTAAAGGCCAGGTTTTGGCTGTCCGGGAACCAGGTCGGTTCCGTGTTGTTGCTGCGACCATCCGTCACCTGACGAATCTGACCGGAACCAATGTCCATGACATACAAGTTCAGGCTACCGGTTTTAGACAGGGCAAACGCCAGTTTGCTGCCATCCGGAGAAAACGCAGGTGCACCGTTGTGACGTGGGAACGACGCTACCTGACGAACTGCGCCATTAGACAATGTCTGAATAACCAGTGCAGAACGACCGCTCTCGAAGGTTACGTACGCCAGTTTTGAACCGTCCGGAGACCACGCCGGAGACATCAGCGGTTGCGGAGAACGGTGTACCACAAACTGGTTGTAGCCATCGTAGTCGGACACGCGTAACTCGTACGGGAACTGACCGCCGTTAGTCTGAACAACATAAGCGATACGGGTACGGAATGCACCTTTAATACCGGTCAGTTTTTCAAACACTTCGTCACTTGCGGTATGGCCTGCGTAACGCAACCACTGCTTGTTCACTTTATACGTGTTCTGTGCCAGTACGGTACCCGGTGCGCCACCGGTATCAACCAGTTGATAAGCAACACTGTAGGAACCATCTGGATTCGGTGTGACCTGGCCAACCACTACGGCATCAATACCCAGAGCAGACCATGCGGCAGGTTGAACTTCCTGCGCGGTACCCGGCTGCTGCGGCAGGCGAGAACGGTCTAATGGGTTAAATTTACCGCTGTTTCGCAGGTCAGCACCCACGATACCACCGATATCTTCAGGTGCAGCACCCGGTCCTGCCCACTGGAAGGGGACAACACCAATCGGGCGTGCCGAGTCCACCCCTTGGGTGATCTCGATACGTACTTCTGCGTGCAGCACCGCTGCCCACAGCATCAGAAAACCAAATGCAACTCGTAATGCCTGCTTCATCATATCTCCCTTATCTGGACGGAAAGCCCACGATAATTTAGCAGAATGTTAACAAACTCAAATACACAAAACTACCAGAACACTGTCTCAACCTTAGACCGTTTCCCCCGATTTCTCAGGGGTCGTTATTACAGTTTAAAGTCCAGTTTGGCATCTTTTACTTTTTCATAAACAGCCTGGCTAGGCGGTTTAGGAATTCTGGCTGTTTTCGCAGCCGTCAGCGCAGCCTGGCACAATGCCGGATCCCCGCCCTCTTCGGTCACATCCAGTAACAGACCATCAGGCGCTAACTTGATATGTAATACGCAGGATTTTCCCGCATACAAATCGGCACCATACAGACGGCTCTGAATCGCATTACGAATTTGAGATGCGTAAGCACTGATATCAGCGCCAGATGCACCGCCATTTGCACCACTTGTACCACTATCTTTCGCCGGTTGGCCGTTTCCTTTCGCTCCACCACCCGATTTCGGTGCATTCTTACCGGAGCTTAGGTCGCCCAACAAGTCGTCAACGCCAGATGCTGCGGCGGCTTTTTCGGCGGCAGCCTTTTTCGCAGCAGCAGCTTTATCTGCTGCAGCTTTCTTATCGGCAGCGGCTTTCTCAGCTGCAGCCTTTTTATCTGCCGCAGCTTTTTCAGCAGCTGCTTTTTTGTCAGCGGCAGCCTTTTCAGCAGCGGCTGCTTTCGCGGCGGCGGCTTTTTCTGCTTTCTCAGCGGCAGCTTTCTCGGCTGCTGCTTGCTTAGCGGCTTCAGCCTGCGCTTTCTTCGCAGCATCTGCGGCAGCCTTAGCAGCTTGTGCTTCGGCAGCTTTCTTCGCATCAGCAGCGGCTTTAGCGGCTTCTGCCTCAGCTTTTTTCTGTGCGTCCGCAGCAGCTTTCTTCGCGGCATCTGCCGCTTGTTTCGCCTGAGCATCAGCCTTGGCCTTCGCGTCTGCAGCAGCCTTCGCCGCAGCCTCTTCAGCCTGTTTCTGTTGTTCTTGCGCTTTCGCGGCGGCGGCCTCTGCTTGCTTCTGCTGTTCCGCCTGCTCGCGCACTTTTTCCTGCGCAGCTAAACGTTCTTTTTCCAGTTGCTTCAGTCGTTCTTGCTCAGCAGCTTGCTTCTCACGAAGTTCCTCTGCTTGCTGTTGCGCCTGTTTTTCGCGCTGTTCTTCTGCACGTTTCGCACTTGCCTGCTGTTGCTGCTGGCGATCGTACTGTTGAACAACGGCACCAGGATCGACCATAACGGCGTCGATAGACGAACCGCCACCGCCGCCGGCTGAAGCATCAATGTGCTCATCGAACGAACTCCAGATCAGCGCTGCAAATAAAATGACATGCAGCACCGCTGAAATAATTATCGCCCTTTTGAGCTTGTCGTTTTGTTCGGTTGCCTTTGACACTCTCGGTTCCCAAAAACTGTTCGCCTGTTACGCGCTATCTTTCAAGCCAGCAATATGCAGTCATCAGATTGGCTGCGTCATCAGGCCAACCGATTTTACGCCTGCACTGTGTAACAAGTTCAGCGCTTTAATTATTTCATCATAAGGCACGTCTTTCGCACCACCGATTAAAAATACTGTTTTCGGATTGGTCTGCAGGCGGCTTTTCGCTTCCGCGATAACCTGCTCCGGCGGCAGTTGATCCATCCTGTCTTTCTCAACGACCACGCTGTATTGCCCAATACCGGAAACTTCAATAATGACCGGTGGCTCGTCGTTACTGCTGACGGCTTGCGATTCGGTCGCATCCGGCAGGTCAACTTCCACACTCTGCGTAATGATCGGCGCGGTTGCCATAAAGATCAGCAACAGCACCAGCAGTACGTCGAGCAGCGGGACAATATTGATTTCGGACTTAAGTTCGCGACGACCTCGTCCACGCGTTCTGGCCATGGTTTACCCCTTGTTGCTCTCGCTAACGGTAAACGCCTGGCGGTGCAGAATCGCGGTGAACTCTTCCATAAAGTTGTCGTAATTCAGTTCCAGCTTGTTCACGCGCTGATTCAGTCGGTTGTAAGCCATAACCGCCGGAATTGCCGCAAACAGGCCGATAGCCGTTGCAATCAACGCTTCCGCGATACCCGGCGCAACCATTTGCAGCGTCGCCTGTTTTACCGCGCCCAGCGCGATAAAGGCGTGCATGATCCCCCAAACGGTACCGAACAGACCGATATACGGGCTGATGGAGCCGACAGTGCCGAGGAATGGAATATGCGTTTCCAGCGTTTCCAGTTCACGGTTCATCGAGATACGCATCGCACGGGATGCCCCCTCAACGACCGCTTCAGGCGCATGGCTATTCGCCCTATGCAGACGCGCAAATTCTTTGAACCCGCTATAAAAAATTTGCTCTGAACCCGCCAGATTATCACGACGCCCCTGACTTTCCTGGTACAGGCGCGACAACTCAATGCCGGACCAGAACTTGTCTTCAAATGCTTCGGCTTCACGTGAAGCAGCATTAAGAATACGGGTCCGCTGGATAATAATAGCCCAGGATGCGATTGAGAAACCAATCAAAATCAACATGATAAGTTTAACCAGAAGGCTTGCCTTCAGGAACAAATCAAGGATATTCATGTCAGTCACTGCTTAAACTCCGCGACAATAGACTTGGGAAGCGCACGAGGCTTCATTTTGAGTGGATCAACGCAAACAATCAGAACTTCGGCTTCATTCAGCACGGTGTTCTCTGCGTTGACAATGCGTTGCGTGAAAACCAATGAGGTGCCACGCATTGACGTAATTTCGGTTTGGACTTCGAGCATATCGTCGAGCCGGGCAGGCGCAAAATACTCAAGGGTCATCTTGCGCACCACAAAGGCTACACGTTCGGCCAACAGAACCTGCTGACTGAAGTGATGATGACGCAGCATCTCTGTGCGTGCTCTTTCATAAAAAGCGACGTAACTGGCGTGATAAACCACCCCACCGGCATCGGTGTCTTCATAATAGACACGAACCGGCCATCGGAAAATATACTTATTCATTCTTACTGCCTCTTTGTTGGCTTTGCCCACTCACACCGGTCGCTTAACTTTGTAAGCCCCTGGTGACTCGCGTTCTTGCCGCCGCGATGCATCAAGAATGTCGTTGTATATCGCGCTGTCTTCACTTTACATCCCGGTAATGCAATTAGGTTAGTGCTTTCAAACTTCGCTACTATACGCGCGGGAATGGTGCTTTGGAATGGGGGAAAGTAAACGGAGAGTAAAAAATTATGGGCTTATGCAAGCCCATAAATATTTAAGGATGTTTCTTATTCAAAAGAAGAAGAAAATCAGACCAACCACGAGGACGATATCTGCGATCAGCGGGCAGAAGATGCCCTGCCAGTGTACGGCGCGAGGACGAAAGCCAACGCCATGAATGATGCCTGCGCAGACCGCCCACATCAGCATAAAACCATGCCAGATTTCAAGCGTACTGGTTTTGGCCGCGAAACGTGACGGTTCCCAGAATATGCAGCCGGCCAACACGATTGCCAGCACAAAGGAAAGCGCCCGCAAGGGGCGCTTGTCCATTACCGCATATACTATCGCGATAATGTTGGTCATCAGCTATCTTCTTGTCCGGCCTTGCCTGATTCAACGTGCTCAAGCGCCAGCGCTGTGATTATCCCAAATGCACAGGCAAGAAGCGTTCCCAAAATCCATGCGAAATACCACATTTTAAGCTCCTTACTTAGTACAGAGAGTGTGTGTTACGTTCAATATCTTCTTTGGTGATACGACCAAACATCTTCCAGTAGCACCATGTGGTGTAGAGGAGAATAATTGGCACGAACACACATGCCACATAGGTCATCACGTTCAGCGTCAGCTGGCTGGACGTTGCATCCCACATGGTCAGACTCGCGTTCATCATGGTGCTGGATGGCATCACAAACGGGAACATTGCAATACCAGCAGTCAGGATGATGCAGGCTAACGTCAGTGAGGAGAAGACGAACGCCCATGCCCCTTTCTCCATACGAGAGGTCAGGATAGTCAACAGCGGCAGAACCACACCCAGTGCCGGAATCAACCACAGGATCGGTGCATTATTAAAGTTCACCAACCATGCGCCTGCTTCACGCGCGACTTCTTTGGTCAGCGGGTTAGACGCCGCATGATGATCAACTGCAGAAGTCACAACATAACCGTCAATACCGTACATCACCCATACACCCGCCAGCGCGAAGCAGACCAGAGTCACCAGCGCCGCTACCTGAGCGGTGGTGCGGGTACGCAGATGTAACTCACCCACAGTACGCATCTGCAGATAGGTCGCGCCCTGGGTGATGATCATCCCAACGCTCACGACACCCGCCAGCAGACCAAACGGATTCAGCAACTGGAAGAAGTTACCTGTGTAGTAAAGGCGCAGGTACTCATCAATGTGGAACGGAACCCCTTGCAGCAGGTTACCGAACGCCACACCAATCACCAACGGTGGAACGAAGCTACCAATAAAGATGCCCCAGTCCCACATGTTACGCCAACGAGTGTCTTCAATCTTGGAACGGTAATCAAAACCGACCGGACGAAAGAACAAGGACGCCAGCACCAGAACCATCGCCACATAGAAACCGGAGAATGCAGCGGCATACACCATCGGCCAGGCAGCGAACAATGCGCCACCCGCGGTGATCAACCACACCTGGTTACCATCCCAGTGCGGGGCGATGGAGTTAATCATAATTCGACGCTCGGTATCATTACGACCGAGGAAACGGGTGAGCATGCCCACCCCCATGTCGAAGCCATCAGTGACCGCAAAACCAATCAGCAGAATGCCGACCAGCAGCCACCAGACAAAACGCAATACTTCATAATCGATCATTTGACGACTCCTGTCTTAGCGTGCCGGCTGAGAAGTCACATTGGACTGCTCAAAGTGATAGCGACCGGTTTTCAGGCTGCTTGGGCCGAGGCGTGCAAACTTGAACATTAAGAACAATTCTGCCACCAGGAACAGGGTATACAGGCCACAAATCAGGATCATGGAGAACAATAGGTCACCTACTGTTAACGATGAGTTTGCAACCGCCGTTGGTAACACCTCACCGATCGCCCATGGCTGACGACCATATTCGGCAACAAACCAACCTGCTTCTACAGCAATCCACGGCAGTGGAATACCGTAAAGCGCCGCACGCAGCAGCCATTTTTTCTCACCGATACGGTTACGAATTACGCTCCAGAAGGACAACGCAATAATTGCCAGCAGCAAGAAGCCGCACGCCACCATGATACGGAAAGCGAAGTAAAGCGGTGCAACACGTGGGATAGAATCTTTTGTTGCCTGCTGAATTTGCGCTTCCGTCGCGTCGGTGACTTTATCGGTATAGCGTTTCAGCAGCAGACCATAACCCAGGTCTTTCTTCATACTGTTGAACTGGTCGCGAACGGCCTGATCGGTACTACCAGCACGCAGTTCTTCCAGCAACTGATAGGCTTTCATACCGTTACGGATGCGCTCTTCGTGTTGCACCATCAGGTCTTTCAGACCAATGACCGGTGTATCAACAGAGCGGGTGGCAATGATGCCCAGCGCATAAGGAATTTGAATCGCAAATTTGTTTTCTTGTTTATCCTGATCGGGAATACCGAACAAAGTAAACGCAGCAGGAGCAGGTTGAGTTTCCCACTCGGCTTCGATCGCAGCCAGTTTGGTTTTCTGTACGTCACCCATTTCGTATCCGGACTCATCACCCAGAACGATAACAGAAAGTACAGCAGCCATACCGAAGCTGGCAGCAATCGCGAATGAGCGTTTTGCGAAAGCGAAGTCGCGGCCTTTCAGCATGTAATACGCACTAATGCCAAGGATGAACATCGCACCAGTTACATAACCAGAGGCGACAGTGTGAACAAATTTCACCTGTGCTACCGGGTTGAGCACCAGTTCAGAGAAGCTCAGCATCTCCATGCGCATGGTTTCAAAGTTGAAATCCGCGGCGATTGGGTTTTGCATCCAGCCGTTCGCAACCAGAATCCACAGTGCGGACAGGTTTGAACCTAAAGCCACCAGCCAGGTGACGCACATATGCTGGACTTTACCCAAACGGTCCCAGCCGAAGAAGAACAGACCTACAAAGGTGGATTCGAGGAAGAAGGCCATCAAACCTTCGATCGCCAGCGGCGCACCGAAAATATCCCCTACATAGTGGGAATAGTAGGACCAGTTAGTCCCGAACTGGAACTCCATGGTCAGACCGGTTGCCACACCCAGAGCGAAGTTGATACCAAACAACTTGCCCCAGAACTTGGTCATATCTTTATAAATCTGTTTGCCGGAAAGGACGTAGACCGTTTCCATGATGGCCAACAAGAACGCCATACCAAGCGTCAGTGGCACAAACAGGAAGTGGTACATCGCGGTCAAGGCAAACTGTAAGCGCGACAGTTCGACTATATCTAACATCATGACTCCTTGCTCATCGCATGAAGACTCCGAGAGTGAACCCCGTTAGAAAGGGTCACACGCATGCCCCAATACAAATTTATCTGCTCCCCTCCGCCGCAGCTCTTTCTTCTCGTTTGAAGAAAGGACAATGACGATAGGTTACAAACATGTTAATAAAACACTCAAATTGATCCCGCAATTATATTACGCCGTAAAATCCTTACAATAAACAGGTTTTTATCGAGGTAAATTTGCATTTTTCGATAGTGATCAATTTATAGCTAATTTACCACTTTCAGACCAATTTGATCTGCAGCAATTTAACCTCTTTTGAGATCGTTTACCAAGTTTTAAACATTGATTTAAATCAATTTCCAAAACCAATGTTAATAGTGTTTAGCAGTCAGGTGACTAGTAAACAACATGTTAACGACATGTTTTTCAATGAGTAATTGCCGTTACTACAAATGATAGGATATTTATTTAAATGTACACGATCTTTTAACCGGCCAGACGGACAAATTTGCCAACAGATAAAGAGTCACTATTGCTTGGTAGCTCACAGTTTTTTGTTTAGCAAGTCAGTGAATATTTATTTCATACAATTTTTTCATTTTAATTTTACTTATGATTAACACCGTAATGTAACTATCTCAATCAGAAGCGAAAGAGCCTGACATTGACCGCCTCATTGCATTTGAGGTTTTACCGCAGAAAGTTGGCGCTTCGCTTCACTCATCACTGAAAGTTATCGTACCTGCTCCCTCTTTTTTATGTGACATAAGATTAAATCTGATACAAACAATTCATTATCATTTTTATCTTAAATTTAACAAAAGATAATTGTGCCATATAAGATTAAAAAATAAAAAACCGTTATGCTGTTCACAAGTTATTTAGCAGAAATAATTTTTGAAATTATAAAAAGCGCCGCATGAATGAGCTTCGCAACAAAATAAGATTTCGATCACAAACATGGCAAGTCATTTATTACTCATTTCCCTAACAAATTAAAAAAAGAAACAAGAAACAAAAACAACACATTGATTTTAATGATCTTTTATAACCAAGAAATATAACAATCATTTTGCGCAGGATATTTTGAAAATAGATCAATTGCTTCCTTTTCCGCTTCCACAGAAACTCCAACCCTATTAAAAGGTTGTCGCACTCCATGTTCTAAATATTAGAAAACAATTTTCACTTATTGACCATCAGCCCTACAGAGGATTACCCATGAAGAAATCTACACTTGTTATTGGCGTCATCGGTGCTGACTGCCATGCAGTAGGTAATAAAGTTCTGGATCGCGTTTTCACGGCTCATAATTTCCACGTAATAAACCTCGGGGTGATGGTGAGCCAGGATGAATATATTGATGCCGCAATTGAAACAGGTGCCGATGCCATCGTGGTGTCGTCTATCTACGGTCATGGTGATATTGACTGCCTCGGATTACGTGAGCGCTGCATCGAGCGTGGCCTCGGCGACATTCTGCTGTACGTCGGCGGCAACCTGGTCGTCGGGAAACATGACTTCGCCGATGTAGAAGTGAAATTTAAAGAGATGGGGTTTAACCGCGTCTTCGCGCCGAGCCACGACCTGGAAGATGTCTGCGCGCTTATCACTAATGATATTCACCAGCACAATGGCCTCGAGCAGCGTTGTCTGGAAGAGGCCATCTGATGCAAACAGTTTCTGTCGATATCGGCTCGACATGGACCAAGGCTGCCCTCTTTGCTCATGAAGGCGAGGAATTAACCCTGGTAAACCATGTCCTGACCCCAACCACCACACATCATCTGGCAGACGGTTTTTTTGCCAGCCTGAATCAGGTGCTGAATGTTGCCGATGCTCGCCCGTTACTGAAAAGTGGTGAAGTACAGTTGAAATACTCCTCCTCGGCCAAAGGTGGGCTCGCCGTAGCAGCAATGGGGCTGGTGCCTTCCATTACGCTGGAATCGGCAAAAGTTACCGCC
Source organism: Citrobacter sp. VF227 (assembly GCF_052950715.1). Taxonomy (NCBI): domain Bacteria; kingdom Pseudomonadati; phylum Pseudomonadota; class Gammaproteobacteria; order Enterobacterales; family Enterobacteriaceae; genus Citrobacter; species Citrobacter sp. VF227. The sequence continues at coordinate 449,844 of NZ_JBRFVF010000002.1, forward strand.
CATTCGGCAGGAGCGAAAATCGCGCAATATTATTCGTACAAACTGAACCGTCATGACATCCAGGAACTGGAATCATCACCACCAGACATTCTGTTGTTTACCGGCGGTACAGACGGCGGCGAAGAAAGCTACGGCCTGGCGAATGCGCGCGCTCTGGCAGGCTCAAAGCTTGATTGCGCCATTATCTACGCCGGAAATCGGGACATTCAGGACGAAATTCAAACGATTCTGGGAGACAAAGATCTGACCACGGTAGACAACATTTTACCTGACCTCGATCACCCGAATCCGTTTGCCGCACGCCAGGCGATTTGCGATGTGTTCTTGTCACGCATTGTCAAAGGTAAAGGTCTGGACGTCATTGTCGGCGAAACAGGCGAAGAGCCAATGCCGACGCCATGGACAGTCTATGAGTTAGTCAAAGCCATTAGCGATTACGACAACGCATGGAAGGAGTTCATGCTGATTGATATGGGCGGAGCCACCACGGATGTCTATTCGGCCAGCGCGAATACCCTCTCCCCCGACACCGTCCTGCATGGTGTTCCTGAACCGTTCGTCAAACGTACCGTTGAAGGTGACCTGGGCATGCGCGTTTCCGCCGTTGTGGTGGGAGAAAGCACGCAGGATATGGTGAAAGTCATCTTCGCCCAACAGCCACAGCGCGAGGAAGCGTTTTACCGCTACCTACGTCATCTGGTTGGGCAACCGGATTACCTGCCACTCAGCGAGGAAGAGAAATATTTCGACACCCTGCTGGCAGGTTTATGCGTGGGCTATGCCGCTGAGCGCCACGCGGGCACTAAAAAGCAGGTTTGTACCTGCGTGGGTAACGTGGATTTACAGATGGGTCGCGATCTCACCACCGTGCGCAAAGTCGTCGGTTCAGGGGGATGGCTCTCTCGCGCCAGCCAGTTCGATATCCATAACTGGCTCAAATATCGGGAGCTGGACGACCAGGGCAAAAGAATTCTGTTACCGAACCAGTTTGAGTATTACCGCGATTCAAATGGCCTGCTCCCTCTACTGGCAAACGTCGCCAGACTGTACCCGCAAGCCGCTGCTCGCACCAGCATTCAGTGTTTAACCCTATAAAACTTAAGGCAGCTACGAATGGAACTTCGAAATAAAAAATTAACCCACGACGAATTCATGACCGAAAGGCATCAGGTGTTACAAACCTGGGAAACCGGCAAAGACGTTGAGAACTTCGAAGATGGCGTGAAGTACCAGCAATCAATTCCAGATAACAAACGCTTCTCCCTTGCTCTGCTGAAGGCCGATCAGGAAGGCAGGACCCTGAGCCAGCCGCGCGCAGGCGTAGCATTAATGGATGAGCATATTGCGCTGCTCAAAACATTGCAGGAAGAGTGCGACCTCCTGCCAAGCACCATCGATGCCTATACCCGTCTGAATCGCTATGAAGAAGCCGCTGTCGGGATCCAGAAATCCATCGAAGCTGGGACGTCCAAACTGAATGGTTTACCGGTCGTCAATCACGGGGTAGCTGCCTGCCGCCGGATGACTGAATCACTGGAAAAACCGATCCAGGTTCGCCACGGAACGCCAGATGCTCGCCTGCTGGCGGAAATCGCTATGGCCAGTGGTTTTACCAGCTACGAAGGCGGCGGTATCTCCTACAACATTCCTTACGCTAAGCGCGTCACCCTGGAAAAATCCATCCGTGACTGGCAGTACTGCGATCGCCTGATGGGCCTGTACGAAGAGAACGGTATTCGTATCAACCGTGAACCGTTCGGCCCGCTAACTGGCACCCTAATCCCGCCGTTTATGTCCCACTCGGTGGCGATTATTGAAGGTCTATTGGCGCTGGAACAGGGCGTGAAGTCCATTACCGTCGGCTACGGCCAGGTCGGTAGCCTGACGCAGGATATCGCCGCTATTCAGGCGCTGCGCGAACTGTCCCACGAATACTTCCATAACCACGGATTCGACGATTACGAACTGAGCACCGTTTTCCACCAGTGGATGGGCGGATTCCCGGAAGATGAAGCGAAAGCCTTCTCCGTTATCGCCTGGGGGGCAGCGGTTGCGGGTATGTCCGGTGCCACGAAAGTGATCACCAAAAGCCCGCACGAAGCGTTCGGTATCCCAACGGCTGCAGCCAACGCCCAGGGTCTGAAAGCGTCACGCCAGATGCTCAACATGGTCAGTGACCAGAAATTCCCGCAATGCGCTGCCGTCGAGCAGGAAGTTGATCTGATCAAGAGCGAAGTCCGCGCAGTGCTGAAAAAAGTCTTCGAACTGGGCAATGGCGACATTGCGCGTGGCACGGTGCTGGCCTTTGAAGCTGGCGTACTGGATGTGCCGTTCGCGCCTGCCGCTTGCAACGCCGGTAAGATCCTCCCTGTTCGCGATAACACAGGCGCTATCCGTATTCTCGAAGCCGGTGCAGTTCCACTGCCGAAAGATATTCTCGCCCTGCACCACGACTATGTCGCAGAGCGCGCACATTTTGAAGGCCGCAAGCCTTCTTTCCAGATGGTCATTGATGACATCAACGCCGTATCCCACAGTAAATTAATAGGAAGACCATAATGAAAATCAAAAAGGCCCTTTTCACCGCTGGCTACTCCTCATTTTATTTTGACGATCAGCAGGCCATCAAAAATGGCGCCGGTCATGACGGGTTTATCTATACCGGCGATCCGGTAACGCCAGGATTTACCTCTGTTCGTCAGGCGGGTGAATGCGTTTCCGTGCAACTGATTCTGGAGAATGGCGCGGTAGCGGTGGGCGATTGCGCAGCGGTTCAATATTCAGGCGCAGGTGGTCGTGATCCGCTTTTCCTGGCAGAAAATTTCATTCCGTTCCTCAACGATCACATCAAACCGCTGCTGGAAGGCCGTGACGTTGATGCGTTCCTGCCAAACGCCCGTTTCTTTGACCAACTGCGTATTGACGGTCATCTGCTGCATACTGCCGTCCGCTATGGTCTGTCTCAGGCGCTGCTCGATGCGGCGGCGCTGGCTACCGGTCGTCTGAAAACTGAAGTGGTTTGCGATGAATGGCAACTGCCGTGCGTACCGGAAGCTATTCCATTATTTGGCCAGAGCGGCGACGACCGTTATATCGCCGTTGATAAGATGATCCTCAAAGGTGTGGACGTCCTGCCGCATGCGCTGATCAACAACGTCGAAGAGAAGCTGGGCTTTAAAGGCGAAAAACTGCGTGAGTATGTACGTTGGTTGTCCGACCGTATCTTAAGCCTGCGCACCAGCGAACGTTATCACCCGACGCTGCATATTGATGTGTACGGCACGATCGGTTTGATCTTCGATATGGATCCCGTGCGCTGCGCCGAATACATCGCCAGCCTGGAAGCCGAAGCTCAAGGCTTGCCGCTGTATATCGAAGGGCCAGTAGATGCGGGTAACAAGCCGGATCAGATCCGCATGTTGACCGCCATCACCAAAGAACTGACCCGTCTGGGCTCCGGCGTGAAAATTGTCGCCGACGAATGGTGTAACACCTATCAGGATATCGTGGACTTTACCGATGCGGGCAGCTGCCACATGGTACAGATCAAAACCCCTGATCTTGGCGGCATTCATAACATTGTTGATGCAGTGCTGTACTGCAACAAACACGCCATGGAAGCCTATCAGGGCGGTACCTGTAACGAAACCGAGATCAGTGCTCGCACCTGCGTACACGTGGCGCTTGCCGCGCGTCCGATGCGCATGCTGGTCAAACCAGGAATGGGATTCGATGAAGGTCTCAACATCGTGTTTAACGAGATGAATCGCACCATCGCGTTGTTGCAAACTAAGGATTAAGAGATGGCTCGCACATTTAAGATCTTATCGCCGACGGCTATCCTGGGTTATGGCTTCCCGGAAGAAAGTTTTCGCAAAGCCATGGAAGAGTCACCCGATCTTATTGCCGTTGACGCGGGTTCCTCCGATCCGGGCCCCCATTACCTGGGGGCAGGTAAACCCTTTACCGACAGAGCCGGGGTAAAACGCGATCTGCGCTATATGATTGTGGCGGGCGTTAAGAACAACATCCCGGTCGTGATCGGCACCGCCGGTGGTTCTGGCGCAGCTCCGCATCTGGAGTGGTGTCGCCAGATTATCCATGAGATCGCACAGGAAGAAAAACTGTCCTTCTCAATGGCGCTAATCCCGTCAGATGTCGACAAAGAAATCGTTCATCAGGCGCTGGATAACGGCAAAATCACCGCACTCGACTTTGTGCCGGAACTGACTCACGAGGCGATCGAAGAGAGTACCTACATCGTCGCGCAGATGGGTATCGAGCCTTTCCAGCGCGCACTGAAAGCCGGTGCGCAAGTGGTGCTGGGCGGACGCGCCTACGATCCGGCCTGCTTTGCCGCGCTGCCAATTATGCAGGGCTTTGATGAAGGTCTGGCGTTGCATTGCGGTAAGATCCTTGAGTGTGCTGCCATTGCTGCCACCCCCGGCTCCGGCTCCGATTGTGCGATGGGGATTATCGACGACAACGGCTTTACGCTGAAGGCGTTCAATCCCAAGCGTAAGTTCACAGAAACGTCAGCTGCGGCGCACACCCTGTATGAGAAGTCCGATCCGTACTTCCTGCCGGGTCCCGGCGGTGTGCTGAACCTGAAAGCGTGCACCTTTACCCAGGTTAACGAGGGTGAAGTGTATGTCAGCGGTTCACGTCATGAAGAAACACCGTATGCGTTGAAACTGGAAGGGGCGCGTCAGGTTGGCTTCCGCTGCCTGACCATCGCCGGAACGCGTGACCCGATTATGATTGCCGGAATTGACACCATTCTCGAAGAGGTCCAGGCAAGCGTAGCACGTAACCTCTCCCTGAACGACGACAGCATCCGTATGACGTTCCACCTTTACGGGAAGAACGGCGTGATGGGCAACCATGAACCGATGAAAACCGCCGGTCACGAACTGGGGATTTTACTGGATGTCGTCGCGCCGACGCAGGATATCGCCAACAGCGTTTGCTCGCTGGTGCGCTCTACCCTGCTGCACTACGGCTATGAGAATCGCATTGCGACGGCGGGCAACCTCGCCTTCCCGTTCTCGCCATCTGATATTCAAAGTGGACCGGTGTATGAGTTCTCGATCTATCACCTGATTGAAGCAAGCGATGCGCTGCGTTTTGATTTCCACATTGAACAGGTGACGCCAGAAGGAGTTCAGGCATGAAACAGTCAATTTGTTCACTGGCGCAAGTTATTCGCTCGAAAAACGCCGGACCGTACGAACTGGTTTTAGATATTTTATTTAAAACCCGGGAAGATTATCAGCGCGTAAAACGTTCCGAGCAATTAACACCGCAGCTTATTGCCGGTTTATATAACGTTGAACCTGACTTTATTCACAATATTGTGTGGTTCGACCCGGCGAATGCCGTAAAAATTGTCATGCCGCGCGATATTATTTCCGGCAACGTTGGTGACAATGATGTTTATGGCGCGCAGCAACACGCACCATTATTAAGTATTGAGTTCGACTTGTAACAAAAAACACAATAACAACCATTGGGGCACAGAATTCAGCTGTATCACAGTGCTTCGAATTATTCATGCGGTTGGTCACAACAGGCGTGCGTCTAAGCTGCTGTCCAGGCTCAGGCGCACGCCACCCTACACAATTCCAATTACCAACCTTTATCCGATGGAGTACACATGAAGAAAATAAGTTTAACGAAGATGATCATATTAGGTCTGATACTCGGCATGATTGCCGGGGTAGCCATCAATAATATGGTCACGGCTGAAACAGCAAAATCTTATGCAGCAGATATTTCCATTTTCACCACTATATTCTTACGTATGGTGAAAATGATTATCGCGCCATTGGTTATTTCAACTCTGGTTGTGGGTATTGCCAAAATGGGCGATGCCAAAACGCTGGGACGTATATTTTCAAAAACCTTCTTCCTGTTTATTTGCGCATCATTGCTGTCAATCGCGCTGGGTCTGGTTATCGTTAATATTTTCCAGCCAGGCGCAGGTATCAACTTCGTGCCGCATGACGCCGGGGTCGTTGCCGCGGTTAAGTCAGAGCCATTCACGCTGAAAGTGTTCATCTCGCACGCGGTACCGACCAGTATTGTCGATGCGATGGCGCGGAACGAAATTCTGCAGATCGTGGTGTTCTCAATTTTCCTTGGTTGCAGCCTGGCCGCCATTGGTGAAAAAGCCGAGCCTATCGTGAAGGTTCTGGATTCTCTGGTGCACGTGATGCTGAAGCTGACGGGTTACGTCATGCTGTTTGCGCCGCTGACCGTTTTTGCCGCTATTTCAGGTTTGATTGCCGAACGTGGTCTGGGAGTGATGGTCAGCGCCGGGATCTTCATGGGTGAATTCTACCTGACGCTGGGTATGCTGTGGGCAATCCTGATTGGCCTGTCAACCATGATAGTCGGGCCTTGTATCGCACGTTTGACCAAATCAATCTTCGAGCCTGCACTACTGGCCTTTACGACCTCCAGTTCTGAAGCCGCCTTCCCGGGCACGCTGGATAAGCTGGAAAAATTCGGCGTTTCCTCAAAAATTGCCAGCTTCGTTCTGCCTATCGGTTACTCCTTTAACCTGGTCGGTTCCATGGCCTACTGCTCCTTTGCCACCGTCTTTATTGCTCAGGCCTGCAATATCGAACTGAGCATGGGCGAGCAAATTACCATGCTGTTAATTCTGATGCTGACCTCTAAAGGAATGGCGGGCGTACCGCGTGCCTCGATGGTCGTTATCGCCGCCACCCTGAACCAATTCAACATTCCGGAAGCCGGTTTGATCCTGTTGATGGGCGTCGATCCGTTCCTCGATATGGGTCGTTCTGCCACCAACGTCATGAGTAACGCCATGGGCGCTGCCATTGTGGGTCGTTGGGAAGGCGAACACTTCGGCCAGGGTTGCCGTGGAACTGCGCCAGTGAAGTCACCGGAACAGGAACGCCCGGTTACTGAACAGTCTGAAGTTGCGATGTCCTGATAAAACACGATTGCCGGATAAGGCGCTTGCGCCGCTATCCGGCAACATAGTTATCAAATCAGCAGGAATGCACAATGAATAAAACAATTATCGGCGTGAGTCTCTTTTCTTTCAGCATCTTGTTTAGCGCGACCTCATTCGCGCAAACCGCGCCGGACTACGCCAGACTGATAGAACAGGCGCATCAAAAGTTCAAAAGTAATAACGATGGAAAAGTCGCCGACTACATCCCTGCCCTGGCGACCTACAGCCCAAATAATTTTGCCATCACTATTGCTACGGTGGATGGCAAGATCTACCAGGTTGGCGATGTTAACAAACCCTTTCCCATGGAATCCCTGAGTAAAGTCTTCACCATGGCGCTCGCCATGGAACAACACGGTCCTCAGGTGGTACTGGATAAACTCGGGGCAAATGCCACTGGCATGCCTTTTAACTCCGGTTTAGCGGTGGAACTGACCAAAGGTGCGCCTGAGAACCCGCTGGTAAACGCCGGAGCCATGAGCACCGTTAGCCTGATTGAAGCCAAAGATAAAACCGATCGCTGGAACAAAATCCTCGACAACCTGAACGTCTGGGCCGACGCCACGCTCACGGTTAATGAGCCGGTCTTCAAATCCGAGATGGAAACCAACCAACACAATCAGGCGCTGGCGAAGCTGATGGAATCCTATAACAGCTTCTATGGCAACACCGACGACGCCGTCGAAATTTATACCCGTCAGTGCTCGGTGGATATCACCGTTGAGCAACTGGCCAAAATGGGTGCAGTGCTGGCGAACAAAGGGAAATCACCGTTCAACGGCAAGCAGTTGCTGAATGAAAAATATGTTCCGCAGGTGCTGGCGGAAATGGCGATTGCCGGACTGTACGACGGCAGCGGTAAATGGCTGTACACCGTTGGTATTCCGGCGAAAAGTGGTGTCGGCGGCGGGATGGTTGCCGTTGTTCCTGGCGAATATGCCATTGCCGTCTACTCTCCGCCGCTGGATGAGGCTGGCAACAGCGTTCGCGCCCAGCAAACCATCGAATATGTCGCCGAAGAGACGCAGGCCAATGTCTTTTTAGCAAAATAACACGATGCCGGATGGCGTTTCGCCTATCCGGCCTACGATTAGCGCGCTTATTTACGCCGTTATCCGGCAAAAATGAAGAGGTGAGAAGTAAACATGTCTAAACCATTTGTCTGGCAGGAGCTCTTTGTTCAGAGTAAAGATAGTACCGAGTATGAATTACTGAGTAACCAGCACGTAACGGTAACGGAGTTAGACGGAGAGGAAGTGATTAAGGTGGCGCCCGAAGCGTTAACCTTATTAGCACAGCAGGCATTTTATGAGGCTTCATTTTTTCTGCGCGCCGGACATTTGAAACAGATAGCCAGCATTTTGCACGACCCGCAGGCCAGCGGTAACGATAAGTACGTCGCATTACAACTGCTGCGCAACGCTGAAGTTTCGGCCAAAGGTGTCCTGCCTAACTGCCAGGACACCGGGACGGCAACCATTGTGGCCAGCAAAGGACAGCATGTCTGGACAGGCGGCGATGACGCCGAAGCCTTAAGCAAAGGCGTGTATACCACCTTCACCGAAAACAATCTGCGTTACTCGCAAAATGCCCCGTTGGACATGTATACCGAGATCAATACCCAGACTAACCTGCCGGCGCAAATCGACATCAGCGCCACGCCGGGTAACGAATATAAATTCCTGTTCGTAAACAAAGGCGGCGGCTCGGCCAACAAAGCGGCGCTATTCCAGGAAACCAAATCTATTCTGCAGCCGGAAAAGCTCACTGCTTTCCTGATCGAAAAAATGAAATCACTGGGTACCGCTGCTTGCCCGCCGTATCACATCGCTTTTGTGGTTGGAGGCTTGTCCGCCGATCAGGCCCTGAAGACAGCCAAACTGGCATCAACCAAATATTACGATAACCTGCCCACCAGCGGGAACGAGCTGGGTCAGGCGTTCCGCGATACAGCGCTGGAAGCCGAACTGCTCAATGCCAGCCGCGAGTTTGGCATCGGCGCGCAGTTTGGCGGCAAATACTTTGCCCACGATATCCGGGTGATCCGCCTGCCACGCCACGGCGGCTCCTGCCCTATCGCCATGGCCCTCTCCTGCTCAGCCGATCGCAACATCAAAGCCAAAATCAACAAACACGGTATCTGGCTGGAGAAACTTGAGCATAACCCGGGCAAATTTATCCCTGATTCACAGCGTGTGGAAAACGGCGCCCAGACCGTTCAACTGGATCTGAATCGTCCGTTACGCGAAATTCTGCATGACCTGTCCGCCCTACCGATCGGCACTCGTTTGTCGTTAAGCGGCCCAATTGTTGTTGCCCGAGATATCGCCCACGCAAACATCAAAGCGCGCCTGGATAACGGCGAACCGATGCCGGAATACATGAAAAAACATATCGTTTATTACGCCGGCCCCGCCAAAACCCCCGAAAACCAGGCCTGCGGTTCATTGGGTCCGACAACCGGCGGACGCATGGATGGATACGTCGATGCTTTCCAGGCACAAGGCGGAAGTCTCATTATGCTCACCAAGGGTAACCGCAGTCAGCAGGTCACTGATGCCTGTCACAAACACGGTGGATTTAGCCTCGGCAGCATTGGCGGCGCGGCGGCTCTACTGGCCCAGCAGTATGTGAAGAGCCTGCAGTGCCTTGAATATCCAGAGCTGGGAATGGAAGCTGTGTGGATGATGGAAGTTAAAAATATGCCTGCGTTCGTATTAGTAGACGACAAAGGCAATAACTTCTTTAGCCAGTTTGAGCAGCAGCATCGCTGCGCAACTTGTCCGGCAGGACACTAAGGAGTCACCATGGAAGCGCGAGCCAATAATGACAGGCACCGCCAGCGTCAGCAGAAACTGAAAGAGCAGGTTGATACCCGCGTGGCGGCGGCAACGGAGAAGAAAGGGATCCTGATAGTCTTCACCGGTAACGGTAAAGGAAAATCCACCGCAGCCTTTGGTACGGCAACGCGCGCGGTTGGTCACGGAAAAACCGTTGGCATCGCGCAGTTCATTAAGGGCCAGTGGGATAATGGTGAGTACAACACTTTGCAACCGCTCGGCGTCGAATTCCATATTATGGGGACTGGATTTACCTGGGAAACGCAGAATCGACAGGCAGATATCGAGGCAGCAACGACAGTCTGGCAGGAAAGTAAGCGCATGTTGGCTGATGCGCATTACGATCTGGTGGTGCTGGATGAGCTCACCTACATGCTGGCTTACCACTACCTGGATACCCAGGAGGTTCTCAACGCCATCGAAAATCGCCCTGCCCAGCAGAGCGTAATTGTCACCGGACGTGGATGCCACGCACGATTGCTGGAAATGGCCGATACGATCAGTGAAATTCGCCCGGTCAGGCACGCGTTTGACCGAGGAATTCAGGCGCAGGTTGGGATCGACTGGTAGTCATACGGCCTACAGCTCACAGAGTCGTAGGCCGATTTCAACGTAGCGCTGGGGCCATCAAATGGGCGACACCACGGATTTATTCAACAGCCAACTACGGAAAATCTGTAAATGTTCGGACTCTGATTTCTCTTCACGCCACGTCATGATGAAACGGTTCCCGGTGCGCATCGGGACATCGCAAGGAATAACCATATCACCACTGTCCAAATCGTGCTGAATGGCAAAACGGGGCAGCAGCGCAACGCCCAAATTAGAGCGGACCGCCGCAATCAGCATCGACAACAGATCAAACCTCGGTCCTTTATTCACCAGCGGACTGCTGACATCAGACAGTGCAAACCATTCCTGCCAGCCTTTGATACGCGTACTTTGATGCAACAGCGGGTATTCATTTAGCAGTTCATCAACCGTCAGTTTCCGTTCCGGCTCAGCCAGCAGACAGCGACTACATACCGGCAGGATTTCCTCTTCAAACAGGTACTCAACCTCTGACCACGGCGAGTAAAAGTCTTCACGCATAATTGCTGCGTCATACTCGCGATTGAGAAAATCACCGATATTCGCCAGCGAATGGATGTTCACAATAATATCTGGATTGAGTTTGTTAAACTCGCGCAAGTTTGGGATCAACCAGTGCGTGCTGAACGTCGGATTCACCGCCAGCTCAATAACCTGTACGGTCGGCTGCCAGGTCATTATTGTGGTCGTATCGCGCTCGAGTTTATTTAACGTTTCTTTAACGATACCTAAATAGTGTTTGCCCGCAGCATTTAAAAATATGCGCTTTTTGGCATGATTAAATAGCGCGGTATTAAGAAAATCCTCTAGTGCATTTACCTGGCGGAAAACAGCACTTTGAGTCAATGCCAGCTCTTCAGCTGCCCGGGTATAACTTTCGTGACGCGCAACCACTTCAAAAGTTACCAGCAACTCCGTCTTGGGTATTTTTCCTCTCATAACCTCTTCCATATGCAGCGTACAAAAATAGTTTAATTTATAAAAAATAATTCAAGGCACCCAGATAAGCACCGAGAGTTATATTTTATTTTATCCATTGATGTCATTGATCCAATCCATGATTTACTCACACTGACGACGGATAAATATTAACCAATAATACTCAAGCACAACAATAAACACAATTTAAATAAGGTTAAACCTAAGTAAAACGTGCCAATAAGTTCTTAATAATTTTTCAAGTCATCTTGTTTATTGCAGAAAAAACTTTGCGAGATTAATCAATATTATCCATGCCATAATTCCGGATAATTTCACGTTATAACTTACGGGCAAACGACTGCTTTTTATCATTCCTTGATGTAGTTTCTGCCATTTTTGTTAGACGTGATAAAGGACGCAATGTGAAAACTTTCGGAAAGGTCTGGCTCGTTGGAGCAGGTCCCGGTGATATTTCATTACTCACCCTCAAAGCGATGATGTGCATTAAACACGCAGACGTCATTATTTACGATCGGCTGGTCAATCCTAAAATTTTGGAATGGGCATTACCTGATTGTCTGCTTATCAATGTTGGCAAAAACCCGGGCTTCCACTGCGTCCCGCAGGATGAAATTAACGCACTACTTGTCCAGTATGCCCAAACGCATCACAACATTGTGCGCCTGAAGGGGGGCGATCCGTATGTTTTTGGCCGTGGGGCTGAAGAAGTTGAGGATCTCGTTGAGACCGGGATCTCTTTTGAAGTTGTGCCAGGGATCAGTTCTACTATTGGCGGTCTGACCTACGCGGGGATCCCGGTGACGCATCGCGAATTTGCCTCTGGCTTTCACGTAGTCACTGGCCATACGCGCGAAGGCAACCAGCAGCAGGACTGGCGTCAACTGGCGAAACTTAACGGTACGCTGGTCATCGTCATGGGTATCGCTAATCTGGCGTTTATTTGTGAAGAACTATTGATGGGCGGGAAAGCAGCAGACACGCCCGCCGCGCTAATTATGTCCGCGACCCGAGAAAATCAACGCCGCCTGACCTGTACGCTCGGTTCATTACTGAGCAAAGCGCAGGAAGCGAACATCCTTCCACCCGCGCTGATTGTCATTGGTGACGTGGTGACCCTGAGCGATCGGCTCTCTTTTATACCTGAAGCCATCTCGCTGCCGGAAAACCTTTACTGCGAAAGTCTGGCATGACGAAAAGACTGGGGCGACGTTTGATGCGCCGCCCGGAAAACGCGGCAAAAATAGCTGGTTTGCGCATATTGCAGTTTCCGGGCAATGCTGTCTATTGAATGAACCGGATCGTGTAATAACTCCCCCGCTTTCTGCATCTTTTTCTGGCTCACCCAGGTTTTAAAATTAACGCCCTGGCGTTTTTTGAAAAATCGGCTGAAGTAGTTTGCACTTAAGCAAACATGAGCCGCAACGGATTCCAAAGACAATTCACCATATAAATTCTCGTCAATGTAACGCAGTGCCGCCAGCAGTTTTTTCTCGTGTCGGGAAGGTTCTGTGAAATAATTCTGAATATGACCGACCGGTGGAATAGCAACTTCTTCCAATTGTGGTTGCTCTTTCTCAAAATTATCAACAATAAAATTTAACAGATTTGCCGACGCCACCAGTGAATTATTATCTGCTTCCGCAACCTGATACCATTGTTCTTTTAATTCAATATTACCCATCCATAAATTATCATTATCAATGGCGATAGTTTTATACTCCTGATACTTTACACGGACCTGCCCACAGATAATAGAACCGTAAAGTTGCCCTTCACAAATTAATGGCATAGAAAACAAGCTTAACCCGGCATGACAGGTGAGTATTCTGGGTTTAAGCTGTCTTAGTGCTTCAAAAGCACAGTACTTATCGCACTTTTGACACCCCACTCGATAACGTTCATCTGCCCGCATTAATGTGCAGAACGAATTAAAATTATGATATTTAGACAATGGTATACCGTTAATATCCACGACTACCGACGCTAACCCAGTGGCACGGGAAAAGAGTTCTGCGATAGAAAAAAAATGGTGTAAATAGTCATTCTGGATTTTCAACTGCACGCTATCCCCCAGCATTAATTATATTAAAGCTGGTAATATGCAAAATTTAGTCTCAAGAAAAAATGATGTTTACCGCAAAAAATAATCTCATTTACGCAGATTATTATGATCAATTAGCAAGAGAATTATAGCGGACACGATAATACTCGGCTGCACACTACTGACTTTGCTTTCTCAAAGATTAACGAATCTTCACACTTCCTTGTGAGGCTCTTTTCGCAACGCTCATAATCTATCTCCATTCTTTTCAATAGATTACCCATTTTTACCATGAATCAATGATGTGCTTATTTGTGATAATCATCATGTGAATGTGAAAGGCCCTCCTGAATAATATATTCAATTAGCAAACAATCTGAACGGAGTTGATCCATGGCCGTCACCACAGGCGTTATCGCCGACGATTTCACCGGCGCAACGGACATTGCAAGCTTTATGGCGCAGCAGGGGTGGCGCGTTGCGCTACTACCCGGAATGCCTGATGCCGCTCAATGCTGGAATGAAGAGGTTGACGCTATCGTCATCTCGCTGAAAAGCCGCTCATTACCCTCAGAACAGGCCGTCGCACAATCTCTGTCCTGTGCCCGCTGGCTGAAACAAAAGGCAGGTGTCCGCCAGATCTATTTTAAATATTGTTCGACGTTTGACTCCACGCCAACAGGCAACATCGGACCAGTCAGCGATGCGTTGATGAACGACCTGCAGACTCCCGTGATCGTCCACTGCCCCGCCCTGCCGCAAAACGGGCGCACGGTGGTGCATGGCCATCTTTTTGTAAATGGCGTACTGCTTAACGAGTCCGGAATGGAAAAGCATCCGCTCAATCCCATGACCGATGCCAGCCTGCCGCGCCTGCTGAGCGCACAAACGCCGGGGTCGGTTGGCTGCATCAACCTCAGAACGCTGCGTCAAGGTGTGGAAGCGGTCACTCATACTTTGGCCCAACTTCAGGCTGAAGGTACGCGTCACGTTATTGTCGATACGCTGGATGAAGCAGATCTCAACACGCTGGCGCAGGCACTCCATGCCAGCCCTCTGTTAGCCGGGGGATCCGGGCTTGGTGGTGCGCTGGCCGCCTGCGCCGGAGGTCGGCAAACCCAGCAGTCGGACGCTTTTCCACTGCCGGCAAAAACCGTGGTGTTCTCCGGTAGCTGTTCAGCAATGAGCAATCGCCAGGTTACTCGTTACAAAGCCGCGGCAGCATCTCGAGTGCTCGATGTGGCTCGCTGCCTGTCTGATGCAGAACGCTACACCGATGAACTGTGTGCCTGGGCGATGACGCATATCAGCGACCCATTCGCGCCGATGATTTACGCCACTCAGCCGCCAGAAGTACTTAAACGCATTCAACAGGAGTACGGCGAACAGTCTGCCAGCCAGGCAATCGAACACGCTTTCTCCCGACTGAGCGCAAAGCTACAGGTTGCAGGTGTAAACACATTTATCGTCGCAGGCGGTGAAACGTCCGGCACCGTTGTGGAAGCCCTGCAGGTGAAGCGTTTGTCCGTTGGCAAAACCATTGCGCCAGGCGTGCCGTGGGTATTTTCTTCAGGTCTGGCGCTGGCACTGAAGTCAGGCAACTTTGGTGACGAAGATTTCTTTTTTACTGCCCAGGAGTACGCATTATGAATCCGGTGAGTGAACACCAACTGCGCGAACTACTCGTCCATTATGGCCGTTCCCTGTTTGTGCGCGGCTACAGCAGCGGCGGTTCCGGCAATCTCAGCGCCAAATTGCCGGATGGCGGCTATCTGGTGACCCCGACCAACTCCTGCCTGGGCGAACTTGATCCGGCCACGCTAAGTCGGCTTGATGCCAACGGCGTTCATCTTAGCGGTGACAAACCCTCAAAAGAGGTTCCCATGCATCTGGCGTGGTATCGGCATCGGCCATCCTGCGGTGCAGTCGTACACCTGCATTCTCCATGGCTGACCGCACTCTCCTGCCTGCCGTGCGCCACGCCGGAAAACTGTCTGCCGCCATTAACGCCGTACTACGTGATGCGGGTCGGGCAGTTACCGCTGCTACCTTATTTCAAGCCCGGCCATGAAGGTATTGCCAGCGCACTGAGTGAAATTGCAGCAGACCATTCGGCAGCGCTGCTGGCCAATCATGGGCCGGTAGTAAGCGGTCGCTCGCTGCGTGAGGCAGTATTTAACGCCGAGGAGCTGGAAGACAGTGCTCGCATCTGGCTGACGTTAAAACCGCTCGGCTATGTTCCGCTCTCAGAAGAGGCGGTGGCCGAACTTGAACATTCCCGGCAAGCGTGAGGTGACATGATGATCCCCGAGCAACGACGTGATTTTATCTACTGCTACGTGCATGAAAAAAATGCCGCCTCATTTAATGAACTGGCAGATTTAATGAGCGTGTCGCATATGACCGTGCGTCGCGACATTCAATTGCTGGAAGAAGAAGGCAAAGTTATCGCCATTAACGGCGGCGTGAAGCTCAATAACCTGTTGAAATCTGAACTGCCATGGCGGGAAAAAGCCGAGTTGAATCATGATGTAAAGCGTAAAATGGGCCAGCTTGCCGCCATGCTCATTGAGCCCGGACAAACGCTGTATCTGGATGCCGGAACGTCGTTGTTTGAAGTGGCGAAAGCCGTCGCCGCCAGCCACTGTTTCAATCTGACGGTAGTCACCAACGATTTTTCCATCAGCCACTATTTGATGGATATGCCGCACATTACGCTCTATCACACCGGTGGCCTTGTAGATCAACGTAACCGCTCATGTCTTGGAAAAAGCGCCGCCAGTTTTTTGCACACCATTAATATTGACGTAGCGTTTCTAAGCTCCTCATCGTGGGATACCGAACGCGGTATGTCGACGCCGAGTGAAGGGAAAGCCTCGGTCAAAGAAGCAGTACTCACCGTCTCCCGGCGTCGGGTGTTGGTCTGCGACAGCAGTAAATTTGGCAAATACGGTATGTTCCACATCTGTGGTCTGCAGCAGTTAACCGACATTATTTCTGATAACCGGTTACCGGAAGACGCGCAACAAACGATTGCCAGTCAGGGCGTTAAGCTGCATCTGGTTGATGGCCTGGAGGGTGCGCGCCATGCTGAAGTTAGCGGCTAATCTCGACTGGTTGTTTACAGATTTACCGATAGCGGCGCGATTTTCGGCGGCGCAGACGGCCGGTTTTCGCGGTGTAGAAGGGCTATTTCTCTGGCAGCATCCGCTGGAACATTTGCAAGCCGCTCAGCGGGAAACATCCCTGCCGGTAGTGCTCATGAACGCGCCGGCTGGCAACTGGGCGCAAGGTGAACGAGGACTGGCCGCACAGCCCGGTCGCGACAAAGAATTTCACCATAGCCTGAACGTGGCGCGCGATTATGCCACGGCGCTGGGCTGTCGCCGGGTTCACATTATGGCGGGCTTGCGCTGCGGCGACCTAACGCTGCACGCCCAGCGCGATCTCCTGACAAATCGGCTGCGCATCGCCTGTGATGTGATGGCAGACGCGGAAATCGATGTACTGATTGAACCATTAAATTCGCAAGATATGCCCGGTTATTTTATTGACAGCTTCCCGTTGGCCGAATCAATTATTCACGAAGTTGCTAAGAAAAATATCGGTTTACAGTTTGATATTTACCACTGTCAGAAAATTCATGGCAACGTGGCGAAAAATATCGAACACTATTTTACCCTTATTAAACATTTTCAAATTGCTTCTGTTCCTTATCGTCATGAACCGGGAACCGGGGAGTTAAATGAAACATGGTTATTTAATTTTATAAGAAAAATGAATTACCAGGGCTGGATTGGCTGTGAATATCAACCGTCAACATCAGGGCCAGACGCATTAAACTGGATGACACCTTACCTATAATTTTAATATCTCTATCTCTGTATCGGAGGAAAAAATGTCGGATACTGTTATTATTTCGCTGGCACCCGTTGCCGCGGATTGCCCCAGAGTTATACCCGAAGAACTGGCGCAGGAAATACTCGCCAGCGTAGAACATGGCGCGTCCATCGTGCATTTACACGTTCGTGATAAACAGGGACGCCTGACGCCAGATACTATCGACTTTCAGGCTACCATTGACCGCGTTATGCACCATTCAGACCTGATTATTCAGGCTTCTACCGGCGGCGTCTCTTCGATGTCCATCGCCGAACGCTGCGCACCACTCGCCTGTCCCGGCGTAGAGATGGCTTCGCTGAACGTCGGTTCCGTCAACCTCGGTGATGCGGTGTATTTTAATCCCGCTCCGGACGTGGAATATTGTTCCCGGCAAATAACCGAACGCAATATTATCCCAGAGTTTGAAGTTTTTGAAATCGGCATGATTAATAACATCCTGATTCTTGAGGATAAAATAAAATTTCAAAAACCCATGCTCTTTAATATCGTTCTCGGCCACCGCGGCAGTACGCCTGCAACCATTGATGCATTAATTGCGTTGCGTAGCATGATTCCACGCGATGCCTTATGGGGAATTACCCATTTTGGTAGAAAGAATTTCGATATTATCGCTGCGGCTGTCGCTATGGGTGCCAGTGAAGTACGAATCGGCTTTGAAGATAGTTATTATTTAAGCGCCGAAGAAAAAGCGCAGCATAATTATCAGCAAGTCGCCAAACTCGCTACGCTCATTCGCAGTATGGATAAAAAAGTCGCCACGCCGGAAATTGCACGGCGTATGTTATCTATTCCCCCCCGGCAGCAATAACAACAGCAAG
The DNA here is from genome assembly GCF_052950715.1 of Citrobacter sp. VF227. Classification (NCBI taxonomy): domain Bacteria; kingdom Pseudomonadati; phylum Pseudomonadota; class Gammaproteobacteria; order Enterobacterales; family Enterobacteriaceae; genus Citrobacter; species Citrobacter sp. VF227. Next base: position 467,967 of record NZ_JBRFVF010000002.1, read on the forward strand.
GACATTTCAACATGACTATGACCACTGTTATTCATAAAACCGGACTTGGCCTCAGCGTTGCGGGCGCGGCGCTGGCGATTATCGGCGCACTAATCCAGTCCGCGGCGCTGTGGCAGCCGGGGCTGGTGATGTTCACCGCCGGATTCGCCGCCGGTGCGGGCTACTGGCCTGGTTTACGCAGCTATCAGTTTACATTGTGGATCATCGCCGGTTTTGTGGCCGCCATGACCTGGTCTACGGATCTGATCGTCTGGGGCGGTTTCAATATCACCCATAAATGGATCGTGTTCCTCGTGATTCAGGCCACCATGTTCAGCATGGGCACGAAGCTAACGATCCAGGATTTTATTGATGTTGCCAAAATGCCGTGGGCTGTGTTTATCGGTACTTTCTGCCATTTCGTGATCATGCCCCTGCTCGGCCTGAGCATTACCCTGATCTTTGATTTTCCGCCTGAAGTGGCGGTGGGCATTTTGTTAATTGGCGCTTGCCCAAGCGGTCTCTCATCTACGGTAATGGTTTACATCGCCAATGCTAACCTCGCGCTGGCGGTGTCAATCGCCGCAGTCTCAACGCTGGCGGCAACGGTAATGACGCCGCTGTGGGTCAACCTGCTGGCGGGCTCGATGATCGATATCCAACTCACCGCGATGGTGATGGACGTGGTGAAAATCGTATTAATTCCCATCGGCGCGGCAATTCTGCATGACTATCTGAAAACCTATGCCGGCGTGCGCGACCGCCGTGTCGTCCAGATGCTGGCCGGGATCGGCGCGCTTTGGCTGCTGTATATGATTGCCGGCGGCTGGGACGCGCTGTTTGATCACGCCAGCGCCGAAGCACAGATGTACGCGGTGGTCCTCAACTTCGTGGCAGGCGGTCTCGTGTGGGCATTGTTCTACAACTGGCTGTATGGCCGTGTGGCGGGCGTGAAGAAGGTCATGCCAACCATCTCAATGATGGGGATCATTTTCTTTACCACCACCGCCGCCGCAGCCGGGCGCGACAACCTGGTACAGGTCGGCTTCCTGCTCTGTTTCGCCATGCTGATGCATAACCTCGGCGGCTTCCTGATTGGTTACCTGATGAGCCGCTGGATCTTCCGCATGGACGTACAGTCTGCCCGTACCGTGGCCTTTGAAGTCGGCCTGCAAAACGGCGGTATGGCGTCCGGGCTTGCCGCGGCGATGGGCAAACTGGCAACCGTAGGCCTCGCATCAGCGGTGATGACACCACTGGGCAACGTTAGCGGCTCGCTGCTCGCCAACTACTGGCGCAAAAAAGACGCCAGACAGGCGCAGGCAGCCGCAGCCAAAGATCCCGTTCAACCCGCTTGCGAAAATCTGTCGAAAGGATAATCACGATGACAACTCTCACTCTGGAACACGCCCAGCGCGCCGTAACCTGTGCGCTCGAGCTCGCCGAAACATGTTACGCAAATCGCCCGTTAAGCGTGGCCGTATGCGATGCCAATGGAGAACTGCTTAGCTTTGCACGAATGGATAACGCCAAACTGTTAACCATCGAGTTAACCCAGCGTAAAGCGCGTACCAGCAGCCGCCTGGGCTGCACCACGCAGGCATTTTTACAGCGTCTGCAGAAAGAGCAGCTGGATATTGGCTATTTTGCCGATCCGCGTTTTACGGCGCTGCCGGGTGGGATCCCGATTCTGCGCCAGGGGAAATGCCTCGGTGCCGTCGCGGTAGGCGGTTTATCCGCACAGGAAGATCATGATGCGGCGCTGGCCGTCGCGGAAACGTTACTTAAGGAGATAGCCCAATGAAAAAGGTCGCCATGCTACATACCAGCGCAGCCACACTTGCAATGATGCAACAGCTGATCGCCGACATTATGCCGGATGTTGAAGTTATGCACCTGGTTGAAGAATCCATGATCAAGCAGGTAATGAAGGCCCAGGGAGTGACTCCAGATATTGCCGCCCGCATCGCCGACTATGTACATATTGCTGAAAAGGCGGACTGCGATATCTTGATTACCGCCTGTTCCTCAATTGGTACTGCGGTGGAGCAATGTCAGTTTATGACCCCACTCCAGCTCGCGCGCATTGACTGCGCGATGGTGGAAGAGGCGATTGAAAAAGGTGAGCGAATCGCCGTCCTGGCGACCGTGGCAACCACGCTGAAGCCAACGCTGGATTACGTCCAGCGCAAAGTTCAACAGAGCGGTAAATCGCGAACCATTACGCCTGTATTAATGGAGGAGGCATTCCACGCGCTACTGGCGGGAGATATGGAGACCCATGACCGTATCGTTAGTGAAGGGTTACAGAGCGCCTTTACCCAAGCGGATGTCGTGATGCTGGCGCAGGCTTCGATGGCGCGCGTTCTACAACAGCTCCCTTCCCCGCCTGTGCCGGTAATGACCTCGCCGGAAAGCGGTATTCGCTGGCTGAAAACGTTGGCTGAAAGCTAAATTACTGGCAAAAAAAAGGCCATCATCAGATGGCCAACCATGTCGAAACGGGACCAGCCCTTGACCATGCAGAAAGTCAGGGCTGTATTTTTATTGCTTACTTAATAACGGTTTTCAGTGCTTCGCCGATATCGGCCAGGCTACGAACGGTTTTCACGCCCGCAGCTTCAAGAGCCGCGAATTTCTCGTCCGCAGTACCTTTACCGCCCGCGATGATCGCACCCGCGTGACCCATACGCTTACCTTTCGGCGCAGTCACACCCGCGATGTAACCCACAACCGGCTTGGTCACATGATCTTTGATATAAGCCGCGGCTTCTTCTTCCGCGCTACCGCCGATCTCACCGATCATGACGATCGCTTCAGTCTGCGGATCTTCCTGGAACAGTTTCAGGATATCGATAAAGTTAGACCCCGGAATCGGGTCGCCACCGATGCCTACACAGGTAGACTGGCCGAAACCGTAGTCGGTGGTCTGCTTAACCGCTTCATAGGTCAGCGTACCGGAGCGAGAAACGATGCCCACTTTACCCGGCTTGTGAATGTGACCCGGCATGATACCGATTTTACATTCGCCTGGGGTGATAACACCCGGGCAGTTCGGGCCAATCATGCGCACGCCAGCTTCATCCAGCTTCACTTTCACGGTCAGCATATCCAGGGTCGGGATGCCTTCGGTGATAGTGATAATCAGTTTGATGCCAGCATCAATCGCTTCCAGGATGGAGTCTTTGCAGAACGGTGCCGGAACGTAAATAACGGTCGCGGTTGCGCCCGTCGCTTCCACGGCTTCACGCACGGTGTTGAACACCGGCAGGCCCAGGTGCGTGGTGCCACCTTTACCTGGCGTTACACCGCCAACCATCTGCGTACCGTAAGCAATCGCTTGTTCGGAGTGGAATGTCCCCTGGCTACCGGTGAAGCCCTGGCAGATAACCTTGGTATCTTTATTAATTAAAACTGACATTATTTCCCCTCCACTGCGGCAACAACCTGCTGAGCTGCATCCGTCAGACTTTTCGCTGCAATAATATTCAGGCCGCTATCAGCCAGTTTTTTCGCGCCGAGTTCGGCGTTGTTGCCTTCCAGACGCACCACAACCGGGACGTTAACGCCGACTTCGGCAACCGCGCCGATGATACCGTCGGCGATCAGATCGCAACGTACGATACCGCCGAAGATGTTAACCAGGACGGCTTTAACATTGTCGTCAGAGAGAATAATTTTGAACGCTTCGGTCACGCGCTCTTTGGTGGCACCGCCGCCAACGTCGAGGAAGTTAGCCGGTTCGCCGCCGTGCAGCTTAACGATGTCCATGGTGCCCATTGCCAGGCCCGCACCGTTAACCATACAGCCGATATTGCCGTCGAGCGCAACGTAGTTCAGTTCCCACTGTGCAGCCTGCGCTTCACGCGGATCTTCCTGAGACTGGTCGCGCATTTCGCGCAGATCAGCCTGGCGGAACAGCGCGTTGCCGTCAGCGCCCAGCTTGCCGTCGAGGCAGATCAGGTCACCCTGCTTGGTTACAACCAGCGGGTTGATTTCGATCAGCGCCAGGTCGCGCTCCAGGAAAATGGTCGCCAGCCCCATGAAGATCTTGGTGAACTGCTGAACCTGTTTACCTTCCAGACCCAGTTTGAACGCCAGCTCACGTCCCTGGTACGGCATCGGCCCTGCCAGCGGATCGAGCGCCACTTTGTGGATCAGGTGCGGGGTTTCTTCCGCGACTTTTTCAATTTCCACACCGCCTTCAGTAGAGGCCATGAAGACCACGCGACGGGAGCTACGGTCAACCACTGCGCCGAGGTAAAGTTCTTTACCGATGTCGGTCGCTGCTTCAACCAGAATCTGATTTACCGGTTGACCATGGGCGTCTGTCTGGTAAGTGACCAGACGTTTACCCAGCCAGTGTTCAGCAAAAGCGCGAATGTCTTCTTTGCTGTTCACAACTTTCACACCGCCCGCTTTACCGCGGCCACCAGCGTGAACCTGACATTTCACTACCCACGGGCCAGCGCCGATTTTTGAAGCGGCTTCTTCTGCTTCACGCGGAGTAGTACAGGCATAACCCACCGGTGCCGGTAAGCCATAGCGGGCAAAAAGTTGTTTTGCCTGATATTCATGTAAGTTCATGTGTTCTGTCCATCCTTCAGGTAATCGTTATCTTTTACCCGTAGGCCTGATAAGCGTCCAGGCCTACGGGGCAGGTGATACTCTTATTAACTACACGTCCAGCAGCAGACGCGTTGGATCTTCCAGCAACTCTTTAATGGTTACCAGGAAGCCGACTGACTCACGACCATCGATCAGACGGTGGTCATAAGACAGCGCCAGATACATCATCGGCAGGATTTCAACCTTACCGTCTACGGCCATCGGACGATCTTTGATGGCATGCATACCCAGGATGGCGCTCTGCGGTGGGTTGATGATCGGCGTAGACATCAGGGAACCGAATACACCACCGTTAGTAATGGTGAAGTTACCGCCCGTCAGATCTTCCACCGTCAGCTTGCCGTCGCGACCTTTAACTGCCAGTTCTTTAATATTTTTCTCGATGTCCGCCATACCCAGCAGATCCACATCGCGCAGAACCGGCGTTACCAGACCACGTGGCGTGGAGACCGCCATGCTGACATCAAAGTAGTTGTGGTATACCACGTCATCACCATCGATGGACGCGTTGACTTCCGGATAGCGTTTCAGCGCTTCAACCACCGCTTTCACGTAGAAAGACATAAAGCCCAGACGGATACCGTGGCGTTTCTCAAACGCGTCACCGTACTGCTTACGCAGATCCATGATTGGCTTCATGTTGACTTCGTTAAATGTGGTCAGCATCGCGGTGGAATTTTTCGCTTCCAGCAGACGCTCAGCCACGCGTTTGCGCAGACGGGTCATCGGAACACGTTTTTCACCACGCGCGCCAAGTTGAGCCTGTGACGCAGGTGCAGCGGCTGGCGCTTTGGATTCTGCTTTCGCCGCCGGTGCTTTGGCCAGATGTTTTTCAACATCTTCACGTGTGATACGACCACCGACGCCGGTGCCGTTAATGGCGTTGGCTTCGAGGTTATGCTCACCCAGCAGGCGACGGATCGCCGGGCTCAGGGCATCGTTGTTCTGCTCAGCAAGAGACGCCTGTTGGCGCTGTGCAGGAGTAGAATCTTTCTCTTCAGACTTGGCACTGGTCTCTTTACCGGTGCTGTTGCCTTCACGCAGGCGACCAAGGATCTGGCGAGAAGTGACGGTTGTCCCTTCATCTTCCAGAACCGCATCAAGAATACCGTCCGCTGATGCCGGTACTTCCAGTACCACTTTGTCAGTTTCGATTTCTACCAGTACTTCATCACGACGTACTGCATCGCCCGGTTTTTTGTGCCAGGTTGCAACCGTTGCATCCGCTACGGATTCAGGCAGGTCGGGAACAAGAATATCTACGCTACTCATTATTTATCCTTTATTTAATCGACGTTCAGCGCGTCATTAACCAGATCTTGTTGCTGCTTCTGGTGAACAGACATATATCCTACTGCCGGGGAGGCAGAGGCCGGGCGACCTGCATAACGCAGAGCGGACCCAAATGGAATTACTTCACGGAAATGATGCTGGCTGCAGTACCATGCGCCCTGGTTGAGCGGCTCTTCCTGGCACCAGACAAAATCATGTACATGAGCAAACGGTTTCAGCGCTTCCTGCACCGCTTTATGCGGGAACGGATAGAGCTGTTCGATGCGCACAATGGCAACATCTTTTTGGTCGTTCTTGCGGCGTTGCTCCAGCAGGTCGTAATAAACCTTACCAGAACACATCACGACACGCTTCACGCCTTTCGGATCAAGTTCATCTACTTCGCCAATGGCTGGCAGGAAGGTGCCATTTGCCAGTTCGTCCAGCGTGGACACTGCCAGCGGATGCCGCAGCAGCGACTTCGGTGACATCACCACCAGCGGACGACGCATCCCGCGCAGTGCCTGACGACGCAGCATGTGGTAGACCTGTGCCGGGGTGGACGGGACGCAAACCTGCATGTTTTGCTCAGCGCAAAGTTGCAAATAACGTTCCAGACGTGCGGAGGAGTGCTCCGGGCCCTGACCTTCATAGCCGTGTGGTAGCAGCATAACCAGACCGCACATACGGCCCCACTTCTGCTCGCCGGAAGAGATGAACTGGTCAATCACCACCTGCGCACCGTTGGCAAAGTCGCCAAACTGCGCTTCCCAGATGGTCAGCGTACGCGGTTCTGCTGTGGCATAACCATACTCGAACGCCAGCACGGCTTCTTCAGACAGCACGGAGTCCCATACGCGGAACGTGCCCTGGCCGTTATGCACATGCTGCAGCGGCGTGTAGGTTGAACCGTTCGCCTGGTTATGGATCACTGCGTGACGGTGGAAGAAGGTTCCACGACCGGAGTCTTCACCCGACAGACGAACTGGGATGCCTTCGTCAACCAGCGTGGCATAAGCCAGATTCTCTGCCCCACCCCAGTCGAACAGCTTCTCGCCTGCGGCCATGGCCTGACGGTCACCGTAAATTTTGGCAACGCGCGACTGCATTTCAACGGCTTCAGGCACGGTACTGATGCGTTTTGCCAGCTCCTGCAGACGCTTCATTTCTACCTTGTTCGGGTAGCTTTCGTCCCACTCGTGGTTGAGGTACGGCGACCAGGTGAAGGAGTGCATGTTCATTGGACGCCACTCTTTCACGACGCACTCGCCAGCATCCAGCGCGTCACGATACAGATTGACCATTTCGGTCGCATCTTCCAGCGTGGCGACTTTATCCGCTTCCAGCTTGTCAGCGTAGATTTTACGCGGGGTCGGATGCTTTTTGATTTTCTGATACATCAGCGGCTGAGTTGCACTCGGCTCGTCGGCTTCGTTGTGGCCATGACGGCGGTAGCACACCAGATCGATGAACACATCGCGTTTGAAGGTATTACGGAAGTCCAGCGCCAGACGCGTCACAAAAGCGACCGCTTCCGGGTCATCCGCGTTAACGTGGAAGATTGGCGCCTGAACCATCTTACCGATGTCGGTGCAGTACGGAGTAGAACGCGCATCCAGCGGGTTAGAGGTAGTAAAGCCCACCTGGTTGTTGATCACGATGCGAACGGTACCGCCCACTTCGTAACCACGCGCTTTCGACATGTTCAGGGTTTCCTGAACCACGCCCTGCCCGGTTACCGCCGCATCGCCGTGGATGGTGATTGGCAGTACCTTGTTGCTGCTTGGCTCGTCCAGACGATCCAGACGCGCGCGCACGGAACCGATAACCACCGGGCTAACGATTTCCAGGTGCGACGGGTTAAACGCCAGCGCCAGGTGAACCAGACCGCCTTCGGTTTCGATATCCGACGAGAAGCCCATGTGATACTTCACGTCGCCGGTACCGAGGTGTTCTTTATGTTTGCCAGCGAACTCGTCGAACAGGTCCTGCGGTTTTTTACCCAACACGTTGACCAGCACGTTCAGACGGCCACGGTGCGCCATACCCAGCACCACTTCACGGGTACCACTGTTGCCGGCGTGGCGGATCATCTCTTTGAGCATTGGGATTAACGCATCCCCGCCTTCCAACGAGAAGCGTTTCGCTCCCGGGAACTTCGCGCCCAGGTAGCGTTCCAAACCTTCCGCAGCGGTCAGTTCGCTGAGGAAGCGTTTCTTCTCTTCACTACTGAACGCGGCGCGGCCAGACTCGATACGCTGTTGAAGCCAGCGTTTTTCTTCAGTGCTGGTAATGTGCATATACTCGGCGCCAATCGGGCCGCAGTAGGTTTGTTTCAACGCGACAACCAGGTCGCTCAGCTTCATCGTGTCTTTGCCGCCGGCAAAAGAACCTACGTTAAAGCTTTCCTGGAAATCCGCATCGGTCAGATCGTGGAAGGACGGATCCAGATCGGCCACATTTTCTTGCTGCCACAGTCCCAGCGGATCGAGATTCGCATGCTGATGACCGCGGAAACGGTAGGCGTTAATGAGCTGCAGGACTTTAACCTGCTTCACATTGGCATCAGGATCGGAAATAGAAGAAGAGTAACGTGGGGTAATCAACGCCTGCCGACGGAAATAATCACGTGTTTTTGAGTGGAGTTGATCCGGTTTGACTCCGGTACCAGGTAACTGCTGGAACGTCGAACGCCAGTTAGCATCTACCGAGTCAGGGTCGGTTAAGAAGTCTTCATAGAGCTGTTCTATCCAGCTCTGGTTTGAACCAGAGAGGTAAGAAGAGTCCAACCAGGCTTTCAAAGCGCTGTTCTGCATCGTGATCCCTTAAGCATCTTTTCTGCTTATTTAATACTCTAAATAGATCACGTTTCAGGAAGGCGGCAAGCTTGCGAATCCCTGGGAGCTTACATCCAGTAAGTGACCAGGGTGAGCAAGTGCAGCCAACGCACATGCAACGTGATCTATGACGAGTATTTCGCCGTGGATACTACCACGCACACCGATGTGCGTGCCGGGGTTCACTTGTTGCGGACTGTCGTGTTTTCTGCGTCCGCTAAGGAACCTTTAAAAACTGTCTAATAATCTTCGCTGTTCAGGCTGCGATTATTGCTATCAATGTGGCAGTTTTTAGAGGTTTCCTGCACTACCGGGGAATCACTTCCCCGGCAACAACTATTTATGCACTACGTTTGAGCAGCATCGACTTAATATGGCCGATGGCACGCGTCGGGTTCAGCCCTTTAGGACATACACTGACGCAGTTCATGATGCTATGGCAGCGGAATACGCTGAAAGCATCACTTAAACCTTCCAGGCGGCTGTCGGTCTCGGTATCGCGACTATCAATTAAGAAGCGATACGCGGCCAGCAGGCCTGCCGGGCCAATAAACTTGTCCGGGTTCCACCAGAACGATGGGCAGGACGTTGAGCAGCATGCACACAAAATACATTCATACAGCCCATCGAGCTTCTCACGCTGCTCAGGCATTTGTAAATGCTCACGAGCCGGCGGATTTTTCCCATTATTCAACAAGTAAGGCTTAATCTTCTCATACTGTGCGTAGAATTGCCCCATGTCTACCACCAAATCGCGCACAACCGGTAAGCCCGGCAGCGGGCGAATGACAATTTTCTTGCCCGGCTGATTCAGCGCAGAAATAGGTGTGATACAGGCCAGTCCATTTTTGCCGTTCATATTCAGACCGTCGGAGCCGCAGACCCCTTCACGGCAGGAGCGGCGGAACGACAGCGATGGGTCTTTTTCTTTCAGCTGCATCAACGCATCCAGCAGCATCATGTCGCGCCCTTCTTCCGCCTCCAGGGTGTAATCCTGCATGCGCGGAGCGTCGTCAACATCCGGGTTATAGCGATAAACTGAAAACTCGAGTTTCATTGTCCTGTCTCCGCATTAATAAGTACGAATCTTCGGCGGGAATGCCGGGCGCAGCTTCGGTTCCATATTGACTTGACGTCGCGTCATGGATTCCGACTCTGGCAGGTACAGGGAATGGCACAGCCAGTTTTCATCATCACGTTCCGGGAAGTCGAAGCGGCTATGCGCGCCACGGCTTTCGGTACGGAAGTTTGCAGATACTGCGGTGGCGTACGCGGTCTCCATCAGGTTATCCAGTTCCAGGCACTCAACACGCTGGGTGTTGAACTCGCTGGAGGTATCGTCCAGACGGGCATTTTTCAGACGCTCGCGAATCGCTTTCAGCTCTTCCAGACCTTTCGCCATCGCATCGCCTTCGCGGAATACCGAGAAGTTGTGCTGCATACATTCCTGCAGCGCTTTGCGAATCGCCACCGGGTCTTCACCGTTGCGGTTGCCGTTCCAGCGATTCAGGCGCGCCAGAGAAGCATCGATTTCATCTTCGGTCGCATCCAGCAGGTCGCCCTGCTCGGCGATAGACTCTTGCAGATGCAGCCCCACCGCACGACCAAACACCACCAGGTCCAGCAGCGAGTTGCCGCCCAGACGGTTTGCACCATGAACCGATACACAGGCAATTTCACCGACGGCAAACAATCCAGGGATCACCACATCTTCGCCCTGCTCGTTTACGGTCAACGCCTGGCCGGTTACTTTGGTCGGAATACCGCCCATCATATAGTGGCAGGTTGGGATAACCGGGATCGGCTCTTTCACCGGATCAACGTGAGCGAAGGTGCGAGACAGCTCGAGAATGCCCGGCAGACGGGATTCCAGTACTTCTTTACCCAGGTGGTCAAGTTTCAGCTTGGCGTGCGGGCCCCATGGGCCGTCGCAGCCGCGACCTTCACGGATTTCGATCATGATGGAACGCGCCACCACGTCACGACCCGCCAGGTCTTTCGCATTTGGCGCATAACGCTCCATAAAGCGCTCGCCGTGTTTATTCAGCAGGTAGCCACCTTCACCACGGCAGCCTTCTGTGACCAGAACACCCGCACCGGCGATACCGGTTGGGTGGAACTGCCACATCTCCATATCCTGCACCGGAACACCGGCGCGGATAGCCATACCAACGCCGTCACCGGTGTTGATGTGGGCATTAGTAGTGGACTGATAAATACGGCCAGCACCACCAGTCGCCAGCACGGTTGCGCGAGCTTTGAAGTAAACGACTTCACCGGTTTCGATACACAGCGCGGTACAACCGACAATCGCGCCATCGGCATTTTTAACCAGATCCAGCGCATACCATTCTGAGAAGATGGTGGTATGGTTTTTCAGGTTCTGCTGATACAGCGTGTGCAACAGCGCATGACCGGTACGGTCTGCCGCGGCTGCGGTACGTGCCGCCTGCTCACCGCCGAAGTTCTTCGACTGGCCGCCAAACGGACGTTGATAAATGGTGCCATTATCAAGGCGAGAGAACGGCAGCCCCATGTGATCCAGCTCCAGAATCGCTTCCGGACCGGTCTTACACATATATTCAATAGCGTCCTGATCACCAATGTAGTCCGACCCTTTTACGGTATCGTACATGTGCCATTCCCAGTTATCTTCATGGGTATTACCGAGCGCAACGGTGATACCACCTTGCGCAGATACGGTATGGGAACGGGTTGGGAACACCTTGGAGAGCAGCGCACAGGTCTGACCGCTCTGGGAAATTTGCAGCGCCGCGCGCATACCTGCGCCGCCGGCACCAATCACAACAGCATCAAATTCTCTGACTGGCAGTTTCATTACACACCCCACACCACAACAAATCCATAAATGACGTAAACCACCAGCGCAACGACGATAGCCAGTTGCAGAATCAGGCGCACAGCCAGAGGTTTAACGTAGTCGGTCAACACCTGCCACATGCCGATCCAGGCATGAATCAAGATGGAAAAAAGCGCCAGCAGGGTGAAGACTTTGGTGAATGCCGATGAGAAGAAACCGGTCCAGACTTCAAACGTCAGCTCGCCGCTGGTGGCGAAGAAGCCGACCATATAGATGATGTATAACGTCAGAACGATAGCGGTAGCACGAACCAGAATGAAGTCATGTACGCCGTTGCGTCCTAATGCGGAGGCGTTGCTTACCATACGAGGACTCCTGCGAGAAGTGAAAGCACGACAATGATAACGAAACAAATTTTGGCGGAGCGTGTCCCTGCTTCGAGGGTTTCTTCGATATAGCCAAAATCCATCAACAGATGGCGAATGCCCATTACGGCGTGATATGCCAGCGCAATCAGGATCCCCCACAGAATTAACTCCACAAAGAAGTTATTCATAATGGATGACGCCGCGAGGAAACCTTCAGGGGAGGAAAGGCTGGTACCCAATAACCACAACAGAATCCCGACCGCCACGAAGGTGATCACTCCGGATACGCGATGGAGAATGGACGCTATCGCCGTGATTGGGAACCGGATCGTTTGCAGATCCAGATTGACAGGTCTTTGTTTTTTCACATTTCTTATCATGAATAACGCCCACATGCTGTTCTTATTATTCCCTTTGGACTTCGGGTACAGAAGATGAAGACACCTGTAGCCTGAAAGACGACGGGATTTCCTTCCTCCGGTCTGCGTGCGGGTCAGACAGCGTCCTTACTATAACTACGCGTCATATAAAACACTGCTTCCAGATGCTAAAACGACACGTTACAACGCTGGTTGGCTCGGGATTGCAGGGTATTCCGGAGACCTGGCGGCAGTATAGGACGTTCACAAAATCATTACAATTAACCTACATATAGTTTGTCGGGTTTTATCCCGAACAGTGACATAGGTCACGATAACAACATTATTTTAATTTTTAATCATCTGATTTGACAATCATTAAACAAAGTTGTTACAAACGACACCAGAAAAAGCATATAATGCGTAAAAGTTATGGGGTCACTCTTTCACCGGAGATTTAGTTATGCAACAGTGTGGAAGTATTGACCAATACCGTCAGGACAGTTATTAGTGATAGACAGGTTTAATAATTCGGATTGCTAAGTTCTTGATTTGCAGTTTATTCGCCATGAAAAGACCGTTTTACCTGCAAGCGCCCATAGCTCTGTACCCAGGTCATCCCCTCTTTCGCAGAGCGGCGAGCCAAATAACAAACTGGTAACGGTTCATTGATGTACGAAAGCAAATGTGAGTTCCGGCAGTCTTAAGCAATAAGGCGCTAAGGAGACCGTAAATGGCTGATACTAAAGCAAAAATCACTCTAAATGGTGATACTGCTATTGAACTGGATGTGCTGAAAGGTACGCTCGGTCAAGATGTTATTGATATTCGTAGTCTCGGATCAAAAGGGATGTTCACTTTTGATCCAGGTTTTACCTCTACCGCATCCTGCGAATCCAAAATTACGTTCATCGATGGTGACGAAGGTATTTTGCTGCATCGCGGCTTCCCGATTGACCAGTTGGCGACCGAGTCCAACTATCTGGAAGTGTGTTATATCCTGCTGTACGGCGAAAAACCGACGCAGGAAGAGTACGACGGGTTCAAAACTACGGTCACTCGCCATACCATGATCCACGAGCAGATCACCCGTCTGTTCCACGGTTTCCGCCGCGACTCTCACCCGATGGCCGTTATGTGCGGTGTTACTGGTGCGCTGGCTGCGTTCTACCACGATTCGCTGGATGTGAATAATCCGCGTCACCGCGAAATCGCCGCTTTCCGTCTGCTGTCCAAAATGCCGACCATGGCCGCGATGTGCTACAAATACTCCATCGGACAGCCGTTCGTGTACCCGCGTAATGATCTCTCTTACGCCGGTAACTTCCTGAACATGATGTTCTCCACGCCGTGCGAAAAATATGAAGTAAACCCGATTCTGGAACGCGCAATGGACCGTATCTTGATCCTGCACGCCGACCACGAACAGAACGCCTCGACGTCTACCGTACGTACCGCGGGTTCGTCTGGCGCTAACCCGTTTGCCTGCATTGCAGCCGGTATTGCTTCCCTGTGGGGACCGGCACACGGCGGTGCAAACGAAGCTGCACTGAAAATGCTGGAAGAAATCAGCTCCGTTAAACACATTCCAGAATTTGTTCGCCGCGCGAAAGACAAGAATGATTCTTTCCGCCTGATGGGCTTTGGTCACCGTGTTTATAAAAACTATGACCCACGCGCCACCGTGATGCGTGAAACCTGTCACGAAGTGCTGAAAGAACTGGGCACCAAAGATGATCTGCTGGAAGTGGCTATGGAGCTTGAGCACATTGCGCTCAACGACCCGTACTTCATTGAGAAGAAACTCTACCCGAACGTAGACTTCTACTCCGGCATCATTCTGAAAGCGATGGGTATTCCGTCTTCTATGTTCACCGTTATTTTCGCCATGGCGCGTACCGTTGGCTGGATTGCACACTGGAACGAAATGCACACCGACGGCATGAAAATCGCCCGTCCGCGTCAGCTGTACACCGGCTACGACAAGCGCGATTTTAAATCTGATATTAAGCGTTAATTGTTCAGGCCACCGGGTAATTCCGGTGGCTTTTCTCAGACCCTGCTCAAATTATCGCATTCATCTCATCAATATTATTCTCATCAGCTAATTCGTCCCATAATACATTTCAGACATGCCCCCCTTTTATATAGCATTAATCGCCAATGCATTATTTGATTTTTAAATTTATTAGCTATTTAATTCGGTCTTATAAAATACACCTCTGGATTAAATGGCATGGGCGATCTTATTTACCTGAAGATAACAGGTGAACAACAAGGAAATATTTCTTCCGGCTGTGGCACTTACGCATCTGTAGGAAATCGCTGGCAGAAAAACCATCCTGATGAGATTTTTGCTTTTTCACTTTCGAATGGATTAGCTAATACTGATTCTGGTATTAATACCCAGCTACTGAACTTCACAAAACTAATTGATAAAAGCACACCATTATTGATTAACGCCATCAATAATAATGAACGTCTGTTTATTGAAATTGATTTATGGAGAATAAACAGATTTGGTAGATGGGAACGCTACTATTATATTCAATTAAGAAATGCATCGGTAAAAAGCATACAAACCTATGTGGCCCTAAACGAGCTGGATACCGAAGAAATTGCAGTATCGTATGACTATATTCTTTGCAAACACCTGATTGCCAACACTGAGTTTGACTACCTGGCATTGCCTGCTGAGTACAACCGTTTGTTTATACCACCCCGCCCTCAGCCGGTCAGTACGATAAAACCCATAGTGAAACGCCCTTCTCCCCCTGCACCACACATTCCAGCAGTTACGCCGGTCTATGCTAAATCCTGTCTGAAAGAAAAAGGCTGTACAGACGCGGGGAGCCGTGAAGAATCGGCTGAAAACTTCGGACAGATGGCGGTTTTCGCACAATCTTCCGTCGATGATTGTTGCGGATATGCACAGCCCGCAGAAGCCTCGGCCGCGCTGCCGATCTTAGGTGGGCTGACGCAGGTGTGGGGCGAGTGGTCACTCAGTGGCATGCTCAGCGCCGCACGCGGCGTTCCTTATATCGGCGCGTTGGCTTCCGCGCTGTATATTCCGTCCGCGGGTACGGACAGTGCACGCGTTCCCGGACGCGATGAGTTCTGGTATGAAGAAGAACTACGGAAAAAGGCGCTGGTAGGTGGCACTGCCACAACCCGGGTTCGTTTTTTCTGGGGAACCGACATTCACGGTAAATCGCAAGTCTACGGCGTGCATACCGGCGAAGGTACTCCGTACGAAAACATGCGCGTTGCGAATATGCTGTGGAACGATGAACATCATCGCTATGAATTTACGCCTGCCCACGACGCAGACGGGCCGTTAATCACATGGACGCCGGAAAATCCTGCGACGGGTGATGTACCTGAACATACTGGAAACGATGTTCCACCGCTGGATCAGCCAACCATTCTGGTAACACCCATCCCGGATGGCAAAAACGAATACACCACGCCACCGTTCCTTGTGCCGGATGTCGCCGATTTTAACGATTATATTCTGATTTTTCCGGCCGATTCAGGCATTCAGCCGATATATGTATACCTGAAAACAGCCCGGGACGACCCCGGTACAGCAACCGGCCACGGTGAAATTTTATCCGGAAATGGTCGTTGGCTTGAGGCCGCCAGTTCTGGGCTGGGAGCGCCGATACCTGCACAGGTGGCGGATAAGCTGCGAGGAAGAACATTTCGCAACTTTGACCATTTCAGAGAAGAATTCTGGCTTGCGGTGTCAGAATGCCCTGAGCTTATGAAGGATTTTAAACCATCTAACCAAACCCTGATAAGAATGGGGTTGGCACCATATCCTATTCCTTCAGAGCAGGTAGGCGGCAGAACGACTTTTGAACTTCATCACGTAGAAGAAATCCAGCATGGCGGAGAAGTTTTTAATATGGATAATATAAACATTACTACTCCTCGCTTACATATAGGAATACATAAAAATGCTAATAGATAATGAAAAAACCATAAGCGATTACACTGAGTCAGAGTTCATTGCTCTGCTATCTAACTTTTTTGAGAATAAACATGGGCTAAATGCCAAGGATTTTGGTAAATTTATCGATGATCTACAACTACATGTAGTCAAAGTCACCCAGCATCCACTTGGTAATGGACTGATTTTTAATACACCAGATGAGATTGAATGTTCACCCTTGGGAATATTCAGGGAAATAAAAAAATGGAGAGCATCTCATGGCTTAGAGTTATTTAAAGATTCTAAATAAGTTCTGCAAAGAAATTTATTAAAACAGTGAATATATGAATCATCTTAAGCAAAAACTCGAAGACTACACCGAAGCTGAATTCATATGAATTCTCCACAAACCCACGCTACCTGGGAGAAATAGACCGTGAATATTACATCGACTCATTAGTCGATCATTTCGATAAAATAGTGGATCATCCGGAAGGTAATGGTTTGATTTTTTATCCCCCAGATGACCGAGAAGACAGCCTGCAAGGCGTCATTGATGAAATCAAAAGATGGCGTAAGTTCCAGGGACGCCCATCATTTAAACAATTAATCTAAACATTCCAAATCAAGCACTTAAATCATCAATATCAATTTCAGAACAACGTAGTTTTATACATCCAGGGAAATTAAAATGACAATAACGGTCACTGTTCAAACTCAACTCATCGTCGGTGAAAAGCAGGTAATAGAAAGTTTGGCCCCAGAAGGTTCTTACACTGCTGTATTTGAAGATGATGGCCAAACAGGGTACTTCTATGCATTTGATGAATCAGCAGACGGAAATCCTATCAAAGATGCACTGCATATTTACAATGCAGAAGATGTGTCAGATGGGCATATCCCATCAGATGTGAAGATCGGTTGGTCAGAAGACAGTAAGAAATGTGTGTTGCTAATAAATGGTTACCCACACGGTGTCTTTGATTTTGAATCTAAAAATGGATACTGCCGGAGCGGTTTTCCACCTACAATCAGTCAGGAATGGTCTGTCTTTGGGCATGCATGGAATGATGCTGTCGATGATTTATTCAGATAACAGGCATCAATACCCGATCACCGGTTAGTCCGTTTTTATTGATACTTGATATTTTTTTCAGCGGACTTTTTCTCTATGCTGTATCAACACGTTAAACGCAACATATAACTCAGGAGCACGGGATGCCTGTTTTGCAGTGGAGCCTGTTGTTTCTGCTATCACTCCTTCTTTCCCTGTTCTTTCTGTTTATCCATCTTCCTGGACCCTTGCTGCTCGGTTCGATGATCGTCGGTATCATTTTCAGTCTGCGCGGCATCTCATTGCGCCCTCCCCGCTTCACGTTTCTTGGTGCCCAAGCGATCCTCGGTTGCATGATTGCCCAAAACCTGACTGGCTCAATCTTTACAACCCTTGCGGCCCACTGGCCGATGGTGATGGTTATCCTGATAGCAACCCTTGTCAGCAGCGCGGTAATCGGCTGGCTGCTTGTTCGCTACAGTAGTCTACCGGGGAACACCGGTGCATGGGGCTCATCACCGGGCGGTGCAGCGGCCATGGTCGCGATGGCGCAGGATTATGGTGCCGACATCCGTCTGGTGGCGTTTATGCAGTATCTGCGGGTATTATTAGTGGTTGGCGCTGCGGCGCTGGTCACCCGACTGGTAATGGGTGAACAGGCCCAAACGGTCAGCGAGCAAATCGTCTGGTTCCCACCGCTGAGCGGCAATCTGTTCAGCACCATCTTGTTGGCTGCTATTGCCGGAATAGCCGGGCGTTTACTGCGCATTCCCTCTGGCGTCATGTTGCTCCCGATGCTGGCTGGTGCACTGTTAAATGCCGGTGGGGTGATGGTGATCGAGCTGCCGGAGTGGCTACTGGCAATAGCCTATATGTCCATCGGCTGGCAAATCGGCCTCGGCTTTGATAAGCAGATCTTTTTAATGGCGCTGCGCCCTTTGCCGCAGATCCTGTTGTCCATTTTTTCACTGATGGCGATCTGCGCCGCGATGGCCTGGGGACTGGCGCATTACATGCAGATTGATTTTCTCACTGCCTATCTGGCGACCAGTCCAGGTGGCGTGGATTCTGTCGCGGTGATTGCCGCAGGAAGCCACGCCGATATGGCGCTGATCATGGCGATGCAAACCCTGCGGCTATTCAGTATATTATTGACTGGTCCGGCAGTGGCGCGATTTATTTCGGTGCATGCGCCAAAATAATTCCCCTCATAAACCCGGATCAGTTTAAGTTATATTTAAACCCTACCCTGATTTGATATTCATTTTTTGTATCATTACCATCTTTATATTTATCAAGATAGCCTAATTCAAAAAACGGATAAAAACGTGGCGTAGCATGGAAATTAAATACAAAGTTATGCTGCAGGGTATGATTCTTGCCATTAGCATACTCAAATTTATCGCCATGAGTTTTACTGTAATACGTCGGATTGTATTGCACCCAGAAGTTTGGCGTAAAATATTTGGTTAAATAAATATCGACACGGTGTTCCGAAGAATCATCCCAGTCGCCTTGCAATGTTTCGCTGTCATGGTTTTGGTGGTTATAGCGATAGCGTAAAACCGCACCCAGCGTCGGATCAAAATGATAGCCAATCCCGATATAAGGATCAACGCGTGAACCGGCAGACTCCCAGTGAAACACCACGCCAGGCTCAAGCCAGAAGTCACTCTCACCCAGCGCAAAAGGTTTGTTAAACTCAGCTTCCTGATAGCTGCTTTTCCACTGATCCATGTTTTTTCCTAGATCGGCATCGGTTTCAAAACTCCAGTACATTTTGCTGAAAATTGAGTCAGGATCCTGTACCACGCCGGTTAACATCAGTCGCTGTAAAAAACCTTTGCTGGCTGTACGATACTGCGTACGCGGCGCAAAATAAACCGTCGTAAAAGGAGTTGATTTTACCTGAGGGACCGTTGTCGTATTATTTTCCGCAGCCAAAGCGCCAGTTGAGGGCATGACCAATATAGCCATTAATATGGCCTTCTTAATATTATTGCTTTTCATTATACTTTCCTCGCCGTACAGAGATAAAAGCTCCCCCTGCTAAACCAATAGCATATTTATTAAACTGGGGGAGCGGTATATTACCAGTAGCTATTCCAGCAGGATGTTGCGCGGGTCAATGCTTCCATCAGAAAATAATCACCCCACGCACAGCATTCATCGACGCCAACATTACCTTTAAAATAATATACAGAGTGCTGTAATAATCCTTCGCCTGCTTTATGCACAGTATTGAGATAGTCATCAAGCATTCGCGCAATCATTCGTAATGCCAGCGCTTCGTAGCTTTCACGATCTGGATGAGTCGCCGGGAGCTGCTTAACCAACTCCAGCAAGGCACAGGCAAGTATTGCGCTGGCTGAGCTATCCCTTTCACTATGGGGATCGGTGAGTGCCAAATCCCAATAACAAATAAGATCTTCCGGTAAACGATTTATAAAGTAATTTGCCAGCGTCTGACTCAGTTCCAGTAGTCGTTCATCTCCGGTATAGAGATAATTCAGCAAAAAGCCATAAACGCCCCATGCCTGCCCACGCGACCAGCAGGAATCATCAGAAAAACCCTGATGAGTATTGCCAAATCGCGGTTCCCCGGTGTGAACATCCATATAGTACGTATGGAACGTCGAACCGTCCTCGCGCACAATATAACGTCGTGCCTGCTCAATATGATTTTTTGCCGCTTCTGCATAACGTGGATCGCCGGTGCTGGCGCTGGCCTGATACAGTAATGGCAGATTCATATTGCAGTCTATAATCATCCTGCCCTGCTGCTCTGGATTATCCAGTTCGCCCCACGCCTGAATAATGCCGCATTTCTCGTGATAGCGTTCCATCAGCACTTCTGCTGCCTGCTGCGCGATATAAGCTGCCTCGCGATTGCCGGTCAGTTTATTAGCCGCTATGCAGGAAAGGCTGTACAGAAAACCCAGATCGTGGTGATTAGTATGATCCCGTCTGGCAATACGTTCGCCAAAAGAACGAACATGTTGTTCGGCCAACGTACGATAGGCATCATTACGCGTCCATTCCCATGCCAGCCACAGTTGGCCAGTCCAGAAACTGGTAGTCCATTCCTGATTATCAATAATTGGATAACGCCCGTCCTCACATGCCGCATCGGGAAAACGCGAGCCAAAATAAACGCTGTTACGATCGATAGCAGATAAAATTACCGGTAAAGCACGGCGAATCTTCTGCGCAATAGCAGCGCGTTCGCCGCTTCGCAGGACAACAGGAACGATCGGTTCTTTACGAATAGTTGCAGACATAATTCTCTCGTTTTCTTTACTTTAATGGGTGGCTTCTTGCCCATGGACAGGGGCTGCAATATTTTTTTTATGTTGATAGCAAGTAGAAAGCGTGAAGGCAGAGATCCCGGTAAATACCAGGGCAACCACGCCCATAATCAGATAGGTATGCTCAAAACCAATTTTTTGGTAGGCATAGCCAGCAGGCGGCGCCACGACAATTGAACCGACGTAAATCATGGCCTGATAGCCCAGCAGATACATCGTGGCGTTAACGCGTTTATCGAAATGCTCGGCAATATATTTGAAGACTGAAACCAGAATTAGGGCGATTTCAATTCCATATAATGGTTTAACCAGACAGATGATCAGCGGATCGTTAGTTAGTCCGGAGATAATCAAACGTAAGCTAATCACCAGACCGGTCAGGATCATCCCCTGCTTGGCGCCAATGCGGTTAATAATGGCAGGCACCAGCATCATGCCGAAAAACTCAGCGGCCGACTGCGCGGTACTCATATAGCCAAACATGGCATTACCTTCTTCTTTAGTGCTGAAGAAAGTGACGAAATAGCGAGAGAACTGTTGCTCGGCAATAAACATCATCCATGCCACTCCCGCGATATACAGCGCAAAGGTCCAGAATTTTTTATTACGTAACAGCTCGAACACATCACCAATCACAATCTTCTCTTTCGACAGGACGTTATTCTCTTCCTGGCCAAAGTGATCAACTTTCAGCGTCAACAGAACCGCAAACATGCACAGTGCGGAGACGCTACTGGTAACAAAGTTTATTTTGGGGGATATATTGTAGAGATAACCGGAGAATGACGACGCTGTTGCCCAGCCCAGCGCCGCCCACATGCGTATCCGGCCAAACTCCATCGCGTACAGACGGCTGAAACGGTCAACATAGGACTCCTCCGCCGCCACGCCCGCATACCAACCGAGGCTGAAAAATAGCGCGCCGACGATCATCCCGCTGATAAAATGCGTTTGTAATAGCGGCAGGTAACACCAGATGAAAAAGGGTGCCATCAGGGCCGAAACGAAACAGACAAAATAAAGCAGATGTTTTTTCATGCCCATTTTATCCATGATGTAACCGTAAACAGGTTTGATAACTACCGCAAAAACGCCGTTTACAGCAAACACCGTGCCGATTTCCACACCATCCAGCCCGGCTTTATCTCCCAGCCAGATAGCATACAGACCAAAACTGGCCGCCCAGGTAAAGGTAAACAGGAATACAAACAGACTTAATTTTATGTAAGCCGAGCGCGTCGACTGCACAGAGTTAGCCATTATTTTTCTCCGGAGATGCGTTAGTTATAAGATTTCCAACGTTTTGGCACCCAGCGTCAGCGCCTGGTTTTCGCAGTCGAAGGCCATTGCCACTGGGGGCGGCAGCCATAAAAGCGAAGTGGCATTGATGGCGCAGGCCAGCCAGTGCGTGCCCGGTGTAAGCGTGCTACGAAGACAGGGGATCTCTCCCGGAGATGCATACAGAATATTGCTGTTAGGTGGCGTAGTGACGACCTCCGGTTGGCGTCCAGCCAACAGATCGGTTATCTGACATACACCTGAGATGGCGCGAAGCGTGACCTCGTGCTGTGCAGTTTTGGTATCGATAAGCTGATGGCGATTAAGCGAAAATCCCCCTTCCACACACTCAAGCGTACGCGCGGTTTCCACGCGATGGATTCGAATATGCCCTTGCTGAAACGGGATCAGCCAGGTCGTCACTGCGACATCTGACCATGGGAGCCAACGGCTTCGAATCAACGTATCGGTCATTTCTACAGCCTCACACTCACGGCGGCCGCGCCAATAGTTGTCCTGTTCGCTGAACATCAGCATCGAATCACAGGCCGCATGGTTGATGCCATAAAGACCACGCTCAAGGGTAAAACCGAAGTGGCTGGAGTAAGCAAATTTGCCGTATTTGGCATCGAAATTGACAAAATTATTGCGATCGTACTGCCCGGACATCAGCATCCAGGCGTGTCGATTTTCATCATCATGAACGACAAATTGCCCAGCTTCCTTGATCGGATGAATTGGCTCTGGTTCAGGCAACGGGGCCGACTCGGCTTGCCAGAACGCGCTCTGTTCCGGCAGTGCCAGAATCAGCAATGCCTTACATGCCCACCAGGGCGAGCACGGGCTGTTGTAATCTTCAGTCATCACCAGATTCGGATAGGTATATCCCAGCGAGAATAACCCCTCCGGATCAATGAAAGGCTGCGCTAACCACCAGTCGAGGTGGCGCAAAATAACGCCTTTTACGATAGGGAGCGTAAAAACATCCAGCCCTGTCCAGACGACAGCGCTCCAGAACGCAACCTGGACAAAGCGATAAGTCAGGCTGCGACCAAACGGAATCGCATTCCCGTCACTGGTAAAGTAATAGATGTAATCTTTGGCAAACTGACGCGCGCGATGGCGATAGCGCAGGCAACGTTCAGGGTCAGCGTCCTGCATAAAATGGCTATACAGCAAACTGTAAAAATGAAACCCACTGGAGATATAGTAATCGCGCGGTTTGCCTGCACCGTCGGAATACCAGCCGTTACCGAGCCAGAACGACTCAATCGCGTTCAGATGTTTATCAATAACCATCATATCGTAGTGGCGTCCGACACATTTAAGCCCGACCTGCACCAATACCGGGAAAAAGTGCCAGTTATTATCCGGGATTTGGATTTCAGCACTTTGCCGTAACCAGCGCTCCAGATTGCCCTGCTCATCGGCTGTTAACTCGTTCCACAACCCCGTATTCGGCAGCGCCAGCGCAACGCCAAAAGCGGCCATTTCCACGCAGCGCTGATCGTTATCGACCAGATTGCCCCAATAGTCCGGATGTTTGGGATCGCAGCCATGACGAATACCGCGAATAAATGTCTCACGATAATCACTCGCCTCTCCTCCGCTCAGCAACGGCGAAAGGATCCACAACAAACGCGCGAACCCCTCTATTCCGGCAATGTCTGCCGGATATTGTGCTGACGTATTTCCAACGTCCAACCGCGTATTATCGCGAGTGAGATGAGGAATGGCTGATACCAACCATTTCCGCGCCATTTCTACATATTCTTGCCTTGCCCGCATAATGAAACCTCGTTTCATTTGATGAAGTGTTGGGCGCATAATAAGGATTTGGCCTGACATACAAATGTGATAATTGTCGTATTTCCGCACAACACTGGTGATGAAGAACAACATTCATCTGCATTTCACAGCAAAAATTCGATTACAGTGATAAAAACTTAAGTTTGTTAACATCACCCAATGAGACAGTTATGCAGCAGACTGAAGACAGCAGCTATCTTGAACACATTAATATCAACGATAAGTCGATTTACTTTAATCGTATGAAGAATATGCCTGCCAACTACTATCACTGGCATCAGTGCGTGGAGATACTATCGGTCTCTCAGGGGGTTGGTATCGCGCTTATGGAGCACCAGCAGTACACCGTTAAACCTGGGCGAATCTTTATTTTCCCGCCAGGAAAGTTGCATAAAGTGTTTGTCGAACAGAATGCACGCAATATTTATCACCGCACAACGCTGCACTTTAACGCCCCGCAGATTGAGCAGTACCTGCGGGACTTTCCTCGACAGCAAATGCTGCTGCGCCAGCTGTGCGCCAGGGGAGAGAAAGCGAGGGTATTTGACGTAGGCGACGTTCAGCCGGTCATTGAAACGTTGCTGAGCCGGTTTGAAGAACAGATCAAAAGCCAGACCTTTAGCATCAGTGACAGCGCATTCCTGGTGATGCAACTTATTAGCCTACTGCCACATCAGGCGCAGGCCACGGGGCAAAATACATTTTCGGTAAGCATTATCCGTTGGATCGAAACACACTTTCATCAGCGCTGCTCGCTGGAAGATATCACCAGTGAAATGGGGTGTTCACGAGGTCATGCCTCGCGCCGTTTTCACGAAGAGACCGGGGGCACTATTCAGGAATACCTGATGATGCGGCGTATTCGTCAGGCCTGCGAACTGCTGTTACATACCAACGGCTCGGTACGCGATATCGCCGCCCAGGTCGGCTTCTCCGAATATGCCTGGTTTATTACCAGCTTTCGCAAAAACATGGGTAAAACGCCGCTGCAATATCGCAAAACCTATGCTTCGGTATAGATCTATCTTTGACATCCCGGACACCAGTAAAAGGGTCGCGAAGAGAGCGTCGTTTTCTCAATGATTCCACCACAGCGCTCACAGACTTCGCCATTGCGGTGAAAGACCTTAAAGCGAAACAGCGCGCCGTGATGTTTGTTCTCATCCACCAGCCCGCGGGTGTTATAGGACAGACGCGGAATATCAAGCAGCGCATGCGCCAACGCATCCAACTGTTCATCGGCAAGCTGCGACGCTTTATGCTGCCCGGTCAACCCTACCTGCCAGAGAATCTCTACCCGCAAGTAGTTACCTAATCCGGCGAGAAATGTCTGATCGAGCAGCAGGCCAGAAAACTGCCGGTTGCGAAAACGCGGGGATAACAGACGTGCTTTAACGTCATCGGGCGTTAAACGTAGATCCAGTACGTCCGGCCCAACCCGCAGCAGGAACGGATGGGTGGTAAGTTGTTCTGGCGTCAGCATCTCGATATCAGACGCGCTATAGAGCAGGATAGTTTTGTCTTGTGTTTGCAAACTGACACGGAGTACCCGTGAGGTCTGCGGGATGTTGCCCGTCTCCACCACTCGCCACACACCATAGAGCTGATTGTGGCTGTACAGCGTCAGACCATTAGAGAAATGGGTCAGTAATGCTTTCCCCCGCGTTTCAAGCTGAGTAACACGCTGCCCAATCAGTTGAGATTGATACGGTTTTAGCTGCTCAAAGGCAAACCAGACATCGGTCAGGGGTTTGCCTTTGACTGCCGCCTCCAGGTTATCCGCCGCGCGGCGGATCTCCGGGCCTTCAGGCATAATACTGTCCTTTGTTAATGTGTTGCGCCGCCCGTCACTGCGATGTCATTTTCCACCTGCAATGCTGTGGCAATTGCGACTTCCAGCGCCCGGCGCACTGTTTCAGCCGCCATACTTGGCGCCCCGGGATGCTGTGCGGCCTGTTGCGGCAAATAAGGGATATGAATAAAGCCGCCCTTCACCGCCGGTGCGTCGCGTAGTTTATGCAGCAGGCCATACATCACGTGGTTACACACGAAAGTGCCAGCGGTCTGGGAAACCGAGGCCGGAACTCCCGCGTTGCGCATCGCCACAACCATCGCTTTGATCGGCAGTGTACTAAACCATGCCGCCGGACCATCGGCCACAATCGGCACATCTACCGGCAGTTGACCTTTATTGTCCGCGATACGCGCATCGTCCACGTTGATTGCCACGCGTTCCACGGTGATATCCGTGCGGCCCCCGGCCTGCCCGACTGCGAGCACCAGCGATGGCGACAGCGCGTCAATCGCGCCATTGAGTACGACAAGAGCCTCGCCAAAGACGCACGGCAACTGGCGGGCGACGACGCGACACCCACCGATGATAGCATTGTCGAGACCCGAGACCACTTCCCAAGAAGGGTTAACTGACTCGCCGCCAAAGGGTTCAAATCCCGTGATGAGTACTGTTTTCATCCTGTCACCTTACAAGAACATCAGGAAATACATCAGGAACACGTTGACCAGCAGCAGCAGTATGCCGGTTGGCACCTGCGCCTTAATCACCGCGTTTTTGTCCGGTAGCTCAAGTAGCGCAGCAGGGACAATGTTAAAATTCGCCGCCATCGGTGTCATCAATGTCCCGCAATAACCGGAGAACATACCAATTGCCGCCATTACCGCCGGATTACCGCCGTGCTGCAGCACGAGGATCGGAATACCAATCCCGGCGGTCACGATCGGAAAAGCTGCAAACGCATTACCCATCACCATCGTCAGCAATGCCATGCCGATGGTGTACACTGCCACCGCGATAAAACGACTGTCTACCGCCAGATATTCCTGCGTCAGATATGAAATGCCGCTGCCTACGCCCGCTGCCGTAAACAACAGTCCGAGCGTAGCCAGAATCTGCGGCAAGATGAAAGCCCAGCCAATGGAATCCAGCAGGCGACGCGCCTCCTGGATCGGTTGATGCGCCCGCTCATGGGTCATTTTAACCGCCATTGCCAGACCAATTAATGAACCTGCGGTCATCGAAAACAGCGTCACCAGCGTGGCGTGATTGCCCGGCCCAAATAGCGCATCCTGTAAGCCCGGAATGTGATTAAACATCAGCACGCCGATAACGGTCACTACCGGGATAGCCAGCGCAGGGAAAAACAAGCGGTTACCCAGTCGGCTGGCGCTCTCTTCACGCTGTTGTTGTGTACGTTGATGGTAGCTTCCCAGCTTCACGCCACCAAAACCGGCAATCAGCGCCAGGACGACCACCGCAACACCGACGGCAATATGTACCGCGCGTTTGTCGCCAAACAGCGAGTATGTCCAGTCACCAAGCAGAAACAGTACGCCGTATATGCCCCAAAACAGACCAGTGGTGAAACGACGCGGGTTCGCTTTATCCTGCCAGGACATGACGGCCACAATCAGTAATACCGCGCCCGCCAGCCAGTAGAGGTAGCTTTGTTGAAAACTCATTGTGCTTCCCCTTTCGC
Organism: Citrobacter sp. VF227; assembly: GCF_052950715.1. Taxonomy (NCBI): domain Bacteria; kingdom Pseudomonadati; phylum Pseudomonadota; class Gammaproteobacteria; order Enterobacterales; family Enterobacteriaceae; genus Citrobacter; species Citrobacter sp. VF227. Next base: position 495,112 of record NZ_JBRFVF010000002.1, read on the forward strand.
TACGGCATTCGCTTTCGCCACTTCACGTTGCAAATAGCTATCCAGACGCCACAGACGTGCGCCATGGATCAAGAAGGCACAAATTGCCGTCGGGATCCCCCACAGGGCAATGTGTAACGGTTCAGTCTGGATCCCGCCGGACTCCAGCATAAAGTTGTGCATGAAGATGATGGCGCCGAAAGCAACAAAGATATCTTCACCAAAAAACAGCCCGACATTATCGGTCGCAGCGGACATGGCGCGCAGTCGATAGCGTACCGCCCCAGGTATCTCGCCGTGATTTTTCTCAGCGGCTCCTTCCGCCATCGGCGCCAGCAGCGGACGCACCATTTGCGGATGTCCCCCCAGACTGGTCAGCCCTAACGCAGCGGTCGCTTCGCGAATGAACAAATAAACAATCAGCAGACGGCCGCTGGTTGCGCTGCGAATTTTTGCGATCCACGTCTGTGCACGTTCTTTCAGACCGTGACGCTCCAGCAGACCGATTACCGCCAGTGGGATCAGCAGGATAAACGGCAGGTTGCGGGTGTTAAGAAAACCTTCACCCAGTTTCTCGAGAATAGTGGCGATAGGCATATGCGCCGCCAGTCCCGTGACGATCCCGGCAATAATAACCACCAATACCGGGTTAAAACGTAAAAGAAATCCGACCACGATGACGGCGATCCCCGTCAATGGCCAGAGAGAAATAGCCTCTCCCATAATTAAATCCCTTATGTTGTTGTGTAATATGTTATTGTTTTGTATGAATAATTCTATGCGTTAATTTGAATATTGCATGCTTCAAAGGCGCTACGCAAGCGACGGGTAAAAGCGAGTGCGTGCTCGCCATCCCCATGAATGCATACCGTCTGGGCCGTCACGCTCGCCCATGTTCCACTCTGGCTTTTTACTCTGCCGGATTGCACCATTTCTAACGTTTGCGCCAGCGCCAGCTCTTCATCTTCAATCAGTGCGCCTGGCTGGCTGCGCGGTACAAGACTGCCATCAGCCTGATAACCCCGATCGGCAAACACTTCCTGGCGCGTTACCAGGCCATAGTGTTCTCCGGCACGGATCAGCTCACTGCCTGCAAGGCCCACCAGAACCAGTGACGGATCGCAGACATGTACCGCTTTGGCAATCGCACCGGCTAACTGAGGATCTTTAGCGGCCTGGTTATACAGCATACCGTGCGGTTTGACATGACGCATTGCGCCACCCTCAGCCCGCGTAATAGCAGCCAACGCACCAATTTGATACAGCGTTTGCGCATACACCGTTTCCACAGGCAAGGTCATAGCGCTACGGCCAAAATTTTCCCGATCCGGAAAGCTCGGATGCGCACCTATCGCCACGCCATTTTTTAGCGCTTCACGCACGCTTAAGAGCATTGTCTGCGCATCACCAGCGTGAAACCCACAGGCAATGTTGGCTGAAGAGACCAGTTGCAGCAACGCGGCATCGTTAGCGCATCCCTCGCCGAGGTCTGCATTGAGATCAATTTTCATTGTTTAGTCTCCATGCTAATTGTTCCAGATAACGCTGCCGATCCTGGCGCGCCTTGAGCGCTTCCTCCAGCGAACACTGCACAAAATGAATCGGCTGGCCGAGCGGGATCTGCGCCAGATGATACATATCCGCCTCGATGATACAGGCGATGCGCGGATAGCCGCCTGTCGTCTGCGCATCGTTCATCAGTACGATCGGCTGGCCGTTATGCGGAACCTGCACCACACCGGGAAGCAAACCATGTGACAGCAGCTCGCGATCGGTCGTGCGCGTCAGCGGCTGCCCTTGCAGACGATACCCCATCCGGTTACTTTGTGGGCTGAGCTGCCACGGCGAACGCCAGAAAGAAGCCTGCGATACCTCGTCGAACTCCTGATATTCAGGCCCGGGCAGCGCACGAATATTGTTTCCCCACATCAGCTGTTTTACGCCCTGCGGCCCGCTGAATTGCCGGGTTGAAGTGCCAATTGCCAGCCGATCGCCATCACATAGCAGGCGCCCTTCCAGCCCGCCAATGCCCACTTTGAGATCGGTACTGCGCGAACCCATAACTTCGGGAACATCAAAACCGCCCGCTACCGCCAGATAGCTGCGCATGCCGTGATGCGGACGTTTTAGCGTCAGGCGCTGCCCGGCTTTCACCGGTAGCCGCCATCCGCTCCATACGGGAGTACGATCCAGCTGCGCTTCGCATCCCGCACCGGTCAGGGCAAACCAGCCATCGGCTTCAAATTCCACCACCAGCTGCCCCAGCGTGATTTCCAGCGCAGCGGCATTCGCATTGTTGCCCACCAGCAGGTTGGCAACGTTCAGTGCCGGTTTATCCAGCGCGCCGCAGTGACTGATTCCGGATTGACGAAAACTATGGCGTCCCCCGTCCTGGACTGAGGTATACATGCCAGCGCGAATAATGTTTAACATACCCCCTCCTTCTGCGGGACAAACCGCACGGTATCACCAGCCCGTAACAGAATCGGCTCTTGCCGTTTTGGATCAAATAATGCAACGGAGGTACGGCCAATCAATTGCCACCCGCCAGGCGTGGAAAGCGGATAGACCCCCGTCTGGGATCCGCCAATACCTACAGAACCTGCCGGAACAAGCAGACGCGGTTCTGCACGCCTGGGTGTATGGAGCTGTTCAGGTAAACTCCCCAGATAGGGAAATCCGGGCTGGAATCCGATAAACCACACCACGTAATCAACCGACGCATGAAGCTCAACAACCTGCTTGTCGCTTAATCCGCTGTGCCGGGCGACCTCTGCCAGATCGGGGCCGGCCTTACCGCCATAGGTAACGGGTATTTCAATAAAGCGTGAGTCCGGCTCCAGCGCCTCACTCTCTTCCCACCAGCGCTGCAGGCGTTCAATCGCATCCAGAGCCAGCGTTTGCGGGTCGCGCAAGGTCACCGTGATATTGTTCATACCCGGAATAGCTTCCAGTACATTAGGGGCATCAACCAGACGCTGCGCCAGACGCCAGATGCGTTTCTGAGTCGCCAGCGTAATGGGCGGTTCCAGTTCTAGAACCACCGCTGTTTCACCTAACAGATAACAACGCGCTCGCTGCACTTTCGTCCCTCTTTATTACGCCGGATTAGGAATATCGATAAAGGTCACGTCCAGATCGGTATTTTCATTGAGCCAATCACTTAATGCGCGAATGCCACCACGTTCGGTCGCATGGTGGCCGGCAGCATAAAAATGCAGCCCTTGTTCGCGGGCCGAATGAATGGTTTGCTCTGAAACTTCACCGGTGATGAAAGCGTCGACGCCAAACCGGGCTGCGCTATCAATAAAACTTTGACCGCCTCCCGTACACCAGGCGACGCGCTGAACGGTTTCCGGCCCGGTATCACCGCACCATAACGGTTTACGGCCTAAACGCGCTTCAATCCACGATGCCAGTTCCAGCCCCGGAACCGGCATGGAGAGTTCTCCCCATGGCACCAGGGGCTCGATTTCCCCCATCACAGTAATCCCCAACAGCGCGGCCAGTTGCGCGTTATTCCCCAGCTCGGGATGAGCGTCCAACGGCAGGTGCCAGCCATACAAGTTGATATCATTTTCCAGCAGCGTTTTCAGACGATGGCGCTTCATGCCGCGAATTACCGGGGATTCACCTTTCCAGAAATAACCATGATGAACGATGACCGCATCCGCCTGCAGGCGTACCGCCTCGTCCAGTAACGCCTGACTTGCGGTCACGCCGGTCACGATTTTATGCACCGTTTCTTTGCCCTCAACCTGCAAACCATTCGGCGCATAGTCGCTAATGGCGGCGCTGTTCAGTTTGTCGTTGATCAGTTGTTCCAGTTCGGTGTTTTTCATCGTCGTCCTCGTAGTCATTAGTTCTGCCTGCCCAATCAGCATCACAGCTTAGGTTAAAATAGCGTCCCCGCCAGCATTCGTCGATAGCCATTTCACTGACACATCAAGAAACAATCACACCATCTTTGAAGGCAATTTGCTTCCCCTCACGCGATCTAATTCATGTATATTTATGCAATCAGACAGCATATTGCAAAAATAATCAGATCTGTATCAAAGTTACAACTTTAAGGAAACACACTCGCGCAGCACGTTAGGCCAGTCGCGAGGCATTGACTTCGAGAAAATAATGAATAAACAAGCATCTCAACCGCGGGCGATTTACTACGTCGTCGCGCTACAAATCTGGGAATACTTCAGTTTTTACGGCATGCGTGCACTGCTGATCCTGTATCTCACCAACCAGCTGAAGTACGACGATAATCACGCATATGAACTGTTCAGCGCCTATTGCTCTCTGGTCTACGTCACGCCTATTCTCGGGGGGTACCTGGCCGATAAGGTGCTCGGCAATCGTATGGCGGTAATGATCGGCGCATTTTTAATGGCGGTGGGACATCTGGTCCTGGGTGCCAGTGAAATGGCTCCGGCGTTCCTTTATTTGTCGCTGGCGATTATTGTCTGCGGCTACGGTCTGTTTAAATCCAATATCAGTTGTCTGCTGGGCGAGTTGTATCAGCCTGAAGATCCGCGCCGCGACGGTGGATTCTCTCTGCTCTACGCAGCCGGTAACATCGGTTCGATCATTGCGCCCATTGCCTGCGGTTACGTGCAGGAAGAGTACAGTTGGGCGATGGGTTTTGCGCTGGCTGCGATTGGCATGCTGGCAGGGTTGGTGATTTTCTTATGCGGTAATCGCCATTTCGCTCATACCACTGGCGTCAACAAAACCGTGCTGTGTGCGAAAAAGTATATGCTGCCAAACTGGGCCTGGCTGTTAGTTCTGCTGGTTGCAGCACCGTTACTGATTACCGTCCTGTTCTGGAAAGAGTGGTCCGTTTACGCACTGATCGTTGCCACGGTTATTGGTCTGGCGGTTCTGGCGAAGATTTACCGTCAGGCGCAAAACCAGAAGCAGCGCAAAGAATTGGGGCTTATCGTGACGCTGACCTTCTTCAGCCTGCTGTTCTGGGCCTTTGCTCAACAGGGTGGCAGCTCGATTAGCCTGTATATTGACCGCTTCGTTAATCGCGATATTTTGGGGTATTCCATCCCGACCGCGATGTTCCAGTCGGTTAACGCCTTTGCCGTTATGCTGTGCGGTATCGTGCTGGCCTGGGTAGTCAAAGAAAGCGTTGGCGGCAATCGAACCGTACGTATCTGGGGTAAATTCGCCCTGGGCCTCGGTTTAATGAGCGCAGGGTTCTGCATTCTGACCTTAAGCGCCCGCTGGTCCGCAGCCTACGGCCACTCTTCCATGCCGCTGATGGTATTGGGGCTGGCGGTCATGGGCTTTGCCGAACTGTTTATCGACCCGGTGGCGATGTCGCAAATTACGCGTATCGAGATCCCTGGGGTGACCGGCGTATTAACAGGCATTTATATGCTGCTTTCCGGCGCCATCGCCAACTATCTGGCAGGCGTTATCGCCGATCAGACGTCGCAAGGCTCGTTTGACAGTGCGGGGGCGATCAACTATTCGATCAATGCGTATATTGATGTCTTTAGCGAAATTACCTGGGGCGCGTTGGCCTGCGTGGTGCTGGTGCTGCTGATTTGGTTATACCAGTCGCTTAAATTCAGAAACCGTCCGCTGGCAGTAGAGTCCTGAATGTACAGGCCCGATGATGTGATAAGATTCGGGCCTGTTTTTTGGCGATTATGCATGGCTTACAGCCAAATCCGTTTCAGAAACACCTGTCACCAGTTTTACCATTTCGCGATCTATTCCCTGCTCCAACATGGTTTACGCTATCCTTTACGTGCCGCCTCATAGGCCGCCAGCGTTGCCAGCCTTGCCTGTTTGTGATCGACAATTGGACGAGGATAGTTGAGCGACACCTGCGCTTTTTCAGCCCACGTCCACGGGTCATGAATAGCTTTCCCCGGCACTTCACGCAGTTCCGGCAGCCATTGGCGGATAAACTCGCCGTCACGGTCAAATTTTTCGCCCTGAGTTGTAGGGTTAAAGATACGGAAATACGGCGCAGCGTCGGTTCCGGTTGAGGCAGCCCACTGCCAGCCACCGTTATTGGCCGCCAGATCGCCATCGATCAGCTGCGACATAAAATATTGCTCGCCTTTACGCCAGTCGATTAGCAGATCTTTGACTAAAAAACTGGCCGTAATCATGCGTAATCGATTATGCATCCAGCCTGTAGCGTTGAGCTGACGCATCGCCGCATCGACAATAGGGTATCCGGTATTCCCCGTTTGCCAGGCCTGCAAATGTGTCGGGTTATTCTGCCATTGCACACGATCGGTCCAACGGATGAACGGCTGATGCCGGCACAGCGCCGGATGATAAGCCATCAGATGACGATAAAATTCACGCCAAATAAGTTCGTTCAGCCAGACGCTGCCCGCCCCGCCCTCCAGAGCCTGCGGCTGCTCCGCGATCAGTCGATTCAGGCACTGGCGCGGCGAAAGCCCGCCTGTCGCCAGGTTCGCGGACAATCGGCTGGTACCGTCAACCGCCGGAAAATCACGTAGTTGCTCATATTCTCCCGCGGCCTGCTGGCAAAACTTACGTAATTGCGCGATCGCTAATTTCTCTTCTGCCGCAAATAGCTGCGCATCAAAATCTTGCTGCGAATAGCTCAGCGTTATTGATGTTAACGGAACATCAAGCGCACCGCTTTCTCTCACCTTCGGCGCGCTAACGCATTCTGGAACCCCCTCTTTAACTCGCTTCAGCCAGGCATTTTTAAACGGTGTAAAGACTTTATACATCTCATGATTGCCGGTCATGACTGACCCCGGAGGCAGGATCACGCTGTCGTCAAAACCTTCGCACACCACATGGAGTAATGATTTCTCGACGGCGGCATCACGCTGACGTTCGTTTATTTCGTATTGATAGTTATAAAATAACCGGCTGACGTTATGCTGTGCGCAGACGTTTTTGACGGTTTCTACGCTGGCCGCGAAATCTGCAACTTCATCAAACAAGAGCGGGATGCCCTTTTCCGCCAACGCCGCCTGCAAGGCATTCAACTGCGCATTCACAAACGCAGCCTGACGTGGGGCCATTTCGTGGGCTTTCCACTGCTCAGGAGTAGAGATATAGAGCGCTAAAACTTGCGCGGAAGGATCGCGACAGGCTGCCGCTAACGCGAGGTTGTCATGCAGACGTAAATCACGTCGAAACCAGACCAGATGGGTGGTCATAATACTCCCGGATATAAATTAGTCATTGCCACGCTTTGTTCATTACACCGACAAGTGTAGACATCTGCACATAAAAAAAAACCGCCACATTGCTGTGAGCGGTTTTTTTGAGCAAGAACGATAACTTAGTAGAAATCGCAGGTGGCTTTTTCAGCCTGCTCCATCCACACCGGTTTATCGCTGGTTTTAGACCATACGCGATGCAGATAGCTGTAAAAACGGGCGCGGTCTTTCCAGAAAAGCATGACCGGTAGCGCCAGCACGCCCGCCACAACGGCAAAGGTACGGCGTAAGAAAACAATGTGTGCTGGATACTCTTTATATAAGTCCATAATCCTCTCCCATATATCTGTTCGGTGAATCGCACCGGAAAAATAAATTTGGTTAACTGATGAAAATAATACCGCCTTGTGTGTAATTTTGCTACTCATCCGACCACTTATTTTTATCTATTGATGCTCCGTTTAGCTTAAAACTGTAATTAAGTTACATAAAAGTTAAATTAATACTAATCATTAGTTAAATAATGGTTTTTGCCATTTTTATACTTTTTTTATACCCCGCCCGCTGATTTTTGCGAAATCTTTGCAGGTAAAAATCTACGCTCTGGTTATCACATTTATGCCACTGGAGGTGCACTGTGAGTGCAGGCGTGATAACCGGCATTGTGCTGGTCTTTTTATTATTAGGTTACCTGGTGTATGCCCTGATTAATGCGGAGGCGTTCTGATGGCGGCCCAAGGATTCTTACTTATTGCCAGTTTCTTGCTGGTACTGTTTGTCATCGCCAGACCGTTAGGGTTCGGGCTGGCTCGACTGATCAACAATACATCCCTGCCGGGTCTGGCTGGCGTGGAGCATCTGCTCTGGCGCGGTCTGGGCATCTCGCAGCAGGAGATGAACTGGCGGCAGTATTTGCTGGCTATCCTCGCGCTCAATGTGCTTGGCCTGTTGGTCCTGTTTTCGATGCTGATGGCGCAAAACCTGCTGCCGTTAAATCCACAGCAACTGCCAGGGCTTTCGTGGGATCTGGCGCTCAACACCGCAGTGAGTTTTGTCACTAATACCAACTGGCAATCCTATGCTGGCGAAACCACCTTAAGCTATTTCAGCCAGATGGCCGGGTTGACCGTGCAGAACTTCCTGTCTGCGGCGACCGGTATTGCGGTGATTTTTGCCCTGACTCGCGCCTTCACGCGCCAGAGTATGAATACGCTGGGCAACGCCTGGGTCGATTTGGTTCGCATTACGCTGTGGATCCTGGTTCCCATCGCGTTGATCATTGCTCTGTTCTTCATTCAGCAAGGTACGTTGCAAAATCTATTGCCCTATCAGCCCATTACCACCCTTGAAGGGGTGAAACAACTGCTGCCAATGGGGCCGGTCGCCTCACAGGAAGCGATTAAGATGCTCGGTACAAACGGCGGTGGTTTCTTTAATGCAAACTCATCACATCCGTTTGAAAACCCAACCGCGCTGACCAACCTGGTCCAAATGCTGGCCATTTTCTTAATTCCCACCGCCTTGTGTTTTGCCTTTGGTGATGTGGTGGGCGATCGCCGCCAGGGGCGGACCCTACTGTGGGCCATGTCACTGATTTTTTTGGTCTGCGTAGCCGTCGTGATGTGGGCCGAAGTTCAGGGCAACCCGCACCTGATGGCATTCGGTGCAGACAGCAATATCAACATGGAAGGTAAAGAGAACCGCTTTGGCGTGCTGGCCACGAGTTTGTTTGCCGTCGTCACGACAGCCGCATCCTGCGGTGCTGTTGATGCGATGCATGACTCCTTCACTGCACTGGGCGGCATGGTACCGATGTGGTTAATGCAGATTGGCGAAGTGGTCTTCGGCGGTGTGGGTTCAGGTCTGTATGGCATGCTGTTATTCGTGTTGCTGGCGGTATTTATCGCTGGGTTAATGATTGGCCGCACGCCGGAATATCTGGGTAAAAAAATCGACGTGCGCGAAATGAAAATGACCGCGTTGGCGATTCTGGTCACCCCTACGCTGGTTCTGCTCGGTACGGCGATAGCGATGATGTCCGAAGCTGGCCGCAGCGCCATGCTAAACCCGGGTCCACACGGGTTTAGCGAAGTGCTGTATGCCGTGTCGTCTGCCTCGAACAACAACGGTAGCGCATTCGCCGGATTAAGCGCCAATAGCCCGTTCTGGAACTGCCTGCTGGCCTTGTGCATGTTCTTCGGCCGCTTCGGCGTGATCATTCCCGTGATGGCGATTGCCGGATCGCTGGTCAGTAAAAAGATCCAGCCAGCAAGCCCCGGCACGCTACCTACCCATGGCGCACTGTTTGTTGGGTTGTTAATCGGTACGGTGTTACTGGTTGGCGCTCTCACCTTTGTTCCTGCCCTGGCGCTTGGCCCAGTCGCAGAATACCTGTCATTACACTAAGTGATGCGGAGCACATTACTATGAGTCGCAAGCAACTGGCGCTGTTCGAACCCTCTCTGGTCGCACAAGCGCTGATGGACGCCGTGAAAAAATTAAGCCCACATACCCAGTGGCGTAATCCGGTGATGTTTATCGTCTGGTTGGGCAGTCTGTTAACGACCCTGTTAACCGTGGCGATGGCAACAGGCCATATGCCGGGCAGCCCGAGGTTTACCGGCGCGATAAGTCTGTGGCTGTGGATTACCGTTCTGTTCGCCAATTTTGCTGAAGCGCTGGCGGAAGGACGCAGTAAAGCTCAGGCCAACAGCCTGAAAGGCGTCAAAAAAACCGCCTTCGCCCGCAAACTTCGCGAACCGAAATACGGCGCGGCGATGGATCACGTCCCCGCAGATGATTTACGTAAAGGCGACATCGTGCTGGTGGAAGCTGGCGATATTATTCCGTGTGACGGCGAGGTGATCGAAGGCGGCGCGTCGGTAGATGAAAGTGCCATTACCGGTGAATCCGCACCTGTGATTCGTGAATCCGGTGGTGATTTCGCCTCCGTCACTGGCGGCACCCGCATTCTCTCCGACTGGCTGGTTATCGAATGCAGCGTAAACCCCGGTGAAACGTTCCTCGACCGGATGATCGCCATGGTTGAAGGCGCACAGCGGCGTAAAACGCCCAATGAAATCGCCCTGACAATCCTGCTGATTGCCCTGACCATTATCTTTTTGTTGGCGACCGCCACGCTATGGCCGTTTTCCGCCTGGGGAGGAAGCGCAGTCAGCGTCACGGTGTTGGTTGCGCTGCTGGTGTGTTTAATCCCTACGACGATAGGCGGGCTGCTCTCCGCGATTGGCGTCGCCGGGATGAGCCGTATGCTGGGCGCGAACGTCATCGCCACCAGCGGACGTGCCGTAGAGGCGGCAGGTGATGTGGACGTACTACTGCTGGATAAAACCGGCACTATTACGCTGGGTAATCGTCAGGCTTCTGATTTTCTGCCCGCTCAGGGTGTGGACGTCAAAACGCTGGCCGATGCCGCGCAGCTTTCATCCCTGGCCGATGAAACACCGGAAGGCCGCAGCATTGTTGTCCTGGCTAAACAGCGCTTTAATCTGCGTATTCGCGACGTGCAATCGCTGCATGCCACCTTTGTGCCGTTTACCGCCCAAAGCCGGATGAGCGGCATCAACATTGACAACCGTATGATCCGCAAAGGCTCGGTTGATGCCATTCGTCGTCACGTTGAAGCCAACGGCGGCCACTTTCCTGCCGATGTGGAGCAGAAGGTCGAAAACGTCGCTCGTCTTGGCGCAACGCCGCTGGTGGTGGCCGAAGGCTCTCACGTACTGGGTGTGATTGCCCTGAAAGATATCGTAAAAGGCGGAATTAAAGAACGTTTTGCCCAACTGCGTAAAATGGGGATCAAAACGGTGATGATCACCGGTGACAACCGCCTGACCGCCGCAGCAATCGCCGCAGAAGCCGGTGTGGATGACTTCTTAGCGGAAGCCACACCGGAAGCCAAGCTGGCGCTAATTCGTCAGTATCAGGCGGAAGGTCGTCTGGTGGCGATGACCGGCGACGGAACCAACGATGCTCCAGCCCTTGCGCAGGCCGATGTTGCCGTTGCCATGAACTCCGGAACCCAGGCAGCGAAAGAAGCGGGCAACATGGTGGACCTCGACTCCAATCCCACCAAACTGATTGAAGTGGTGCACATTGGTAAACAGATGCTGATGACGCGCGGTTCGCTGACCACCTTCAGTATCGCCAACGACGTAGCGAAGTATTTTGCCATCATCCCGGCCGCATTCGCCGCCACCTACCCGCAGCTCAACGCACTGAACGTGATGGGGCTGCATTCGCCGGACTCGGCGATCCTCAGCGCGGTCATCTTTAACGCGCTGGTCATCGTCTTTCTAATCCCACTGGCACTGAAAGGCGTGAGCTACAAACCGTTGTCCGCATCCGCGATGTTGCGCCGCAATTTGTGGATCTATGGTCTGGGTGGTTTGGTTGTGCCGTTTATCGGTATCAAAGCGATTGATTTACTGCTGACCCTGCTGGGTCTGGTGTGAGGTTTCAGATGAGTGGATTACGTCCTGCATTATCAACATTGATGTTCCTGATGCTTATCACCGGTGGTGCTTATCCGCTGCTGACCACTGCGTTGGGGCAATGGTGGTTTCCCCACCAGGCTAACGGTTCGCTTCTGCGCGAAGGTCAGACTGTTCGCGGCTCTGAGCTTATTGGGCAACAGTTTACCGCTGCCGGTTATTTTCAGGGACGCCCCTCAGCGACAGCGGAAATGCCCTATAATCCAATGGCTTCAGGCGGCAGTAATCTGGCAGCCAGCAACCCGGAACTGGATAAACAGCTACAAAGCCGGATTGCCGCGCTGCGTGCCGCCAACCCGCAGGCAAATCCTGCGGTTCCGGTTGAACTGGTAACAGCTTCTTCCAGCGGACTGGATAACAACCTGACGCCAGCCGCAGTAGCCTGGCAAATTCCCCGCGTGGCGCAGGCTCGCAACCTCAGCGTTGAAGAGGTTACGCGGTTGGTTGCACAATATACGCAAAAGCCGTTGGTCAGTTTTATCGGCCAGCCGGTGGTGAACCTGGTGGAACTTAATTTAGCGCTGGATAAGCACTGAGAAAAAGGACATGCATAACGAACCGTTACGCCCCGACCCCGATCGCCTGCTGGAGCAGACCACCGCTCCGCACCGGGGAAAACTGAAAATTTTCTTCGGTGCCTGCGCGGGCGTCGGCAAAACCTGGGCCATGCTGGCGGAGGCCCAGCGACTGCGGGCGCAAGGGTTAGATGTGCTGATTGGCGTGGTGGAAACCCACGGGCGCAAAGAGACCGCCGCGCTGCTGGACGGTCTCAGCATCCTGCCGCTCAAGCGGCAGTCACGTCATGGTCGTCATATCAGCGAGTTCGATCTCGACGCTGCGCTGGCCCGCCGTCCGGCGCTCATTTTGATGGATGAACTGGCGCACAGTAATGCGCCAGGCTCACGGCATCCTAAGCGCTGGCAGGACATTGAAGAGCTGCTGGAAGCTGGCATTGACGTTTTTACTACCGTCAACGTGCAACATCTGGAAAGTCTCAATGATGTGGTCAGCGGCGTTACCGGCATTCAGGTTCGCGAAACCGTCCCCGATCCTTTTTTCGATGCCGCCGACGATGTGGTGTTGGTCGATCTTCCCCCCGACGATTTACGCCAGCGTCTGAACGAAGGCAAGGTCTACATCGCCGGCCAGGCGGAAAGAGCCATCGAGCATTTCTTTCGCAAAGGTAATCTGATTGCACTACGTGAACTGGCCCTGCGCCGTACGGCCGATCGGGTGGACGATCAGATGCGCGCCTGGCGGGGACGTCCGGGTGAAGAAAAAGTCTGGCATACCCGCGACGCTATTTTACTGTGCATTGGGCACAACACCGGCAGCGAAAAACTGGTACGTGCCGCTGCACGTCTGGCAGCGCGTCTGGGTAGCGTCTGGCATGCGGTGTATGTCGAAACGCCAGCGCTGCACCGACTGCCTGAAAAACAGCGCCGCGCGATTTTAAGCGCTCTGCGACTGGCCCAGGAGTTAGGCGCAGAAACCGCCACCCTTTCCGATCCCGCCGAAGACAAAGCGGTAATCCGCTATGCCCGCGAGCATAATCTGGGAAAAATTGTGCTCGGGCGTCCAACGACGCGACGCTGGTGGCGCAGCGACTCCTTTGCCGACAAACTGGCCCACCGCGCACCCGATCTCGACCTGATGATTGTCGCCCTCGATGAGCCCCCTTCACGTCCTGTGCTGCAAACCGCAGACAGCCGTACCTTTAAGGATAAATGGCGGGTACAAATTCAGGGGTGCGTGGTCGCTGTTGCGCTGTGCGCCATCATTACGCTAATCGCCATGCAGTGGCTGATGGCGTTTGACGCCGCCAACCTGGTGATGATCTATTTATTGGGCGTGGTGGTTATCGCACTCTTTTACGGACGCTGGCCGTCCGTTCTGGCCACTTTTATTAACGTCGCCAGCTTCGATCTCTTCTTTATTGCTCCGCGCGGGACGCTGGCCGTTTCCGACGTCCAGTACCTGCTTACCTTTGCCGTAATGCTCACGGTAGGGCTGGTTATCGGTAATCTGACCGCCGGGGTGCGGTATCAGGCACGGGTAGCGCGTTATCGTGAACAGCGTACGCGTCATTTGTATGAGATGTCCAAAGCGTTGGCCGTCGGACGCAGTCAGACGGATATCGCCGCCACCAGCGAACAGTTTATCGCTTCAACGTTTCAGGCCCGTAGCCAGGTTTTACTGCCCGGCGAAAACGGTAAGCTGGCCCCTCTCACTCATCAACAGGGCATGACACCGTGGGATGACGCCATTGCTCAATGGAGCTTTGATAAAGGGCAACCCGCCGGCGCAGGCACCGATACGTTACCCGGCGTGCCGTATCAAATTTTACCGTTAAAAAGCGCCGACAAAACGCATGGATTGCTGATCGTGGAACCGGGAAATTTACGCCAACTGATGATCCCTGAACAGCAACGCCTGCTGGAAACCTTCACGTTGCTGGTCGCCAGTGCGCTGGAGCGCCTGACGCTGACTGCCAGCGAAGAGCAGGCTCGCTTTGCCAGCGAGCGCGAAAGTATTCGCAACGCCCTGCTCGCAGCCCTGTCCCACGATTTGCGCACGCCATTGACGGTGTTGTTCGGCCAGGCAGAAATCTTAACGCTGGATCTGGCAAGCGAGGGATCGCCGCACGCACGCCAGGCCAGCGAGATTCGCCAGCACGTTCTGAACACGACCCGACTGGTGAATAACCTGCTGGATATGGCGCGAATTCAGTCTGGCGGCTTTAATCTTAAGAAGGAGTGGTTAACGCTGGAAGAGGTGGTGGGTAGCGCCCTGCAGATGCTGGAGCCAGGTCTCTCTGCCCCAATAAATCTGTCGTTACCAGAACCGTTGACATTGATTCACGTCGATGGCCCACTCTTTGAACGGGTGCTGATTAACCTGCTGGAAAACGCCGTCAAATACGCGGGTCCACAGGCGCAGATCGGTATTGATGCCAGCGTCAATGGAGAACACCTGCAATTAGACGTCTGGGATAATGGGCCGGGTGTTCCGTCGGGTATGGAACAGCGCGTTTTTGACAAGTTCTCCCGAGGGAATAAAGAGTCATCGGTGCCAGGCGTCGGGCTGGGGCTGGCAATTTGTCAGGCCATTGTGGACGTGCATGGCGGGACTATTTCTGTCCACAATCGCGCGCAGGGAGGAGCATGTTTTCGTGTTACACTGCCCCAGGAAATCCCCCCTCAACTTGAAGATTTTCATGAGGATATGTGACGAACGTACTGATTGTTGAAGATGAACAGGCCATTCGCCGCTTTCTGCGCACCGCGCTGGAGGCCGATGGCCTACGTGTATTTGAAGCAGAAACGCTGCAACGCGGTCTGCTGGAAGCCGCCACGCGGAAACCCGATCTCATCATTCTCGATCTTGGCCTGCCGGATGGCGACGGCATTGATTTTATTCGCGACCTGCGTCAATGGAGCGCGATTCCAGTGATTGTGCTTTCAGCCCGCAGTGAGGAAAGCGATAAAATCGCCGCGCTGGATGCCGGAGCCGATGACTATCTCAGCAAACCTTTTGGTATTGGCGAGCTACAGGCGCGATTGCGCGTGGCATTGCGTCGCCACGCCAGTGGGACGTCTCCCGAACCGGTCGTACATTTTTCTAATGTTAAAGTGGATATCGCTGCTCGCCTCGTACACCGAGGTGATGAAGAAATTCACTTGACGCCGATTGAGTTTCGCCTGTTGGCGGTACTGCTGAATAATGCCGGGAAGGTACTGACGCAACGTCAGTTATTGAATCAGGTTTGGGGACCAAACGCCGTCGAACACAGTCACTATCTGCGCATTTATATGGGACACTTGCGCCAGAAGCTGGAACTGGACCCGGCCCGCCCGCGTCATTTTCTGACCGAGACCGGAATTGGTTATCGGTTTATGCCTTGAATTTTTATTCATTTATTTTGATTAAATAACAAATATATTATCTATTATCCTTAAGGCTGCATAATATTTATTACGCAGCCGATAAGGTTATACTCAAAATAATAAAACACAAATAAATAACATATAAACAACAAAACAGTATCTTATCTCACGATATGCATAATCGGCGACTAAATATTTTGGAAACGATCATTTTTTATTGATCTTCTTCACAGTTCATAGCCATTTCCTGGATAAAATACCCACACCTTCCACTTATCCAGTAAAGGTAACCAAAATGGAAAATAATAGCCGTACAATGCCACATATAAGGCGAACAACGCATATTATGATGTTTGCCCACCGCAATAGTTTCGACTTTCATTTCTTTAATGCCCGTTAGTCTTCCGACTAAGGGCACTCCAGTATACAGGTCATCCTGACTCTCTGTATCGCAGATATATACCCAATAGATTTCGAGTTGCATCAAGACGGCGATGCAGCGAAGCCCGGGAGCGTACATCAGTACGTGACTGGGATAAGCGAGTAAAGCCAACACAGATGCAGCTTGAAAGACGACGGGTATAATGCCTGTATCCACAGTGCTCTCCCTGCATAACCCTGTATTACCTGTGACCGGACCGGTTAGGGTTTATTGCATCTTCAAAAAAGCAATTTACTGATTTATTTATCAGCGGTATTACTTTGCTTTTTTTTTCCGGAGTTATCAATTTCTCATTTGAGAAATTGAGGACCTGCTATTACCTAAAATAAAGAGATGAAAATGTCTGAATTAAAAATTGCCGTAAGCCGTTCCTGTCCTGATTGTTTTTCTACGCAGCGTTCCTGCGTAAATATCGATGAAAGTAATTTCATTGATGTTGCTGCCATCGTGTTATCCATCAATGATATTGAACGAGGAAAACTCGATGAAATTGACGCCACCGGCTACGGCATTCCCGTTTTTATCGCCACCGAAAATGAAGAGCGTGTTCCAGCAGAGTATCTGCCACGGATCTCCGGCGTATTCGAATGCAATGAAGCCCGCTCAGCATTTTATGGTCGTCAGTTAGAAACCGCCGCCAGCCACTACGAAACGCAGCTACGTCCCCCGTTCTTCCGCGCATTGGTCGATTACGTCAATCAGGGTAACAGCGCATTTGATTGTCCAGGTCATCAGGGGGGCGAATTTTTCCGTCGCCATCCTGCGGGTAATCAGTTTGTGGAGTACTTCGGCGAAACGCTTTTCCGCTCTGATTTGTGTAATGCCGATGTGGCAATGGGTGATTTGTTGATCCACGAAGGTGCGCCTTGCATCGCCCAACAGCATGCGGCCAAAGTGTTCAACGCGGATAAGACCTACTTTGTCCTGAACGGAACCTCATCATCAAACAAAGTGGTGCTTAACGCGCTGCTCACCCCAGGCGATCTGGTGTTGTTTGACCGCAACAACCACAAGTCAAACCACCACGGCGCGTTATTACAGGCTGGGGCCACGCCGGTCTATCTGGAGACTGCACGCAACCCGTACGGCTTTATCGGCGGGATTGACGCTCACTGCTTTGAAGAAAGCTATCTGCGAGAAAGGATCGGTGAAGTCGCGCCAAAACGTAAAAATGATGTCCGTCCATTCCGACTGGCCGTGATTCAGTTAGGTACCTACGATGGCACCATCTATAACGCGCGTCAGGTAGTGGATAACATCGGTCACCTGTGCGACTACATCCTGTTTGACTCCGCGTGGGTGGGCTATGAGCAGTTCATTCCGATGATGGCCGATTGTTCTCCATTGTTGCTGGATCTGAATGAAAACGATCCTGGTATTCTGGTCACCCAGTCGGTACACAAACAGCAGGCGGGTTTCTCCCAGACATCGCAGATCCACAAAAAAGACAGCCATATTAAAGGCCAGTCTCGCTACGTGCCCCATAAACGAATGAATAACGCGTTCATGATGCACGCCTCCACCAGCCCGTTCTATCCGCTCTTTGCCGCGCTCGACATCAACGCCAAAATGCATGAAGGCATCAGCGGGCGCAACATGTGGATGGACTGCGTCGTCAACGGAATTGATACGCGTAAATTGATCCTGGAAAACTGCCACCATATCCGGCCATTTGTGCCTGAGATGGTGGAAGGTAAACCGTGGCAGGCTTATTCCACCGCTGAAATTGCCAGCGATCTACGTTTCTTCCATTTTGTTCCTGGTGAACACTGGCATGCCTTTGAAGGCTACGCCGAACACCAGTACTTTGTGGATCCATGCAAACTGCTGCTCACCACACCGGGGATCAAAACGCGTAACGGCGAATATGACACGTTCGGCGTTCCGGCCACCATTCTGGCTAACTTCCTGCGGGAAAATGGCGTAGTTCCCGAAAAATGCGACCTTAACTCCATCCTGTTCCTGATGACCCCGGCAGAAGATATGGCGAAGATGCAGCAACTTGTCGCCCTGCTGGTGCGTTTCGAAAAACTGCTGGAAGCCGATGCCCCGCTGGCTGAGGTTCTGCCCTCTCTCTACAAACAACATGAAGCCCGTTATGTCGGTTATACCCTGCGTCAGCTGTGTCAGGAAATGCACGATTTGTACGCCCGTCACAACGTGAAACAGCTACAGAAAGAGATGTTCCGTAAGGATCATTTCCCGCGCGTCAGCATGAATCCCCAGGAGGCCAACTACGCCTATCTGCGTGGTGAAGTTGAGCTGGTGCGACTACCGGACGCGGAAGGCCGAATCGCCGCGGAAGGTGCGTTGCCTTATCCTCCTGGCGTGCTGTGTGTGGTTCCGGGTGAAATCTGGGGTGGTTCAGTATTGCGTTACTTTAGCGCGCTGGAAGAGGGAATCAATCTGCTGCCGGGTTTTGCGCCTGAACTTCAGGGTGTCTACATCGAAGAACACGACGGGCGTAAACAGGTGTGGTGCTATGTCATTAAGCCAAAAGACGCGCAAGACGATCTGTTGAAAGGGGAAATGTTATGAGCAAAGCCAAATCCAACAAAATGGGTGTCGTCCAGCTCACCATCCTGACCATGGTCAATATGATGGGCTCAGGGATCATCATGTTGCCTACCAAACTTGCAGAAGTCGGCACCATTTCGATCATCTCGTGGCTGGTGACCGCTGTCGGTTCAATGGCACTGGCGTGGGCCTTCGCAAAATGCGGTATGTTCAGTCGTAAATCCGGTGGTATGGGCGGTTATGCTGAATATGCCTTTGGCAAATCCGGTAACTTTATGGCGAACTACACCTATGGCGTTTCGCTGTTAATTGCCAACGTGGCTATCGCTATCTCCGCCGTGGGCTACGGTACCGAACTGTTTGGTGCCACATTGACACCCGTGCAGATTGGCCTGGCCACTATCGGCGTGCTGTGGATCTGCACCGTCGCTAACTTTGGCGGGGCACGTATTACTGGGCAGCTCAGCAGTATCACCGTCTGGGGCGTTATTATTCCGGTTGTCGGTTTGTGCATCATCGGCTGGTTCTGGTTCAGTCCGACGCTGTACGCTAACTCCTGGAACCCACACCACGTCCCGTTCTTCACGGCGGTCGGTTCTTCGATTGCGATGACCCTGTGGGCTTTTCTCGGTCTGGAATCGGCCTGCGCTAACGCCGAAGTGGTTGAAAATCCGGAGCGCAACGTACCCATCGCTGTACTGGGCGGTACGTTGGGCGCGGCAGTGATTTACATCATTTCGACCAATGTGATCGCCGGGATTGTGCCAAATATGGATCTGGCTAACTCCACTGCGCCTTTCGGTTTGGCCTTTGCGCAGATGTTCACCCCGGAAGTCGGTAAAGTGATCATGGCGTTGATGGTGATGTCCTGCTGTGGTTCACTGCTGGGCTGGCAGTTTACTATCGCTCAGGTCTTTAAATCGTCGGCTGATGAAGGTTACTTCCCGAAAATCTTCTCCCGTGTAACTAAAGTGGATGCGCCGGTTCAGGGAATGCTGACCATCGTAATAATCCAGAGTGGCTTATCGCTGATGACCATCAGCCCGTCGCTGAACAGCCAGTTCAACGTGCTGGTCAACCTGGCTGTCGTGACGAATATCATCCCGTATATCTTGTCGATGGCCGCACTGGTTATTATTCAGAAGATGGCGAATGTCCCATCGTCAAAAGCGAAACCAGCAAACTTTGTCGCGTTTATTGGCGCATTATACAGCTTCTATGCACTCTACTCCTCTGGCGAAGAAGCAATGCTGTATGGTTCTATCGTGACTTTCCTCGGCTGGACGCTGTATGGCCTGGTCTCACCGCGTTTTGAACTGAAAAATAAACATAGTTAAATATCGGCACAAAAAAGCCCGGTAGCGCTAGCTTACCGGGCCTATAAAACGCGTCAGTGCGAACAGTACTTACGCGTTTTTCAACACTTCGCTGACAATCTCGACCGCCTCTTTCTCGATCTGCTTGCGGTGCTCTTCACCGAGGAAACTTTCGCAGTAGATCTTGTAAGCGTCTTCTGTACCGGAAGGACGTGCGGCAAACCAGCCGTTGTCGGTCATCACTTTCAGACCACCGATAGAAGCACCGTTACCCGGTGCCGACGTCAGACGTGCGGTGATCGGGTCACCCGCAAGCGTGCTGGCACTCACCATTTCCGGAGACAGCTTAGACAGCGCCGCTTTCTGCGCAGAGGTCGCGCTGGCCTGCAGGCGGTTGTAGCTCGGCGCGCCAAAACGAGCAGCCAGCTCGTTGTAGTGCTCTTGCGGGTTTTTACCGGTCACTGCGGTAATTTCAGCCGCCAACAGACACATGATGATGCCGTCTTTGTCCGTTGACCACGGTGTACCATCGAAACGCAGGAAAGAGGCACCCGCGCTCTCTTCACCGCCAAAACCAAAGCTGCCATCAAACAGACCGTCAACGAACCATTTAAAGCCAACCGGGACTTCAACCAGTTTACGCCCTAAAGCATTCACCACGCGGTCAATCATCGCCGAAGAAACCAGCGTCTTACCGACGGCAACGTCTTTGCCCCACTGTGGACGGTGCTGGAACAGGTAGTTAATCGCCACCGCCAGGTAGTGGTTCGGGTTCATCAGACCAGCGGGCGTGACGATGCCATGACGGTCGTAATCCGGATCGTTGGCAAAAGCGAGATCGAACTTGTCGCGCAGCGCCAGCAGGCCCGCCATCGCGCACTCGGAGGAGCAGTCCATACGGATCGCACCGTCTTTGTCGAGATGCATAAAGCGGAAAGTCTGATCAACGTGATCGTTAACAATAGTCAGGTTCAGGTTGTAGTGCTTCGCAATACGCTTCCAGTATTCGATACCGGAACCGCCCAGCGGATCGACACCCAGCGTCAGGCCCGCTTTCTGAATCGCCGCCATGTCGACGATGTCAGCCAGTCCTTCCACGAAAGGCTGCACCAGATCCTGTTCTTTAACATGACCGGATGCCAACGCAGCATCCAGCGACATGCGCTTCACGCCTTGCAGACCGTCGGCCAGCAGCGCGTTGGCTCTGTCTTCAACCACTTTGGTAACATTAGTATCAGCCGGACCACCGTTAGGCGGATTGTACTTAATACCGCCGTCTTCCGGCGGGTTGTGAGACGGCGTGATCACAATGCCATCAGCCAGCGGGCCGCCTTTTTTATTATGGACCAGTATTGCATTCGACACGGCAGGCGTTGGCGTAAAGCCGTTATTTTCCTGCACGATGACATCAACGCCGTTCGCCGCCAGCACTTCCAGTACAGAGATGAAAGCCGGTTCAGACAACGCGTGGGTGTCCTTGCCCACATAGCACGGGCCAGTAATCCCGTTTTTCGCACGCTCTTCAGCAATCGCCTGAGCGATAGCCAGAATATGCGGCTCGTTAAAACTATGACGACCTGCACTGCCGCGATGTCCGGACGTACCGAACTTGACGGCGTGCTCAGCGTTCCCTGCCGTTGGTTTCAGTACGTAGTACTGTGCCGTCAGTTGAGCGACGTTAATCAAATCACTCTGTTGCGCAGGTTGACCTGCACGGTTGTGGATTGCCATTGCCTGGTCCTTCTAATGCAAGGATTAAATTGTTCCGCAAACCTTTTCAATCAATTCCGCAGGGAATTGCATTGACTGCATGATGTGCTCAACCATGCTGCATTTACGGCCGGTATTGGTATTGGTGATCACCCAGTACGGCGTGCCTGGCACGTGCTTCGGTTTGGTTTGATTACCATTTTTCAACAGCGTCTGTTCATCCGCTGCAAAATAAACGCGCGTACGTCCGTGCAACGATTCCGTTGCTTCGGCGAACGCGTTGTGATCCAGTGAATAGAGTGTAGACAGCACCAGCATAAAGCGATTTACTGCTTTCTTCTGTTCAGCGTATTCGTCGGACAGCAGCAGTTCACGCATCGCGCGCACTTTATCTTTTACGGGGTTAACCGGCTTGGCTTCCACGACAGCTTGCACAGCGCGGACTTCTTTTACTACCGGAATGACAGGCTGTGATGCGGCGGAAAATTTCAACATACGCCGTAAAATGTCGGATGCGCTCTCGCCGATATGCTTGGTGTGGCTGGCAATATAGCTATAGAGTTCATCATCAACTTCAATCGTTTTCATCTTAATCCAGTGCAGTGTTTAGCTGAATACAAGTTGTTGGGTCAACACGCGTAGTGTAAAGGCAAATCCCAACAGCGGATAGCGTCAAGCCTGGTGGCACGCAAAACTCGGAGTAACCGTAGTTGTTGCAGCCATGTGGCAGAATGGTCAACATGATACCCTAACCCGTCAGTGTGAAAAAAAGAACTTTGCCATGAAATTGAATATCCGAGCGCAATCTGCGCAAAACCTGCACAATAATTCTCCCATCGTCCTGGTTCACGGCCTGTTTGGCAGTCTGGATAACCTCGGGATCCTGGCACGCGATCTAGTGGCCGATCACGATATCATCCAGGTTGATATGCGAAATCATGGCCTCTCCCCTCGTTCACCTGAGATGAATTATCCGGCTATGGCGCAAGATCTGCTGGATACACTGGACGATCGGCAGATCGAAAAAGCGATCTTTATTGGTCACTCGATGGGTGGCAAAGCCGTCATGGCGCTGACCGCGCTGGCCCCTGAACGTGTCGAACGGCTGGTCGCCATCGACATTGCTCCCGTTGACTACCATGTTCGCCGCCACGATAAGATTTTTGCTGCCATTAACGCGGTAACTGACGCGCAATCCTCTTCGCGTCAGCAGGCGGCGAGCGTTATGCGTCAGCACCTGCATGAAGAAGGTGTGATCCAGTTTCTGCTGAAATCCTTTGTTGACGGCGAGTGGCGCTTTAATGTTCCTGTGCTGTGGGATCAATATCCTCATATCGTCGGTTGGGAGACCATTCCGGCATGGGAGCACCCGGCGCTGTTTATCCCGGGTGGCAATTCACCGTATGTTACCGAAGCGTATCGTGACCAACTGCTGGCGCAATTCCCGCAGGCTCGGGCGCACGTTATAGCAGGTGCCGGGCATTGGGTGCATGCAGAAAAACCGGAGGCGGTGCTGCGCGCCATCCGTCGTTATCTGAATGAACAGGCTAACTGATTAAAAACTCAGCGTCTGTGCGCGATTACGCGCGTGGACGTTGGCGTGTCTCCCCTGCTGATGTATTATGGCGCGCTATCCATCCGGGCAGACGCCTGGCTGATTGTTTCCCCGAAGTCACCAAGATCATGGCCAAAGAACAAACGGACCGTACGACATTAGATCTGTTCGCGCAGGAGCGTCGCCCGGGACGACCCAAAACTAATCCGCTCTCGCGTGATGAACAGTTACGTATTAACAAACGTAATCAGCTTAAACGCGATAAAGTTCGCGGGCTTAAGCGTGTCGAACTGAAACTGAACGCTGATGCCGTTGACGCTCTGAACGAGCTGGCCGAGGCGCGCAACATGAGTCGCAGTGAACTCATCGAAGAGATGCTGATGACCCAACTCAGCGCGTTGCGCGATCAGGCATAGTCTGAATTTCTGCTCTAAATCATAAATCGTGTAGCACAGAGTGCAGTCCTGTGTGTTTGCTGTTTCCGCATGCCTGACTGTTCTGCTATGATTGCCCTTATCCGTGGGCAATGCGCCACCACCATTTCAATAAGTTTCAAGAGGTTATTTTACTCATGGCAATCACTGGCATCTTTTTCGGCAGCGACACCGGTAACACCGAAAATATCGCAAAAATGATTCAAAAACAGCTTGGTAAAGACGTTGCCGACGTTCATGACATTGCAAAAAGCAGCAAAGAAGATCTCGAAGGGTATGACATTCTGCTGCTTGGCATTCCAACCTGGTACTACGGTGAAGCACAGTGTGACTGGGACGATTTCTTCCCTACCCTCGAAGACATTGATTTTAACGGCAAACTGGTTGCATTGTTCGGCTGCGGCGACCAGGAAGATTACGCAGAATACTTCTGCGACGCGTTAGGTACCATTCGCGACATCATCGAACCGCGCGGCGCAACCATCGTTGGTCACTGGCCGACTGCAGGTTATCACTTTGAAGCGTCCAAAGGTCTGGCTGACGACGACCACTTTGTCGGGCTGGCTATCGATGAAGACCGTCAGCCTGAGCTGACCGCAGAGCGCGTAGAAAAATGGGTTAAGCAGATCTCTGAAGAGCTGCACCTCGACGAAATCATCAATGCCTGATTTTGTACGGCGTAGATTTCTATCTGCGCCGCATCAATAGATAAAACCAATCAAAATAATTGCTACAAATTTGTAACTTTTCCGTCTGACCCTGTACAATGGCTGGATGCCAATCGGGTGTTGCACAGTGTGTTTGTCGGCGATACCACGTTTTGATTAACAATATTTGCCAGAGACTTGCAGTTTTCATTTAGCCATGGCAGTTCTATAATGAATCGCATTATCTCAAGTGCAATTTCTGTCACTTCTGTTAATGAAGTGAATCGTTTAGCTACAGGACAGATTCCGCATGACTGACAACAATACCGCATTAAAGAAGGCTGGCCTGAAAGTAACGCTTCCTCGTTTAAAAATTCTGGAAGTTCTTCAGGAACCGGATAACCATCACGTCAGTGCGGAAGACTTGTACAAACGCCTGATCGATATGGGTGAAGAAATTGGTCTGGCGACCGTGTATCGCGTGTTGAACCAGTTTGATGATGCCGGTATCGTGACCCGCCATAATTTTGAAGGTGGTAAATCCGTCTTCGAACTGACTCAACAGCATCATCACGATCACCTCATTTGCCTCGACTGCGGCAAAGTGGTCGAGTTCAGCGATGATTCCATCGAAGCGCGCCAGCGTGAGATTGCGGCTAAACATGGTATTCGTTTAACCAACCATAGCCTGTATCTTTACGGTCACTGCGCCGAAGGTGATTGTCGCGAAGATGAGCACGCGCACGACGGCAAGTAATGTGATGCTTTCTGAAAAGCCAACCATCCGGTTGGCTTTTTTTATGCACGTTTTCAGCCCGTTCCCCCCTTCCCTCCACTCTTGTGTTGCTTTAATGTAAAAATCAATTGTCCCTTCCGGAGAATCGAAATGGAACTTCGCCAGCTACGTTATTTTGTTCGCATTGTCGAAACTGGCAGCATGGGTAGTGCGGCGCTCGATCTCAATATTGGGGTTTCGGCACTCAGCCAGCAAATGTCCCGCCTGGAAAATGAACTTGCTATTCGCCTGCTGCAACGCACCTCGCGTGGCGTGACGCCCACCAGCGCCGGGCTGGCATTTTACGCCCAGGCGCAGCTGGCGCTCCGTCACGCAGACGATGCAATCCTCGCCGCACGAGAATCCCGCCTTTCCGGACACGTCAGCGTCGGCATGGCCCCCAGTACCGCTTCCATTCTCGGCATGCCTTTTATCAACGCCATGCGAGAAACCTATAGTGATGTCCGTCTGCATGTGGTGGAAAGCCTCTCTGGTAACCTGGAACGAATGATCAGCACTCGTCAGATTGACCTGGCCGTTGTGTTTCAAAAAGAAAAGCTCCTGCGCTGGAGCGCCAGACCGATTCTCGAAGAGCGGCTGTTTTTAATTGGCACCCATGCTTTACTGGCTGATATTACTGATGACAATATTGCTCCAGCCCAATTGGCACATATTCCATTGATAATGCCTAGCCCAGGCCACGGTCTGCGCGGCAGGCTGGAAGCGATTTGTCAGGAACACGCGCTACGCATTGAGATCGCAACAGAAATTGATGGTCTGGCGCTACTAATGCGCGCCGTTCGCAGTGGGATCGGCGCTACTCTCCAGCCCGGCGCGGCAATTTCCCATCTCGATAAAGAGACGCTAAGAGTGATCGGCGTCCATAATCCAATACTGAGTCGCCCCAACTTTCTGGTCAGCCTCTCTGACGATGAACTCACCCCGGCGGGGCTCGCAGCCCGCGTGGTGCTGACGAAAGTGATGCATCAACTGGTAGAAGCGGGACGCTGGCCTGGCGCTATCCTTTACAATAACTAAAACCCCCTTTAGCACTGCGTTATAGCGCCCGCACAAGCTGCACGTATACATTTCAATTACAAATTTAACAATTAGTTAAATGGTAATGGAGTATACGATGGTTGACGTTCTGGTGATTGGCGGTGGCAATGCCGCGTTATGTGCTGCCCTAACCGCCCGGGAGCAAGGAGCTTCGGTACTCCTGCTCGAAGCAGCCCCCCGGGAATGGCGCGGGGGAAACTCCCAACACACGCGTAATCTGCGCTGTATGCATGATGAGCCGCAGGATGTGCTGGTGGAAAGCTACCCTGAAGAGGAGTATTGGCAGGATCTGCAGCGCGTCACGGAGGGAAATACCAACGAAGCCCTGGCACGTCTGGTGATCCGCACCTCTTCACAATGCCGCGACTGGATGCGCCGACATGGCGTGAATTTTCAACCTCCCCTCTCTGGCGCTTTACACGTGGCGCGAACCAACGCCTTTTTTATGGGCGGCGGGAAAGCCCTCGTGAATGCCTATTATCGCAGCGCAGAAAAGTTAGGTGTGCAAATCCGCTATAACACCCCGGTACAGGCGCTTGAACTGCATAACGGCGAATTCGTGGCGGCGCTGGCGGGCAAAGAGCGTATTACAGCGAAATCCTGCGTGCTTGCCGCTGGCGGGTTTGAATCAAACCGCGAATGGCTACGTGAAGCCTGGGGGGAAAATGAACGCGGTGAGTGGCCTGCGGATAACTTCCTGATTCGCGGCACACGCTTTAATCAGGGCGTACTGCTCAAATTTATGATCGACGCCGGGGCGGACATCATCGGCGACCCCTCCCAGTCACACTGTGTAGCCATTGATGCCAGAGCACCATTATATGACGGCGGAATTTGCACCCGCGTGGACTGCGTTTCGCTTGGCATTGTCGTCAACCGTGACGCTGAGCGTTTTTATGATGAAGGCGAAGATTTCTGGCCCAAACGCTACGCCATCTGGGGACGACTGGTCGCCCAACAGCCAGGGCAGATTGGTTACTCCATTATCGACAGTAAGGCCATCGGCCACTTCATGCCACCAGTCTTTCCTGGCGCACAGGCCAATACGCTGGCGGATCTGGCGCATCAGTTGGGTCTCAATGCTGAACGTTTTACCCACACCGTAACGCAGTATAACAACGCCTGCCAGCCAGGCCATTTCGACCATACCATTCTGGATAACTGCACGACGAAAGCGTTAGCCCCCGCAAAGACACACTGGGCGCGACCGCTGGACCAGCCGCCTTACTACGGGTATGCCCTGCGGCCAGGGATCACCTTCACCTATCTCGGATTGAAAGTGAATGAACGCGCTGCCGTACACTTTGCAGGGCTTCCAAGCCGCAACCTGTTCGTCGCCGGAGAGATGATGGCAGGCAATGTGCTGGGCAAGGGCTACACCGCAGGCGTGGGGATGTCGATCGGCACCACTTTTGGCCGCATTGCCGGAAAGGAGGCTGCTCTGGCAGCACAGAAGGAGGTACGTTATGAAACAGCTTGAGAAATTGATCATCGACGCGCAAATCATCACCGAGTCGGAAGCTGAAGTTGAACGTGTGATGCAGGTGTGTAACGCCTGCCGCTATTGTGAAGGATTTTGCGCCGTGTTCCCGGCAATGACGCAGCGTCTGGAATTCGGTAAAGCGGATATCAACTATCTGGCGAACCTGTGCCATAACTGCGGCGCCTGCCTGCACGCGTGTCAGTATGCCCCGCCTCATGAATTTGCCATCAACGTGCCGAAGGCAATGGCGGAAGTCCGGCTGGAAACCTATCAGCACTACGCACAACCCGCCGCCTTTGGTGCGCTTTATCGTCGTGCTGGCGTCACCGTGACGCTGGCACTGGTTTTCGGTCTGATCCTGTTTTTACTTCTCGCCATGGGGTTAAAGGGCTCGTTACTCCATCCTCCACTGGCCGGTGATTTCTATCAAATTTTCCCGCATAACCTGCTGGCCTGGATGTTTGGTTCAGTCTTTATTCTGGCAATCGTTCTGCTGATGGCGGGCGTTATCCGATTCTGGCGCGAAATTTCTCCGGGAATACCGCTTTCCACCGACATTGCTGAAGCCTCACACAATGCGCTGACGCTGAAATATCTCGATGGTGGGCACGGCAAAGGGTGTAACGAAGCAGATGATGCCTTCACCCTGATGCGCCGCCGTTACCATCACTTTACCTTCTACGGTTTTATGCTCTGCTTTGCCGCCACCGTGGTGGCGACGGGCTATCACTATTTCGCAGGTATTGAAGCGCCCTATCCGTTCCTCAGCGTGCCGGTAATATTGGGCACATTAGGCGGTATTGGCCTGATTATCGGCCCAGCGGGTTTGTTATGGCTGAACGTTAAGCGTTCACCGCTGCATGGCAACGCACGGCAAAAACCGATGGATCGCGGTTTTATTTTACTGCTGCTGCTGACCAGTCTGACCGGTTTAGCGCTTCTGGCGGGAAGAGACACGTCATGGATGGCTGTTTTACTCGCCATTCACCTCGGCGTGGTCATGGCGCTCTTTCTGACCATTCCTTACGGAAAATTTGCCCATGGATTTTACCGCTGCGCAGCCTTACTCAAGTGGGCGATTGAGAAACGGCGCGGCAAACAGGCGGGGATCACAGACAACTAACCCGCACACTCTTACCTCTATAAATATTATGATAAGACAGTGGAGCAAACCCAATGACACAACATCCATCGCGTGCCGGAACTTTCGGCGCAATACTGCGGGTAACCAGCGGTAATTTCCTCGAACAGTTCGACTTTTTTCTGTTCGGGTTTTACGCCACCTATATCGCAAAGACCTTCTTTCCCGCGGAGAGTGAATTTGCCGGGCTAATGTTAACTTTCGCCGTTTTTGGTTCGGGTTTCTTAATGCGACCCGTTGGCGCCATTGTACTGGGTGCTTACATCGACAGAATTGGTCGTCGTAAAGGTCTGATGGTAACGCTGGCGATTATGGGCTGCGGTACTCTGCTGATTGCCCTGGTACCCGGCTATCACAGTATTGGTCTGCTGGCTCCCGTGCTGGTATTGCTTGGACGATTATTACAGGGATTTTCTGCAGGCGTGGAGTTAGGCGGCGTCTCAGTTTATCTTTCTGAAATCGCCACGCCTGGCAATAAAGGCTTCTACACCAGCTGGCAGTCCGCCAGTCAACAGGTCGCCATTGTGGTGGCGGCGCTGATTGGTTATGGCCTGAACGCCACCCTGGGACATGATGAGATCTCGGAATGGGGCTGGCGCATTCCCTTCTTTATTGGTTGCATGATTATTCCTTTGATCTTCGTGCTCCGCCGCTCGCTGCAGGAAACAGACGCATTTTTACAACGCACGCACCGCCCCGACACTCGGGAAATTTTCACCACTATCGTCAAAAACTGGCGTCTTATCGCTGCAGGTACGCTGCTGGTGGCGATGACCACAACAACGTTTTACTTCATCACCGTCTATACCCCGACCTACGGCAGGGCTGTACTCCACCTGAGCGCGCGCGACAGCCTGGTAGTCACTATGCTGGTCGGGATTTCTAACTTTATCTGGCTGCCGATTGGCGGAGCGATTTCTGACCGAATTGGTCGTCGTCCGGTGCTGATGGGTATAACTGTACTTGCACTGATCACCACCTGGCCGGTAATGCACTGGCTCACCGCCGCGCCAGATTTCACGCGCATGACACTGGTTCTGCTTTGGTTTTCGTTCTTTTTTGGTATGTACAACGGGGCAATGGTTGCCGCACTCACCGAGGTGATGCCTGTCTACGTCCGTACAGTGGGTTTTTCACTGGCATTCAGCCTTGCCACAGCTATTTTTGGCGGCCTTACACCCGTTATATCCACAGCGCTGGTCCAGCTAACCGGGGATAAAAGTTCACCAGGATGGTGGCTGATGTGTGCGGCACTTTGCGGACTCGCCGCTACAGCAATGCTGTTTATCCGGTTGAGCCGGGGTTATCAGCCGCTCGAACATAAACTCTGAAATGCAAACGGGCGGAGAAATCTCCGCCCGTTGTCTTTTTCATTTTTTGAATTACTGCGCGGCATTCTTGCTGCGAATTTCCTGCCAAACTTTGTCACAATCAGCATTAACGGCCTGATCGTTCCCCGTACGTGTGGCCTGGATACACTGCTGATAATCCAGCACACGTACGCTTTCTTCATTGGCAAACTGCTGATGCTGTTTTTCTTTCTTCAGTACATTCAACACGCTTTGGCAGGCTTCTATTTTTTCCGGCGATCCTTGCGCGGTATTAATACACGCGCTGTAGGCTTCTTTCAGGCGGCTGTCTTCTTTCGGTGCAGGGGATTGCGTACAAGCCACCAGCCCTGATGCCATAACGGCGATGAGTATCAGTTTTTTCATAGCACTTTCCTCAACGAGGCGGCAGGCGCCCGGCCTGCCGCTATTGGCATTAGAAGATGGTGAATGGAGCAATAACGATGAACTTCACGTCGCGCTCATCCTGGAAGATGTTGCCGTAACCACCGCCCCAGCTCGGAATGTCTGAATGGTTGTCGTACTGGGTGAAGTGCAGTTTAAACATAGTGCCCTTCGCACGACCATCTTGCAGGGTGTAGACCGCATCCAGGCTGTAAGAGGACTCTTCGATAGTGCGGTTTTTGTCGTAGTACGCATCCGGGTTGAGCTGCCAGGTCGCTGGTTTAGCATCCCATGCGTAAACGTAGGACGCGCCCACTGCCCAGCCAGGCAGGTTCCAGTTCTTCAGATCATACATTGCGCCGAAGAAAACTGCCTTTTCGCCGTTGGCGTTGAAGTCAGAACGGTTATCCCACCAGATATCCAGGCGACCGTTTGATGAAGCGTAGGTCGGGGTCATACGCTGCAGGAAGTAGCCCTGCTGCCCGTCCGCTTTAACCCAGGTACCTTCCAGACGCAGGTCAACCACTTCCGCTACTTTATAACCGAAGGTCAGCGCCTGCAGCCAGGCCGTACCGTCATAAATATCGTTCACGGTGCGATCGTCAACTTTGTCACGTGCGCCGTAGAACTGATAGCTGGTGGTAAACGGATTACCCCCTAAATCGAATTTGTAGCTGGCTTTGGCGAAGTACTGATCGACGTAGCCCTCTGACTGGCCAAATGCCGCTTCCAGTAGCAGGTTATTTTTGAAATCATATTTCGCACCGATTGAGTGCAGGTAATCTACGCTGGTTTTCTTATCGGCCTGATAGAATTTATCAACTTCGGTGTGCCACGGTGCTTTATATTCATTGGCCCACATATAGGAGAAGCTCAGCGCACCAGCATCGCCATAGTCGAAGTTGGCGCCAGCTTCAGCACCCTGATAGGTACCTGGCATAAAGCTCCAGTGCGGAGCCAGCAAAGTCTGTCCGGTTGGTTGAATGTAACCGGCACGCGCCCAGGCTGGACCATATTTAAATTTAGCTGCTGCTTTATAAAGGCTAATCCCGCTCTTATCGCCGGAGTAATCTTCGTCATAGCCTTTATTTTTGGAAGAGAATGCAATTTCGTTTGGATGGCCGCTTTCGCTACTTTCGTTCATTTCAATAGCAGTGAATGCTGCGATATCAATACCAAACATATCAGCCGCGTAACCGGACTGGAAGTCGAGGTTAGCATTCCAGGTGGAGTGAGAAAGGTTGGTTTTGTATTTGTCGTGATCGGTCACATCTTTACGGTCACGCTCACGCTGCCAGTAGTAGATGCCGCCGGTTAAGGTAGAGTCATCAATAAATCCTTCGGCGTGTACCTGGGGAGCGACAACAAAACCCGACATTGCTGTGATACCGGCGATAGCCAGCGCCAGCGTACTACGTTTGCCACTAAACGTACGCATATGTTAATCCTCTTTGACATAAAAATGCTGCCGACAAAAGCGGACAGCGAAAAAAATAAAAAAAGTAGCGCTAAGAAAACCTCAGTGACTACAATGAATAGACTATTTTTCGCGACGCGAATTATCAATCTCTTTCTGTAACGAGTATGTAATAGTATGAGCAACCGCACATATTTGATTGCTTTCTGTTACATTTTCATCGACAGATAAAAAAGCGTTGAAAAGTTGAAAAAATCGCTTGTTTTCCATGAGGATGAAATCGGTTTCAGCCTATTTCATATTGAGGTAAGTTATTTAAACGTAAAAATATTCAGCCATTCCATTATTACAGACATGTAATTAATTCGCTCCGCAAACGGAGCCTGGCGTACGGTTTTTTTGCGAAAAAAAACGCCGCATGACGCGGCGTTTAGACTGGAGGTATTGCGACTTATTCGCCGACTTTAGCCCACGTGTCGCGCAGACCAACGGTGCGGTTAAACACCAGCTTGTCTGCTGTTGCATAGCGGCTGTCCAGACAGAAGTAACCTTCACGCTCAAACTGGAACGCTTTGCCTGCAACCGCAGCCTGCAGCGATGGCTCACCGTAGCCCTGCTTAATGACCAACGATTCCGGGTTAATGACGGACAGGAAGTCTTCCGCCGCGCCTGGGTTTGGAACGCTAAACAGGCGATCGTACAGACGGATTTCAATCGGCAGCGCATGGGACGCGCTCACCCAGTGAATAACGCCTTTAACTTTACGACCATCAGCCGGATCTTTGCTCAGGGTATCGGCATCATAGGTGCAGAAAATGGTGGTGATATTCCCTTCCGCATCTTTCTCGACACGTTCGGCCTTGATCACGTAAGCGTTACGCAGACGCACTTCTTTGCCCATCACCAGACGTTTGTATTGCTTGTTCGCTTCTTCGCGGAAGTCTGCACGATCGATCCAAATTTCACCGCTAAACGGTACTTCACGGCTGCCCATTTCCGGTTTGTTCGGATGGTTAGGCATAGTGACCAGCTCGCTTTCGCCCTGCGGGTAGTTTTCGATAACCAGTTTCACCGGATCGATAACCGCCATCGCGCGCGGAGCGTTTTCGTTCAGATCTTCGCGGATACAGGATTCCAGAGAAGCGATCTCAATGGTGTTGTCCTGCTTAGTTACGCCAATGCGTTTGCAGAACTCGCGGATCGCGGCAGCAGTGTAACCGCGACGACGCAGGCCAGAAATTGTTGGCATACGCGGATCGTCCCAGCCTTCAACGTGCTTGTCGGTCACCAGCAGGTTTAGCTTACGCTTGGACATCACGGTGTATTCCAGATTCAGGCGCGAGAATTCGTACTGGCGCGGATGAACCGGAATGGTGATGTTGTCCAGCACCCAGTCGTACAGACGACGGTTATCCTGGAACTCCAGCGTACACAGTGAATGCGTAATGCCTTCCAGCGCATCGCTGATGCAGTGGGTAAAGTCGTACATCGGGTAGATGCACCACTTATTGCCGGTCTGGTGGTGTTCAGCGAACTTGATACGGTACAGCACCGGATCGCGCATCACGATAAATGGCGAAGCCATATCGATTTTCGCGCGCAGACAGGCTTTACCTTCTTCAAAACCACCGGTACGCATTTTTTCGAACAGCGCGAGGTTCTCTTCGACGCTACGATCGCGGAACGGGCTGTTTTTGCCCGGCTGAGTCAGCGTGCCACGGTATTCGCGGATTTCGTCCGCTGACAGTTCGTCAACGTACGCCAGACCTTTATTAATAAGCTCTACCGCATAGGCGTGAAGCTGATCGAAGTAATCCGACGAGTAGCGAATGTCGCCAGTCCAGTGGAAACCTAACCATTCAACGTCGTTTTTAATCGACTCAACGTACTCGATATCTTCTTTAACCGGGTTCGTATCATCAAAACGCAGGTTGCACTGGCCCTGGTAATCTTGCGCAATGCCAAAGTTCAGACAAATGGATTTCGCGTGGCCAATGTGCAGATAGCCATTTGGCTCCGGCGGAAAACGTGTATGGATAGTGGTGTGCTTACCACTGGCCAGATCTTCATCGATGATCTGACGAATAAAGTTACTCGGGCGGGCTTCAGCCTCACTCATCGTGGATTCCTCAAAGCGTAAACAACGTATAACGGAACATGATCTTATAAGCGACGTCAGGAGACAACTATTAGTTGCACAAAAAAGGTGTTTCAGCAGGATATATGAGGGTATTTGCTGTAAAAAAAAGCGGCGGAGGATTATCCCCCGCCGCTTGAGGCACTTAACTTACTTTACTCAGGAGCAGTTATTTACCTTTAATCTCATACAGCGGTGTCTGACCAGCAACCACATGACCTTCGGCTTTAATGACCAGCGCGCCGAAATCATCGCTGTTGCTGCACACAACCGGGCTAATCATGGAACGTGCGTTGGCGTTCAGGAACTCCAGATCCATTTCCAGAATCGGTTGACCTGCCGTTACTTCCGCACCTTCTTCAACCAGACGCTTAAAGCCTTTACCTTCCAGCGCTACAGTATCGATGCCCATATGGACCACAATTTCCGCGCCTTTCACGGTTTCCAGGCAGAACGCATGGTTAGTGTTGAAGATTTTCACGATAGTGCCCGCAGCCGGAGCAACCACGATTTTATCCGTCGGTTTTACCGCCACGCCGTCGCCTACTGCTTTGCTGGCGAAGGCTTCATCAGGAACCTGCTCCAGTGCAACCACATCACCGGTAATAGGAGATACCAACGCTTCAACGGTGACCGCATTCGCGACAGCCTGCGGTTTTGCAACTGGAGCTGCTGCCGCTGGCGCACTTTCACCAAACGCTGCCGCCACCGGACCACGCGCGACAACTTTCTTCATTTCATCGCCAATGGATTCAGCTTTTGCACCCACGATGACCTGAATAGTTTGCTTGTTCAGCTTAACCACACCAGAAGCGCCCAAGCGTTTACACATCGCATCATTTACGCGACCAGAGTCGGCAACGGTCAGACGCAGACGGGTAATACAGGCATCAATCGCTTTCAGGTTATCGGTACCGCCAACCGCTGCAATGTAGCTGGTTGCCAGTTGAGCCAGACCTTCCTCAGTATTGCTGTTCGCTTCTTCAGTGACGATATCGTCTTCTTTATCTTCGCGGCCCGGCGTTTTCAGGTTAAACAGACGAATAACCGCGCTGAACAACACGAAGTAAATAACGAAGAACACCAGCCCCATCACCACCAGCATCCAGACGTTCTTACTTGCTGCCGGCAGGTTGTACATCAACACGTAGTCGATAGCACCTGCGGAGAAGGAGAAGCCCGCGTGGATCCCCAGCAGTGTCGCAACGAACAGGCTGATACCCGTTAACACTGCGTGCAGGAGGTACAGCAGCGGAGCCAGGAACATGAACAGGAATTCCAGCGGCTCGGTAACACCAGTCAGGAATGCAGTGATCGCCACGGACAGCAGCATACCGCCAACCATCGGACGACGTGCTTTTGGAGCCGCGAAGTACATCGCCAGCGCCGCACCCGGCAGACCAAACATCATGATCGGGAAGAAGCCAGACATGAACATACCCGCAGTACCGTCACCCGCATAGAAGCGGTTGATGTCACCGTGGAATACGGTTCCTGCGGCGTTAGTAAATTCGCCAATCTGGAACCAGGCGATGGTGTTCAGAACCTGATGCAGACCGGTTGGGATCAGCAGACGGTTGATGAAACCAAAGATACCTGAACCCAGCGCGCCAGCGCCTACGATCCACTCACCACCCGCGTGGATGGCGTTCTGCACCGGCGGCCACACGTAGCCAAAGATTGCAGCCAGCACCAGACAGAAAAAGCCAGTGGCGATCGGCACGAAGCGTTTGCCGCCAAAGAAGCTCAGGAAGTCAGGCAGTTTGATACCAGACCAGCGGTTATAGACGGCGCCGCCGACCAGACCGGTAATGATACCCGCCAGCACACCCATGTTGATGGCTGGGTTAATGGTAACCATTGCTTTGGTCAATATGAAATAACCGACCGCACCCGCCAGCGCTGCCGCACCTGCGCTGTCTTTTGACCAGCTGGATGCCACACCGATCGCGAAAATTAACGCGAGGTTATCAAAAATGGCCCCACCCGCTTGCGCGATGAAGGGTACGTTAAGTAAATCTGGTTGGCCGAATCGCAGCAGCAGTGCCGCGACTGGCAGCACAGCGATGGGGAGCTGTAACGCCCTACCCAGCCGCTGGAAAAAACCTAAAATATTCATTTTATTCCCCCTACGAGACCCCGATTAGGCTTCTTTGAAGCCATATTTTTATTGTGCGACCATTCCTGACAACAAGATTCTGGAACAACGATATTAACCATTCATCTACATTCAGAGTGTGTGAAAATTTAATTCGTATCGCAAATTAAAAGCATGTTTTTTGTGATTTCAGTCACCAAATATCGTTATTAACCCTCCCTTTCACTGGCTAACTACGAAAACTTATTTTATCAT
The DNA here is from genome assembly GCF_052950715.1 of Citrobacter sp. VF227. Lineage (NCBI taxonomy): Bacteria > Pseudomonadati > Pseudomonadota > Gammaproteobacteria > Enterobacterales > Enterobacteriaceae > Citrobacter > Citrobacter sp. VF227. The sequence continues at coordinate 531,386 of NZ_JBRFVF010000002.1, forward strand.
TCAAAAAATCGAAACGGATTGATCCTTACCGATGCAAAACCAGGTTACGCTTAATACTGCACAGAGACTCAATCCGCCAATTGCTTACATTTACTTTTGAGGTGAAGAATGAGACTGATCCCCCTGAATACCGCTGAACAAGTCGGCAAATGGGCTGCTCGCCATATCGTTAACCGTATTAACGCGTTCAAACCAACGGCAGATCGTCCGTTCGTTCTGGGCCTGCCGACTGGCGGTACTCCGCTGACAGCCTATAAAGCATTAGTCGAAATGCACAAAGCGGGCCAGGTGAGCTTCAAACATGTTGTCACTTTCAACATGGATGAATATGTAGGCCTGCCGAAGGAACATCCGGAAAGCTATCATAGTTTCATGCATCGTAACTTCTTTGATCACGTTGATATTCCAGCAGAAAACATCAACCTCCTCAATGGTAATGCGCCGGATATTGATGCAGAATGCCGTCAGTACGAAGAAAAAATCCGTTCTTACGGTAAAATCCACCTGTTCATGGGCGGTGTAGGTAATGATGGTCACATCGCGTTCAACGAACCGGCTTCCTCTTTGGCTTCCCGTACCCGCATCAAAACGCTGACTCACGACACGCGTGTTGCTAACTCACGCTTCTTTGACGGTGACGTAAACCAGGTGCCTAAATATGCGCTGACCGTTGGCGTGGGTACTCTGCTGGATGCTGAAGAAGTGATGATTTTGGTTCTGGGTCACCAGAAAGCGCAGGCCCTACAAGCCGCCGTTGAAGGCAATGTTAACCATATGTGGACCATCAGTTGCCTGCAGTTGCATCCGAAAGCCGTTGTGGTCTGCGATGAGCCTTCCACCATGGAACTGAAAGTGAAAACGCTGAAATACTTTAACGAGTTAGAAGCGGAAAATATTAAAGGTCTGTAATTGATGTCTCCGCCCTGTCGATGAGTTGCAGGGCGGCATTTTTTGAAATCGGGGGTCGGAATGTATGCTTTAACCCAGGGCCGGATCTTTACCGGTCACGAAATTCTTGATGACCATGCGATTGTTGTCGCCAATGGCCTGATTGACAGCGTTTGCCCACTGGCTGAGTTACCGTCAGGAATTGAACAGCGCTCACTGAATGGGGCCATTATTTCCCCCGGTTTTATCGATGTACAGCTAAACGGCTGCGGCGGCGTACAGTTTAACGATACGGCAGAAGCCGTAACCGTTGAAACGCTGGAAATCATGCAGAAAGCCAATGAAAAATCGGGCTGCACCAGCTTCCTGCCAACGCTTATCACCACCAGCGATGACCTGATGAAGCAGGGCGTTCGCGTCATGCGTGAATACCTGGCGAAACACCCGAATCAGGCATTAGGGCTTCATCTGGAGGGTCCGTGGCTGAATCTGGTGAAAAAAGGCACGCATAATCCGGGATTTGTCCGTCAACCGGACGCTGCGCTTGTCGATTTCCTGTGCGATAATGCCGATGTCATCACTAAAGTGACGCTGGCGCCAGAAATGGTTCCGGTAGAGGTCATCACCAAACTGGTGAATGCCGGTATTGTGGTTTCTGCGGGTCACTCAAATGCAACGGTCAAAGAAGCCAAAATCGGCTTCCGCGCAGGCATCACCTTTGCGACCCATTTGTTCAACGCGATGCCGTACATTACCGGTCGTGAACCGGGACTGGCGGGCGCAATTCTTGATGAAGCCGATATCTACTGCGGTATCATCGCCGATGGCCTGCACGTTGACTACGTTAACATTCGTAATGCCAAGCGCCTGAAAGGCGACAAGCTGTGCCTGGTCACCGACGCGACCGCGCCAGCAGGTGCAAACATTGAACAGTTCATTTTCGCTGGTAAAACAATATACTACCGCAATGGATTGTGCGTTGATGAGAACGGTACGTTGAGCGGTTCATCATTAACCATGATTGAAGGCGTACGCAATCTGGTCGAACATGCGAATATCGCTCTCGACGAAGTCCTGCGCATGGCAACGCTCTACCCTGCTCGCGCCATTGGCGTCGACAAACAACTCGGCAGCATCGCGCCAGGCAAAGTAGCCAACCTGACTGCGTTCACGCACGACTTTAAAATTATCAAGACCATCGTTAATGGCAACGAGGTCGTTACTGAGTAAGAGAAAGAATGACACCAGGCGGACAAGCTCAAATAGGTAATGTTGATCTCGTAAAACAGCTTAACAGCGCGGCGGTTTATCGCCTGATTGACCAGCATGGGCCAATCTCGCGAATTCAAATTGCCGAGCAAAGCCAGCTTGCCCCCGCCAGCGTAACCAAAATTACGCGTCAGTTGATCGAACGCGGGTTGATCAAAGAAGTCGATCAGCAGGCCTCCACCGGGGGCCGCCGCGCTATCTCCATCGTCACCGAAACCCGCAATTTCCACGCGATTGGTGTGCGACTGGGCCGTCACGATACCACGCTCACGCTCTATGACATGAGCAGTAAAGTGGTCGCTGAAGAGCACTACCCTCTCCCGGAGCGTACCCAGGAAACGCTGGAGTATGCGCTGCTCAACACCATTGCCTCCTTTATTGAGAGCTGCCAGCGGAAAATCCGCGAGCTGATTGCGATTTCCGTCATCCTGCCAGGCCTGGTTGACCCTGAAAGCGGTGTTATTCGCTATATGCCACACATTCAGGTTGAAAACTGGGGGCTGGTCGAAGCGCTTGAAAAACGCTTTAAGGTCACCTGCTTTGTCGGTCACGATATTCGCAGTCTGGCGCTGGCCGAGCACTATTTCGGGGCAAGTCAGGATTGCGAAGACTCCATTTTGGTGCGTGTTCACCGCGGAACCGGCGCGGGAATTATTTCCAATGGTCGCATTTTCATCGGTCGCAATGGCAACGTAGGTGAGATTGGTCATATTCAGGTAGAACCGCTGGGTGAGCGCTGTCACTGCGGTAATTTCGGCTGTCTGGAAACCATTGCGGCTAATGCTTCTATCGAACACCGCGTACAAAACTTGCTAAAACAAGGCTATCCAAGTCGGCTCACGCTGGATGATTGCAGTATCAAAGCCATCTGCAGGGCAGCGAATAAAGGCGACAATCTGGCAGCAGAAGTCATCGAGCACGTTGGTCGACACCTGGGTAAAACCATCGCTATCGCCATCAACCTGTTTAACCCGCAAAAAATCGTCATTGCAGGCGAAATTACCGAAGCGGATAAAGTGCTACTGCCAGCCATAGAGAGCTGTATCAACACGCAGGCGTTGAAGGCGTTTCGTCACAATTTACCGGTGGTTCGTTCCACGCTGGATCACCGCTCCGCCATTGGCGCCTTTGCGCTGGTGAAGCGTGCAATGCTCAACGGGACTTTGCTGCAACGTTTGCTGGAAAGCTAATACATGTCATCCTTCAAGCTGCCTCTGCGTTAGCTGCATCTGCTCAGCCCGGTCACTTACTTCAGTAAGCTCCAGGGTTTCGCAGACTTGCCGCCTTGATGCAACTCGAATGATGTCGTGTATTTTGTGTATAGTAATGCCTTCTTTTTTTAATGTCGGATTGTCCATGGCCATTAAGAATGTAATTTGTGATATCGACGGCGTGCTGATGCACGACAATGTTGCCGTACCGGGTGCGGCAGAATTTCTGACCGGGATTCTGGAAAAAGGTCTGCCGCTCGTTTTGCTGACTAACTACCCTTCACAGACCGGGCAAGATCTGGCCAACCGCTTCGCCACCGCAGGTGTGAATGTCCCCGATAGCGTCTTTTATACTTCTGCCATGGCTACCGCTGATTTTCTTCGTCGCCAGGAAGGTAAAAAGGCCTACGTGGTAGGTGAAGGAGCGCTGATCCACGAACTGTATAAAGCCGGATTTACGATTACCGACGTGAACCCGGATTTTGTGATTGTTGGCGAGACGCGTTCCTATAACTGGGACATGATGCATAAAGCCGCCTATTTTGTGGCTAACGGCGCCCGTTTCATCGCCACAAACCCGGATACTCACGGCCGTGGCTTTTATCCTGCCTGCGGTGCGCTGTGCGCCGGTATCGAAAAAATCTCTGGCCGTAAGCCGTTTTATGTGGGGAAACCCAGCCCGTGGATTATTCGTGCAGCGCTCAACAAAATGCAGGCGCACTCGGAAGAGACGGTTATCGTTGGCGACAACCTGCGTACCGATATTCTGGCGGGCTTCCAGGCGGGTCTCGAAACCATCCTGGTATTGTCTGGCGTATCGACGCTTGATGACATCGACAGCATGCCGTTCAGACCGAGCTGGATTTACCCGTCCGTTGCTGAGATAGACGTCATTTAATCCCCCTGGCCGGATAACACCACCTGCAAGTTACCCGGCCTGAAAAATCCATCCATTCAATAAAATCACCATTTCATTGCTGATTCATCAATAACAATGTTCATTACATAATCTTTTTTCACCAATCCACAATGACCATTGCGTTTTTTATTTTCTGACCCGTAATTCGCTTGCGCCCTCTCCCGCTTTGCGGCATTTTCTTTATCAAGCAAACATAAAAAGCATCACGCAACAGGTTAACGGAGAAGGTTATGTGTTCTATTTTTGGCGTATTCGATATTAAAACTGACGCAGTTGAACTGCGTAAAAAAGCCCTGGAATTGTCTCGTCTGATGCGCCATCGCGGTCCGGACTGGTCGGGTATTTACGCCGATGATAACGCCATTCTGGCGCATGAACGTCTGTCCATCGTCGACGTCAATGCCGGAGCTCAACCGCTGTACAACGTAAAGAAAACGCATATCCTGGCAGTTAACGGTGAAATTTATAACCATCAGGCGCTGCGCGCTGAATACGGCGATCGCTACCAGTTCCAGACCGGTTCCGACTGCGAAGTTATCCTCGCGCTGTACCAGGAAAAAGGCCCAGAGTTCCTGGATGACCTGCAAGGCATGTTTGCTTTTGCCCTGTACGACAGCGAGCAGGACGCTTATCTGATCGGTCGCGATCATATTGGGATCATCCCGCTATATATGGGTTACGACGAGCACGGTAACTTCTACGTCGCGTCTGAAATGAAAGCCCTTGTTCCTGTATGCCGCACGATCAAAGAATTCCCGGCAGGTAGCTATTTATGGAGCAAAGACGGCGAAATTCGTCAGTACTACCAGCGCGACTGGTTTGAATATGATGCGGTTAAAGACAACGTTACCGATAAAAACGAGCTGCGTCAGGCGCTGGAAGATGCGGTGAAAAGTCACCTGATGTCAGATGTTCCTTACGGTGTATTGCTGTCCGGCGGTCTGGATTCTTCGGTCATTTCCGCAATCACCAAAAAATACGCGGCGCGTCGTGTTGAAGATCAGGAACGTAGCGAAGCATGGTGGCCGCAACTGCACTCCTTCGCCGTCGGCCTGGAGGGCGCACCAGATCTGAAAGCCGCACAAGAAGTGGCGAACCATCTGGGTACCGTGCACCACGAGATCCACTTCACCGTGCAGGAAGGTCTGGATGCTATCCGCGACGTGATTTATCACATTGAAACTTACGATGTCACAACCATTCGCGCCTCGACGCCAATGTACTTAATGTCGCGTAAAATTAAAGCGATGGGCATTAAAATGGTGCTGTCGGGTGAAGGTTCGGACGAAGTGTTTGGCGGCTATCTCTATTTCCACAAAGCGCCGGATGCAAAAGAGCTGCATGAAGAGACCGTGCGCAAGCTACAGGCGCTGCATATGTTCGACTGCGCTCGCGCCAACAAAGCCATGTCAGCCTGGGGCGTGGAGGCTCGTGTGCCCTTCCTGGATAAGAAATTCCTTGATGTGGCGATGCGCATCAACCCGCAGGATAAAATGTGCGGCAACGGCAAAATGGAAAAACATGTTCTGCGCGAATGTTTTGAATCCTACCTGCCGGCAAGCGTCGCATGGCGGCAGAAAGAGCAGTTCTCTGACGGTGTCGGTTACAGTTGGATTGATACACTGAAAGAAGTCGCTGCTGAACAAGTTTCTGACCAACAACTGGAAACCGCCAGCTTCCGTTTCCCGTACAACACGCCATCATCTAAAGAGGCGTATTTGTATCGTGAAATTTTCGAAGAGCTGTTCCCGGTTGCGAGCGCGGCAGAATGTGTACCAGGCGGGCCGTCGGTTGCCTGTTCTTCGGCCAAAGCGATCGAATGGGATGAAGCGTTTAAAACCATGAACGATCCTTCAGGTCGTGCAGTTGGCGTACACCAATCCGCTTATAAATAAGTTAATCCCTAGAAAAGGGCCCTGCGGGGCTCTTTTTTTATGTCTGTTTTCTGTGCTAAAAAACAATTAATAAATAATAATTGCCGAATATTGCGTCATGCTGTTCGCAACCTAACCAAACAGTCACATTCCAGCTATTTTCAATGAAAAAGGGGTTGACGCTTCAAGGCTCAATACGCATAATGCGCCCCGCAACGCCGATAAGGTTACGCGAAAAAAAGATGGCTACGTAGCTCAGCTGGTTAGAGCACATCACTCATAATGATGGGGTCACAGGTTCGAATCCCGTCGTAGCCACCATCTTTTTTGCGGGAGTGGCGAAATTGGTAGACGCACCAGATTTAGGTTCTGGCGCCGCAAGGTGTGCGAGTTCAAGTCTCGCCTCCCGCACCATTCACCCGTAAGCGTTGCACGGATGGGGTATCGCCAAGCGGTAAGGCACCGGTTTTTGATACCGGCATTCCCTGGTTCGAATCCAGGTACCCCAGCCATTTTTTCTTCGATATAGCGGTTCACCGCAACGGTCATTGGGGTATCGCCAAGCGGTAAGGCACCGGTTTTTGATACCGGCATTCCCTGGTTCGAATCCAGGTACCCCAGCCATCGAAGATTAAGTAGTATATGGCTACGTAGCTCAGCTGGTTAGAGCACATCACTCATAATGATGGGGTCACAGGTTCGAATCCCGTCGTAGCCACCATATTAAAGGCCTGTCGACTCGCTCGATAAAGTCAAAAAATTGTTGGGGTATCGCCAAGCGGTAAGGCACCGGATTCTGATTCCGGCATTCCGAGGTTCGAATCCTCGTACCCCAGCCAATTTTAACAAGTCGTCCATTTTGTGGATGCGCCCGTTGGGGTATCGCCAAGCGGTAAGGCTCTGGTTTCTGATACCAGCATTCCGAGGTTCGAATCCTCGTACCCCAGCCATATAAAAAAAGCTCGCTTCGGCGAGCTTTTTGCTTTTCTGCATTCCTGGATTGATTGTCTGATGGCACTCCGCTTATCAGGCCTACAACGTTTGCTATAGGCCTGTCTGAATTATAATCCTAACGCATACTTCAGCGCCTGACGCTTCAGCACACCTGCGCGCTCTGCAGCCATTAGCCCGAGATTACGCATGATACGCAGCGGCTGCAGGTTGTTGCTAAAACCGGCGTAAAACAGATCCATGCCGCTTTGCATAATGAAATTGTCAGTCATACGACGATTCTGATAGCGTTTCAGCACCGGTTGGCTGGCCCAGGTCTCGCCGTAGCTACGCGCATTCACCAGCACGTCAATCAGCGCATCCACATCACGGAATCCCAGATTAACGCCCTGCCCTGCCAGCGGATGAATGGTATGCGCAGCGTCACCCACCAGCGCCAGGCCCGGCTGCACATATTGCAGTGCGTGGCGACGCGTAAGCGGAAATGCTCCCGCCGCCACAGGCGTCACGTTGCCCAGTCGAGACGGGAAATGTTTGGCGATCTCCGTCTGCAGCTGGGGCATGTTCAGGCCTTGCAACTGGCGGATGCGCGCCGGTGAGTCGTACCACACCAGCGAGGCCCAGTTATCGAACAGCGGTAAAAACGCGCGCGGACCGTCAGGCGTAAATTGCTGCCAGGTACTGTCTCCCGGCGAATTCTCGCATTGTACGGTTATCAACATACAGGACTGCGCATACTGCCAGGCATGAATGCCAATCCCGGCCATTTTACGCACCTGAGAATTGGCCCCATCCGCACCGATGACCAGCTTCGCGCTGATTTTTTCACCGTCTGCCAGTTCAAGTTCATGCCGATCGTGATGTTGATGCAAAGAGAGAAGCGATGCAGGCACGCGCAGCGTAACTTTGGGGTGAACTTCCAGCGCCTGCCAGAGTGCCTGTTGCAGAACCGTGTTTTCGACCATATAGCCGAGCAAAGGTAACTTAAGTTCGGCGGCATCAAACATTACATGGGCATTTTCCCATTCCCACGTTTCCAGACGACGGTAAGGATGACTGCGCATCCCCTGAATCGTATCCCAGACACCCAGCCCTTTCAGCAACGACACGGACGCGGAGCTAATGGCCGAAATTCTGACATCAGGCTGTCCGTCAATCACAAATGGCGCAGGAGCGGCATGTTCAATAACCGTTACCGTAAATCCATGCTGCGCCAGTCCCAGCGCCAGCGCACCGCCGACCATCCCCCCGCCGACAATGGCAATTTCCGTTGGTTGATTTGTCATGGTCAATTATCCTGTTACATGTATTGCTTAAGTTTACAGGATTTTTTACCCCTTGAGGCTGACATCCGTCATACTGGTCACAACCGCGCCAAAGCAGTACACTATGCGCCCTGCATTTCAGCCACAATTTCGCAAGAGCAAGTCGATGACCAAAAAACTCCATATTAAAACCTGGGGCTGTCAGATGAACGAATACGATTCATCGAAGATGGCCGATCTGCTGGATGCCACCCATGGCTATCAACTGACCGACGTGGCCGAAGAAGCAGATGTGCTACTGCTGAATACCTGCTCTATCCGTGAGAAGGCTCAGGAAAAAGTCTTCCATCAGTTAGGTCGCTGGAAGCTGTTAAAAGAGAAGAATCCCAAGCTCATCATCGGTGTCGGTGGTTGTGTTGCGTCTCAGGAAGGCGACCATATTCGCCAGCGCGCCCACTATGTCGATATTATTTTTGGGCCGCAAACCCTGCACCGTCTGCCGGAAATGATCAACAAAGTGCGTGGAAGCACGACTCGTAGCCCAGTGGTTGATATCAGTTTCCCGGAGATCGAAAAGTTCGATCGCCTGCCGGAACCGCGTGCTGAAGGTCCAAGCGCGTTTGTGTCCATCATGGAAGGTTGTAATAAATATTGTACTTATTGCGTGGTGCCCTACACCCGCGGTGAGGAAGTCAGCCGTCCGGCGGATGATATCCTGTTTGAAATCGCCCAGCTGGCAGCGCAAGGCGTGCGTGAAGTGAACCTGCTGGGGCAAAACGTCAACGCCTGGCGCGGTGAGAACTACGACGGCACGATCGGATCTTTTGCCGATCTGCTGCGTCTGGTCGCGGCGATCGACGGCATTGACCGTATCCGCTTCACCACCAGCCATCCGATCGAATTTACCGACGATATCGTGGAAGTTTATCGCGATACGCCGGAACTGGTCAGCTTCCTGCACCTGCCGGTACAGAGCGGTTCAGATCGCGTGCTGAATCTGATGGGGCGCACCCATACCGCACTGGAATATAAAGCGATCATCCGCAAACTGCGCGCAGCACGTCCGGATATCCAGATTAGCTCCGATTTCATCGTTGGCTTCCCGGGTGAAACTACGCAGGATTTCGAGCAGACCATGAAGCTGATTGCTGACGTCAATTTTGATATGAGCTACAGCTTTATCTTCTCTGCACGTCCAGGCACACCTGCCGCCGATATGGTTGATGACGTACCAGAAGAAGAGAAAAAACAACGTTTATACATTCTGCAGGAACGTATTAACCAGCAAGCCATGGCCTGGAGCCGTCGTATGGTCGGCACGACCCAGCGCATTCTGGTTGAAGGCACATCGCGTAAGAGCATCATGGAACTGTCAGGGCGTACCGAAAATAACCGCGTGGTGAACTTTGAAGGTACTCCGGATATGGTCGGTAAGTTTGTGGATGTTGAAATTACCGATGTCTGGACGAACTCCCTGCGCGGCAAAGTGGTACGTACTGAAGACGAAATGGGCCTGCGCATCGCAGAATCCCCTGAGTCGGTTATTGCGCGTACCCGCAAAGAAAACGATCTGGGCGTCGGTATTTATCAGCCTTAATCCTGCTGAAAAACGCAAACAATGCCCGATGGCACCACGCCTATCGGGCCTAAACTTCCTGGCTCGCTGCTCCGGCGAGCCTTGTAATTTGCCCTGGCACCCCCATATTTATTGCAATGCTTGCGCCTTTCCCCCATGGCGTGAATAATTTCCTTAGGTGCCGGTAAATGTTCAACGTCCGGCAAGACATGCATAAGAGGAACAGTTTGAACATAGACACTCGCGAAATCACCCTTGAACCCGCAGACAATGCCCGCCTGTTGAGCCTTTGCGGCCCATTTGATGACAACATCAAACAGCTGGAGCGTCGCCTCGGCATCGAAATTAACCGCCGTGATAACCATTTTAAACTGACAGGTCGCCCAATTTGCGTCATCGCAGCGGCAGATATTTTACGCAGCCTGTACGTCGATACCGCCCCCATGCGCGGTCAGACGCAGGATATTGAGCCTGAACAAATTCATCTGGCAATCAAAGAAGCGCGTGTGCTTGAGCAAAGCGCAGACAGCGTGCCGGAATTTGGCAAAGCGGTGAATATCAAAACCAAGCGCGGAGTCATTAAACCGCGTACGCCGAACCAGGCGCAGTACATTGCGAATATCCTCGACCACGACATCACCTTCGGCGTTGGCCCTGCGGGTACGGGTAAAACGTATCTTGCGGTTGCTGCCGCGGTCGATGCGCTTGAGCGTCAGGAGATCCGTCGTATTCTGCTGACCCGTCCAGCAGTGGAAGCAGGTGAAAAACTCGGTTTCCTGCCTGGCGACCTGAGCCAGAAAGTCGATCCCTATTTACGACCGCTGTATGACGCGCTGTTCGAAATGCTCGGTTTTGAGAAGGTTGAAAAGCTGATTGAGCGTAACGTCATTGAAGTTGCGCCGCTGGCCTATATGCGCGGACGTACACTCAACGATGCGTTCATCATTCTTGATGAGAGCCAGAACACCACCATCGAACAGATGAAAATGTTCCTGACCCGTATCGGCTTTAACTCCAAAGCGGTTATCACCGGCGATATCACCCAAATTGACCTGCCGCGTAGCACCAAATCCGGTCTGCGTCATGCCATTGAAGTGCTGGCTGAGGTCGACGAGATTAGTTTTAATTTCTTCCATAGCGAAGACGTGGTTCGCCATCCGGTGGTGGCCCGTATCGTCACGGCGTATGAAGCCTGGGAAGAAGCAGAACAGAAACGCAAAGCCGAGCAGGCTGCAGAACGCAAGCGCGAAGCTCAGGAGCAGGAACAAAAATGAGTCAGGTTATTCTCGATTTACAGCTGGCATGTGAAGACGAATCCGGTTTACCCACAGAAAGTCAGTTTCAGGGGTGGCTCGATGCGGTGATCCCGCAGTTTCAGGAAGAGTCTGAAGTAACTATTCGTCTGGTCGATGACGCGGAAAGCCATGAGCTAAACCTGACCTATCGCGGGAAAGATAAATCAACCAACGTGCTCTCTTTCCCGTTTGAAGCTCCGCCGGGCATTGAGATGCCGCTGCTGGGCGATTTGATCATCTGCCGTCAGGTCGTCGAGAAGGAAGCGCAGGAACAAGGTAAGCCGCTTGAAGCCCACTGGGCGCACATGGTGGTGCACGGAAGCCTGCATTTACTCGGCTACGATCATATCGAAGACGGTGAAGCGGAGGAAATGGAATCCCTCGAAACTGAGATTATGCTTGCTCTGGGCTATGAGGATCCGTACATTGCCGAGAAGGAATAAGCCGTCGGGCATCAGCCCGGGCTTCCCATAAAGCCATGCGCTGAGTTTACGCGCATTGAGCGACCTATTAACTAACATGAGAACCCATACGACGCCATGAGCGACGACAATTCACACAGTAGTGACACCTTAAACAGCAAAAAGGGATTTTTTTCCCTGTTACTGAGCCAACTTTTCCACGGTGAACCCAAAAACCGCGACGAACTGTTGGAGCTGATCCGTGATTCCGGGCAAAACGACCTTATCGATGAAGATACGCGCGATATGCTCGAAGGGGTGATGGATATTGCGGACCAACGCGTGCGCGACATCATGATCCCCCGCTCTCAGATGATTACCCTGAAACGCAACCAGACCCTGGATGAATGTCTCGATGTCATTATCGAGTCTGCCCACTCGCGTTTCCCGGTGATCAGCGAAGATAAAGATCACATTGAAGGGATTCTGATGGCCAAAGATCTGCTGCCGTTTATGCGCAGCGATGCCGAAGCCTTCAGCATGGAGAAAGTGTTACGCCAGGCGGTTGTCGTACCTGAAAGCAAGCGGGTTGACCGCATGCTGAAAGAGTTTCGCTCCCAGCGTTATCATATGGCTATCGTCATCGACGAATTTGGCGGTGTCTCAGGTCTGGTGACCATTGAAGACATCCTTGAACTGATCGTCGGTGAAATTGAAGATGAGTACGACGAAGAAGACGATATTGACTTCCGTCAGCTCAGTCGCCACACCTGGACTATCCGCGCTTTGGCGTCGATTGAAGACTTCAACGACGCTTTTGGGACCCACTTTAGCGACGAAGAAGTCGATACCATTGGCGGGCTGGTTATGCAGGCCTTTGGTCATCTGCCCGCACGTGGGGAAACTATCGACATTGATGGTTACCAGTTTAAAGTGGCAATGGCCGACAGCCGTCGTATTATTCAGGTTCATGTCAGAATTCCGGACGACTCACCCCAGCCCAAACTGGACGAATAAACCCGAAACTGGATCTAAGACTACATGGCATTTGCCCCATTAATCGAACGCCAGCGCATTCGCCTGCTGCTGGCGTTATTATTCGGTGCCTGCGGGACGCTGGCTTTCTCTCCGTATGATATCTGGCCCGCCGCGATCGTTTCGCTGATGGGCCTGCAGGCTCTTACCTTCAACCGTCGCCCGCTCCAGTCTGCCGCTATCGGCTACTTCTGGGGACTAGGGCTGTTTGGCTCAGGTATTAACTGGGTTTACGTCAGCATCGCGCAGTTTGGTGGTATGCCGGGCCCGGTTAATGTTTTCCTCGTGGTTCTGCTTGCCGCATACCTTTCCCTTTATACCGGTCTGTTTGCCGGCGTTTTGGCGCGATTGTGGCCGAAAACCACCTGGCTACGCGTGGCGATTGCCGCGCCGGTAGTCTGGCAAATCACTGAATTCCTGCGCGGCTGGGTATTGACCGGCTTCCCATGGCTGCAATTCGGCTACAGCCAGATCGACGGTCCGTTAAAAGGGCTCGCGCCGGTGATGGGCGTTGAGGCGATTAACTTCCTGCTGATGATGGTCAGCGGCCTGCTGGCGCTGGCGCTGGTGACGCGTAACTGGAAGCCGCTGATTGCCGCGCTGGTGCTCTTTGCCCTGCCCTTTCCGTTGCGCTATATCCAGTGGTACACGCTTGAGCCGGAAAAAACCACTCAGGTATCGATGGTGCAGGGTGACATTCCGCAGTCACTCAAATGGGATGAAGGTCAGTTACTCAACACCCTGAAGATTTATCTCGACGCCACCCAGCCCGAGATGGGCAAATCACAGCTCATCATCTGGCCAGAATCTGCTATTCCGGATCTGGAAATTAACCAGCAGCGCTTTCTGAGCATGATGGATGACTTGCTGAAATCGAAAAACAGCACGCTAATTACCGGGATCGTAGATGCACGTCTGAACAAGCAGAATCGTTACGATACCTACAACACTATCATCACGCTGGGTAAAGACAGTCCGTACAGCTACGATTCCAACAATCGCTACAACAAAAACCATCTGGTGCCGTTTGGCGAGTTTGTCCCGCTGGAATCGATCCTGCGTCCGTTAGCGCCGTTCTTTGACCTGCCTATGTCTTCGTTTAGCCGTGGGTCTTATGTACAACCGCAGCTGCATGCGCACGGCTTTAAGCTGACGGCAGCCATCTGCTACGAAATCATTCTTGGCGAACAGGTTCGTGATAACTTCCGCCCGGATACGGACTACTTGTTAACTATCTCCAACGATGCCTGGTTTGGTAAGTCTATTGGACCGTGGCAGCACTTCCAGATGGCGCGGATGCGTTCCCTGGAGCTGGCGCGCCCTCTGCTGCGTAGCACCAATAACGGTATTACGGCGGTGATTGGTCCTCAGGGTGAGATTCAGGCGATGATCCCGCAGTTTACCCGTCAGGTTCTGACCACCAGCGTGACGCCAACGACGGGCCTGACCCCTTATGCCCGTACCGGTAACTGGCCGCTCTGGCTGCTGACCGCACTGTTTGGCTTTGGTGCGGTGGTAATGAGCCTGCGTCAACGTCGTAAGTAACCCTTCTTCCCCTGGCCGGATAACACCTCGCTTATCCGGCCCACACACATTCCCGCATCCCATTCTGGCACGCCTATTGCTTTGTTCTACAAGGCAAACGTAGTTTTGGCTGAATGTGCAACCTGGTCGCACCAAAGTTGAGCATAGGTAGCACCTGGAAAGTGCAACAGGATATTTTTGCCCCCAAATGGTGCGGCGCACCTCGCAAAAATAAACAATAAAACATCAAATTCTTTACATTCATCCAAACTAAATGTTAACAAACACATACAAGACTGCACTTTTTAGTAGCAAACAATAACAACATCACAATGGGTATCAATGCGTCCCTGGCGCAGACGATAAAGGAGTTGGATATGCAATTACGTAAGCTCGCCACTGCCATGCTGGTCATGGGAATGTCCGCCGGTCTGGCGCACGCAGAAGACGCAGCACCAGCGGCAGGCAGCACGCTGGACAAAATCGCCAAAAACGGTGTGATCGTGGTTGGTCACCGTGAATCCTCGGTGCCGTTTTCTTACTACGATAACCAGCAAAAAGTGGTCGGTTATTCACAGGATTACTCCAACGCGATCGTTGAAGCGGTGAAGAAAAAGCTGAACAAGCCCGATCTGCAGGTGAAACTGATCCCGATTACATCACAGAACCGTATCCCACTGCTGCAAAACGGTACTTTCGACTTTGAATGTGGTTCCACCACTAACAACGTTGAGCGCCAAAAACAAGCGGCTTTCTCTGACACTATTTTCGTTGTCGGTACCCGTCTGCTGGCGAAAAAAGGCGGCGACGTCAAAGATTTTGCGGACCTGAAAGGTAAGGCCGTGGTCGTGACTTCGGGTACGACCTCAGAAGTACTGCTGCACAAACTGAACGAAGAACAAAAAATGGATATGCGCATCATCAGCGCGAAAGACCACGGTGACTCTTTCCGTACTCTGGAAAGCGGTCGCGCCGTTGCCTTTATGATGGATGATGCACTGCTGGCTGGCGAACGCGCAAAGGCGAAGAAACCAGACAACTGGGAGATCGTCGGCAAACCGCAGTCTCAGGAAGCCTACGGCTGCATGCTGCGCAAAGATGATCCGCAGTTCAAAAAGCTGATGGACGACACTATCGCCAAGGCTCAGACCTCAGGCGAAGCTGAGAAATGGTTTGATAAGTGGTTTAAAAATCCAATTCCACCCAAGAACCTGAACATGAATTTCGAACTGTCAGACGAGATGAAAGCCCTGTTCAAAGAACCGAATGATAAAGCGCTTAACTAACTAAAATAAATGGGAGGCTTCCCCTCCCTCTCGATTGCTATTCGGTACGGACAGACTATAAGCCTGATGGTCGTTCCCCATCAGGCCTGAAAACCGCAAAACGCCGAATAACAATCTTCGAGGGTAGCGCTGCTACCCTTTTTTTTCTGGAGTAGATTTATGTCTATAAACTGGAACTGGGGTATTTTTTTACAACAGGCCCCGTTCGGCAACACCACCTATCTCGGCTGGCTCTGGAGTGGTTTCCAGGTCACAGTCGCGTTATCTATCACCGCCTGGATTATCGCTTTCCTCATAGGCTCTTTATTCGGCATATTACGTACCGTACCAAACCGTTTCCTTTCCGGGATCGGCACGCTGTACGTTGAGTTGTTTCGTAACGTTCCACTCATCGTCCAGTTCTTTACCTGGTATCTGGTCATTCCTGAACTGCTGCCGGAAAACATTGGCATGTGGTTCAAGTCAGAACTGGATCCCAACATTCAGTTCTTCCTCTCATCCATGCTTTGTCTTGGGCTGTTTACCGCCGCGCGCGTCTGTGAGCAAGTTCGTGCAGCGATTCAGTCCCTGCCTCGCGGGCAGAAAAACGCCGCGCTGGCGATGGGCCTAACGCTGCCGCAAGCCTATCGCTATGTCCTGCTGCCAAACGCTTACCGCGTGATTGTTCCGCCAATGACCTCAGAGATGATGAATCTGGTGAAGAACTCCGCGATCGCCTCCACTATCGGTCTGGTGGATATGGCTGCGCAGGCGGGAAAACTGCTGGATTACTCCGCTCACGCGTGGGAATCGTTTACCGCCATCACGCTGGCCTACGTATTGATTAACGCCGTCATCATGCTGGTAATGAATCTCGTCGAACGCAAAATCCGCCTGCCTGGCAATTTGGGAGGCAAATAATGTACGAATTTGACTGGAGTTCTATCGTCCCTTCCCTGCCGTATCTGCTGGACGGGCTGATCATCACGTTGAAAATCACCGTTACAGCGGTCGTCATTGGTATCGTCTGGGGGACCATCCTTGCCGTCATGCGTCTGTCCAGCTTCGCGCCAATTGCCTGGTTTGCGAAAGGCTACGTCAACGTATTTCGCTCCATTCCGCTGGTAATGGTACTGCTGTGGTTCTACCTGATTGTGCCCGGCTTCCTGCAAAACGTGTTGGGCCTGTCGCCAAAAACCGATATTCGCCTGATCTCGGCGATGGTCGCGTTTTCGATGTTTGAAGCCGCGTACTATTCCGAGATTATCCGTGCCGGTATCCAGAGTATTTCTCGTGGGCAGTCGAGTGCCGCGCTGGCGCTGGGAATGACCCACTGGCAGTCGATGAAGCTGATCATTCTGCCACAGGCATTCCGCGCAATGGTACCGCTACTGCTTACTCAGGGCATCGTACTGTTCCAGGATACCTCGCTGGTGTATGTATTGAGTCTGGCAGACTTCTTCCGTACCGCCTCCACCATTGGCGAGCGTGACGGCACGCAGGTTGAAATGATCCTGTTTGCTGGCGCCGTTTATTTTGTATTCAGTCTGAGCGCATCGTTGTTGGTCAGCTATTTGAAGAAAAGGACAGTTTAATGATTACCCTGAAAAATGTTTCTAAATGGTATGGTCACTTTCAGGTGCTGACCGACTGCTCCACGGAAGTGAAAAAAGGTGAAGTAGTGGTGGTCTGCGGCCCGTCAGGTTCAGGTAAATCAACGCTTATCAAAACGGTGAACGGACTGGAGCCGGTACAAAAGGGCGTCATCACCGTTGACGGCACCGTGGTAAATGATAAAAAAACCGATCTGGCCAAACTGCGCTCACGCGTTGGCATGGTGTTCCAGCACTTTGAACTGTTCCCGCATCTGTCGATCATTGAGAACCTGACTCTGGCGCAGGTAAAAGTGCTTAAGCGCGATAAAAAGCCTGCTCGTGACAAAGCGCAAAAGTTACTGGAACGCGTTGGTCTGTCAGCGCACGCCGATAAGTTTCCGGCTCAGCTCTCCGGGGGCCAACAACAGCGTGTCGCCATTGCCAGGGCGCTGTGTATGGATCCTATCGCCATGCTGTTTGACGAACCGACATCAGCGCTTGATCCTGAAATGATCAACGAAGTGCTGGACGTCATGGTTGAACTGGCCAATGAAGGGATGACCATGATGGTAGTCACCCACGAAATGGGCTTTGCGCGTAAAGTGGCGAACCGAGTGATCTTCATGGATGAAGGGAAGATTGTTGAAGACTCGCCGAAAGAAGAGTTCTTCGCCAATCCGAAATCAGACCGAGCCAAAGACTTCCTCGCAAAAATCCTGCACTAATCTTGCTGGCGCGCACCGCCATGTGCGCGCCATCTCACGATTTACCTCTTCACTTCTCGAAACAGATACAGCCCAGCGTTAACCTTGTCACAGAGTCCCACTTACAAGGAGCAACAATGGCACTTCCTATCCTGTTTGATTGCGATCCAGGTCATGACGACGCTATCGCAATTGTTCTCGCCCTCGCCTCACCAGAGCTGGACGTTAAAGCCATAACCTCTTCTGCCGGGAATCAGACGCCCGACAAAACGCTGCGTAACGTATTGCGCATGCTAACGCTGCTCAATCGTAGTGATATTCCCGTCGCCGGTGGCGCTGTGAAACCGCTGATGCGCGATCTGATTATTGCCGATAACGTCCACGGCGAGAGTGGGTTAGATGGCCCGGCGCTCCCGGAACCAACCTTTGCGCCGCAGCCATGCACAGCTGTGGAACTGATGGCGAAAACACTGCGTGAAAGCCCGGAACCGGTGACCATCGTCTCCACCGGGCCGCAAACAAACGTGGCATTGCTGCTGAATAGCCATCCAGAACTGCACGCCAACATCGCCCGTATCGTGATAATGGGTGGGGCAATGGGTCTCGGAAACTGGGCGCCCGCCGCCGAGTTCAATATTTTTGTGGATCCTGAAGCTGCTGAAATTGTATTCCAGTCAGGCATTCCGGTGGTGATGGCTGGTCTGGACGTGACACATAAAGCGCAAATTCATCGCGAAGATACCGAGCGGTTCCGCGCTATCGGCAATCCTGTTTCAACGATCGTTGCTGAACTACTCGACTTCTTCTTCGAATACCACAAAGACGAAAAATGGGGATTCATTGGCGCGCCGCTGCACGACCCCTGCACCATTGCCTGGCTGCTGAAACCTGAGCTGTTTACTACCGTTGAGCGTTGGGTTGGTGTAGAAACCCAGGGCAAATACACGCAGGGCATGACCGTGGTGGATTACTACTTCCTGAGCGGCAATAAGCCAAACGCCACCGTGATGGTGGACGTGGATCGCGAAGGGTTTGTCGATCTGCTAGCGGAGCGTTTAAGGTACTACGCATAAAAACTGCAGGCCTGATGGTGGCGCATGTTATCAGGCCTGCAATTGACGATTAGCACGCCTAATTATCACGGCTCAAACGGTCGCCGCTGGAACTGATCGTGACCGCATTTCGGACACAGCGGCAGCACATCCGGCGTGTAAACCGCTAAATGGAAATGGCACTTCTCGCAGACCAGATTTCCCAGTCCCACTACTTCGCCACTGTGATAAACCCCATGATGGCTAAGATCCTGAAATACCTCACGCCATTCAAGCTGCGTTTTGTCGGTGATATCGGCCAGCTCTTGCCAGATACTCTCCTTGATAACCCGCATAAAGACGCTGTCGGTCTCCTCATCAAGGCTCTCTTCATAGCTCAGAGCAAACTCTTCCAGGTCGCGTCTGACGGCCCGGGTGAGTTCTTCCACCTCGGTTCGCGTTAACTCCCCGGTCTGCATAACTCTCTGCCGCGCCTGCTCCACCAATGCATCAATATCGCGTTCGCCGTTGCGCAGACGTTCGCTCAGTGAAGCCACCAGTTCACGGTAATATTGAGCAACCTTGTTCATCGCTTCGCCTCCTGGGTCGTTAACTGTCTATAATAATAGACGTTATTTACACAACGCTTTGCAAGGCTGCCCACAGAGTGTGTAAATTTGTGCAAGAATTATCCTTGCAGGAATTCAACGCTGAATGCGCGAAAGGCTGTTTTGACGCGGGCGTTTGGGCTATGCTATGCGGATCTGAAACACCACATCTAGAGCTACGTTTGTAGCTGTATTGAAAACAGGACCACTGGCTGCCATGCAAGAGCAATACCGCCCGGAAGAGATAGAATCCAAAGTACAGCTTCACTGGGATGAGAAGCGCACATTTGAAGTTACCGAAGACGAGAGCAAAGAGAAGTATTACTGCCTGTCTATGCTTCCCTATCCTTCTGGTCGACTACACATGGGCCACGTACGTAACTACACCATCGGTGATGTGATCGCCCGCTATCAGCGTATGCTGGGTAAAAACGTCCTACAGCCCATTGGCTGGGATGCCTTCGGCCTGCCTGCGGAAGGCGCGGCGGTTAAAAATAACACCGCCCCAGCACCATGGACGTACGACAACATCGCTTATATGAAAAACCAGCTCAAAATGCTGGGTTTTGGTTACGACTGGAGCCGTGAGCTGGCAACCTGTACCCCGGAATACTACCGCTGGGAACAGAAATTCTTCACCGAGCTGTACAAAAAAGGCCTGGTGTACAAGAAAACGTCTGCGGTCAACTGGTGCCCGAACGACCAGACCGTACTGGCGAACGAACAGGTTATTGACGGCTGCTGCTGGCGTTGCGATACCAAAGTAGAGCGTAAAGAGATCCCGCAGTGGTTTATCAAAATCACCGCTTACGCTGACGAACTGCTGCGTGACCTGGATAACCTGGATCACTGGCCTGACACCGTGAAAACGATGCAGCGCAACTGGATTGGCCGTTCTGAAGGCGTGGAAATCACCTTTGATGTGAACGGTTACGACAACACGCTGACCGTTTACACTACCCGCCCGGACACCTTTATGGGGGCGACCTACCTGGCCGTTGCCGCAGGTCATCCGCTGGCGCAGAAAGCCGCTGCAAATAACCCTGAACTGGCTGCCTTCATTGACGAATGCCGTAATACCAAGGTTGCTGAAGCCGAAATGGCGACCATGGAGAAAAAAGGCGTCGACACTGGCTTTAAAGCCGTTCATCCGCTGACTGGCGAAGAAATCCCGGTTTGGGCGGCAAACTTCGTCCTGATGGAATACGGCACAGGCGCCGTCATGGCCGTTCCGGGTCACGATCAGCGCGACTACGAATTTGCCACCAAATACGGCCTGACCATCAAGCCGGTAATTCTGACTTCTGAAGGCGCAGAGCCGGATCTGTCTGAACAGGCGCTGACCGACAAAGGCGTGCTGTTTAACTCCGGTGAGTTTGACGGTCTCGACTTCGACGCTGCCTTCAACGCCATTGCTGACAAACTGGTCGATAAAGGCGTGGGTAAGCGTAAAGTTAACTACCGCCTGCGTGACTGGGGGGTTTCCCGTCAGCGTTACTGGGGGGCGCCAATCCCGATGGTGACGCTGGAAGATGGCACCGTGCTGCCGACGCCAGAAGATCAACTGCCGGTTATTCTGCCGGAAGACGTGGTCATGGACGGTATTACCAGCCCGATCAAAGCCGACCCGGAGTGGGCAAAAACCACCGTTAATGGTATGCCTGCGCTACGTGAAACCGACACCTTCGATACCTTTATGGAGTCATCATGGTACTACGCGCGCTACACCTGTCCGCAGTATCAGGAAGGCATGTTGGATTCCAAAGCCGCCAACTACTGGCTGCCGGTTGATATCTACATTGGCGGTATTGAACACGCCATCATGCACCTGCTCTACTTCCGCTTCTTCCATAAACTGATGCGCGATGCGGGCATGGTCAACTCTGACGAACCGGCTAAACAACTGCTGTGTCAGGGGATGGTGCTGGCCGATGCGTTCTACTACGTGGGCGCAAACGGCGAACGCAACTGGGTTTCTCCGGTTGATGCCATCGTTGAACGCGACGAAAAAGGTCGTATCGTTAAGGCTAAGGACGCAGAAGGCCATGAACTGGTGTATACCGGCATGAGCAAAATGTCCAAGTCGAAAAACAACGGTATCGACCCGCAGGTTATGGTTGAACGCTATGGTGCCGACACCGTACGTCTGTTCATGATGTTCGCCTCTCCGGCTGACATGACCCTGGAATGGCAGGAATCCGGCGTTGAAGGGGCGAACCGCTTCCTGAAGCGTGTCTGGAAACTGGTTTACGAACACACTTCACAGGGTGATGCACCGGCGCTTAACGTTGCAGCACTGACAGAAGATCAAAAAGCGCTGCGTCGCGACGTGCACAAAACCATTGCTAAAGTTACCGATGATATCGGTCGTCGTCAGACCTTTAACACCGCAATTGCGGCGATTATGGAGCTGATGAACAAGCTGGCGAAAGCACCGCAGGAAGACGAGCAGGACAGAGCTCTGATGCAGGAAGCATTGCTTGCCGTTGTACGCATGCTCAACCCGTTCACTCCACACGTTTGCTTCACCCTGTGGCAAGCGCTGAAAGGTGAAGGCGATATCGACAACGCGCCGTGGCCGGTAGCTGACGACGCCGCAATGGTTGAAGACTCAACGCTGGTTGTGGTTCAGGTAAACGGCAAAGTACGTGGCAAAATCACCGTTCCGGTAAACGCCACTGAAGAGCAGGTTCGTGAACGTGCGGGCCAGGAGCCTCTGGTGGCAAAATATCTTGATGGCGTTACCGTACGTAAAGTGATTTATGTACCGGGTAAACTCCTCAATCTGGTCGTTGGCTAAGCGCGGGAGGAAGCGTGCGATTTCTGACAACATTGTTGTTATCTCTGGCGGTGCTGGTCACCGCCGGGTGTGGCTGGCATCTGCGTAGCACTACGCAGGTTCCACCCTCAATGAAAACCATGATCCTGAACTCTGGCGATCCGAACGGCCCGTTAAGCCGTGCAGTCCGTAACCAGCTGCGTCTGAACGGTGTGACGCTGCTTGAAGACGGTACAATGCGTAAAGACGTAACATCCTTACGTCTTGGCGCGGTCAGCATTTCACAGGATACGGCGTCGGTATTCCAGAACGGTCAAACGGCTGAATACCAGATGGTGTTGTCCGTAAGTGCTACTGTGCTGATTCCAGGTCATGATATATACCCAATCAGCGCCAAAGTTTATCGTTCGTTCTTTGACAACCCACAGGCTGCACTGGCGAAAGATAACGAGCAGGACATGATCATCAAAGAGATGTATGACAAAGCGGCTGAACAGTTGATTCGTAAGCTGCCAAGCGTACATCTGGCCGATACTCAGTCATCCAATGCTGATGCTGAACCGGCGGTAAATAAAGCCGCGACGCCGGCGTCATCTCCGGCGCGTGTTTCCACCACGCTGGGTAACTGATGCTCAAGTTGTACCCTGAACAACTCCGCGCACAGCTCAATGAAGGGCTGCGCGCGGCGTATTTACTCTTAGGTAACGATCCCCTTTTATTGCAGGAAAGTCAGGACGCCATCCGTCAGGCTGCCGCAACGCAAGGATTCGAAGAACATCACGCTTTCACTCTGGACAACAGCACCGACTGGGGAGAGATTTTTTCGCTCTGCCAGGCGATGAGCCTGTTTGCCAGCCGCCAAACGCTACTTCTGCAACTGCCTGAAAATGGGCCTAACGCTGCCATTAACGAACAACTCGCTTCGCTCGTCACGCTGTTACATGACGATCTGCTGCTGATTGTTCGCGGCAACAAACTCACCAAAGCGCAGGAGAACGCCGCGTGGTGTACCGGACTGGCGAATAACGCGGTTCAGGTAAGCTGTCAGACGCCAGAGCAGGCGCAGCTCCCGCGTTGGGTCGCCGCGAGGGCAAAACTTAACAACCTGCAACTGGATGACGCAGCCAATCAGCTATTGTGCTATTGCTATGAAGGCAACCTGTTAGCACTGGCGCAAGCGCTGGAACGGTTAGCATTGCTTTGGCCTGACGGCAAACTAACGCTACCTCGCGTGGAGAAAGCCGTTAACGATGCCGCGCACTTTACCCCGTTCCACTGGGTGGATGCGCTGCTGATGGGCAAAAGCAAACGCGCGCTGCACATTCTGCAACAGCTACGTCTGGAAGGCAGTGAGCCGGTTATTTTGCTGCGTACGATACAGCGTGAATTGCTGTTGCTGGTCAACCTAAAACGGCAGTCGGCGAATACCCCCTTGCGCACGTTGTTTGATAAACACCGGGTGTGGCAAAATCGCCGGGGCATGATGGGTGATGCACTAAACCGGCTGAACCCGGCACAGCTACGTCAGGCAGTAACGCTGTTAACGCGTACAGAAATTACGCTTAAACAAGACTATGGTCAGTCAGTGTGGGCTGAACTTGAGGGACTTTCCCTTTTGCTCTGCCATAAATCACTGGCCGATGTTTTTATTGATGGTTGATATGAAATCATTGCAGGCTCTGTTCGGCGGCACCTTTGATCCGGTGCATTATGGTCATCTTAAACCGGTTGAAATTCTGGCGAATCTGATTGGCCTTTCCCGGGTCATCATCATGCCCAATAACGTCCCACCACATCGCGCACAGCCTGAAGCATCCAGTGAGCAACGTAAGCGCATGGTTGAACTGGCCATTGCTGATAAACCGCTGTTTTCCCTGGATGAACGCGAACTGAAACGCGATACCGCCTCCTACACCGCGCAAACGCTAAAAGAGTGGCGCGAAGAGCAAGGCCCGAACGTGCCGTTAGCGTTTATCATTGGTCAGGATTCGCTGCTGACCTTCCCTTCCTGGCACGACTACCACACGATTCTGGGCAATACCCATCTCATCGTGTGCCGACGTCCGGGTTATCCGCTCGAAATGGTGCAGGAAAAGCACCAGCAATGGCTGGAGGATCATCTGACTCATTCTCCGGATGACCTGCACAACCTGCCTTGCGGGAAAATTTACCTGGCCGAAACGCCGTGGTTCAACATCTCCGCCACGCTCATTCGCGAGCGCCTGGAAAAAGGCGAGCCGTGCGACGACCTGATGCCAGGCGCAGTGCTTGACTATATCAATCAGCAGGGGTTGTACCGCTAAGCGTGTTGTTTAATGCCGCCAGCAGGCGGTCATTTTCTTCCTGACTGCGAACAGCAACCCGGTAATAACGCGCGTCCAACCCAGGGTAATTGGCACAACTGCGAATCAAGACATGCTGTTCCAGCAACATCCGTTGCAAATCAATATCCGCGCGATCGCAGCGTAATAAACGATAATTTGCCTGGCCGGGATACACCGTCAGGCCAGGCAGGTTTTGTAGCTGTTGCTCAAACCGCGCTCCCTCTTGTTCCAGCCATTTCCACGTCGCCTGCTGATAAGCGCTGTCGCATAAAATAATCTCGCCTGCCAGAGCAGCAAACGCATTAATTGACCATGGCATTTGTCGGCTGCGCATTTGTGCAACGGCCTGCTCGTTACTGTTGACCAGATATCCCAGACGCAGCCCCGGTATCGCATAAAACTTGGTGAGAGAGCGTAGCACCCAAATATGCGGGTTCTCATGCAGCAGCGGAATAAACCCCGGTTCCCCGGCTATAAAATCGATGAACGCTTCATCCAGGATAAGATTGATCCCAAGCCATTTACAACGTGCGGCAATCTCACGTAGCAGGCGGTTATCCGGTAGTAACCCGGTGGGGTTGTTGGGCGTGCAGAGAAACAGGCAGTCCAGCTCTGAGGTTAACGCATCGAGGATCGCATCGGTAAGCTGCCAGCCATCGTCTTCGCGCAGCGCAAATTCATGGATCGTACAGTCTCCCCATTGCAGCGCCCGACGATATTCCGCAAACCCGGGGGTCACGATCATCGCATGACGTGGCTTCAGGCCATCTACCAGGGTAAAAATAGACTCGGTCTCACCGTTTCCCGCAAGGATCCACGAGGCCGGAATCTGATGATGCTCCGCCAGCGCTGCATGCAGCTGCGCGTAATCGACATCCGGGTAACGCTCCGCGCAGTCCATATTGTCGATAATTGCGCGTTTTAAACCTGCTGGCATACCCAGTGGATTAATATTCGCACTAAAATCCAGCAATTGCTCAGGCGAGATGCCCAACAGTTCGGCGGCTTCTCGGGTATTACCGCCATGCGCGCTCTTGAATAAAGACATCGTGCCGCTCCACATAAAAAAGGGTATTTTAGTGAAAAATCTCTGTGCAATCAGGGCAAACATCATATTTTGCGCGAATAGCCTTACGAGGGAAACATGAGACTCTGGTTAGTGCGTCATGGCGAAACAGAAGCCAATGTCGCGGGTTTATATAGCGGACACGCCCCCACACAGCTAACAGAAAGGGGAATAGCTCAGGCGCAAACGCTGAGTACACTATTACGCAATGTCCCTGTCGATAACGTTCTGTGCAGCGAGCTGGAGCGCGCCCGCCATACAACGCAGTTGATCTTAGGCGATCGCGAGATTCCCGTGCGTAATATGCCTGAGCTCAATGAGATGTTTTTTGGCGACTGGGAAATGCGCCACCATCGCGATCTGGCGCACGAAGATGCCGAAAATTACGCCGTGTGGTGTAACGACTGGCAGCATGCGACGCCCACCAATGGCGAAGGTTTTCAGGCGTTTTCCCAGCGAGTGGAACGCTTTATTACCCAACTTACTGAATATAAAGCGAACCAAAACCTGCTGGTAGTCAGTCATCAGGGCGTGTTGAGTGTGTTGATAGCCCGCCTGCTTTCCATGCCAGCCGCAGCAATGTGGCATTTCCGCGTCGAACAAGGCTGCTGGAGCGCCATTGATTTTTGTGACGATTTTGCGGTTCTGAAAGTACTCAATAGCCGGGCCGTATGGCGTGAAGGCGAGTGAAAGCGCTGTTTTTTCTGTTGAAGGGCCTCTCTCCCATTGACACCCCATGACAGGCTGTTATTCTCCGCAACCTGACTTTCCCTGCCCTTCAGAGCTTTGCAAAAATTGTTTTACAAAAATGGCGATGCATTCTGTGGCGTGGGGTGGGATGATAGCGCACTTCACAAGCGCTTTCGGAGACATTTGTCCCGATATCGCCTCTGGTTCAGGTATACTAACAGACGTTTTTAACTCTTTTTCACCCAGGGGGAACACTTGCAGGGTAAAGCACTCCAGGATTTTGTAATCGACAAAATTGATGACCTGAAGGGTCAAGACATCATCGCCTTAGACGTTCAGGGCAAATCCAGCATTACTGATTGCATGATTATCTGCACCGGTACTTCCAGCCGTCACGTTATGTCTATTGCAGACCACGTTGTTCAGGAGTCCCGCTCTGCTGGCCTGATGCCGCTCGGCGTAGAAGGCGAGAATGTCGCTGACTGGATCGTCGTTGACCTCGGCGATGTGATTGTCCACGTAATGCAGGAAGAGAGTCGTCGCCTGTATGAACTGGAAAAACTCTGGAGTTAATGCGTGAAGCTGCAACTTGTCGCTGTCGGTACGAAAATGCCTGACTGGGTGCAAACCGGATTTACCGAGTATCTGCGTCGGTTTCCGAAAGATATGCCCTTTGAGCTGATCGAAATCCCGGCAGGAAAACGCGGCAAGAACGCGGACATTAAACGCATTCTCGACAAAGAGGGTGAGCAGATGCTGGCCGCCGCAGGCAAAAACCGCATCGTCACCCTTGATATCCCGGGAAAACCCTGGGATACGCCGCAACTGGCGACCGAACTGGAGCGCTGGAAACTGGACGGTCGTGATGTCAGCCTGCTGATTGGCGGGCCGGAAGGCCTCTCACCGGCCTGTAAAGCGGCAGCGGAACAAAGCTGGTCACTCTCTGCGTTAACCCTCCCTCACCCTCTTGTTCGAGTTCTGGTCGCGGAGAGTCTGTACAGGGCGTGGAGCATTACCACCAACCATCCTTATCACCGTGAGTGATCATTGATTCTTGAGTAGATTAAGCAGCGGATGAAACTACAGAATTCTTTTCGCGACTATTCGGCTGAGTCCGCGCTGTTTGTGCGCCGGGCGCTGGTCGCTTTTTTGGGGATTTTGCTGCTAACCGGCGTGCTAATCGCCAACCTTTATAATCTGCAAATCGTTCGCTTCACTGATTACCAGACTCGCTCGAACGAGAACCGCATCAAACTGGTGCCTATCGCCCCCAGCCGCGGCATCATTTATGACCGCAACGGAATTCCGCTCGCCCTTAACCGCACCATCTATCAAATAGAAATGATGCCGGAAAAGGTCGACAACATTCAGGATACGCTCGACGCGCTACGTAGCGTCGTCGATCTAACGGACGACGACATTGCCGCCTTTAAAAAAGAGCGCGCCCGTTCACATCGCTTCACCTCTATCCCGGTAAAAACCAACCTGACTGAAGTTCAGGTCGCACGGTTTGCCGTTAATCAGTATCGTTTTCCGGGCGTCGAAGTTAAAGGCTATAAACGCCGCTATTACCCATACGGCTCAGCACTGACTCACGTGATCGGCTACGTATCGAAGATCAACGATAAAGACGTGGATCGCCTGGACAAAGACGGCAAGCTGGCCAACTACGCGGCGACGCACGACATCGGCAAGCTGGGTATTGAACGTTATTACGAGGACGTGCTTCACGGTCAGACCGGCTATGAAGAGGTTGAAGTGAACAACCGTGGCCGTGTCATTCGCCAGCTTAAAGAAGTGGCGCCGCAGGCCGGGCATGATATCTATCTTACCCTTGATTTGAAACTTCAGCAGTACATTGAAACGTTGCTGGCAGGCAGTCGCGCTGCCGTGGTGGTTACCGACCCACGTACCGGCGGTGTACTGGCGCTAGTGTCCATGCCAAGCTATGACCCGAACCTGTTTGTGGATGGCATCTCCAGCAAAGATTACTCCGCGTTGCTCAATGACCCGAACACCCCATTGGTTAACCGCGCCACGCAGGGCGTTTACCCTCCAGCGTCAACGGTTAAACCTTACGTTGCGGTTTCTGCGTTAAGTGCAGGCGTTATCACCCGTAATACCAGCCTGTTCGATCCGGGCTGGTGGCAGCTACCTGGCTCTGAGAAACGTTACCGAGACTGGAAAAAATGGGGGCATGGTCATCTGAACATCACCCGCTCTCTGGAAGAGTCCGCGGATACGTTTTTCTATCAAATCGCCTATGATATGGGGATTGACCGACTTTCAGAGTGGATGAGTAAATTTGGCTACGGCAAATATACCGGCATCGATCTTGCTGAAGAACGCTCCGGTAATATGCCAACCCGCGAGTGGAAGCAAAAACGGTTTAAAAAGCCATGGTACCAGGGTGATACCATTCCGGTCGGCATCGGTCAGGGTTACTGGACAGCAACCCCAATCCAGATGAGTAAAGCGCTGATGATCCTTATCAACGACGGTTTGATAAAAGTCCCACATCTGTTGATGAGCACGGCAGAAAACGGCAAACAGGTACCGTGGGTACAGCCACAAGAACCGCCCGTTGGCGATATTCATTCTGGTTACTGGGAAATCGCGAAAGATGGTATGTACGGCGTAGCGAACCGCCCGAACGGGACTGCACACAAGTATTTTGCTGGCGCACCTTACAAAATTGCGGCGAAATCCGGTACCGCACAAGTCTTTGGCCTGAAAGCGAATGAAACCTATAACGCGCATAAGATCGCCGAGCGTTTACGTGACCACAAGCTGATGACGGCCTTCGCACCCTATGATAAACCCCAGGTCGCTGTCGCCATGATCCTTGAAAACGGCGGAGCAGGTCCGGCGGTAGGCACCATTATGCGCCAAATCCTTGACCACATTATGTTGGGCGACAACAACACCAATCTGCCAGCAGAAAACCCCGCGGTTGCAGCAGCTGAGGACCAATAATCGTGACGGATAATCCGAACAAAAAAACATTTTGGGACAAAATTCACATCGATCCCACAATGTTGCTTATCTTACTGGCACTGCTGGTCTACAGTTCGTTAGTCATCTGGAGCGCCAGCGGCCAGGATATTGGCATGATGGAGCGCAAAGTCGGCCAGATCGCAATGGGTCTGGTCATCATGGTGGTAATGGCGCAAATTCCGCCCCGGGTTTATGAAGGCTGGGCGCCTTATCTCTATATCTTTTGCATTATTCTGTTAGTCGCGGTAGACGCCTTCGGCGCCATTTCCAAAGGCGCGCAGCGCTGGTTGGATTTGGGTATTGTGCGTTTTCAGCCCTCAGAAATCGCTAAAATTGCCGTCCCACTGATGGTCGCGCGCTTTATCAACCGTGACGTCTGTCCACCGTCGTTGAAGAATACCGCCATCGCGCTGGTATTGATTTTCATGCCGACGCTGCTGGTTGCTGCACAACCTGACCTCGGCACCTCTATTCTGGTTGCCCTTTCCGGTCTGTTTGTCCTGTTCCTTTCCGGCTTGAGCTGGCGCTTAATCGGTGTTGCGGTGGTTCTGGTTGCGGCGTTTATCCCGATACTGTGGTTCTTCCTGATGCATGATTACCAGCGTCAGCGCGTCATGATGTTGCTCGACCCGGAAACCGATCCGCTGGGCGCGGGTTATCACATCATTCAGTCAAAAATTGCTATTGGCTCCGGCGGGCTGCGCGGCAAGGGCTGGCTGCACGGCACGCAGTCGCAGCTTGAGTTTTTACCCGAGCGTCACACCGACTTTATCTTCGCGGTGTTAGCAGAAGAGCTGGGTTTGGTGGGCATTTTGATTCTGCTGACGCTGTACATTTTGCTGATTATGCGCGGGTTATGGATCGCTGCTCGCGCGCAAACCACCTTTGGCCGCGTCATGGCGGGTGGCTTAATGTTGATATTATTCGTTTATGTCTTCGTAAATATTGGTATGGTGAGCGGTATTCTGCCCGTGGTTGGCGTTCCACTCCCACTGGTCAGTTACGGAGGCTCAGCACTTATCGTGCTGATGGCCGGGTTCGGGATTGTTATGTCGATCCACACCCATAGAAAAATGTTGTCGAAAAGCGTGTAAGGGGTACGCAATGCGTAAGCAGTGGCTTGGTATCTGCATCGCAGCAGGAATGCTCGCGGCGTGTTCGAATGATGATGGTCAGCAACAGGTTGCTGTCGCCCCGCAGCCTGCGGTGTGTAATGGTCCGATTGTTGAAATCAGCGGGGCCGATCCGCGCTTTGAACCCCTGAACCCAACGGCGAATCAGGATTACCAACGAGATGGTAAGAGTTACAAAATAGTCCAGGATCCCTCTCGCTTTAGCCAGGCCGGGCTTGCCGCTATTTATGATGCGGAGCCAGGAAGCAACCTGACGGCCTCTGGTGAAACGTTCGACCCGATGCAGCTGACCGCTGCTCATCCGACGCTGCCCGTTCCAAGCTATGCCAGAATTACCAATCTGGCAAACGGCAGAATGATCGTCGTACGCATTAACGATCGCGGTCCTTATGGCAACGATCGTGTAATTTCACTTTCGCGTGCCGCCGCCGATCGTCTGAACACCTCCAACAATACCAAAGTGCGTATCGACCCGATCATCGTCGCCCAGGATGGTTCATTGTCCGGGCCGGGTATGGCCTGTACCACCGTCGCGAAACAAACGTATGCCCTGCCTTCGCGTCCTGATTTAAGCGGTGGCGGCAGCATGGGAAGCATGCCTTCTCCATCGGATGCAGGTCAGCCGCAGGGCGATATTCGTCCGATCAGCAATTCCACGCTGAAAAGCGATGATCCAACCGGCGCGCCAGTAAACAGCGGTGGATTCCTCGGTGCGCCGACTACGCTCGCGGCAGGCGTGCTGGAAGGCAGCGAACCTACTCCTGCACCGCAACCGGCAACCACCACACCGGTAACACCAACCACACCGGCAACAACACCAGCAACCGTTGCGGCTCCTGCTCCGGCAGCAACGGCTAACGGACGTTACGTGGTTCAGGTTGGTGCGGTGAGCGATCAAGCTCGTGCGCAACAGTACCAAAAACGCTTAAGTCAGCAGTTTGGCGTCCCAGGGCGAGTGGTGCAAAACGGTGCAGTCTGGCGTATCCAGATGGGGCCTTTCGCCAGCAAAACTGAAGCCTCCACATTGCAGCAGCGTCTTCAATCCGAAGCGCAATTACAGTCCTTCATCACTGGCGTGTAATAACTTCAATCAGGCATCTGAATTGTCAATTTCTGTAAATGACATTAACAAAGTCACGCGGAAAGTCAGATGCCTGCCAGTTATGTATTTGCTATAGTAGGGCTCTTTTTTTAATTTCATCACGGACGTCGTAGTTCTGACCATGAAGACCACTTTTTCCGCTCGTTTCGTGCAGCGTATGGCGCTCACCGCGGCTCTCTGCGCAGCCTCTCTCTCTGCTGCCCATGCCGATGACCTGAATATTAAAACCATGATCCCGGGTGTTCCGCAGATCGATGCGGAGTCGTATATCCTGATTGATTACAATTCAGGTAAAGTTCTCGCAGAACAGAATGCGGACACTCGCCGTGACCCCGCCAGTCTGACCAAAATGATGACCAGCTACGTCATCGGCCAGGCAATGAAAGCCGGGAAATTTAAAGAAACCGATCTGGTCACCGTCGGCAATGACGCATGGGCTACAGGTAACCCGGTGTTTAAAGGTTCATCGCTGATGTTCCTCAAACCTGGTATGCAGGTTCCTGTTTCTCAGTTGATCCGTGGTATTAACCTGCAATCAGGGAACGATGCGTGCGTGGCGATGGCGGACTTCGCGGCCGGTAGCCAGGATGCTTTCGTTGGTCTGATGAACAGCTATGTGAACGCGCTGGGCCTGAAAAATACCCACTTCCAGACTGTTCATGGTCTCGATGCTGACGGTCAGTACAGCTCGGCCCGCGATATGGCAATGATTGGCCAGGCGCTGATTCGCGACGTGCCTAACGAATACTCTATCTATAAAGAAAAAGAGTTCACCTTTAACGGCATTCGTCAGTTAAACCGCAACGGCTTGCTGTGGGATAACAGCCTGAATGTCGACGGTATCAAAACCGGTCACACCGACAAAGCTGGCTATAACCTCGTTGCATCCGCAACCGAAGGCCAGATGCGTCTGATCTCCGCCGTTATGGGGGGGCGCACCTATAAAGGCCGTGAAACTGAAAGTAAAAAACTGCTGACCTGGGGCTTCCGTTTCTTCGAAACAGTGAATCCGCTGAAAGTGGGTAAAGAGTTTGCTTCAGAACCAGCCTGGTTTGGTAATACCGATCGTGCATCGTTAGGCGTCGATAAAGACGTGTACCTGACGATTCCGCGCGGCCGCATGAAAGATCTGAAAGCAAGCTATGTGCTGAACACTACGGAACTGCACGCACCGCTGCAGAAAAACCAGGTGGTCGGCACCATCAACTTCCAGTTGGATGGTAAAACCATTGAGCAGCGCCCGCTGGTAGTCCTGCAGGAAATCCCTGAAGGCAACTTCTTTGGGAAAATCATTGATTACATTAAATTAATGTTCCATCACTGGTTTGGCTAAAAATCGAACACTTGAAAGTGTGATTTACGTCCCCATATACTAGGTATCCAGATAACTCCCACACGCCGTGGGAGTTATTATTTATTGATGTAACGCCGGAGCTGACATGAAAACCAAACTTAACGAACTGCTTGAATTCCCTACTCCATTTACTTACAAAGTAATGGGGCAGGCGTTGCCTGAGCTGGTTGATCAGGTGGTTGAAGTGGTACAGCGCCATGCGCCAGGTGATTACTCTCCGACGGTAAAACCGAGCAGCAAAGGCAATTACCACTCGGTCTCAATCACCATTACCGCTACGCACATTGAGCAGGTTGAAACGCTGTACGAAGAGTTAGGTAATATCGATATCGTACGCATGGTGCTGTAAAAACCTGTCGGTTACCCGCGCATCCCCGCCCGGGTAACCCCTCCCCCCCTGTGATATACTTTCCCCTCTTTAACATTCTCTACTCTATGTGAGTATCTACGGAGATGCCGTTTTGTATCAGGATAAAATTCTTGTCCGCCAGCTCGGTCTGCAATCCTACGAGCCAGTCTCTCTGGCCATGCACGAATTCACCGATACCCGCGATGAAAACAGCCATGACGAAATCTGGCTGGTAGAGCATTATCCTGTCTTTACCCAGGGCCAGGCAGGTAAAGCAGAACACGTATTGATGCCAGGAGATATTCCGGTGATCCAGAGCGATCGTGGTGGTCAGGTGACCTACCACGGGCCAGGCCAGCAGGTCATGTATGTGCTGTTGAACCTGAAACGTCGTAAACTTGGCGTTCGCGAACTGGTAACGCTGCTGGAGCAAACCGTTGTGAATACGCTTGCGGAAATCGGTATTGATGCCCACCCGCGAGCCGATGCGCCTGGCGTATACGTCGGGGAGAAGAAGATCTGCTCTTTGGGATTACGTATTCGTAGAGGATGTTCGTTTCACGGCTTAGCGCTCAACGTAGATATGGATTTGTCGCCTTTCTTGCGTATCAATCCTTGTGGTTACGCCGGGATGGAGATGGCGAAAGTATCGCAGTGGAATAGCGCAGCCACGACCGAGAGCGTTCGCCCCCTACTGCTGGCTAACATCTTAGCGCTGTTGGGTAACCCACCGCACGAGTATGTTGCAGACTAAAATTCGGTCATACTTTGCCACGGCAAATGTTGTGGCAAATGGCACAAAACAACAACTATTTTACATTTTGCCAGCCTGTCAGGCTGCTTTCTGGCCCGTTTCAATGATATACTGCGTATCACTAATTCAAAAATAGTTGATAAATGCAACATTCCCTTGAATTGAAACGCTTTCCTTCGTAATTCGCAACTGGAACACGCAAGCTATGAGTAAACCCATTGTGATGGAACGCGGTGTTAAATACCGCGATGCCGATAAGATGGCTCTTATCCCGGTAAAAAATGTGGCAACAGAGCGTGAAGCCCTGCTGCGTAAACCGGAATGGATGAAAATAAAACTGCCAGCGGACTCCACCCGCATCCAGGGCATCAAAGCAGCAATGCGCAAAAATGGCCTGCACTCTGTCTGCGAAGAAGCGTCCTGCCCTAACCTGGCGGAATGTTTCAATCACGGAACCGCAACCTTTATGATCCTCGGCGCAATCTGTACCCGCCGTTGCCCATTCTGTGACGTTGCCCATGGCCGCCCGGTTGCCCCTGATGCCAACGAGCCGTTAAAACTGGCTCAGACGATTGCTGACATGGCGCTGCGCTATGTGGTCATTACCTCCGTTGACCGTGACGATCTACGTGACGGCGGTGCTCAACACTTTGCTGACTGCATCACTGCTATTCGTGAGAAGAGCCCGTCAATTAAAATCGAAACGCTGGTGCCTGACTTCCGTGGTCGTATGGATCGTGCGTTGGATATCCTCACAGCCACACCGCCGGACGTGTTTAACCACAACCTCGAAAACGTACCGCGTATTTATCGCAATGTACGTCCTGGCGCAGATTACAACTGGTCGCTGAAGCTTCTGGAACGTTTCAAAGAAGCACACCCTGAGATTCCGACGAAATCAGGTCTGATGGTGGGTCTGGGTGAAACCAATGCTGAAATCATTGAGGTTATGCGTGACCTGCGTAATCATGGCGTGACCATGCTGACGCTGGGGCAATATTTACAGCCAAGCCGTCACCACCTGCCGGTTCAACGCTATGTAAGCCCGGATGAGTTTGATGAGATGAAAGCAGAGGCCATGGCCATGGGCTTTACCCATGCAGCTTGCGGCCCATTCGTTCGCTCTTCATACCATGCTGACATGCAGGCCAAAGGGCTGGAAGTGAAGTAATCGTGTAATACTCACTTACATATCACCAATAAAAAACCGGCAAATTGCCGGTTTTTTTTCATGCAGAGTATGCAGTATGAGCATCATGCTCCTGACATTACTCTTTATGAGAAAGCTTCTCAGCCTGAACGCTACCATCAGCCTCTTTCTTGGCATCAGCATTATCATCGTTCATAGCTTTCTTGAAGCCCTTGATTGCCGTCCCCAGGTCTCCACCCAGCGTACGTAACTTCTTGGTACCAAACAGCAGAACAACCAGTGCGGCAACCACCAGCAGTTTGGTAATACTAATCTCACCCATAGATACCTTCTTGACTTAAACCAGGCTGCATAAAGCGCCATATTAACCTGAGAATATTAACGGCCTTTCGACGCGCGCACACAATAGCAATCTGTAACAAGGTGAATCAAGCCTTGTTTAAAAAAACGTCATAATAATTGCGGTGGCGCAAAACGCCGGTTACTTAACACCGGAAGTTGTGCCCTGACTTGTCTCACCCGCTCGGCAGAAACCTCGGCGATAATGAGTGCGGGCGTTTCTGCCGCGGCGGCAATGGTTACACCAAAGGGATCGATAACCCGGCTTTGACCAATATTCTTGTTACCACACTCTCCAGCCGCAATCAGGTAGCAAGTCGCATCTAACGCTCTTGCCGCCAAAAGCGTAGCCCAGTGATGCTCTTTAAGCGCTCCTCGCACCCAGGCCGCGGGCAAAACGAGGATCTCTGCCCCCTGCAATGCGTGCGCCAAGGCCAGCTCAGGGAAGCGCAGGTCATAACAGGTCATTAACCCTACCTTTAATCCGCCAACGTCCAGCAGCGGCGCGATGGTGTCCCCAGCATCCACATTACGTGACTCCTGAATCGAAAAGGCATCGTAGAGATGTAATTTCGCGTAATGGGCCACGACCCGGCCTGCACGTAGCGCCACCAGCATGTTAAATGCCCGCCCTGGAACAGAGGGGACATGAATGGTCAGGATTGTCGTCATCTCATTTTGCGCGCTTTCACGCAATAAACGCGTCATAAACCCACCTTCCAACAACTGGGCTGATTTCACGGACAGATCAGGGTCAGAATCGTCGCGTGCCAGCAAAGCCTCCGGTAATACCAGCAGCGACGCCCCCTCACCTGACGCCTGAGACATCAGTAAGGCACAGGTTTCTGCATTCTTTTTCCATGAAGGTCCTACGGCAAATTGCCCTGCTGCAACAAACATATTCCCTCCAGAAATCTTTGTTAAGCTCGCCAACAATGATTATTCAGCGTTAAACTCACTCTCTATACAATCAAATAGCAGGATTACGTAGTGTTACAACTCCTTTTAGCGGTTTTTATCGGCGGTGGTACAGGTAGCGTAGCAAGATGGATGTTGAGTATGCGGTTTAACCCGCTGCATCAGGCTATTCCGTTCGGTACGCTTGCGGCAAACTTACTTGGGGCGTTTATCATTGGGATGGGTCTGGCATGGTTTAATCGCATGACCAACATTGACCCTATGTGGAAAGTGTTGATCACCACAGGCTTTTGCGGTGGGTTAACAACGTTCTCCACCTTTTCAGCCGAAGTGGTGTTTTTACTTCAGGAAGGACGCTTAGGTTGGGCTATGGTGAATGTACTGGTTAATCTGTTGGGATCATTTGCGATGACCGCCCTGGCATTCTGGCTGGTTTCCGCCTCACCCGCACATTAGAGCGAAAAAAACCCGCAATTAAGCGGGTTTTGAATGCTTGCTGTCGTATGCTTACAGAGCGATTACGTTTGCAGCAGAAGGGCCTTTGGCACCGTTAGTGATTTCGAACTCTACACGCTGACCTTCAGCCAGAGTTTTAAAACCATTGGTCTGGATTGCAGAGAAGTGTACGAACACATCTTTGCTGCCATCTTCCGGAGTAATGAAACCGAATCCTTTGGACTCATTAAACCACTTAACGTTACCTTTAATCTTAGACATCAAAATTACCTTTACATGAAAAATAGACACAAATGCTGTGTCGGGTATCAGTACAACAATTGTGATGCACTTTGTCCAGTCGAACTTTATCAAAAAGTGATAAATGTCGCGTTATTTTTCAGTTAAACCTCTTATATATCTGTTTTTAAAAAGTTTTTTAATAAACCACCTGACAATACAGGTAGTCTATCAAAACTGAAAACGCATCCAGGCAAAGTAGACGTTGCCGTTGTTATACGTTCCTGGAATGTAGGTCATCTGAAACGTTGCCGGACCATAGCCAATTGATGCCAGCGGTAACAGCACCGGGATCGGAATGTAGTTCCAGTTATCGCGCGCAGTGAAACCGGCGGTAAAACCGAGGCCCGCATGAAAATTTTCATCAGCCAGTGGTCGCCAGGTTTTTTCCCAGCCATAACCGCCAATGGGTTCCCATTTATTGTAGGAATCCTTAAAGGCCATTATATAAAGTCCGTGCCAGTTACCTTTATCATCCCAACGGGATTGACCAAATCCAGCCCCCCAGGGACGTTCATTGTAGCGATCCGTTTTTTCTTTATCGTAGGCAAAACGCGCATGCCAGGTAATAGCAGGTACATACAGATCATAATGTTCTGGTTGCTGCCAGGTTTCACTGACATTATCTTTAAAAGTAGCAAACCAGCCTTTATCATCAGCTGCTCCCTGTGGAATGAAAGCTAACTGAATAAAAAGAAATGAAAAATGAGAAAATATCGTTTAGCAACAATCACAACTTAATTACCATCCTGGGATTTATTACTAATTTTAGCAAACCCAACCTTAATGTTAGCTTAACAAAAACGCACAAATAAAAAATCAGAATAATCCTCAGCCTATAATTTTTAAGATAATTATCCCTTTATATATTGAGCCATCTCAGAGGAACTATTTTCTCTTTATTGCCAATAAATTGCCCTTTCCTCCGGAAAAAGTTAAATAAAATCACAATAAATTAACAAATTGGAATCAATATAGCTACAAAACACTCACGTTAGCGCTGCGCGTCACAGTTTTTTATTGTGAGATTCTTTTTTTTGCCGCGATGCTGAAAAAACGACTTAGCTATCGCTTTAATCCGTATTTTTATTGATTTCAATCAGCAAGAGTTATCAGTTTATTAGGCACATTCTGTCACCACTTTTTACTTTTTTTAGTTTTTTTACTTTCCGGGCAGCAATGCGACAGGGGAAACAATGTTGACAATTATTGAACTCCTTATTGGGGTTGTGGTTATTGTGGGTGTGGCGCGCTACATCATTAAAGGTTATTCAGCCACAGGCGTACTGTTTGTTGGTGGTCTGGTTTTGCTGATTATCAGTGCGCTGATGGGGCATAAAGTTTTGCCGTCCAGCGCGGCAACGACGGGCTATACTGCAACAGATATTGTTGAATATATTAAAATTTTGCTGATGAGCCGTGGTGGCGATCTCGGCATGATGATTATGATGCTGTGTGGTTTTGCTGCCTATATGACGCATATTGGCGCAAACGATATGGTAGTTAAGCTTGCCTCTAAGCCGCTGCAGTACATCAATTCACCTTATCTGCTTATGATTGCCGCCTATTTTGTCGCCTGTCTGATGTCCCTGGCCGTCTCGTCAGCTACCGGCCTGGGCGTATTGCTGATGGCAACGCTGTTCCCGGTCATGGTTAACGTTGGAATCAGCCGTGGTGCTGCAGCGGCTATTTGTGCCTCTCCTGCTGCTATTATTCTTTCGCCGACATCCGGTGATGTGGTGCTGGCTGCCAAAGCCGCGGAAATGCCGCTGATCGATTTCGCGTTTAAAACCACGCTGCCGATTTCCATTGCCGCCATCATTGCTATGGCGATTGCCCACTTTTTCTGGCAGCGCTACCTGGATAAAAAAGAGCACATTTCTCACGAAATGTTAGACGTGGCAGAAATCACCACTACCGCTCCGTCGTTTTATGCCATCCTGCCGTTTACACCGATCGTTGGCGTGCTGATTTTTGATGGTAAATGGGGTCCACAACTGCACATCATCACAATTCTGGTGCTGTGCATGCTCATCGCTGCTGTTCTGGAATTTGTGCGCGGATTCAACACCCAGAAGGTGTTTTCAGGTCTGGAAGTCGCTTACCGGGGCATGGCGGACGCCTTTGCTAACGTAGTGATGCTGCTCGTCGCGGCGGGTGTATTTGCCCAGGGCTTGAGCACTATCGGCTTTATTCAGAGCCTGATTTCTATCGCCACCTCGTTTGGCTCAGCGAGTATTATTCTGATGCTGGTGCTGGTTATCCTGACCATGCTGGCGGCAATGACCACAGGTTCCGGTAACGCACCGTTCTATGCCTTCGTTGAGATGATCCCTAAACTGGCTCACTCTTCTGGCCTTAACCCAGCATATCTTGCTATCCCGATGTTGCAGGCATCAAATCTTGGACGCACCATCTCCCCGGTCTCCGGCGTGGTTGTCGCTGTCGCAGGTATGGCAAAAATATCTCCGTTCGAAGTAGTTAAACGTACCTCGGTTCCGGTTCTGGTTGGACTGCTGGTGGTGATTATCGCCACTGAAGTGATGGTACCCGCTACGTCTGCTCTGATTGGCGGTTGACGATAACTTTCATTATCTGACCGTGATACACAAAATCATTTAAGCTGCATTGAGGCGGCAAGTGAAGACATCCCCAGGAGCATAGATAACTATGTGACTGGGGTTTCTTCACGCCGCCAACAAAGTGGCAGCTTAAAGGATGACGTGTATTAACCGCCGTGATAAATACGCTGCGGTCTGCCTACTTTACCGTGAATAATTTCCGCAATAATCAAATGACGGCTGGCACAGTACTCGAGGTAGCGCCTGGAGGTGGTACGGCTGATGGTGAGAGCCTGAGCGATCGTTTCCGCTGTGTGCTGTACCGTCGGATCGGCAAATAACTTCAACACCGCATTCAGGGTTAACGCATCAATCCCGGTCGGCAAATCACCTTTCGGCTCGCCACGGGCATAGGCATTAAACATTTCGTCAATCTGTTTTTGACTGGCGCTGTCATTACCGGCCAGCATGCGTCTGCGCTGTTGATAGCGCGTCAGCGTCTGCCCCAGGCGCTCGTAGGCTATGGGTTTGACCAGGTAATCAAACGCGCCGCTGCGCACAGCCTCGGAGACCGTTTCCATATCGCTGGCAGCCGTGGTAAACACGATGCCGCCCGGATAGCGCGCCTGAGTCAGCTCATGCAACAACGTAATTCCCTTGCCGTCCGGCAAGTAGTTATCGAGCAGTATCAGACCGGGTTTAAAACGCTCAATCATCATCCTTGCTTGTGCAAGATTACCCGCCAGCCATATCTGGCTAAATCCGGGTATATGGCGGATATATTCAGCATGCATTTCCGCCAGTAGCGTTTCATCCTCAACGATCAACAGCGTTAATGGTTCCGTCATTATTTTTTTTCACTTTCGGAAGAAATAAAGAAAATAAGGTACCGCAAGGGGAGTTATCTTCGAGCGTAATCACCCCATCACAGCGCCTCACATAACTTGCAATCAGATACAAACCGATGCCATGTTCACCGGGTTCATCGGTACGGGTGCTCACACCCTGCTCAAATATTTTTTCACGTAGCGCGTCCGGCACACCGCATCCCTGATCGGCAACTTCGATGACGACGTCATCCCCTTCATCACTCAAATAGAGTTCGACGACCTTGTTGCCTTGCTGGGTGCGCAAACTCGCTTCAAATGCATTATCAAGCAGATTGCCAACAATTGCTGCAAACTCTGTGCTATCCAGCCCCTCGGGGAGTTGATGCAACTGGCTGCCAGGAACGATGATCATAGTAAGGCCCAGCTCCCGCGCGCGCTGCACCTTGCCAAATAAGAGACCAGCGACCTGGCGATCGGCAAACGCACCGCGCAGGCTGTCAATCAGCTGCTGCTGCGCCTGGGATTCCCCCTGCACCATTGCCAGAACCCGATCATATTCTTTCATTTGCAGCAGGCCATTAATGGTCGACATCCAGTTCAGATGCTCATGGCGCAGCGTTCTCAGGCTTTCTACATACTGTTTGATTTGCGTTAATTGCGCATTAAGGGTAGCAATTTCATCTTTACTACGAAAACTGATGATGGCGCCGAGCAGCTCATCGCCGGAGCGAATCGCCTCCCGGTTGGCGATAACGCTCAGGCCATTAAAGTTCACCATTGCGTCCTGACGTTTTTCCGCAATCTGCTGGGTAAAAAAGTCTGCAGGTTTAACCACCTCGCTAACCGGTTTTCCTAGCCACTTTCGCCCAGGTGAAGACAACCCCAGCATCTTCCTCGCGCTGCGGTTTATTGCGGTGATATATCCATCAGGATCCACGGCAATCAACCCTTCATACACCGAGCTGAAGAGCGCTTCCTGTTGGCGCACCACCCGCGCGATTTGTTTGGGCTCCATCCCCAACATCTGCCGCCGAATATGGGCGGCAAAGAACCAGGAGAGCAGCATCAGTACCAGCAACAACAGAATAAACACCCCTGCCATGGGGAGTAAAAAGTCCGAACGCCAGCTGTCGATTTTACTGATTAGATAGCCAATGGAGACCACACCAATGATTTTACCATCGTTGTCAAAGATCGGGGTTTTGGCGCGCATCGCCATCCCAATCGACCCTTTGCCGGTAATAAAATAACTCTCCCCTTTTTCCAGCGCACCAGGCTTGGTGAACTGCATCGGGTAGCCAATTTTTTCCGGATTCGGATGATAAAGCCGGATAGAGTGGGTATCCCCGATAACCACATAGTCAAAGTCAGTCCCGCTCTGCAGTTTGTCGGCAATGGTCGCCAGACGCTTGTAATCGCGATGTTTCACCGCAGTGATGATACTGTCGTTAGAGGCGATGATTTTGGCCTGGTTCATCGCCATATCTCGGACATGCGTTGCCAGATAATCCTCAAAGCTGGCGGTAAAGTATTGCGCTAGCGCGGCGATAATAAAAACGGAAACGACCAAAATAAGCAGAAAGATACGCAATGGAAATGCCAGGCGACGAAAAAAAGGAAACCTTGTTTTATTTTTCTGTTCTGTCATCACCCCTTCCCTCACCGACATTAACCAAAACTTATTTATCATTGTAGTTGTAATTAAAATGTTCTATTTACACGTTACGGTATAAAGCAAGATCGTTGCAGATTCCCCACCTTAAATCAATTAAACAAATAAAAACCACCGGTTATTTGGGGGTTAAATTAATTAAAAAACTTAAAACCATAAAACACATTAAAACCTTCTAACTTATTGTGAAATAAATCAAAAATTACCTCCAAAATACCCCTTACGATGTATGCATCAGGGAAAAAAAGAAATACTCGGTAATAAAAAACCATTCCCTTCAATTGCGAACAAAACGTTATCAAGTTGCTAAGCGGAGCAACAAAAACAGAAACCCAGTAACAAAATATAGCATCGGGACTCTTTTCACTATGTTCGGTAATAATATATTCACGCAAGTTAAACGCTCAGAAAATAAAAAGATGGCGGCTATCGCGCAATTTCTGAAAGAAAATGATTTGAGCGTTGATACCACCGTTGAAGTATTTATCACCGTCACCCGTGATGACCGCCTGATCGCCTGTGGCGGTATTGCTGGCAATATCATTAAGTGTGTCGCCATCTGCGAATCCGTACGCGGCGAAGGCTTAGCGCTGACACTGGCGACCGAGTTAATCAACCTCGCCTATGAGCGCCACTGTACGCACCTCTTCATCTATACCAAAACCGAGTACGAATCGCTGTTTAAACAGTGTGGCTTTTCTACGCTGACCAGCGTTCCCGGCATTATGGTGCTGATGGAAAACAGCACCACGCGTCTGAAGCGTTACGCTGAATCTCTGGCAAAACTGCGTCGTGAAGGGAAAAAAATTGGTTGTATCGTCATGAACGCCAACCCCTTCACCAACGGACACCGTTTTCTGATCCAACAGGCAGCCGCACAATGTGACTGGCTGCATCTGTTTTTGGTCAAAGAGGATACCTCGCGTTTTCCGTATGAAGACCGACTGGATCTGGTGCTTAAAGGAACAAAAGACATTCCACGTTTAACCGTGCATCGCGGTTCGGAATATATCATTTCCCGCGCCACATTCCCGTGCTACTTCATCAAAGAGCAGAGCGTTATTAACCACTGCTACACCGAAATTGACCTGAAAATCTTCCGCCAATATCTGGCCCCGGCTCTCGGCGTTACGCACCGCTTCGTCGGTACCGAGCCGTATTGCACCGTCACCTCCCAGTACAACAACGATATGCGTTACTGGCTGGAGACCCCAACGCTTCCCGCCCCACCAATTGAACTGGTGGAAATTGAGCGGCTGTGTTTCCAGGAGATGCCGATTTCCGCCTCCTGGGTGCGCAAGCTGCTGGTTAAAAAAGATCTCACGGCTATCGCATCCCTGGTCCCTGACGCCACGCTGCACTACTTGCAAAGCATGGTTGAACGAGCCTCATCGGGTGCGGCAGTCCGCCAAAATACCCCCGCATTAGCAACAGGTGAAAAATGAAAATAAACCAGGCAGCCGTCGCAGGCACACTTGAGTCCGGTGATGTGATGATTCGCATCGCCCCACTCGATTCGCAGGATATTGACCTGCAGGTTAACAGTAGCGTCGAAAAACAGTTCGGTGATGCCATCCGGACCACCATTCTGGACGTTCTGTCCCGCTACAACGTACGCGGCGTGCAATTAAATGTTGATGATAAAGGCGCACTGGACTGCATTTTACGTGCGCGACTGGAAGCACTACTGGCCCGCGCTGGTGGTATTTCGGCACTGCCATGGGAGGATTGCCAGTGATTTCCGCATCTTTACAACAACGTAAAACCCGTACCCGCCGCAGCATGCTGTTCGTACCTGGTGCCAATGCCGCCATGGTCAGCAACTCGTTCATCTACCCGGCAGATGCGTTGATGTTCGACCTCGAAGACTCCGTCGCGCTGCGCGAGAAAGATACTGCCCGCCGTATGGTGTATCACGCCCTGCAGCATCCGCTGTATCACGACGTTGAAACTATCGTGCGTGTAAACGCCCTCGACTCCGAATGGGGCATTAACGATCTCGAAGCCGTGGTACGCGGTGGTGCAGACATCGTGCGTTTACCGAAAACTGATACCGCGCAGGATGTCATCGACATCGAAAGCGAAATTCTGCGTATCGAGAAAGCCTGTGGCCGTGAGCCCGGCAGCACCGGTCTGTTAGCCGCTATCGAATCGCCGTTAGGCATTACCCGCGCGGTAGAAATTGCCCACGCTTCCGAGCGTCTGATCGGCATTGCTCTGGGTGCGGAAGATTATGTGCGTAACCTGCGTACTGAGCGCTCGCCGGAGGGTACTGAACTGCTGTTTGCCCGCTGTTCTATTTTGCAGGCGGCACGCTCTGCCGGTATTCAGGCGTTCGACACCGTGTATTCCGATGCCAACAACGAAGCAGGTTTCCTGCACGAAGCTGCACACATCAAGCAGTTGGGTTTTGACGGTAAATCGCTGATCAACCCGCGCCAGATCGAACTCCTGCACAACCTGTACGCCCCAACGCGCAAAGAGCTGGCTCATGCGCGCCTGGTCGTGGAGGCAGCTGAAGCCGCCGCTCGCGAGGGTCGTGGCGTAGTTTCCCTCAACGGCAAAATGGTCGACAGCCCGGTTATCGAGCGCGCCCTTCTGGTTATCTCCCGTGCAGAACTTTCAGGCATTCGCGAAGAATAAGGCAAAAAAATGACG
The DNA here is from genome assembly GCF_052950715.1 of Citrobacter sp. VF227. Lineage (NCBI taxonomy): Bacteria > Pseudomonadati > Pseudomonadota > Gammaproteobacteria > Enterobacterales > Enterobacteriaceae > Citrobacter > Citrobacter sp. VF227. The sequence continues at coordinate 576,208 of NZ_JBRFVF010000002.1, forward strand.
CAGAAAATCGAACAGTCTCAACGCCAGGATCGCGTGGCGACCTGGAGCCGTCATGCAGAAAGTGAGCTTTCCGCTTATCAGAGCACCGCAAAAGTAGAATTACAGGCGCAAAAACCGCGCGACAAAAAGCTGTGCGCTAACCTGGAAGACGCCATTCGTCGTTCGGGTTTACAGGATGGCATGACCATCTCTTTCCACCACGCTTTCCGCGGTGGCGATCTGACGATTAACCTGGTGATGGACGCCATCGCCAGGATGGGTTTCAAAAACCTGACGCTGGCCTCCAGCTCTCTGAGCGATTGCCATGCTCCACTGCTTGAGCACATCCGTCAGGGTGTAGTCAGCCGTATTTATACCTCCGGGTTGCGTGGCCCGCTGGCGGAAGAGATCTCCCGTGGCTTGCTGGCAGAACCAGTCCAGATCCACTCCCACGGTGGCCGTGTACACTTGGTACAAAGCGGCGAACTCAGCATTGATGTCGCCTTCCTCGGCGTACCGTCCTGCGATCAGTTTGGTAACGCCAACGGTTATACCGGTAAAGCATGCTGCGGCTCACTGGGCTATGCTCGCGTTGATGCCGAAAACGCAAAACAGGTTGTCCTGCTGACAGAACAGCTACTGACCTACCCACATAACCCGGCGAGCATTACGCAGGATCAGGTGGATCTGATCGTCCAGATCGATCAGGTTGGCGATGCAGACAAAATCGGTGCTGATGCGACCCGCATGACCACCAACCCACGTGAACTGTTAATCGCCCGTAGCGCAGCAGACGTCATTGTTAACTCCGGCTACTTCAATGAAGGCTTCTCACTGCAGACAGGAACCGGCGGCGCCTCTTTGGCCGTGACGCGTTTCCTGGAAGACAAAATGCGCAGCCGCGATATCCGTGCTGACTTCGCGCTGGGCGGCATCACCGCCACCATCGTGGATCTGCACGAAAAAGGTCTGATCCGCAAACTGCTGGACGTGCAGAGCTTCGACCGTAACGCGGCTGAGTCGCTGGCCCGCAACCCAAACCACATTGAAATCAGTGCCAACCAGTATGCCAACTGGGGCTCGAAAGGCGCATCTGTCGATCGTCTGGACGTCGTGGTACTGAGTGCGCTGGAAGTTGACACCAGCTTCAACGTTAACGTCCTGACCGGCTCTGACGGCGTACTGCGCGGCGCATCCGGTGGTCACTGCGATACCGCAGTTGCCGCTGCGCTCTCCATCATTGTTGCTCCACTGGTTCGCGGACGCATTCCGACGCTGGTTGATAACGTCCTGACCTGCGTAACGCCGGGCTCCAGCGTCGATATCCTGGTCACTGACCACGGTATCGCCGTCAACCCTGCGCGTCCTGAACTGGCAGAACGTCTGAAAGAAGCTGGTATGAAAGTGGTATCCATTGAATGGCTGCGCGAACGAGCTCAGCAACTTACTGGTCAACCACGCGCTATCGAATTCACCGATCGTGTGATTGCCGTTGTGCGTTATCGCGATGGCTCGGTGATTGACGTTGTGCATCAGGTGAAGGAATAAGCCATGCACCTGCTCCCTGAATTTGCCACCCAACACGCGGTTTCGATTCCCGAGCTGCTCGCCAGCCGCGATGAGAGACAAGCAAGGCAACATGCCTGGCTGACGCGCCACCACGCGCCACTGGTCTCATTCACTGTGGTTGCACCGGGTCCGATTAAAGACAGCGCATTAACCCGTCGCATCTTTAATCACGGCGTAACCGCCCTGCTCGCACTGGCAGAAAAATCTGCCTGGATTATCAGGGAGCAAACAGCGCTGGTTTCGGCCAGCGGTCCGGAAGGTCTTTTGTCTATTGAGGCTCCGGCCCATGACCTCAAGCTCGCCACCATTGAGCTTGAGCATTCTCACCCGCTGGGACGGTTGTGGGACATCGATGTCCTGACCCCAGAAGGGGAAATTCTGTCCCGGCGTCATTTCGCACTCCCTGCCCGTCGCTGTCTGCTGTGCGGGCAAAGTGCTGCCGACTGTGCGCGGGGTAAAACTCACGCGCTTTCCGATTTACTGACTCAAATGGAGGCACTGCTGCATGATGCCGATTCCCGCAACATCACCCCATAACGCAGTCCTTCCTCTGGATCTCCCGGATGCCTACGCAACGCTTGCGTGGCGCGCCATGTTGACTGAAGTCAACCTGTCGCCCAAACCGGGTCTGGTGGATCGTTTTAACAACGGCGCACATAAAGATATGGCGCTGGAAGATTTCCATCGCAGCGCTGAGGCGATTCAGGCCTGGCTGCCGCGTTTTATTGAATACGGGGCGTTTAGCGCGCAATTGTCGCCTGAAGATGTGCTGCAAGGGCTGCGGCCGCTGGGCATGGCCTGCGAAGCCGACATGTTTCGCGCCACCGCAGGGGTGAACACCCATAAAGGGAGCATCTTTTCACTGGGACTACTGTGTGCCGCCATTGGCCGCCTGCTCCAGCTAGGCCTGACCGTCACCCCTGAAATCCTTTGCTCTACGGCAGCCGCATTTTGCCGTGGCCTGACCGAGCGCGAACTGCGCCAGAATAATCAACAACTCACGGCTGGCCAACGTCTTTATCAGCAACTGGGATTAACCGGCGCACGAGGTGAAGCCGAAGCGGGTTACCCGTTAGTCATCCAGCATGCTCTGCCGCACTACCGTGCCCTGCTGGCACAGGGGCGCGATCCTGAACTGGCGTTACTCGATACGTTACTGCTGCTGATGTCCATCAATGGCGATACCAACGTGGCCTCTCGCGGTGGCGCTGAAGGTCTGCGCTGGCTACAACAACAGGCCGCCACACTGTTGCAGCAAGGGGGAATTCGCACCCCTGCCGATCTCGAATACCTGCGCCAGTTCGACCAACAGTGCATTGAACGCAATCTCAGCCCTGGAGGCTGTGCCGATCTGCTGATCATCACCTGGTTCTTAGCTCAGATTTCACAAGTTCATCATTATCACAATTAAAGATCCTTTCCGGAGAATCACACACATGTCTTTAGCAAAAGATAAAATATGGAAGTTGCTGGCCCCACTGATCGTCATGGGCGTCATGTTTCTTATCCCCGTCCCTGATGGAATGCCCCCGCAGGCCTGGCACTACTTTGCCGTGTTCGTGGCAATGATTGTCGGGATGATCCTTGAGCCAATCCCGGCAACAGCGATTAGCTTTATCGCCGTAACGATCTGCGTCATCGGCAGCAACTATCTGCTGTTTGATGCTTCAGAGCTGGCCGACCCGGCGTTTAAAGCGGGTAAGCAAGCGCTGAAATGGGGTCTGGCAGGCTTCTCCAGCACGACCGTGTGGCTGGTGTTTGGCGCGTTTATTTTCGCGCTGGGCTATGAAGTCACCGGTCTGGGTCGCCGTATCGCGTTGTTTATGGTGAAATTCATGGGGAAACGTACCCTGACGCTGGGCTATGCGATTGTTATTATCGACATTTTGCTGGCGCCGTTTACACCATCTAACACCGCGCGTACCGGTGGGACCGTATTCCCGGTTATCAAAAACCTGCCGCCGCTGTTTAAATCATTCCCAAACGATCCTTCCGCGCGCCGTATCGGCGGATATCTGATGTGGATGATGGTTATCAGTACCAGCCTGAGCTCCTCTATGTTCGTAACCGGCGCTGCGCCTAACGTGCTGGGTCTGGAATTCGTCAACAAAATTGCCGGTATTCAAATCAGCTGGTTGCAGTGGTTCCTCAGCTTCCTGCCGGTTGGTATTATTTTGCTGATCGTTGCTCCGTGGCTGTCCTATGTTCTGTACAAGCCAGAAGTTACGCACAGTGCTGAAGTTGCCGCATGGGCTGGTGATGAACTGAAAACCATGGGTAAATTGACCCGTAAAGAGCTGACTCTGATCGGTCTGGTTATACTGAGCCTGGGTCTGTGGGTTTTCGGTGGTAAGCTGATTGACGCAACCGCAGTGGGCCTGCTGGCAGTCTCCCTGATGCTGGCGCTGCACGTGGTACCGTGGAAAGACATTACCCGCTATAACAGCGCATGGAACACCCTGGTCAACCTTGCCACACTGGTCGTGATGGCGAATGGATTAACCCGTTCAGGCTTTATCGACTGGTTCGCCAACACCATGAGTACGCACCTGGAAGGCTTCTCGCCTAACGCGACCGTAATCGTGCTGGTGCTGGTGTTCTACTTTGCTCACTACCTGTTTGCCAGTCTTTCTGCACACACCGCCACCATGCTGCCGGTTATTCTGGCGGTTGGTAAAGGTATCCCGGGCGTTCCGATGGAACACCTGTGTATCTTGCTGGTGCTGTCCATCGGTATCATGGGCTGTCTGACTCCGTATGCAACAGGCCCTGGCGTAATCATCTACGGCTGTGGTTATGTGAAATCCAAAGACTACTGGCGTCTGGGTGCTATCTTCGGCGTTATCTACATCTCTATGCTTCTGCTGGTCGGCTGGCCGATTCTGGCAATGTGGAGCTAATCATTTCGGTTCACGCCTGATGAAAATGATGCCAGTCAGCTGAACCTGACTGGCATTTTTTATGATTAAATAGATGATATTCAGAATTTATATAAGTATTCGACATCATCATGAGATCAACATGGCGTTATTCTTCGTTGCTGGCAGCACTTCTGCTGCCAATTTCTGCGGCTAAGGCCGATGAACTTCAGGCAAAACAGTACGCTGATTTTGACAGCTACGTGCTGGCCCTCTCCTGGCAAACCGGATTTTGTCAGAGCCAGCATGAGCGTAATCGTCAGGAACCTGACGAATGTCGCCTGCAAAAAGAGAGCGCGAACAAAGCGGATTTCCTGACCGTTCACGGTTTATGGCCCAGCCTGCCAAAATCTATCGCCGCCCGTGGAGTCGACAACCGCCGCTGGATGCGTTTTGGCTGCGCGACGCGACCAATTCCCAACCTACCTGAAGCGCGCGCCAGCCGTAAATGCGCGGCACCTGAAACGGGACTTTCTCTGGAAAGCGCGGCAAAGCTCAGCGCCGTAATGCCCGGCGCCGGTGGGAGATCCTGTCTGGAGCGTTACGAGTATGCCAAACATGGCGCCTGTTTCGGTTTTGACCCCGACGCGTACTTCGGCACGATGGTACGGCTGAATAATGAGGTTAAAAACAGTGAAGCTGGCAAGTTCCTGGCAGACAACTACGGTAAAACCGTCAGCCGTAGCGCATTTGACGCCGCCGTCGCCAAAAGCTGGGGTAAAGAGAACGTTAAAGCCGTGAAGTTAAGCTGCCACGGTAATCCGGCTTATCTCACGGAGATCCAGTTATCTCTGAAAGCCGACACCATCAACCAGACGTTATCCGCACAGTCATTCTTACCGCAACCGCATCCGGGTAACTGTAGTAAACAGTTTATTATCGACAAAGTGGGATACTAAACAGCCTGATCGAACACTACGCTGCTCCCTCGTCGGGCGGAACAGCGTAGTACGTCCCCAAAGATTAAGACTGAATAAAGTTGAGCAGATCGCCGTTGATCTGATGTTTATGGGTGGTGCAAATGCCATGCGATCCACCAACATACACCTTCAGTTGCGAGTCCGGTAATATTTCCGCCGCGACCTTCCCGCAGGTTTCAAACGGGACAATCTGATCGTCATCACCGTGGATCACCAGCGTCGGGATAGTCATCTTTTTGAGATCCTCACGCAGGTCAGTTTCTGAAAACGCATGGATACAGTCGTACAACGCTTTGATGGAGCCTTGTAAGCCCTGTGCAACAAAGCTTTCGCGTACGGCTTTCGACTCATTTACGCCCGGTCGGTTGTAGCCATAGAATGCTGCGGTCAGTTCATAGAAAAAGGCAGCGCGATCGTTTATCACCCCTTCACGGATACCCTCAAACACCTCTTTCGGCACGCCGTTTGGATTAAAATCGGTCTTGATCATAATGGGCGTCACCGCGCCGATTAATACCGCTTTTGCTACCCGTTGCGTTCCATGGCGACCAATGTACCGCGCCACTTCCCCACCGCCCGTAGAGTGTCCGACATGGACGGCATCTTTAAGATTGAGATACGCGGTAAGTTCAGCCAGATCGTCAGCATACTGATCCATATTGTGACCATCCCAGGGTTGGGCCGAGCGCCCATGCCCACGCCTGTCATGGGCGATCACACGAAATCCTTTCGACGCGAGGAACAACATCTGATCCTCAAACGCATCCGCCGTCAGCGGCCAACCATGACTAAAGACAATGGGCTGTCCACTTCCCCAGTCTTTAAAATGCAAATAGCTGCCGTCTTTCAAGGTTAGTTTGTCGTACTGGCTCATGAGATCTCCTGTCGCGGAACACTGAGTTGTTTGACGCGCCCGCAGCGAGCGCTTAAAAAGCATAATGCAAATTGGAGAACGATCACGTTTTTCGGCTAAAATCACACCATACGCGACAATATTGATGATTTGCCTGAATGTGAACTAAATCACTTCAAACCTGGGGTAAGTCTCAGTATCATCATAAAAGCTAAACCCTTGCCGCCTGACGGTGAGGGTTTTCTTTTGGGATTATTTACCTGCGCACCCGCAGTATCGACGACATGGAGTAATAAATGTCCAGACCAACTATCATCATTAACGACCTCGATGCGGAACGCATTGACCGCCTGTTGGAGCAACCTGCGTTTGCTGGTTTACCGATTGCCGACGCCCTGAACGCCGAGCTGGATCGTGCCCAAATGTGTTCTCCAGAAACCATGCCGCACGATGTTGTGACCATGAACAGCCGCGTGAAATTCCGCAATCTGAGTGATGGCGAAGTCCGCGTGCGTACCCTGGTGTATCCAGCTAATATGACTGACAGCAGCACACAGCTTTCGGTAATGGCGCCGGTCGGCGCTGCACTTTTGGGTCTGCGCGTTGGCGACACCATTCACTGGGAACTGCCAGGCGGGACATCAACACATCTCGAAGTCATTGAGCTTGAGTACCAACCTGAAGCTGCTGGCGATTACCTGCGCTAACTCTGTCTTATCAAAGCGACTCGCTTTATCTTACAGGGGATGCATCCGCATCCTCTTTCCGGTTAGCCCCAGTTCCTTGTTTTTCTTCCTGTTCGCAAAACATAAATCTGTGTCGTGACTGACAGAATCATTTTTAATACTATGCTGTTATGTGTTCATGTAATGACAAGGAGAATGTTTATGTACAACACAATCATAATGCCTGTTGATGTATTCGAGATGGAACTGAGCGATAAGGCTATTCGCCATGCAGAATTTCTGGCACAGGAAAAAGGCGTTATCCATCTGCTGCACGTGTTGCCAGGTTCGGCGAGCTTAAGTCTGCATCGCTTTGCCGCTGACGTTCGTCGTTTTGAAGAGCATCTGCAACACGAAGCGGAATCCCGTCTGCAAACGATGGTCGGTCATTTCAGTATCGATCCTTCTCGTATCAAACAACACGTCCGCTTTGGCAGCGTACGTGACGTGGTCAACGAGTTAGGTGAAGAGTTGAATGCGGATGTCGTTGTCATTGGGTCACGCAATCCATCAATCAGCACCCATCTGCTAGGCTCAAACGCGTCCAGCGTTGTTCGCCACGCAACACTGCCGGTGCTGGTTGTCCGCTAACAGCCGCTGATTTACTATCTTTGCGATAGATAGAAAACCCCTGCCAGGTTAACCGCCTGACAGGGGTTTTTATTCGCTCACAATCAATACAAGTGACCGATATTCACAATGGTACTGACCGTATCGCCAAAGAACGTCAGACGACTCAGAAACAGACCAACAAACAGCAGAACAAAAAGCGCTTTTGCACGACGCTCTCCCTGGCGGCTGAGTACAAAGGCCACCGCCAGACAAACCAAACTTGCCAGATAAAGCGGCGACGTCAGCCAGGCATGCGCCGTCATCTGCATGATAGTACCGCCGCTTAACCAGATAATCGGCGCGGCAATCATGACCGCCAGACAAGCGACAATCCCCTGGCGTAATGCGGCAATGGCAGGCGTGAGATTAAGCAACGGAATCGCGGCACACCCCATCACCCACACTGTGATGAAGAACAGCAGCATCGTCAGACCATTGGCGATCGCCGCCATAGCTGGGGCCGCATAAGTCATCCCCTGTACCGCCACCAGCGCGATCCCGAGAATGGATGCCAGTAAAGCTGGGGCTTTGTGCCCTTTCGCCAAAAACGTCACGCCCACCGCCGCGCCGTATAAGGTTGCGCCAAGAATTTCACGGCTCAGCCAGGCGTGCTGCAGGTTAATCAGGGCGTTGTAGGCGCGATCCGGATGCGCAAGGTGCAATACTGCCGCCACGGACGCAGCAGCCAGAACCAGCCCGCTTATCAGCCAATACAGGCGCTTGCTCTCCAGTTTTCCCTGCAAGGCACGCAGCGTCAGAATGAGTGTGATCCCAACCGACATCTGGCTCAATACGGTAAAAATAACCAGCGGAAGTTCATACTTTTCCATTACTTGCCCTCCGGCTGCTTCGGTTGGCGCGCAAGGATAAATCGCGTGCCCGGATTCAGCTGCGGCATACGCGGGAATCCCGGCGGATACTGTACGGCATTATTGGGGATCGGGTCGGCATCCAGGTCGATAAGCGTCAGCGCACCGACCGGACAGGCATTCACGCACGCCGGCTGCATACCAACATCAAGTCGCTCGTAGCACATGCTGCATTTTTCCGCTTTCTTCGTCTCCTCATTAAAGCGCGGCGCACCGTATGGGCAGTTGCGGATACAGTTTTTGCATCCGATACAGCGCTCCGGGTTATGCACCACTACACCATCTTCACGTTTGGTATACGCCTCTACCGGACACGCCGCCAGACAGGCTGGGTTTTCGCAGTGATTACAGGCCAGCGAATAAAATGCTCGCTCTTCATGCGGATAAATTTCTTTATCCAATGGATAGACATAGCGCCAGAAGCGTTCAGGCTCCAACTGGTTAAAACTCTTACACGCCATCGCACAGCCACGGCAGCCGATGCACTTATCGCTATTGACTAAAAACGCGCGTCTCATGCCGCTGCTCCTTTACTTACCAAAATGATGTCCGCAAACTGACTGTGGATCGCCGCACCCGGTGCGCCGGTTTTCATCAACCCCATATCGGCTGGGGTATCAGCCACCACGTTTTGTACGTTGTATTTGCGTTTCGGGAACCACGCCTCATACATCACCAGGAAATCTTCCGGTACGTTAGCGGTGACCTTCGCACGCAGTTCCACTTCTCCGGCGGTGTTAAACACTTTCACCAGGTCGTTTTCAGTAATTCCTCTTTTCGCTGCGGAAAGCGGATGCATATAAACAAACGGCTCCGGATAGAAAACCTGCATCCAGTCAAGGTTGATAAACTGGGAATGGATACCGAACTGCACATGTGGCGTAAACAGGTGGAATGGCAAGGTGCTTTTGGCTTCCGGTTTGTACTCCGGCAGCGCAGTATGACCATTTTTCTCGCATAGCTCAGATTTGAACTCAAACTTGCCGGAGGGCGTTTTGAACTTGCGGTCATACCAGGCCGCAGAGCTTGGTAGAATGGCTTTTTTCGGGCCGTCCAGCAGATCGTCCCAGGAAGAGATACCAAACATTTTGCCCATCCCGTCATTGAATTCCTGATCCAACCAACGTTTATGATCGAACTCCTGCGGGAACGTACAGGAACCCGGCTCCAGTTTGTTGATCGTGCGGGAAAGTAAAACGGCAATTTCCAGGTCGCATTTCGCCTCATACATCGGATTAATGGCTGGCTGGTTGATAGAGAGCCAGTAGTGCCAGTAAGAGGCGTCTACGTTCCACTCTTCAAATGCGGTAGTCACCGGCAAAACGATATCGGCATGCCCAACGGTTTCGTTAAAGAACTGATCGGCGCACACCACCATTTCCAGTTTTTCGAACGCTTTTTCCATCTTGCTACGATCAAAATCCTGAGCAAACGGGTTCTTACAAGCGACCCAAAGCATGCGCACAGGGGGATCGTTGGCATCAAGCAACCCTTGTGCCGTCTGGTTGATATTAAGCGAACGCTCGGAATATTGCGCAACTGCGCCCGCGGCGCCAAATTCGCTGGTTGCCCCAGCAGCACCGGGCATACCAACAGAACCTACCGGCGGTTTCTGCAGCATGGCATTGTAGTTAAAGCCCTAGGTATGCAGGTGACCATAACGCGCCCCGCCGCCTTCAACCCCAATATTGCCGGTCATTGCCACAAAGGCATCAATCGCACGGACGTTTGCGCCGCCGTTGACATGGCGCTGCATACCGTAGCCAATCCACACGGTGGCAGGATTAACTGCGGTAAATTCTTCCGCCAATTGACGAACAACATCAGCGGAAAGACCACAGATTTCAGCGGCCCACTCAACGGTCACATTGGTGCGCAGATAGGCTTCGAATTCCGGATAACCGTGGGAATAGTTATTGACGAAATCCTGATCCACCAGACCTTTATCCACCAGATGGCGCGCCATTCCCAACGCCAGAGCGCCATCTGAGCCTGGACGTACACGCAAGTAGAGATCGGCTTTCGCGGCAGTCTGGGTTAACAGCGGATCGATAACGACCACTTTTGCGCCTTTTTCCCGCGCCTGATAGACATATTTCATGGTGTGCATTGAACACCAGGCCGGGTTAGCCCCCCAGATGATGATGTATTTGGCTTTCACCATATCTTCCGGGTCGTTACACCACATATCGCCCATGTCATAGTTCTGCGCGTCAATACCGGCCGGCCAGCACGGCGTTCCGGCAAAACGGGTGGTGTAGCCCAGCGAAGACATCATGCCTTCAACGGCATAGTTCAGCACACCGAATTTGCCGGAGTACTTAGTCAGCGCCAGACCCAGCATTGAGCCGTCTTTCTTTTTGATCTCCAGCATCTTGGTCGCAATACGCTGCATTGCGTCTTCCCATGAGATGCGACGCCAGTTCCCGCTACCGCGAACATCCTGAACCATCGGATATTTAATACGATCCGGACTATAGACGCGACGGGGATAAGTCAGGCCTTTTACACAAGGAGTACCGTGTGTAAATGTTGACTCCGGTGCCCCTTCGACAAAGGTGATGACACCGTCTTTCACCCAGGTTTTCAGGCTACAGGTGTCATAGCAGTTACGCGGACAAGCGTTGCGATAAATTTTGTAGGTTTTGGGGTTAAACGGGATTGGCGGTTGCGCCAATGCGCAGCGTGAAGTCAGCAATCCCCCTGGCAGGGCTGCGACCGTGCCAAGGGCAATCAACCCTTTCAAAAATGAACGTCTGTTCAGAACTCCCGGTTCATTACTCATATTGATACTCTCGTTTTTAATTCATCAAGCCAAGAAGACAATCTTCCCGCTACGTTTTTCAACGTGACGGTTTGTGCATTTATATTTATTTTTTCTATATACTTGGGCACCCACACCGCGACATACTCAGATGCATATCGAGTAAGGGTCACCTGGTATTCAGATGATGCTCTGGCATTAGCTGATAATAAAACCGCCAATTCCAATACACAGGAAATATGATCATCCGGAATATTATTCCTGTCATTTATAGATAAGCCCATATTTGCCATGAATTCCCGAATGCTTCGGGTTGATTTGCCCATTACGAGGGCATCTTCTTCAAGATAAACCGAGGCAAACGGCGCGGCCTTTAGCTTCTGCGGTCCGACAAACAGTGCATTGAAGTCGTACTCCACTTCCAGCCACTCCTGCTCTGTTAGCGACTCGGCATTTCTATCCAGGGCAGAATAAGCCTCTTTCAGCGCGTTACTGTCATAAGAGATAAAAAAGTCACGCAAAAATAACCCTGTCGATTCAAAGTTCGTCAGGGTTTTATATATTTCACCCATGAATTAACCAACCATTTATTCATAAAATAAATAAGAACATAATGTGGGTTAATATAATAAATGAAACGCTAACGCTTTCTTTGACTAAAAAAATGATCAGGCTAACTTAAGTAATGTTTTATGCGTTTTATTGTTTCAGGAATTGAAAATTTGTGAGCGGCGGAAATAAAAAAAACCGCCAGCGGAAAACTGGCGGTTTTGGTATTGCAGGTGTGTCTTACTTTTTTATGCTACTGTCGTGCGAATCAGATAATCAAACGAACTCAATGATGCCTTGGCACCTTCGCCGGTCGCAATGATAATCTGCTTATACGGTACGGTGGTGCAATCACCGGCAGCAAAAACGCCCTTAACGCTCGTTTCGCACTTGGCATCAATGATGATTTCACCCATGCGATTACGCTCAACGGCACCTTCCAGCCAGTTGGTATTTGGCAACAGACCAATCTGTACAAAAATACCAGCCAGTTCTACGCTGTGAACATCGCCGCTTACGCGATCACGATACGCCAGACCAGTGACTTTGCTGCCATCGCCTTTCACTTCTGTCGTTTGCGCGTTCAGAATGATATCGACGTTTTTCAGACTGCGAAGTTTATTCTGCAGCACCTGATCGGCCTTCATTTCTGGAGCAAACTCCAGCAGCGTGACATGTTCAACAATACCAGCGAGGTCGATTGCGGCCTCAACACCAGAGTTACCGCCGCCAATCACTGCGACGCGCTTGCCTTTAAACAGCGGGCCATCGCAGTGTGGGCAGTAGGTTACGCCCTTGGTGCGATACTGATCTTCGCCCGGCACGTTCATGTTGCGCCATTTCGCACCAGTGGCAATGATAATACTGCGAGCTTTCAGCACTGCACCGGATGCCGTTTCGATCTGATGCAGACCGCCTTCCTGCGCCGCCGGGACCAGTTTGCTCGCGCTCTGGCTGTCGATCACATCAACATCATAATCATCAACGTGTGCTTTCAGCGCGCCGGCCAGTTTCTGACCTTCAGTTTTGGGCACCGAGATATAGTTTTCAATATCAACGGTATCAAGAACCTGACCACCAAAGCGTTCGCCCATCAGTCCGGTGCGAATACCTTTACGTGCAGAGTACACCGCCGCTGCCGCGCCCGCAGGACCAGAACCGACAATCAGCACATCATAGGCATCGCGCTTGTTCAGCTCTTCGGCTGCACGTTTTTCTGCACCGGTATCCACTTTCGCCACGATCTCAGTCAGCGTCATACGACCCTGACCGAACTCTTTGCCGTTCATATAGACCGCTGGAACGCCCATCACGTTGCGCTCGGTGATTTCGTTCTGGAATGTCCCGCCGTCAATCGCCGTATGCTTGATACGGGGGTTGAGTACAGACATCAGGTTCAGCGCTTGCACTACGTCCGGACAGTTATGGCAGGAAAGCGAATAATAGGTTTCAAACTCAAAATCACCGTCGAGATCGCGGATTTGCTCCAGCAACGCCTGCGCTTCTTTTGACGGATGACCGCCGGTCCACAGCAGCGCCAGCACCAGAGAGGTAAATTCATGACCCAGAGGAGAACCGGCAAAGCGTGGTCCCTGATGAGAACCGGGGTTAGTAATCAGAAACGATGGCTTACGTACCGCCAGAGTATTGTCTTCTTTGAAGGTGACTTTTTCTGACAATTCAGCAATTTCAGTCAGCAGTTCCTTGATTTCTGCCGATTTAGCGCTGTCATCCAGCGTAGCAATCAACTCAACAGGTTTGGTCAGTTTCTCAAGGTAAGCCCTGAGCTGGGTTTTCATATTTGTGTCGAGCATTCTTCTTCCCTCTCTGAAAACATCATCATGCAAGCCGACTTCGCTGGACTGCATTAATGCAACTTGCATCATGGTGCTGGAATGAAATGGGCGCGTCTGCGCCCATTGATTGCCGGGTGGCACTTCGTTTACCGGCCTACGGTTTCATAGGCCTGTGCAAGCGCATCACCGCAAGGCAAAACTGGCTTAGATCTTGCCGACCAGATCTAAAGATGGCGCTAAGGTCGCTTCACCTTCTTTCCATTTCGCCGGGCAAACTTCACCTGGGTGAGAAGCGACGTACTGAGCAGCTTTAATTTTGCGCAGCAGGTCAGATGCATCACGGCCGATACCTTCAGCGGTAACTTCGATTGCCTGGATGATACCCTGCGGGTCAACAACGAAAGTTGCGCGGTCAGCCAGACCTTCATCTTCACGCATGTTGTCGAAGTTACGGGTCAGGGCGCCAGTCGGGTCGCCGATCATCGCGTATTTGATTTTCGCGATAGTGTCAGAGCTGCTGTGCCATGCCTTGTGAGTGAAGTGGGTGTCAGTAGAGACGGAATAGACATCTACGCCCAGTTTCTGCAGTTCTTCATAATGGTCTGCAACGTCACCCAATTCGGTCGGGCATACGAAAGTAAAGTCAGCCGGGTAGAAGAAGAAGACGCTCCAGCGACCTTCGGTATCTTTCTCGGTTACTTCGATGAACTCACCGTTTTTGAACGCCTGGTTTTTGAAAGGTTTAATTTTAGTATTAATCAAAGACATCTGTACTTCCTCCGTGTTTTCGTTGAGAGATAAGTTAACGAAAATCTCTTCGCAGGGCTAATGCGTTTCCTTTATCAAATCAATAAGCGATAACTAACAACCCACTCAAACACATGTTGTGAACTTAACGATAAAAGTAAAAAAGGCCCCCTTTGCAGGGAGCCCCATTACCCGAGCTACCCGCAGGTAACATCAGTGCCAGCAGGACTGGCTATGTGTTGCGCTCTACATTACCTTAACAAAGGTCGTAACAGCGATTGGGATTACATCACCCAACTAAAGAAAGGGCAATCGATGGACGGTCGATCTTACCTATGGCTGCGATAGGTTTTACAACAGAGTCCCCTGTCCTTCTTATTTTATAAGGAAAATCAATGTTTAAACGCACCTTACTTTTAAGCCTGCTCCCTGCAGTGGTGTATGCCGAAGAACTGCCTGCTCCTGTTAAAGCGATTGAGAAACAGGGCATTACTATCCTGAAACCCTTCGACGCGCCGGGAGGAATGAAAGGCTATCTGGGAAAATACCAGGATATGGGCGTTACTATCTACGTCACGCCTGACGGTAAACATGCCATCTCGGGCTACATGTATAACGAAAAAGGAGAAAACCTCAGCAATGCGCTAATCGAAAAAGAGGTTTATGCCCCTGCAGGTCGCGAGATGTGGCAACGGATGGAAAAGGCATCCTGGATCCTGGACGGGAAAAAAGAGGCACCAGTCATTGTCTACGTGTTTGCCGATCCTTTCTGTCCTTATTGTAAACAATTCTGGCAGCAGGCGCGCCCGTGGGTGGATTCCGGAAAAGTTCAGTTGCGCACATTGCTGGTTGGCGTAATTAAACCCGAAAGTCCGGCTACCGCCGCTGCGATTCTGGCCGCAAAAGATCCGGCCAAAACCTGGCATGACTATGAGGCATCTGGTGGGAAAATAAAGTTGGAAATCCCGACCGCCGTCCCCCCAGAACAGATGAAAGTATTGAATATCAATCAAAAGTTGATGGATGACCTGGGGGCTAACGTAACGCCGGCTATCTATTACATGAGCAAGGACAATACGTTACAACAGGAGGTCGGGTTGCCCGATAAGGATAAATTAAACATTATCATGGGAAATAAATAAAGGTAATAGAATGAGTGATTGTTATCGTTCTCATTTCAATCACTCAGCACAATTCAAATTCCCCTCGTGAAAATTACGCAGATTGTGCTATTTTAGTTAAAGTTAATGATTCATTAAGCACAGAAACATAAACCACCAGAATAACTACCATTTAAAATATTCAAAATCTTTATTTTTCTCACCATAACTATTATTGGAAGGCATATATGGCTAATCTCTACGACCTTAAAAAATTCGATCTCAATCTACTGGTTATATTTGAGTGTATTTATCAACATTTGAGCATCAGTAAGGCTGCTGAAACGCTGTATATTACACCTTCTGCTGTTAGTCAGTCGTTGCAGCGACTGCGTACGCAATTTAATGATCCACTGTTTATTCGTTCCGGTAAGGGTATTACCCCGACGGTGACAGGCATTAATCTTCATCATCATCTTGAGAAAAACCTCAACAATCTGGAACAAACAATAAACATAATGCACAGTTCCAGTCTGAGCAAAAAATTTGTTATTTACAGCCCGCAATTTGCAACCAGACTGATTATCAACGAGTTAATTCATTCTCTCAGAGATGAGTCAGATATCGAAATTGAGCATCACGATATATTAATCTCCTCAGAAACGGCGGAGAACATATTGGTATACCGCAAGGCTGACCTGGTCATTACGACAGAGTCAATCAATAACCGCTCCATTATCTGTACGCCATTCACAACACTCGAGCATGTCCTGGCTTGCAGAAAAAATCACTCAAGAATCAATGAGTCAAGTACGATTGATGACATTATACAAGAGAAGTTTACATTTTTTCTTACTGAAAATGAAGGTATTAAAAACTTCCAGTCACAAATAGATAATGCTTTAATCAATCGTAACATTGGTTTCAGCAGCGATTCGACGATCTCAATCACCAATATCATTGCCAGCACGGACATAATCGGCGTTATTCCTCGGGCTATATACGAATACTATCGTACTTCTTTAGATTTAAAAGAAATCAATATTGATTTTACATTACCATCCATTACACTTTATTTAATGTACAACAGAGCCTCACTCAACAATAATGCTTTCGCTGAATACATAGCAAGAATCAGCCAGAATATTATTTAAAACAGCAAGTGATATATTCAATCAATAAATTTAATTCATCCAGAGAATAATCCCTGGCGAACCATACAAATAAAGAATACAGCGTAAATTGCATAACACATAAACTGGCATATCCAATTACAAGCATTTATTATGTCTGTAAATAATAAGATGCCGATATGGACTTGATATGTCTGTTTATAAAATTCCTCTGGTACAAAATGTTCTGGAGGCCGCTCAGGAACGCATATCCTGGACACTAGAAACTCTGCCACGCGTGTGCGTCTCATTCTCTGGAGGAAAAGATTCAGGGCTAATGCTACACCTGACAGCCACGCTCGCTCGTCAGTTAGGAAAAAAAATTAACGTCCTGTTTATCGACTGGGAAGCACAATTTTCCTGCACTATCGACTATGTAGTAGCTCTACGTGAACGTTATGCCGATGTCATTGAACGATTTTATTGGGTGGCCTTACCGCTCACCACCCAAAATTCACTCTCACAATTTCAACCCGAATGGCAGTGCTGGGAACCTGATACACCGTGGGTTCGTCAACCACCTGCGGATGCTATAACCGACCCTGAGTTCTTCTCTTTCTATCAACCCGGCATGACATTTGAACAATTTGTTCGTGAATTTGCTGACTGGTTTTCAGAGAAACGACCAGCCGCCATGATGGTGGGCATCCGCGCCGATGAGTCATACAATCGTTTCGTCGCTATCGCCAATTCTCATAAGCAACGTTTTGCCGATGATAAACCCTGGACTACCAGCGCCCCCGGCGGGCACACCTGGTATATTTATCCGCTTTATGACTGGAAAACCGCCGATATATGGACCTGGTTTGCAAAAACCAGAATGCCGAGCAATCCCCTATACAACCTGATGTATCAGGCTGGTGTCCCAACGCGCTACATGCGCATTTGTGAGCCCTTTGGCCCGGAACAGCGCCAGGGATTATGGCTATATCATGTCATTGAACCCGAGCGCTGGGCAGCCATGTGCGCCCGTGTTAGCGGCGTCAAAAGCGGGGGAATTTACGCTGGACATGATAATCATTTTTACGGTCACCGGAAAATACTCAAACCAGAGCATTTAAGCTGGCAGGAATATGCCATGCTGCTATTGGACAGCATGCCAGAGACGACTGCAGAACATTACCGCAATAAAATCGCCGTTTATTTACAGTGGTATAAGAAAAAGGGCATGGACAATATCCCGCAAATTCAGGAAAAAGATATTGGTTCAAAGGATATTCCATCGTGGCGGCGTATCTGCAAAGTCTTGCTGAATAATGACTACTGGTGCCGGGCACTTTCTTTCAGCCCAACAAAACCTAAAAACTACCAACGTTATAACGAACGTATGAAAACAAAACGCCAGGAATGGGGGATTTTATGCAGCAACGATTAACTCAGGAACTCACTGGTTTTCTTTCTGGCCTGTCAGAAGAAGAGCGAATTGAAGCGATCAATCAATTCAGAATGGCGATACACAGCGTCAGCCCCTTTCGCGATGAGCCTGTCGATTGTGTGTTATGGGTTAAAAATGATCATATCTCGCCCAACGATTACAATCCCAATAACGTTGCCCCGCCGGAGAAAAAGTTGCTGCTGAGATCCATCGAAGCCGACGGATTCACTCAACCTATTGTGGTGGTCCAGTCAACGACGGAAGACTATGAAATCGTCGATGGATTTCACCGTCATGAGTTAGGTAAAAGCAAGCCATTGCTGAGATCACGCCTGCATGGCTATCTGCCCGTCACCTGTTTACAACGCGAACGCCACGAACGTATGGCAGCGACCATTCGCCATAACCGTGCTCGCGGGCGGCATCAAATTCACGCTATGTCGGAAATCGTTCGTGAATTATCACAGCTGGGGTGGAGTGAAGAGAAAATAAGTAAAGAGCTAGGTATGGACGACGATGAGGTTTTACGTCTAAAACAAATCAACGGCCTGCAAGAGTTGTTTGCCGACCGTCGATTCTCTAAAGCCTGGACGGTGAAATAGCTATAGCGAAACCAAACGTTCGGCTGCCGCTAGTAGCGTCGATTCTTGCTTGGCAAAACAGAGGCGAATCAACTTATGCGGAAAAGGATCGGCGCAAAAAACCGACAACGGGATCGCCGCAACGCCCACCTCAGTCGTTAGCCACTGGCAAAACTCAACGTCGTTAAGCGTAGAGACAGCACTGTAATCGACCAACAGAAAATACGTGCCTTCACACGGGAGTATTTCCAGGCGGCTATCACGCAAGGCATTCACCAATATGTCGCGTTTTTGCTGATAAAATGCTGGCAGCTCATGATAGTGCGCTGGATCTTCGCGCAGCATATCCGCCAGCGCCAGCTGCGCCGGCGTATTGACAGAAAACGTCAGATACTGGTGAACCTTGCGCAATTCTGCGCTAATGGCGGCTGGCGCGACGCAGTAGCCAACTTTCCAGCCGGTCATATGATAAGTCTTACCAAATGATGAAACGGCAACGGCGCGTTCGCGTAGCTGGGGATGCGCCAGCACGCTGGCATGACCCTGTTCAGCGAAGCAGATATGTTCATAAACTTCGTCGCTGATGACAAAGATCTCGCGTTCTTTAATCGCCTGCCACAGCGCATCAAAATCGGCGTGATGCCACACGGTGGCGGAAGGGTTATGCGGTGTGTTAAGGATCACCAGCCGGGTACGTTCGCTGAGTAAAGCGCTAAACGCCCGCCAGTCGACGTTAAAAGACGGCGGTTGCAGCGCGATACGTTTCACCACCCCGCCGGATAATTCGACCGCAGGCGCATAGCTGTCATAACTTGGGTCAAAACAAATCACCTCATCACCCTGACGCACCAGCGCCGTAATTGCGGCGTACAATGCTTCCGTTGCCCCTGCGGTGACAGTCACTTCACTATTTGCGTCAGGACTAAAGCCGTATAACTGCGTGGTTTTATCCGCAATAGCTTCGCGCAGCGGCTGCACACCCGTCATCGGCGCATACTGGTTTGCACCATGCGCGACGTGATACGCCAGACGTTCCTGCAAAAAAAGTGGACCGTCAAAATCAGGAAATCCCTGCGAGAGGTTAATGGCCTGATGCTGCTGTGCCAGCGCGCTCATTTGCGTGAAAATAGTGGTGCCCAGATTAGGTAGTTTGCTTTGCGGAATCAGCGGGTTATTACTCATTATTGTTATCCCAGCGTGTGATGTTGTGGTTGAAGCAACTATAGCACGATGCTAGTATTTGGCAATCAAGACGTTCAGACGTCTATATAAAAATAACCTGCCAGGACAGGACAGCCAAAAGGACAAACACAACATGAGTAATACCGAGATTCGCGTCGTCACCGGCCCGGCCAACTATTTTTCCCATACCGGCAGCCTGTCAAGACTCAACGATTTTTTCACTGCCGATCAACTCTCACATGCTGTCTGGGTTTATGGTGAGCGCGCCATTGATGCGGCCCGCCCTTATCTGCCGGATGCATTTCATCTTGCCGAAGCTAAGCGCCTGTTGTTCACAGGACACTGCAGCGAAACCGATGTAACTGAACTGCAAAAACTGTCAGGAGAGGATCGCAGCGTGGTGATTGGCGTGGGCGGCGGAACCTTGCTCGACACCGCCAAAGCGCTGGCTCGTCGTCTCGGTTTGCCTTTCGTGGCGATCCCGACCATTGCCGCCACCTGCGCGGCCTGGACACCGCTCTCTGTCTGGTACAACGATGCAGGCCAGGCGCTACATTTTGACATTTTCGATGATGCTAATTTTCTCGTACTGGTAGAGCCGGAAATCATACTCAACGCCCCAGAGGAGTATTTACTGGCGGGGATCGGCGATACGCTGGCGAAGTGGTATGAAGCTGTCGTTCTCACGCCTCAGCCGGAAACTTTGCCGTTGACCGTACGGCTGGGTATCCATGCCGCACAGACGATCCGCGATGTCCTGCTGGAAAGCAGCGAGCATGCGCTAGCCGATAAACAACAAGGCACGTTAAGCCGTACATTTTGCGATGTGGTTGATGCCATTATTGCCGGAGGCGGCATGGTTGGCGGTCTGGGCGAACGTTACACCCGGGTGGCGGCAGCACATTCGGTACACAATGGCCTGACCGTCCTTCCGCAAACGGAGAAGTTTTTACACGGCACCAAAGTGGCGTACGGCATACTGGTGCAGAGCGCGCTGCTGGAACAAGATGATGCACTGGCGCAATTGATAGCCGCTTATCAGCGCTTCAACCTGCCAACGCGGCTGGCTCAATTAGATGTGGATATCAAGAATCAGGCCGAGATTGATAAGGTGATTGCCCACACTCTGCGCCCGGTAGAATCCATTCACGCGCTAGCGGTGACGTTAACCCCGGATACCCTGCGCACGGCGTTCGAAAAGGTAGAATCGTTTACAGGGTGAGCGAAAAATCTGCCGGGAGCAGATTTGCACACTGCTTGCAGCGGCCCTGTAGGGGCGAAGCCCAGGGATGGGCCGAGTAACAAAGCCCACATACCTGCAGCTTGAATTATGAAGATCATTAACAACAGCGCGCGCCGCCTTTGCCCCCATAACGCGCATCCTGGCGCTCGCGGAAAAATTCTTCGTAGGTCATCGGCGTCTGATCCGGGTGCGTGACTCGCATATGTTCAACATAGTTGTCGTAATCCGGTACACCGATCATTAACCGGGCGGTTTGGCCTAAATACTTTCCGGCTTTAGAGAGCGTTTCAAACATAGTGGTTACCTGTCGTACAAACGCCCTCCCCGTTCAGGAGAGGGCTCATTGGTTAAGAGAATATTAGTGCGCGCCTTTCGCCTGCGCCACGATCTCTTCGACATTCTCAGGCATCGGCTCGTACGGCGTCTCTTTCGAAGTTGGTTTGTCCTCTTTCAATGCTGCCAGCGCAGTTTTGATGGAGAACAGACCCAGCACCACAACGACTACCATGAAGAAAATGGTAAGCCCCGCATCCAGACGGTTGTTAAACACCAGCTGCGTCAGCTGTGACTGGGTGTACTGTGCCGGAATGTTTCCGCTGTCGATCATAGCCTGGAACTTGTTGGCGATAGCCAGGAAGCCGATTTTCGCATCCGGGCTAAACGCTTTCTGCCAGCCAGCAGTCAGGGTACAAATCAGCAGCCAGGCGGTTGGCACCAGCGCCACCCATGCGTAGCGTTGACGTTTCATCTTGAACAGTACCACTGCACAAAGCATCAGCGCCATACCGGCCAGCATCTGGTTGGCGATACCAAACAGTGGCCACAGGGTATTAATACCGCCCAGTGGATCCACCACGCCCTGGTGCAAGAAATAACCCCAGGCCAGCACGCACAGCGCTGTCGCCAACAGGTTCGCTGGCAGCGAATCGGTACGTTTCAGACCCGGTGACATCACGCCCAGCAGATCCTGCAGCATAAAGCGCGCGGCGCGCGTACCGGCGTCGACTGCCGTCAGAATAAACAGGGCTTCAAACAAAATGGCGAAGTGATACCAGAACGCCACATCCATCATGCCACCCAGCGCACCGTGCAGAATATACGCCATGCCCACCGCCAGCGTCGGCGCACCGCCTGCGCGGGAGATAATGGATTGTTCGCCGACATCGTTCGCAATCTGATGCAGCGTATCAGGCGTGATAACAAAGCCCCAACTGCTCACGACCTGTGCCGCTGACGCAACCACATCGGTGGTTCCGGCAGGTGCCAGTACCGCCATCGGGCTGTTCATCGCAAAGTAAACACCTGGATCGATAACGCAGGCCGCCACCAGCGCCATAATGGCGACAAAGGATTCCATCAGCATCCCGCCGTAACCGATAAAGCAGGCCTGACCTTCATTCGCCAGCATCTTCGGCGTGGTGCCGGAGGCAATCAGCGCGTGGAAACCCGAGACTGCACCGCAGGCGATGGTAATAAACAGGAACGGGAACAAGTTACCACTCCAGACCGGGCCTGTACCGTCAACAAACTTTGTCAACGCAGGCATGGTCAGTGTCGGGCGCATGATCAGGATCCCTACCGCCAGACCAACAATGGTGCCAATTTTCAGGAAGGTAGAAAGATAATCACGCGGTGCCAGCAGCAGCCATACCGGCAGCACGGCAGCGACAAAACCGTATCCCACCAGCATCCATGTCAGCTGTACGCCGGTAAAGTCAAAATAAGGAGCCCAGGTGGGACTTTCCGCCACCCAGCCGCCGGAAATAATGGCGAATACCAGGAAGACCAGACCGATGACCGACACTTCACCAATGCGACCTGGGCGCAGATAACGCAGGTAAATCCCCATAAAAATCGCCAGCGGGATTGTGAACGCCACGGTATAGGTTCCCCACGGACTGTGGGTCAGCGCTTTCACGACGATCATCGCCAGTACCGCCAGGATAATCACCATGATCATAAAACAGGCCACCAGCGCAATAACGCCTGCCGTTGGGCCCATCTCTTCTTTAACCAGTTCGCCAAGGGAACGACCATCGCGACGGGTAGATACAAACAGTACCATGAAGTCCTGCACCGCACCCGCCAGCACCACCCCGGCCAGCAACCAGATCATACCTGGCAGATAGCCCATTTGCGCCGCCAGTACAGGTCCAACTAATGGCCCCGCTCCGGCAATCGCCGCAAAATGGTGACCAAACAGCACTTTTTTATCGGTGGGAACATAGTCCAGACCATCGTTATGACGCACGGCTGGCGTCATACGCGTCGGGTCCAGCGCCAGTACATTTTTAGCGATGTACAGGCCGTAGAAACGATAAGCGATAAGGTAGACACAGACCGACGCCACGACTATCCACAACGCGTTGATCTGTTCACCGCGGTTTAATGCGATATAGCCGAGGGCAAATGCTCCCATTACGGAGAGCACTGTCCAGACGAGGTACTTCCCTGATTTGTTCATAGTTGTTATCCGTTGTCCGCTCCAGAGAGATGTTACATTTTGTTTCTATAACATCTTTTCTGAATTTAACAACCTGACAACCATACAAACCCGAAGTATCACTGAGTATTTACATTGCATTGTTAACTAGATCACTTCATTTACCTGTTAACGCTGCAATTTCATTTTACTTTTCAGGGTCACTTCACCCCATCACCGCAGTACCTAAACGGCAGGTGCAACAGCGTCGTCCCTGCTCATCAAAGATGACAATTTCCCAGCTCTGATTCTGACGCCCGAGGTGCAAAGGTTGGCAGACACCGCGCACTTTACCCTGCGAAACCGCCCGATGGTGCGTGGCGTTGAGTTCCGTCCCCACCACACACTGCCCGTCGCGAGTCATCAGATAACCTGCCATCGAACCCAACGTTTCTGCCAGAGCCGCAGACGCTCCGCCGTGCAGCAAACCAAACGGCTGATGCGTACGCTCATCCACCGGCATTTCGGCTTCCAGCACATCATCACTCAGTCGGGTATAGACCATGCCCAGGTGCGCCACCATGGTGTTCTGACTGGTGGCATTGAGTTCATCCAGCGTTAAATGACGTTTCCAGATCATCGTCATGCTCCCAGCGTAGAGCCGCCGTCTACCACGATATCCTGCAACGTAATGTGGCTGGCTAAATCGGAGGCAAGAAATAAAATCGTGTGGGCGATCTCCTGCGGCTGGGCGATTTTCCCCAACGGAATGCCGAGCTTATACTGCTCGCCAAATCCACGAATACGCTGCTGTTCCGCGTCATCGCTGACCCACAACGTACGCTGCATATCGGTATCGGTCGAGCCAGGCGAAACCACATTACAGCGCACACCGCTACCCGCCAGTTCAAGTCCGACGGTTAACGCCAGGCTTTTCAGCGCGGCTTTTGACGCCCCATAAGCACTCATGCCGATACGCGGCGTGTGCGCCGCATCCGATGCAACGGTGACGATCGCCCCGCCCTGCTGGCGACGAAACTGCGCCATCGTCTGCTGAAACAGATTGAACGCTCCGCCCACGTTGACGGCGAAGGTTTGCTGCCAGTCCTCAACGCTAAGCGCGTCGGTTGGTCCCATACGCAGGATCCCTGCGGCATTCACCAGTATGTCGAGACATTCGGTATTCGCGAGCAAACGCCCGCATACCTGCGCCACCTGCTGCGCGTTCGCCACGTCCATCACCTCGGTGGCAAAGGGATACTCTGCCAGCGCGAACTCGCGGTCAAAGCCCGTAACCTGTGCCCCGGCGTCAATAAACGCCAGCGCCGTGGTGTAGCCGATTCCTTTTCCCGCGCCGGTTACCCAGACGGTTTTCCCGGCAAAATCAAATCCGGCCATTACTTCACCTCGCGGGAGAGCAGAGCCCACCAGGCGTCAATGGTCGGTTTTTTCGCCAGCATGACGAAATCAATGTCGCCATGCACTTTACGCCAGCGGGCGGCCAGCGCCATCATGCGAACCGAATCCAGTCCATAGTCGATCAGGTTTTCATCATCCATCGGCTCTTCTGATTCATCCAGCAGCGGCAGAATAACGCGGCGCAACGCCTCTTTACTGGCCGGGACAGGCATCGGCAATAATTCCTGCGTCATCACCACACGCCCGGAACGTCCCGCCACATATTTCAGCGACATCAGATGTTCGTCACGGCTAAAGTCCGCCAACGCATCGGCAACCATAAACGGTTTGATATCACGCATGAAGGCGTCTGTTGCGGTGGTCATACAGCCAATATGCGCATACACGCCGGTAATAATCAGTTGATTACGCCCGGTTTCCTTAAGCATCTGTTCTAACGGAGAGCGATGAAATGCGCTGTAACGCCATTTCACCAGGATAGTATCTGCTTCATCCGGTGCCAGCGCTTCAACGATTTTTTGCTGCTCAGGCGAACGCGTCAGGCCCGGCCCCCACATATCATTAAGCAAAGCACGGTCCTCATCACTCTGCTCTTTCGGCTGGGCGGTGTAATACACCGGAATATTATGCGCTTTGCAGTATTGACGCAGTGCGGCGATGTTAGCGACAACCTGCTCCATCATCGGGCAGTTATCGCCCCAAAAACCGATAAAATAGTCCTGCATGTCATGGATCAGCAGCGCGGCGCGTTCAGGTTCAAAGGCCCAGTCCACTTTGTTCACCGGAACATCAAGCGCTGTGGGTAGCGCATAAGCCTGCAGTTTAGGAATTGCCATCTCTTTTTCTCCTTCAGGCCAGTGAACGTGATGCCAGCCACTGACGTAATTGTTTTTTATCCACTTTCCCAACCGGCGTCAGCGGTAATGACTCAACGCATTCCACACGGTCAGGTAATTTAAATTCCGCCACGCCCTGCTCGCGCAGAAAACGACGCACCTGCACCGCGCGTAGCGGCTCTTTTACTACCAGGCAGGCGCAGCTTTTCTCGCCCATCAGCTCGTCATCCACACTGACCAGCGCCGCATGAATCACCGCCGGATGGCGCAGTAACAAGTTTTCGATTTCTTCGGCAGCGATCTTCTCCCCGCCACGGTTGATCTGATCTTTTTCGCGCCCC
This sequence comes from Citrobacter sp. VF227, assembly GCF_052950715.1. Classification (NCBI taxonomy): domain Bacteria; kingdom Pseudomonadati; phylum Pseudomonadota; class Gammaproteobacteria; order Enterobacterales; family Enterobacteriaceae; genus Citrobacter; species Citrobacter sp. VF227. The sequence continues at coordinate 602,180 of NZ_JBRFVF010000002.1, forward strand.
TGCACGGTGATGTAGCCATCCCGATCGATAGCGATCAGATCGCCGGAGCAGTAAAACCCGTTGGCATCAAAGGCGCTGGCATTGTGTTCAGGGCTGTTGAAATAGCCACGGAAGGTGTACGGGCCACGCGTCATCAGGCGTCCGGTTTCGCCCTGTGGCAAAGGATTACCGTCAGCGTCTGCCACCCAAACCTCATCATCGGGACACATCGGGCGACCCTGGGTATTGATGATGCGCTCAGGACTGTCGTCCAGGCGGGTGTAGTTCACCAGCCCTTCCGCCATACCGAAGACCTGCTGCAACTGGCAGCCTATTTCCGCCGGAATGCGGGCGGCAAGCGTCGCGGACAAGCGCGCTCCGCCAACCTGTAACAATTTCAGCGATGCCAATTGCGCATTACTGCCCCACTCCGCAATCGCCTGCAGCCACAGGCTCACGGCTGGCGGCACCAGCGCCGTAACGTTCACCTGATGCTGTTCAATCAACGGGAAGCACAGCGTGGCGCTTGGATCGGCCGCCAGCACTACAGTTCCACCCGCAAGGAACACCCCCAGCGCGCCAGGTGAACTCATGGCGTAGTTATGCGCCGCCGGAATAGCGCACAGATAGCGCGTTTCTCCAGTGAAATGGCAAATCTCGTTGCTGCGGCGCACGCTGTAGTAATAATCGTTATGGGTACGCGGGATCAGCTTCGGCGTCCCGGTAGTGCCACCGGAAAGCTGGAAATACGCCACTTCATCTGCAGGCGATGGCGTAGCGGTAAAATCAGTCGCCGACTGGCTTATCGCGTTTTGCAGGTTGTGTTCACCCTCGTCATTGAGCAGCAGAACCACGCGCACCGAGCTGTGCTCGGCAACAAATGTGTTAAGAAAGTCATCTGCGGTAAACAGCGTATGCGCGCGGTCAGCGATCAGCAGCGCCGGTTTAATTTGTGTCGCGTAGGCGTTGAGCTCGGTGCGTTGATGGCTGTACAGCCCAAAAACAGGCGCCACTCCCAGCTTGAGCAGGGCAAAAAAGGTGACATACAGTTCAGCCACATTGCCCAGTTGCACCAGCGCGGTTTCGCCGGGTTTGATCCCCAGGCGGCGCAGGCTGCTGGCGAGATTATCTGCTGCCTGGTTCAACTGGCGATAGCTCAGATGGCGTTCACCATCAATCACCGCCGTCTGGTCACTATCGGCGTGGCGAGTCAAAATGTCGGTCAGCGGCAAATCCTGCCAGTAACCTTTTTCACGATAGCGGCGGGCAAATTCTTCCGGCCAACGGGTGAAAGGAATACTCATGATTACTCCTTAGAGCCTGTCAATAAGGCGTATATTGTTGCAGCCAGTTTGGACACGGACAGCGCGGAGCAACCGGAGCGTACTTGTGGTACGTGAGGATTGTGAGCACTGCCCAGGGTCAAACTGGCAAATAAAATAGCCTGATGGACCAGGCTCTTAATGCAGGCCAAAAACATTCAACATGGTGGAAAGCTTGGCTCCCGTTTCACGCCATTCCGCAACCGGGGAAGAGGCTGGCACAATTCCTGCTCCGGCGAAGAAACGAACCTGATTGCGCAGCAGCCTCGCGCAGCGGATCGTCACGACCCATTCACCGTTACCTTCGGCATCACACCAGCCGACAATGCCGCCGAACAGTTCACGATCGAACGGCTCCAGTTCGGCGATAAGTTTGCGTGCGACCTGATGCGGGAAGCCGCTCAGCGCAGGCGTCGGGTGTAGCAGGCACGCCAACGTCAGGGCGTTTTCCTGCGCGTTGGCTTTACCTTCAAACGGCGTACCGAGGTGCCACAGCGTAGGCGTGGTAACCAGTTGCGGAGAGGAAGGGAGTTGCAGTTCACGGCTACGATCGCGCAATACATTTTTCATCGCCTGCGTCACCAGTTCGTGTTCATGGCGATCCTTCTCGGATGCCAGCAGGCGATTACCCGCCTCCCTGTCCAGCACATCGTCCGGCTGACGGCGCGCGGAACCGGCCAGAGGTAATGAGCTGAAACGATCGTCTTCTTTGCGTAACAGCAGTTCCGGACTGGCGCCAATCAATACGCCGTCGTCTTCAAGAGGCACGTGGAAGTTGTAGCTCGCCGGATTTTGCGCCACCAGCCGCTCCAGCAGGGCGCCGCTGTCTATATTGGCGTCTACAGTGATATCGATCAGGCGGGATAACACCACTTTGTCAACTTCCGGGGTAGACGTCAGCGCAGCCGCCCGGGCGACCATGTCTTCAAAAAAGTCCTGTTCTGGGATCGATTTACGTTCCACGACGTTCAGCGACTGATGCGCATTAAAATAACGTGATGACTGCTGCTTCGCCGTGCGGGAAAACGTCTGCCACGACTGGGGAATAAACAACGATGACGGCTGGCGGGTGTCAAAAGGGATCGCCCCGACCATGATAGGGTTAGCGATACCCTGCGATTTGGCATCAGCAAACAGGGCGCGCATTTTCTGTTGGAAAGGGCTGTCTGGCGCGTCGCCATCAATTGCCGGTTCCGCATAGCGGGCGAAGCATCCTGACGTCGTAAAACTACGGTACGGCGACATAAAGAAAAAACTGTCGGGAGCGAGCGTCGGCATAGTCTGCGTTTTTTCCTCGGCCAGTGACGTATCCATATCATCCTCCAAAAATGATAAAGGCTCTAATAATGATTATCATTTATATTTTCGGTCGCTAACCTAAAAGTAAAGCGGCAGTATGTCAACTCTTGAGGTAGCACAATGTGCGACTTTGGCTTGCATCCTTGTTCACTAACAATGAAAATGAGAAGCATTACTCATACTGATAACAGGAAGCTGATTCGTGAGTCTCCCCTCTTTTTGCCGCACCATGCTCTTGCTGACAGGTTTGTCTATTTCAGGAATTTCTTCAGGTCACGCCGCCGAGTGGCCGCGTCAGGTTACCGACAGCCGCGGCACGCATACGCTGGAGCATAAGCCGCAGCGCATTGTCTCCACCAGCGTCACCCTCACAGGCTCGCTACTGGCGATTGATGCTCCGGTCATCGCCAGCGGAGCCACCACGCCGAACAATCGCATTGGCGATGCGCAGGGCTTTTTGCGTCAGTGGAGCGAAGTCGCAAAAGAGCGCAAATTGAGTCGTCTGTATATTGGTGAACCGAGCGCTGAAGCCGTTGCGGCGCAAATGCCGGATCTGATTCTGATAAGCGCCACCGGCGGGGATTCTGCCCTCGCACTGTACGATCAACTGTCCACCATTGCGCCCACACTTATCATTAATTACGACGACAAAAGCTGGCAGTCACTGCTGACGCAGTTAGGCGGCATCACCGGGCATGAGCAACAGGCGGCAGCACGTATTGCCGAGTTTGATAAGCAACTGCAGACGGTTAAACAACGTATTACCCTACCGCCACAGCCGGTTAACGCACTGGTGTACACCGCCGCCGCGCACAGCGCCAACCTGTGGACGCCGGAATCTGCGCAAGGCAAGTTAATGGAGCAGTTAGGTTTCACGTTAGCGCAGCTGCCAGCCGGACTGCACACCAGCCAGAGTCAGGGCAAGCGCCACGATATCATTCAAATCGGCGGTGAGAATCTGGCGACCGGACTGAATGGCGAAGCGCTATTCCTGTTCGCGGGCGACAACAAAGATGCCGACGCCATTTATGCCAATCCGCTGCTGGCACATCTGCCGGCCGTGCAGAACAAGCGTGTTTACGCCCTGGGAACGGAAACTTTCCGTCTGGACTACTACAGCGCGACGCTGTTGCTGCAACGCTTCTCCTCACTGTTTTAATGGTTCGTACCGGATGTGGTTTACGCCGCATCCGGCCTGAAGCCTCACGCCAGTTCAGGCGGCGTCTGACGGAAACGACGTAACTCATTCAACAGCAGCAACAGCAGCAGTCCTGCGATCGCAAGGCCAAATCCACTGACGCTTGCCGAAGCGACTGGCGTCATCATCGCGCCCAGACCACCTAACAACGCCGCTCCGATGGCATCACCAGTGACATTCTGCGCGGTCCACAAACCGTTAATTCGCCCGAGCATCGCTTCCGGCGTCTGCGTCTGTAACAGGGTGTACTGCAACAAAGAGCTGACCGCACTCAGCCAGCCAAACAGCGCCAGGCAAACAACCCCAAGCTCCCACACCGGCATCAACCCAAACAGCCCGATAGCCAGGAACGACGCCACGGTCGATGCCAACATGATCAGTCCCGGGCGAATGCTGTGCGCCAGTTGCCCGCTGGTCAATGCGCCCACCGCCGCCCCCAGGGGAATAGCCGCATACAGCAGACCAATTTGCGCGCTCGACATTTGCCAGTTAATCGCCAGCGCCGGATACAACACGCGTACAGCGCTCGCCATGGTCAACAGACCGCCGAGCAACGCAATGCCGCCAATCAGCGGACTGGCAAGCAGAAAACGAAATGCTGCCAGCAGCGATTTCAGCGGATGCTCACGCGGCTGCGGCGGAGGCGGCAACGCGGGAAGGCTCAGCAACGGCAGCAATGTAATGAAGGTCCCCGCCGCCGCCAGCCCGTAGTTCCAGGCCACGCCACCGGTTGCGAGCAGCACCCCGCCAAGCATTGGCGAAATGACCGACCCCAGACGCACCGTCAGCATGGTAATCGCCCCGGCCTGCATCAAATTCTCCCGCCCGACCAGCGCCGGCGTTGCTGCCAGCAAAGCGGTTACACCCAGTGAGGCAAAGAAACCGTCCCACAAGCCAAGCAGATAAATCACCAGTAATGACGGTTCAGGCAGTAGCGCATTCAGACACAGACCAATAAAGCCAATTCCGCAGGTTCCACGCGCCAACAGGATCACTTTTTTACGTTCATAGCGATCGGCCAGCACGCCGCCCACCATCAGGCCAATAAACATCGCGCTACCAGTCAACGTCACCGACAAACCAACCTGCCAGGTCGACTGCGTCATCATCTGGATCTGTACCGGAACCGCCACACCGAGTAGCCCCAGAGAGACAATGGAAATAAAACGGGCGAGGAAGACGGCACGAAATGCAGGGTGGGTCTTTAACAGGCTGAGATTGAGCAGCCATGATTGTCGATTCATTACAGAGCCTTACCAGGTACTTTTTCAATATCCATTCGATGGCTGCACATGCTAACATATCCAAATAAGATCGATAACGATAATTACTATCATTATCAGGGAAGTTGATATGCCATGCTCTGTTTCCGCGACACGTGCCTTCGCCGTGCCCGGACTATTGTTATTACTTGTTCTCATCACGGTACTAAGCCTGGTGATTGGCGCAAAATCGCTACCTGCTTCCGTGGTGCTGGATGCGCTCACCGGCAGTTGTCAAAGCGCTGATTGCACCATCGTGCTGGACGCACGCCTGCCGCGCACACTGGCAGGACTGCTCGCAGGTGGTGCGCTGGGCCTGGCTGGCGCATTAATGCAAACGCTCACGCGTAACCCTCTCGCCGATCCCGGCATTCTGGGCGTCAACGCCGGTGCCAGCTTCGCTATTGTGCTGGGCGCCGCGCTGTTCGGCTTTTCCTCTGCGCAAGAGCAACTGCTGATGGCCTTTTGCGGTGCGCTGGCCGCGTCGCTGATCGTGGCATTTACCGGTAGTCAGGGCGGTGGGCAGTTAAGCCCGGTACGTCTGACGCTGGCAGGGGTTGCGCTGGGCGCGGTGCTGGAAGGATTATCCACCGGCATCGCCCTGCTCAACCCGGACGTTTACGATCAGTTGCGTTTCTGGCAAGCCGGTTCACTGGATATCCGCAGCCTGCAAACGCTTAAAGTAGTACTTGTGCCGGTGCTGATTGCCGCTACTGTTGCGTTGTTCCTCAGCCGCGCCCTGAATAGTCTGAGCCTCGGAAGTGACACCGCTACCGCACTGGGCAGCAAAGTCGCTCGCACGCAGTTTATTGGCCTGCTGGCGATTACCGTACTGTGTGGTAGTGCAACCGCGATTGTCGGCCCTATCGCCTTTATCGGTCTGATGATGCCGCATATGGCGCGCTGGCTGGTAGGGGCAGATCACCGTTGGTCACTGCCCGCTACCCTGCTGGCTACCCCGTCTCTGCTACTGATTGCCGATATCATCGGTCGCCTGATTGTCCCCGGGGAGCTGCGTGTTTCGGTGGTCAGCGCATTCATCGGCGCGCCGGTGCTTATCTTTCTGGTACGACGGAAACCACGCGGAGGTGGCGCATGATGCACCTCTCTCGCCGTCTGATAATCAGCAGCCTGTTGCTGATTGTAGGCTGTCTCGCCGTTGGCTTATGGAGCCTGCGGAGCGGCGTCGTGACGCTGGAAACCCAGCAAATTTTTGCTGCTCTGTTTGGCGATGCGCCACGCAGTATTACGCTGGTGGTGACCGAATGGCGTTTGCCTCGCATGCTCATGGCGCTATTGATTGGCGCGGCGCTCGGCGTGAGCGGCGCTATATTTCAGTCGCTGATGCGCAACCCGCTGGGCAGCCCGGATGTGATGGGTTTCAATACCGGTGCCTGGAGCGGTGTGCTGGTGGCAATGGTGCTGTTTGGACAACATCTCACCGCTATTGCTCTTGCGGCGATGCTGGGTGGGATCCTGACCTCTCTGGTGGTCTGGGCGCTTGCCTGGCGCAACGGTATTGACACCTTCCGACTGATTATTATCGGTATTGGCATACGTGCCATGCTGGTCGCGTTCAACACCTGGCTGCTGCTGAAGGCTTCATTAGAAACCGCATTGACGGCTGGGCTGTGGAACGCCGGATCGCTCAATGGTCTGACCTGGGCTAAGACCTGGCCTGCTGCACCGTTGATCATCATTATGCTGGTGTGCGCCACGTTGCTGGTGCGCCGGATGCGTTTACTGGAAATGGGTGATGACAGTGCCTGCGCGCTTGGGGTCAGCGTAGAACGTTCACGTTTGATGATGATGCTGGTAGCCGTTGTGCTGACCGCCGCCGCCACCGCGCTGGCAGGCCCCATCTCATTTATTGCTCTTGTCGCCCCGCATATCGCGCGGCGGGTTAGCGGCACATCGCGCTGGGGATTAACCCTGTCGGCACTGTGCGGCGCATTGCTGCTGCTGATGGCGGATTTGTGCGCTCAACAGCTGTTTATGCCTTATCAGCTTCCGGTGGGCGTTGTCACCGTAAGCCTCGGCGGTATTTATCTTATCGTCTTGTTAATTCAGGAGTCCCGCAAAAAATGATCGAATCAGTAGCCCGTTTGCGTGGCGACCAGTTAACGCTGGGTTATGGCAAGTTTACCGTAGCGGAAAACCTCAATGTGTCGATTCCCGACGGTCACTTCACCGCAATTATTGGGCCAAACGGCTGCGGGAAATCAACGCTACTGCGCACGTTGAGTCGTTTGATGACACCTGCACGCGGTCAGGTCTGGCTCGACGGTGAGCATATTCAGCACTATCCCAGCAAAGAAGTAGCCCGCAGAATTGGTTTACTTGCGCAAAACGCCACTACGCCGGGTGATATTACGGTGCAGGAGCTGGTTGCCCGTGGGCGCTACCCGCACCAGCCATTGTTTACCCGCTGGCGGAATGAAGATGAAATAGCGGTCTCAAACGCCATGCAGGCGACGGGGATCATCCACCTAGCATCACAAAGTGTGGATACCATTTCCGGCGGACAACGGCAGCGCGCATGGATTGCGATGGTACTGGCGCAGGAAACATCCATTATGCTGCTCGATGAGCCCACCACCTGGCTGGATATCAGTCATCAGATCGATCTGCTGGAGCTACTGAGTGAACTAAACCGGGAGAAAGGCTATACGCTGGCCGCCGTTTTACACGACCTCAATCAGGCCTGTCGCTATGCGACGCATCTGATTGCACTCCGTGACGGACATATTATTGCCGAGGGCGCGCCGAAGGAGATTGTCACGGCGGAGCTTATCGAAAAAATCTATGGGCTGCGCTGTATGATTATCGACGATCCGGTTGCCGGAACGCCGTTAGTGGTACCGCTCGGGCGCAACAAATAGCAAGATTTGTCGTATGGCGGCCTGTTCGCCGCCATACGACAATTCATCACACCAGTTGTTGGTCAACAAACGTCATTTTTTGCTTACGCGACGCCATGGCGTAGTTCAGTAAAACGCCACCACATGCCACCATACCGCCCAGTAAAGCAGCCAGAACAACGATCATTGATTTAGCCGCACCATCTTTATGCACCGGCAGCGAAGGTGAAAGTTGATATTTAAACGGAGCGAATTGTACGTCGCTCACATTCATCGCTAACAGCTGCTCAACGTGATATTGGCGATTACGTAATTCACCGTTAATTTCAGCAACATCTGTTACTGATTTTTCTATTTCTAATTTACGCGCGATGCCGTCGGCGCCAAGTGAAATAGAAAAATCAGGGTCATCTTTCACTGCCTGACCATTACTGTAGACTGGTTTTTTAATCCCGGCAGCATTCGCAATCTCCAGGGAGTAGTTCAACCGCTGGATATTGGCTTCCAGCTGATTCTTGAGCCTGACGCGATCCATCTCCAGTCTTTCTTTTTCAAAGCTGGTTTTGATCGACAGTTTATTGCGAATATCTTCCAGCGTTTCTTTTTCCACAATGTCTGAAATGTACTGGATGTAGCCTTTCAATACCGACTGGGCTTCTTCAGCCTGTGGCGCGGTAAAACTCAGCGTCCATGCGGTATACAACGAGGTTTCATTCTTTTTTCCTACGTTGCTGTCAACCGCTTTCATTTTCTCACTGAGCCTGACGATGGCCCGATGCAGGTCCATTTCATCGATATCAGCGCCTTTCAGTTGATCCATCACGTAGGGTGAAGAACGCAGATACGCTCCTAACAATGAGGGCGACTGAAATTTTTTGATAAACAGGTTAAATACATCACCACGGCTAACGTTTATATCCATATCCAACACGCGCAATTTGGTCAACGTATTCTCAAGCTCCTGCCACTGGACCGGTTCTGCAGGGGTCACGATGGCCTGACTGGTCCATTTTTGTGGCAGCAAAAAAGAGACCAGAATACCCACACAAGCAAAGGCTAATACGGTCGCCATAATTTTCGTCCTGGCGCGCCATAAAATTTCGATAAGATTCACTAAATCAATTTCGTTGGCATTAGCCGTTGGCTGGGGATAAGCAGTAAGTTCCGAAACGTTGTCTTGCTTAATATTTAATGATGACATGTTGTGTGACCTGAGATCCGCGCCCAAAGAAGAACATTTTCGAAAGAGAAGTCTACCAGTTAGTAAGAATTATCCGAAACATTCTTTGTGCCTGAAGCCCTACCAATAATAATATTCGGAATTTATTCACCCCTTTAATCGCCATCCGCCCCACAAAAAAGATCATCTCCATAACATATAATTTACATTATGGAGCTATTTGATCGCCGCGATAGCAAGAATGGCTTTGTTACATCGAATTATTGATTCGAGAATTAATTATCGGCCCTATATCCTCAAACGAGGCAGGGGAGATAATATCGACATGCGCGCAGTCGTGGTGGTAAACATCCAGACTGGATATCCACGGGGACCAGCTACGTTCAGGGCTGACGCCCGGCACTAAGGTACGCTCAGCAACGAACAGCGTGGCGTGGCCCGCAAACGGCACGCTGTGTGCCGTCGTGAGCAGGCGAACCGCATCAGCGTAGTTGCCTTCGATAGCGGTAAATAAAACCTCCGACGCATTCCCCTGCTGTGCTGCCAGAAACGCTTCACGCTCCCGCTCGATCTCCGCCAGTACGGCAGGATCTAAACCATTGGCCTCTTTTTCCTGCCAGTTTTGCGTCTCCGGCGGCCAGGTATCCAGCAGCCCCAGGAAGGCAACCGTCTCACCTCTGGCCTGTAAACGCGCGGCAATTCCCTGCGCCAGCGTCCCTCCCAGTGAATAACCTAATAAATAGTAGGGGCCATGAGGCTGCTGACTGAGTAGCGTTGCCAGATGATGTTCGCATACCGCATCGAGGTTTTCCGCCATCTGCATCGGGCCATCCGGTCGCGGAGACTGAATACCAATAATCGACCACTGCGGGCTGAGATAACGTGACAGCACGCTAAACTGCCAGGCAAAACCCGACGCCGGATGGAAGCAGAACAACGTTGGACCGTGACTTTCACGCAGTGGCAGCAGCGTCTCGAATCCCAGACGCTGCGACTGTTCATCATCATTGCTCTCCAGCAATGCACTCAGTCGTTCCACGGTAGAAGCCACCATAATCTGCCCGGGTGTTACCTGACGCTCAAAAATGCGGCTCAACTGCGCCGCCAGCTTCATCGCCAGCAGAGAATGTCCGCCCAGCGCAAAGAAATCAGCCTCTACATCATTCACCCCGCAATTCAGCAAGGCCGCAAAAGACTGCGCGATGGTTGTCTCCGTCCCTGCTCGCGGCGCGCGCCCGGAAGTACGCGACGTCAACTGCGGCATGGGTAGCGCTTTACGATCCAGTTTGCCGTTCGCGCTAAGCGGCAACTCCGCCAGTTGTAACAATACCGCTGGTACCATGTGCGCAGGCAGTTTTTCGCGCAGACGTTCCCGTAATGCAGACGTCTCCAGCGGTAGACCCGATTGAGACACCACATACCCCACCAGTTGGCGCGCATCCCCGCCTGTCGCCGCGGCCTGGTTGAATACGCAGGCATGGGCAACGGCATGTTCGATGTCAGGCATTTGTTGCATCGCCCGGTCAATCTCACCGAGCTCAATGCGCTGTCCGCGAATTTTAAGCTGGTCATCGCTGCGCCCGAGGTATTCCACCGCGCCATTTTCCAACCAGCGCGCCACATCCCCGGTACGATACATGCGTTCGCCCGCGTTAAACGGATCGGCGATAAAACGGCTCGCCGTCAGATCCGGACGGCCCAAATAGCCTTGTGCCAGTTGGATCCCCGTCAGATACAGATCGCCCGCCACGCCGAAAGGCACCGGTCGCATCATGGCATCCAGAATACGTAAACCAGTATTCCATACCGGATAGCCAATCGGCACGCTGTTGCCGGTTACGGCGGCAAGTTCTTCCCCCCAGGCCGGATACCAGCTCACATCGACCGCCGCTTCCGTTGGCCCGTATAAATTGTGCAACGGCACATGAGTCAACTGTTCCCACTCGCGGCATAAGTCTGCAGGCAAGGCTTCACCGCTACAAAATACCTGTTTCAGCGAGGCACAACTCTCCCGCGCCGTTTCCGCCGTCAATGAAGCGACAAAAGCAGCCAGCATAGAAGGAACAAAGTGCGTGGTCGTCACCCCGTATTGGGCAAAAAATTGCTGCATCGCCAGTGGATCGCGGTGCGCCTCAGGTTCTGCCATGACCAGTTTTGCCCCGGCAATAAACGGCCAGAAAAACTCCCATACCGAGACGTCAAAACTGCACGGTGTTTTTTGCGCCACCACATCATCTGCGGTCAGCGGATAGTGATTTTGCATCCACAGCAAACGGTTAACGATGGCGGTTTGCCCAACCATCACCCCTTTTGGCCTGCCGGTTGAACCGGAAGTAAAAATGATATAGGCCGTATGATTGGGTCGAGATAGCGCCAACGGAGCTGCATCATCTGCTGGCAGCGGCGCGTCGTAGCACAGGCTTTCCAGGCCAGGGATGTCACTAAAGCGCGCCAGTTGTTCCTCGGTCGCGATCAACAGTTTTGGCTGCGCATCTTCGAGCATCATCCGCAGGCGATCGTCCGGGTATCCGGTATCCAATGGCAGCCAGGCGGCTCCCGCCTCAACAATGCCATGCAGCGCCAGCGTCAGGAACACGGAACGCGGTAATACCACGGCAACGCTGTCACCCGGCTGTACGCCGCGTTCACGCAGAAGGCTCGCCAGCGCCACAACCTGCTGGCGCATTTCGCGATAGCTAAACTGATAGCGGGCATCGGCCAGTGCCGGGGCATCCGGTGTTTTATCGGCTTGTTGCGCCACCAGCGCGCTCAGCGTAGTGGACGGGATCTCCACGCTCGTGTCGTTAATCTTCGCCAGCTGCTCATGTTCTGTCGGCAACAACATTTCAGCGTCGCCACAGCATAGCGACGGATTGTCGGCAAATTGCTCAATAAGCGCGATTAAACGCGAGGCATGCTGCGCCAGCGTCGCTGCATCGTAGCGCTGTTTATTGGCCAGGATTTCAATACTCAGCCCGCCGTTTTCATCCGGGAACAATGCCAGTTCAAGATCATTCACCGGCCCTGTCGCCAGCGTATGGGTTTGCGCCTGTACGCCGGGAATATTCAGCTGATAGTCGAATATTTTCACGTTCAGCACCGGGCCAAACAGCGGTTCGGCCCCGGCTGCACGCCCGCTGTCGCGAACGATTTGTTCGGCATCATAACGTTGATGCCGACGCATTTTCTTCAACTGCCCGGCCAGTCGTTGTGCAAGCGCAGGCAAGCTTTCTGTCGCATCCAGTTGCACGCCAAACGGCAGAACGTTTAAAACCGGTCCTGTGGACGTCAACGCCGCCGAGCCCATGCGCCGCATAAAGATAAACCCGGCGGCATAATCCATTCGGCTGCATAAGCGTCCCAGCCACAACGCCACCAGCGCAAGAGCCAGATCCGCACGCTGAACATCAGGCATGCGTGCCGCAAGCTGGCGGAACACGCCTTCAGGCGCGGTTAACTTCAGGCGAATAATCTCCGCGCTGGCCGATCGCCCCGGCAACGGTTTGTTCGACAGCGAAGCCGGTGGTGGTAGTTGTTTTCGCTGCTCGCGCCAGAATGCGCCGTCGCGTTGCCAGGCATCGCTTTGACGATACTGTTGATACTCTTCCACCACCTCAGTAAACGGCGTAAAAGGTGAGTCTGGCGTTGACTCGCCGTGCAGCCATGCGCGGTAAATTGCGGCTATCTGTCGGGTAATAGCCGGGAAACTGAAGCCATCGACCAGCAGATGATGATAACGTTGATACCAATACCAGCGTTTGTCTCCCACCTGAATAAGCAAATGAAAAACCAGCGGCTTGTCGCCGTCAGCACGCAGATCCTGCTGCAGGTCAGCTTGCATCAACGCCCGCGCCACCTCATGTGGGTTGGATTTTTCGCGCAGATCGATGATTCCGGGTTGCGCAAAAGTGAGCGCAGGATCCACCCATTGCCAGACCTCGCCGTTATCTTCGCTAAACTGCATTCGCAAGGTATCGGCCTGCTCCAGGCCAGCCACAACCGCTTTCGCCAGCAACGGCGCGTCCAGTTCGCCGGTTAATTCTACGTAGTGCGCTACGCTCCACGCCGAGGGCAATGTGGAGAGTTTTTCCGCCATCCAGATCCCCGGCTGAGCCGCCACTAACGGTAAACGTTGAGTCATGGAGCCTCCTGCACATCGACGTAGTTCGCTGGCGTCAGCGCGGTCCAGTTTGCATCCAGCCATTGCTGGCAGGCTTCCTGGGATTGGGGTTCACACACGACCTTCCAGCCAGCAGGAAGTGAGCACTGTTGCGGCCAAAGACTAAACTGGCGTTGGGGATTTTGCAGAATGTAAAACTGACCCTGCGGATTATCGAAGGGATTACTGAATTCCATACTCAACTCCTGTCGTGGAACATCGTCCGGTTAAATCGTGTCGGTAAGCGGCTGCCAGAGCGTCATTAGCCCTTGCATCAAACCGCCGCGCCAGCAAAGCGCATCGTGTCCACCATCAACCTGACGCCAGAAAATAGACTGTGGCGCAGAGGGTAACTGGGCATATAGCGCCTGATTTGCACGAATAATAATGGGCTCGCGTATCCCCGCTTCCAGGACAATCCGCAGCCCCTGAGCGCTGATGGTCCCGGTCTTCAGTTGCTCGACGATCGCTCCGTCCTGATGACCACCGCGATGCGGCCACCAGTAAGATCCAGACTGACTGAGTACGCAGCCAAAGCGTTCCGGCCAGTGCAGTCCGGCATACAGCGATGACAACCCGCCAAAACTTTGCCCGGCGACCACGGTACGCTGCGGGTCGTCACTGAACGCGGTCGTCGCCTTCACCAGCGGCAATAGCTCCTGCTGTACTGCCAACCAAAAATCGGCATTACACGGCAGTTCGTGGCTGCGGTGAGCCGTATCGATGGCATCAATCAGGAGATAAACGGCGGGAGGGAGGTGTCCGCAATGCGTAAGTGAAGTTAGCGCAGGCCAGACCGGCATACTCTGCGCCCAAAACTGTCCGTCCAGCAGGATAGCCAACGGACGTGCTTCCGGTTGGGCATCACCGGTGGTAAACACCCACACGCGGCGCGTATTGCCAAGCCTGCCGCTACACCATTGCAGGCAAACTGCGGGAGAACCGGGGTTTTCAGGTCGATCCCATCCAGGTTGTACGGGAGCCTCCGGCATCTCCAGCGCAGACACCGCGTGACCACGACCGCCCTGCCAGCTCTGTGGATTAAGCGGATCGGCAATGGCCTGCGGCAGCAATTTTCGCCAGCCTTCACGCAGCACGGTTCGGTCAGGCGCTTCGCCCGCTGCCAGCGCAGCAAAAATATCGTTTCGTTCTGTTGGAATAAAGCAGTAACTGCCGCGCCAGTTGGCGCTGAGTGAAATACGCCAGCACCAAACATTTGTTCCATCAATGCGTTGCATCGACTGAGGGGTCGCGTTTTGATGGTGATCGGTGACGCCGGTGACGTAGACCCATACGCGACGAATAGCGGACTCTTTTTCCGTTCCCTGCGGGTCACGCCACCAAAAAGTTACCCGATAATTTCCGTTGTCTTCACGCTCCCACTCCGGGCCCTTTTTCGACTGCCACCACGCCTCGCTTCCCATCATTAACGTCGTCACCGCCATAACCCCATGTTTATTGTGAAATTTTATGATTTAGCGTTAAATATATTGATAATATTATTGATAACTATTTGCATTTGCAATAGCGTATTGTCGCGCTGTGGGAAGCGCGCACAGTTTTTCACCACTTATAAACCGACCTGACGCTGCGTACTTTTTCTGGAATGGAGGGTTTACGCGGATACGGGCGACATCAGGCCAAATGCCGTACTACGGCAGATTGGTACTCGTGGCTAAAAGAACAGCAGGACAAACAATGAACAACAAGATTCATTCACTGGCCTTATTGGTCAATTTAGGGATTTACGGGGTAGCCCTGCCAGCAATGGCAGAAGATCAAACCGAGAACGCCGCAGTCTCTCATGAAGACACTATTGTGGTTACCGCCGCCCAGCAGAACCTGCAGGCGCCGGGCGTTTCAACCATTACCGCTGATGAAATCCGTAAGAATCCTCCCGCTCGCGACGTGTCGGAAATCATCCGTACCATGCCAGGCGTTAACCTGACCGGTAACTCAACCAGCGGCCAACGCGGCAACAACCGCCAGATCGATATTCGCGGTATGGGGCCGGAAAACACCCTGATTCTTATCGACGGCAAACCGGTCACCAGCCGCAACTCCGTGCGTCAGGGCTGGCGCGGCGAGCGTGATACCCGTGGCGATACCGCCTGGGTGCCGCCGGAAATGATCGAGCGTATTGAAGTGCTGCGCGGTCCTGCCGCGGCACGCTATGGCAACGGTGCGGCTGGCGGCGTGGTGAATATCATCACCAAAAAAGGCAGCAACGAATGGCACGGCTCCTGGGATACCTATTTCAATGCCCCGGAACACAAAGACGAAGGTTCGACCAAACGTACCAACTTTAGCCTGAATGGTCCAATGGGCGGAGATTTCAGCTTCCGTCTTTACGGTAATCTCGATAAAACCCAGGCCGACGCATGGGACATCAACCAGGGTCATCAGTCAGAACGTACCGGCACATATTCAAATACCCTACCAGCCGGTCGTGAAGGGGTGATCAACAAAGATATTAACGGCGTGGTTCGCTGGGATTTCGCCCCGCTCCAGTCACTGGAACTGGAAGCTGGCTATAGCCGTCAAGGCAATCTTTATGCGGGTGACACCCAAAACACCAACACCAACCAACTGGTGAAAGATAACTACGGGAAAGAGACCAACCGTCTTTACCGCCAGAACTACTCTCTGACCTGGAATGGTGGCTGGGATAACGGCGTCACCACCAGCAACTGGGTACAGTACGAACATACGCGTAACTCCCGTACGCCGGAAGGTCTGGCGGGCGGTACTGAGGGGATCTTCGACCCGAATGCGTCACAAAAATATCTCGACGCCGACCTGAGTGACGTCATGCTGCACAGTGAGGTCAGCATTCCGTTAGATCTGCTGGTCAACCAAAACCTGACGCTCGGTACCGAATGGAATCAGCAGCGCATGAAGGATATGTTGTCCAATTCACAGACCTTTATGGGCGGTGATATTCCAGGTTCGAGCAGCACCAACCGTAGCCCGTACTCAGACGCAGAGATTTTCTCTCTGTTTGCTGAAAACAACATGGAACTGACCGACAGCACCATGCTGACGCCGGGTCTACGTTTCGACCATCACAGCATCGTCGGCGACAACTGGAGTCCGTCTCTGAACCTGTCCCAAGGTCTGGGAGATGACTTTACGCTGAAAATGGGCATTGCGCGCGCCTATAAAGCGCCAAGTCTGTACCAGCTCAACCCGAATTACATTCTGTACAGCAAGGGGCAGGGTTGCTACGCCACCGGCTCCGCGACCGGTATTGGTTGCTACATGATGGGCAATGACGATCTGAAGGCCGAAACCAGTATCAATAAAGAGATTGGTCTTGAGTTCAAACGTGACGGCTGGCTGGCCGGGGTAACCTGGTTCCGCAATGATTATCGCAACAAGATTGAAGCGGGTACGGTACCTTTCGACAGAACGTCTATCACCAATAAAGGAAAGACGACTTACACCGATATCTATCAGTGGGAAAACATTCCTAAAGCGGTGGTTGAGGGTCTGGAAGGTACGTTGAACGTGCCAGTTAGCGAAACCGTTACCTGGACCAACAACATCACCTACATGCTGCAAAGTAAGAATAAAGAGACCGGCGAGCGCCTGTCGATTATTCCTGAATACACGTTGAATTCGACCCTGAGCTGGCAGGCACGCGAAGATTTGTCGCTGCAGTCAACCTTCACCTGGTATGGCAAACAGCAGCCTAAAAAATACGATTACCAGGGTAAACCGGTGACCGGCAGCTCGGCCAGCGAAGTTAGTCCGTACAGTATCGTCGGCCTGAGTGCGACCTGGGACGTGACGAAAAACGTCAGCCTGACCGGCGGCGTGGATAACGTCTTTGATAAACGTTTGTGGCGTGAAGGTAATGCCCAGACCACGGGTGATATCGTCACCGGGAACTATATGGCGGGCGCTGGCGCGCACACCTATAACGAACCGGGCCGCACGTGGTTCATGAGCGTTAACACGCACTTCTGATAACGTTTCTCCCTCTCCTCACTGCGGGGAGAGGGAACTCATCACTATCATGCGCACAACTCACACACCACTCACCTTCGCAGACCATACGCTGCACGTTGTCGAGTTCGATCCCGACAGCTTCCATGAGCACGACATGCTCTGGCTGCCCCACCACACTCAACTTCTGTCCAGTGGACGTAAGCGTAAAGCCGAGCACCTGGCAGGCCGTATTGCCGCCGTGCACGCGCTGCGTGAATTTGGCCACAAAGCCGTACCCGGCATCGGCGCACAACGCCAACCGTTGTGGCCGCAAAATCTGTTTGGCAGCATCAGCCATTGCGCAACAATTGCCCTGGCGACGGTATCGACGCATCCCGTCGGGCTGGATATAGAAACTATATTTACGCTGCAAACCGCGAACGAACTGTTAAGTAGTATTGTCACCAATACAGAAAAAGAGTGGTTGGCCAATAGCGGCCTGACAGTGGAACAGGCTCTCACACTGGCATTTTCCGCCAAAGAAAGTGCTTTTAAAGTAACCCTGGCATCACAACAGGCAAACGCCGGATTTTCGCAGTATCAAATCGTTGAGTTGCAACACAACCAAATGATACTACGTGCTCACAGCCAAATGTATCGCGTGCAATGGCGGTTCTCGGGCAATGATGTAATCACACTGGCAACAGTGTGAACGTCACAGCAGGTCTCGCGCCTGAGCAGCGATAGCTGCGGCGTCAAAACCATGATGCTGACGTAGCCAGCCACGATCCGCTGCCGCTGCGTACTCTCCATCCGGAATACCTAAACGCTTTAACACTGCCCCGACTCCGCCCTCAGCCAGTACTTCTGCCACCAGGCTTCCCAACCCACCATTAATATTGTGCTCTTCTACGGTAATCACCGCTTTGCAGCCCTGTAATACTGATAACAGAGCTTTGGTATCACATGGTCGAATTGAAGGTACACTGACCACTTTCGCCTGAATACCTGCATCAGCCAACAGCGCAGCGGCATCAACAATTTCATGAACTGTCGAGCCAGTTGCCACCAGCGCCACATGTTCCCCCTCGCGCAGTGTCAACACCGCCCCCGGAACAAAACGGTAACTCTCGTCATGAAGTTCCGGCAGTGCTTTTCCATCAAGACGAATATATACCGGTCCCTGATAGCCAATCGCATAATCGATAATCTGTCGGCACTCTCGTGGCGAAGATGGGGCGAAAATCTGGATATTGCCGAAGCCTCGCATAATGGCAATATCATCGATCGAATGGTGAGTGCTCGCCAACGGGCCATAGCTGGCACCGGCATTAAGACCGAATAGCTTCACATTGGTATTGTTGTAGCAAACATCGACTTTAATTTGCTCATTGGCACGGGAGATCAGAAATGGCGCAGCGTTACAGGTGACGGCTACCTTACCGCCAAGAGCAAGTCCTGCCGCCGTTCCAACCATGCTTTGTTCAGCAATACCTACGTTGACCAACCGACCAGGAAACTGCTTTATAAAAGGAGCAATTTTCGCTGTTGATGTCGAGTCCGCTACGACCGGAACCAGGTCAACCCCCTTTTCAACTGCATCAATGAACGCCTGAACCATGACGTTTGCGAGGTGTTCTGCATTACTCATCTTTTAACTCCTCCAGAGCCAGTTCGATCTCTTCACCTTTTGGCACCCGATGGTGCCATTCAGAGCGCCCCTGGATAAACGATATACCCGCGCCTTTCGTGGTATTGGCAATGATGACGTTAGGTTTGCCTTCCTGCTTAAGTCCTTCCAGAGTGGCGACAACCGACGCCATATCATTCCCCTGACATTCAGTCACTGTCATACCAAATGCCTGCCATTTTGCGGCAAGCGGATCGGTATTCATGATTTCGCGAGTCGGTCCGGCTAATTGAAGATTGTTCTTGTCATTAATAATGATCAGGTTGTCGAGGCCATAATGAGCAGCAGCCAGTGCCGCTTCCCAGTTACTTCCTTCGGCCAGTTCACCATCACCTGTGATTAAAAAGATGCGGCGTGAACTGTTATTTTTCTTCGCAGCCAGAGCCAGTCCCACCGCAACAGGTAAACCGTGGCCCAGAGCACCTGTATTCAGTTCAATACCCGGCGTTTTCTGGCGAACCGGATGTCCGGGAAGATGGGAATTGGCATGTTGATAGGTTTCCAGCCAGTCAACGGGGAAAAAACCCGCTTCCGCCAGAACACAGTAGTAACAGCCCACCGCGTGACCTTTAGATTGGATGTAGATATCCCGAGCTTCATCAGCGATACGCTCCGGAGCGACATTGAGTATCCGAAAATAGAGTGCCGTCAACAGTTCAACTTGAGACAGGTCCGCACCAGTATGCCCACCCGCAGGACTGTTAGCATTTAATCTGACGATGTGACGGCGAACCGCCCGCGCTTTGCGCTCAAGAGTCTGGATATCATAGTTCCAGGGATTCATTTAGCACCTCTGAATTTATTTTCAATGTGGAATATTTATTCTGTATGGGACTAAAAAAACCAGAATTTCCCATACGTCACATCATCAGGCTTACGCCCTTGTATCATACTCAGGTACATTCTGCCTCCTTACCGCGGCCACACTGACGCTGGTAATAATAAGTTGACCTGTCACCACTATGAATATATATTCATAAATGATTCTTTATTCAATTATGCAACCTAATTTTCGTATTTGTCCATAGCTGTTTTTGAGGATTGGTTAAAGTTAGAGCTTTATCACACTTACCTGTCTTCAATTTTCGCGTATGATAAAACGCATTAAGATAATGGCGGTACGTAAATGATTTTCGGGGAAATATATGGCTAAGCAGGACGAACAACGGCTATTGGTTAAAATCGCTACCCTTTACTACCTTGAAGGACGCAAACAGTCCGATATTGCTCAACTTCTCTCGCTTTCTCAGTCGTTTATCTCCCGCGCCATCACCCGCTGTCAGAAAGAAGGGGTGGTGAAAATCAGCGTTGTCCAGCCCTCAAATATCTTCCTGAATCTTGAAAAAGGGATCGAGGAACGTTACGGCATTAAGCAGGCCATAGTGGTTGATACCGAAGAGGATGCCAGCGACCACACCATCAAACGCGCCATTGGTTCTGCCGCAGCCCACTATCTGGAAACCCGATTGCGCCCCAAAGACCTGGTGGGCGTTTCCTCATGGAGTTCGACTATCCGAGCGATGGTGGATGAAGTCCATACACAGAATCTGAAAGCCGGCGGCGTAATTCAATTGTTGGGCGGCGTAGGTCCCAACGGCAACGTACAAGCCACAATTCTGACGCAGACGCTGGCGCAACATCTGAATTGTGAAGCCTGGCTACTTCCTTCTCAGAGTATCGAAGGTTCGGTTGAAGAGAAAAACCGTCTCGTTGCCAGCAAAGATGTCGCCGATGTGATTTCACGCTTTGATAATGTCGACATCGCCATTGTTGGCGTCGGGATCCTCGAACCATCCCAATTGCTGAAAACATCAGGTAACTACTACCACGAAGATATGTTGCAGGTACTGGCCGATCGCGGCGCGGTCGGGGACATTTGCCTGCATTACTACGACAACGAGGGACAGCCGGTATTACAAGATGACGAAGATCCAGTGATTGGCATGGCACTGGACAAGGTAAAAAAATGCCCGAATGTCGTGGCGCTTGCTGGCGGTACAGACAAAGTCGCGGCAATTAAAGGGGCGTTGAACGGAGGTTATATCGACGTGCTCATTACCGACTATCCTACGGCCCGTATGCTGGTCACCTCCTGACCCTTAATTCACTGGTAGCCTTTGCACGAAAGATAAAAAGCAAAGGCAGTGACTAAAATCTATATATTTCAATAGACTGAAAGGTTTCACCTCGCCTTAATTTATTCTTTTTTCTGTTATTGTCCCGTCTGTGTAAGTGTGATTCTCAGCACAATTGATGATTTTTTCTGTAGCCCAACGGAAAGATTGTAGCTAAGGTATTAAATAAATAATCAACACCGAATATATATTCAATAATTAAAAAAGCGATGTCACAGCCAGGCCTGATGCAGTAATGACGCGACAATGAGAGGGTTTTATCCTCTAAACCGGGACGCAATGTGACTCAGGAGATAATCTATGTGTGCAGCGAAGAAAGAGTTCATCATTGCGCTGGATGAAGGCACAACTAACGCCAAAGCAATCGCGCTTGATGCACAGGGCAATGTGGTCGCAAAGTTTTCTCAGCCACTGGCGATTCAGACCCCCCGGGATGGCTGGGTTGAACAATCTGGGGAGGCGTTGATTGATGCGTCTATTAGCGTCATAGCCAAAGCTATGAATCATGTTGGTGCTGAAAACGTCGCAGCACTGGCTATTAGTAATCAGCGTGAAACCGCCATAGGCTGGTATCGCCAGACTGGCAGACCGCTAAATTCCGCAATCACCTGGCAATGTACGCGCAGTGCGGCTTACTGCGAGGAACTGCGGCATGAAAATAAAGAACAACTAATAAAATCAACCACTGGTCTGCCAATCGCACCACTTTTCTCCGCATCAAAAATGCGCTGGCTACTGGAATCCGTGACCGATGGCCCACAGCTGGCTGCGCAGGGACAAATTTGCCTGGGAACGATCGACAGTTGGTTGCTATGGAATTTAACCGCTGGTGAAACCTTCTGCTGTGACTATTCCAACGCCGCCCGCACACAGTTGCTAAACCTGCACTCTGGAGAGTGGGATGAAGCCATGCTGGCACTCTTCCACATTCCGCGTGTCGCCTTACCGGAAATAAAACCCTCCAGTGGATTATTTGGTCATACTCGTGGACTGGATGGCATTCCAGACGGCATTCCTGTGATGTCGATGGTGGGTGACTCACATGCCGCTCTGTTTGGTCATGCTCTTGGCGAAATGGGATGCGTTAAAGCAACTTATGGTACCGGGTCATCAGTGATGGCGCCGGTCAAATCAGCCCAATGCGATATTGACGCTCTGGCTACCACCATCGCCTGGCACGATGGCAATAGCATCATATACGGTCTGGAGGGCAATATCCCGCACACGGGTGATGCGGTGGCATGGATGGCAGACAGTACGGGTTTGAGCGAACTTTCGGATGCCGAACTGGCAAACGAACTCAACACCCTTCCCGCCTCTGTTGATTCAACCCTCGGCGTTTATTTTGTGCCAGCACTGACCGGGCTTGGGGCGCCGTGGTGGGATGACAGTGCCCGTGGAGTTATCTGCGGACTCAGTCGGGGAGTTAAACGTGCCCATCTGATCCGTGCCGCACTTGAGTCGATTACCTATCAAATCGCCGATGTTGTAGTTGCCATGCAGCAGCACGATGATTTCAAGTTAACGGCATTAATGGTTGACGGTGGCCCCACCAAAAACGACTGGCTAATGCAATATCAGGCAGATCTGCTTGGTTATCCGGTTATGCGTAGCGATGTGCCAGAACTGTCCGCCATTGGCGCGGCATTACTGGCGCGTAAAGCGCTTTATCCTGGCTCACTGACTGATTTAAAAGCTTTTTTAACCGTACATAGCACATTTAAACCCGACATGGATCGCCATCATCGGTTGCAAAAAAGATGGCAGGAATGGCGCCATGCGGTAAACAGAACATTATGGAAACCGGCCCCGTCCGCCTGATGCCTCGCCAGGGAAAACACGCGACGTTATTTACCACATATACAGGAGGGCACCGGATCATAAAAAACTCAGGCTTTACGTTGTTTCACCGTACCCGACAATAACAACACAGAGAGAACATTGTCATGAAATTACGTTTAACGCTGTTAACTGCTGCAACCCTGACTGCTTTGTCTTTTACTGCTCATGCAGCGGAAAAAGGGACAATCATGATTATGGTGAATTCACTGGATAATCCGTATTACGCCTCAGAAGCAAAAGGTGCCAGTGAAAAAGCCCAGGAACTAGGCTACAAAACCACAATTTTGTCGCACAGTGAAGATGTAAAAAAACAGAATGAATTGATTGATACGGCAATCGGCAAAAAAGTCCAGGGTATTGTTCTGGATAATGCAGATTCAACGGCCAGCGTTGCGGCAATTGAAAAAGCGAAAAAAGCTGGAATTCCCGTCATATTGATCAACCGTGAAATTCCCGTTGATGATGTTGCACTGGTGCAAATTACCCATAATAACTTCCAGGCTGGTTCAGAAGTTGCAAATATTTTCGTCGAGAAAATGGGTGAAAAAGGTAAATATGCTGAACTGACATGTAACCTTGCCGATAATAATTGTGTTACGCGCTCCAAATCCTTTCATCAGGTTATTGATCAGTTCCCGGATATGGTTAGTGTCGCCAGACAGGATGCCAAAGGCACGCTTATCGACGGTAAACGTATTATGGACAGCATCCTACAGGCCCACCCGGACGTGAAAGGTATTATCTGCGGTAACGGTCCAGTAGCACTGGGGGCTATTGCTGCATTAAAAGCGGCGAACCGCAGTGACGTGGTCGTGGTCGGTATCGACGGTAGCAACGACGAACGTGATGCAGTGAAAGCTGGCACTCTACAGGCGACCGTCATGCTCCAGGCACAGGCTATCGCAGCGCAAGGAGTTACCGATCTGGATAACTACCTGCAAAAAGGCATAAAACCAGAAAAACAACGCGTCATGTTCCGCGGAATTCTTATCACTAAAGAAAACGCAGATAAAGTGCAGGATTTCAATATCAAGTCCTGATCCCGGGTTGTTGCGCCTCTCAGGAGGCGCAGAGGAGAACATTATGTCTAAGAAAGCCTGGCTTGCGCTGGTCGTGCTGACCGTGGGAGGATGTCGCATCGTCTCGCAGCAGGAACTTGCGGACCTCAAGTCGCCACCGAATCCACACATGGGTAATATAGCCCAAACGTGGCAAAACAAGATTGTCCCGCAAATTGTCGGGCAGGCTCGTCCGGTGGCCGATTTATTAATGGCCTTGCATGCTGAAAAAGATTTTGACAGCGCCTGTAAAAATCTCGGCTATCGCTCTCAGGAAGAGAATCCCTGCATCTTTTACGTACAAGTGGAGGGAAAAATTAGCAATCTTGATACCGCCTCTCGTAGTGGAAAAATGACCATCGTCGATAAAAGCGGCAACAACATTATTGTGCAGATTGGTCCGACGCTGCGCGGCACACAATTACGCGATGCCTTTAAAGGCGCAAGTTATAGTGATTTCAATGACCAGGTATTATTTGGTGAATATGGTCGAGGAATTAACGAACAAGCAATAAAGATGGTCCAATCTGCGCAACTTAAAACCGGAGAATCAGTGCACGTTTATGGTGTTTTTTCTGAGTGGGAGATTCCAGAATCCATCCCGGTTATTACACCAGCGAAAATTGAATCCGTAGGAGGACAATAACATGCAGCAGCAAGATATCGTCACTCCTCATTCCGTCGAATCTGAAGTTATTATCGAAACACAAGATTTATCGCGTGTTTACCCTGGGGTGGTGGCATTAGATAGCGTCAACTATCGGGTATATCGAAATAAAGTAAACGTGCTGATCGGAGAAAATGGTGCGGGTAAGTCCACCATGATGAAAATGCTTGCTGGTGTCGAAAGCCCCTCTTCCGGGCAAATTATTATGGATGGCATACC
Source organism: Citrobacter sp. VF227 (assembly GCF_052950715.1). Taxonomy (NCBI): domain Bacteria; kingdom Pseudomonadati; phylum Pseudomonadota; class Gammaproteobacteria; order Enterobacterales; family Enterobacteriaceae; genus Citrobacter; species Citrobacter sp. VF227. The sequence continues at coordinate 626,984 of NZ_JBRFVF010000002.1, forward strand.
TGTCACATTAAATTCTACTCATCAGGCCGAAAAACTGGGTATCAGCATTATTTTTCAGGAGTTGAATTTATTCCCAAACATGAATGTCATGGATAATATTTTCATGGCTAACGAGTTCTTTCAGAAAGGGAAAATCAACGAAAAATACCAATACGCACTGGCAAAATCATTACTGGAAAGACTCGAGCTGGATGTTGATCCGTATACACCTCTGGAAGAACTAGGGATCGGTCATCAGCAACTGGTCGAAATTGCTCGTGCGCTCTCCAAAGATACCCGTGTTTTAATCATGGATGAACCGACCTCCGCCCTCAGCCAGTCTGAGGTGAAAGTGTTGTTTAACGTCATTGAGCAACTCAAACGGCGCGGCGTCACCATCATCTATATATCCCACCGTCTGGAAGAGTTGATGGAAATTGGTGATTACATCACGATTTTCCGCGACGGCCATTTTATCAGTGAACGCCCAGTCAATGATGCCAGTATTCCGTGGATCATTGAACAAATGGTGGGAGACAAGAAAAAACATTTTGATTATCAACCCGCACCAAAAGGTGAAACGGTTCTATCCGTACAGGGTCTCACAGCCCTTCATCCGAGCGGCGGCTATAAGCTTAATGACGTGACGTTTAGCCTCAGTAAAGGCGAAGTCATCGGAATCTATGGTCTGCTGGGCGCAGGACGGACGGAACTGTTCAAAGGCCTGGTGGGACTTATGCCCTGCCAGAGTGGGAGTGTGCAGCTTAACGGCGAATGCATTGATAAAGCCCATTTTCAGTCACGCCTTAAAAAGGGGTTGGCACTGGTGCCTGAAGACAGACAGGGCGAAGGTGTTGTTCAGATGATGTCGATTCAGTCCAATATGACGCTGTCTGACTTCAGCCTGCAAGGCTTTCGCCGAGCCTGGAAATGGCTGAATCCGCACAAAGAGCAGACCAGTGTGAAGGCAATGATCCAGCAACTGGCTATCAAAGTGAGCGATCCCGAACTGCCTATCACCTCATTAAGCGGCGGTAATCAGCAAAAAGTGGTGCTGGGTAAGGCATTAATGACGCAACCGCAGGTGGTTTTCCTTGACGAGCCCACCCGAGGCATTGATGTGGGCGCGAAAACCGACGTGTATCACCTTATTGGCAAAATGGCGCAGCAAGGGCTGGCGGTGATGTTCTCTTCATCAGAGCTGGACGAAGTGATGGCGCTGGCGGACCGTATTCTGGTGATGGCTGATGGCCGAATCACCGCTGATGTCCCCCGTCATGCGGTCACCCGCGAGACCTTAATCGCGGCTTCGACACCTCAAGATTAATCAGGCTGGAATCCATCATGAACCAGAAATATATGATTTATATGTACCTGCTGAAGGCCAGAACGTTTATTGCACTGCTGCTGGTTATCGCATTCTTTAGTGTGATGGTACCTAATTTCCTGACCACCTCAAATCTGTTAATCATGACTCAACACGTCGCCATCACGGGATTACTGGCAATTGGTATGACGCTGGTGATACTGACTGGCGGTATCGATCTGTCCGTCGGGGCGGTAGCGGGTATTTGCGGCATGGTTGCAGGCGCCTTGCTTACCAACGGTCTGCCCATCTGGGGTGGCAACATCATCTTCTTCAACGTACCAGAGGTCATAATCTGTGTTGCCCTCTTCGGCGTTGTCGTTGGTTTTGTCAACGGTGCCGTCATCACCCGTTTCGGCGTTGCACCGTTTATCTGTACGCTCGGCATGATGTACGTTGCCAGAGGATCTGCGCTTCTGTTTAACGACGGCAGCACCTACCCAAATCTGAACGGCATGGACGCGCTGGGCAATACCGGTTTTGCCACGCTGGGTTCAGGTACTTTGTTGGGGATTTATCTCCCTATCTGGCTGATGATTGCCTTCCTGTTGCTGGGCTACTGGGTAACCACCAAAACCCCTCTAGGCCGCTACATCTACGCGATTGGAGGGAACGAATCCGCCGCACGTCTGGCGGGTGTCCCTATCGTAAAAGCGAAGATCTTTGTGTACGCCTTCTCCGGCCTGTGTGCTGCTTTTGTTGGGTTAATTGTGGCTTCACAACTGCAAACTGCACATCCGATGACCGGCAACATGTTTGAGATGGATGCCATTGGCGCAACTGTGCTGGGCGGAACTGCGCTCGCTGGAGGACGCGGACGCGTCTCCGGCTCCATTATCGGTGCCTTCGTAATTGTCTTCCTTGCCGATGGCATGGTGATGATGGGCGTCAGTGATTTCTGGCAGATGGTCATTAAAGGTGTGGTTATCGTCACCGCCGTTGTTGTCGATCAGTTCCAGCAAAAGCTGCAGAACAAAGTCATTCTGATGCGTCGCCATGAAGAAAAGCTGGCGGCAGCACCCTCAGGAAATACCGTATCCAGTTAAGCAGCAACATTCCGCCGGGCATCCTTTGCCCGGCCCATACAGGGGATAAAAATATGCAACGTGATTTTCATGGTAAGACAATTGTCATCACTGGTGCTTGTCGGGGGATTGGCGCTGGTATCGCCGAACGTTTTGCCCGCGACGGCGCAAATCTGGTGATGGTATCGAATGCGGAGCGTGTCCACGAAACAGCGGAACAGCTTCGTCAGCGCTATCAGGCAGATATTTTATCTTTGCAGGTGGATGTCACCAATGAGGCGCAGGTGCAATCTCTGTACGAGCAGGCCGCAGCGCGCTTCGGCACCATTGATGTCTCAATTCAAAACGCGGGTGTCATCACCATCGACTATTTCGACCGCATGCCGAAAGCCGATTTTGAAAAAGTCCTCTCCGTGAATACCACTGGCGTATGGCTCTGCTGCCGGGAAGCAGCAAAATATATGGTTAAGCAAAACCAGGGCTGCCTGATTAATACCTCTTCCGGTCAGGGACGTCAGGGTTTCATCTATACCCCACACTACGCCGCCAGCAAGATGGGCGTAATTGGTATTACGCAAAGTCTGGCGCATGAGTTAGCGCCATGGAATATCACCGTTAACGCCTTTTGTCCGGGGATAATCGAAAGCGAAATGTGGGATTACAACGATCGTGTCTGGGGCGAGATTCTCAGTACAGATGAAAAACGCTATGGCAAAGGTGAACTGATGGCTGAATGGGTTAAAGGCATCCCAATGAAACGCGCGGGCAAACCTGAAGATGTCGCCGGACTGGTCGCTTTTCTCGCCTCTGACGATGCGCGTTATCTCACTGGACAAACCATCAACATCGATGGTGGCCTGATTATGTCTTAATACCCATCAGGGTATCTGTTAAGAGAGTCATCATTATGATTGCAAAAGATTTTGCTCAACAACTGTTTAATCTTGAGGGGCGCGTCGCTTTTGTTACTGGCGCAGGTAGCGGCATCGGTCAGACTATCGCCTGCGCACTCGCCAGCGCGGGCGCGCACGTGGTCTGTTTTGATTTGCGTGAAGACGGCGGGCTAAATGCGACTGTTGATACTATCACCGCTATTGGCGCCCAGGCTGCGCTCTATACGGGTGATGTCCGCCAGCTTAGCGACCTTCGCGCCGCGGTAGCCCTGGCGAAGGAACGCTTTGGTCGCCTGGATATTGCGGTCAATGCCGCAGGCATTGCCAACGCCAACCCTGCGCTGGAAATGGAAAGCGAGCAGTGGCAACGCGTTATCGACATTAACCTCACTGGCGTGTGGAACTCCTGTAAAGCCGAAGCAGAACTGATGCTGGAATCAGGCGGTGGCTCGATTATTAACATCGCATCCATGTCAGGGATTATTGTTAACCGAGGCCTTGAGCAAGCCCATTACAATAGCGCTAAAGCGGGGGTAATTCATCTGTCAAAAAGCCTGGCGATGGAGTGGATTGGAAAAGGCATACGCGTGAATTCCATAAGCCCCGGATATACCGCCACGCCGATGAACACCCGACCGGAAATGGTTCATCAGACGCGGGAGTTTGAAAGCCAGACCCCGATTCAACGCATGGCAAAAGTGGAAGAGATGGCAGGCCCGGCACTCTTTCTGGCCAGCGATGCTGCTTCATTTTGTACCGGTGTAGACCTGGTTGTAGATGGTGGATTTATCTGCTGGTAAACAGCATTACGCCCGCAGCCATTGTTAGCTGCGGGCATTAATTTATTCGCCGCTACACGCCGCCAGGGTTTTTTGTTGCCGCCCATTTTCATCAAAGTTCTCCGGCGCCAGCCAGCGCTGTAACACGGCGTCACACTGGGGCCATTCGCCGTCAATCATCGATAACCAGTCGCTGTCGCGATTACGCCCCTTGCGCACAATCTTCTGGCGAAAACGTCCTTCGAAGATAAACCCAAGGCGTTCCGCCGCCCGTCGAGAAGCGGTGTTCAGAGAGTCGCATTTCCACTCCACGCGACGATAACCCAACGCAAACGCCTGGCGCAGCAGCAGCCAGATGCTTTCGGTGCCAAGTACCGTATTTTTCATGCGCGGTGACCAGGTCACATGACCAATTTCGACCGAACCGTGCTCCCGTTCGATCGCCATAAAGCACACCAGTCCGACGGCACATCCTGAACGCTGTTCAATGACGGCATAGGGAACCAAAGAGGTATCAGTGGATTTCCCCTGTACCCAGCACGCTGCGGCCTCAACGCTTGTGGGGCGAGAGCTTGCGAGCCAGGTCCAGTCGCGATCGTCCGGTGCCTGCGCGTAGGCATCAAACAGATCGGCGGCATGGCTGTCGGCATCCAGAGGAACCAGTCGACAATATTGACCGACAAGCGTTTCCCGTGGCAGTACGGCAGCGCCATTCCAGTCCGGCACAACATCGCCGACGGTCTGCCCATAAATATTTATTTCCGGCACGATTCCCCCCCAGTTGCGAAGTAAAAAATAGTTATAACACCGGCCATTTTGCCTTCAAAGCATCGCCAGGGAATATCTGACAACGAACAGAAAATCAGCCGCCCTTCTATACTCTAAGGATATCGATCAACGCGGAATAGAACCCTATGCCACTTCCCGATTTTCATGTATCCGACCCTTTTACGTTAGGCATTGAACTGGAAATGCAGGTGGTCAACCCCCCGGGCTACGACCTGAGCCAGGATTCTTCCCGGCTGATTGACGCTGTAAAGCCGCTGCTTACCGCCGGAGAAGTGAAGCACGATATCACGGAAAGTATGCTGGAGATGGCGACCGGGGTTTGTCGCAATATCGATCAGGCAAATGCTGAATTGTCTACCATGCAGCAGATAATTACGCGGGTTGCTGCACAGCACCATCTCGCGATTTGTGGCGGGGGGACGCATCCATTTCAAAAATGGCAACGTCAGGAAGTCTGCGATGACGAACGCTATCGGCGCAACCTGGAAAATTTTGGCTATCTCATTCAGCAGGCGACGGTATTTGGCCAGCATGTGCATATCGGCTGCGCAAACGGCGATGATGCCATTTATCTCCTGCACGGCCTGTCTCGATTTGTTCCCCATTTTATTGCGCTCTCAGCCGCCTCACCTTATATGCAAACGTCCGACACGCGGTTTGCCTGCGCGCGACTGAATATTTTCTCCGGATTTCCCGATAATGGCCCGATGCCATGGGTGAATAGCTGGCAGGAATTCGAGGGGCTATTTCGTCGACTGGCTTACACCAGCATGATTGACAGCATTAAGGATTTACACTGGGATATCCGTCCCAGCCCACACTTTGGCACAGTAGAGGTTCGGGTCATGGACACGCCGCTGACCCTGGCACACGCGGTCAATATGGCGGGGCTTATTCAGGCTACCGCCCACTGGTTACTCACCAAACGGCCGTTCAAACACCAGCTGCATGATTATCTGCTGTATAAATTTAATCGTTTTCAAGCCTGCCGCTTTGGTATGGCGGGAATCGTAACCGACGTCAATACCGGCGATGGGCACCGCCTGTCAGATGACACGCTACGGCTATTGGACAATGTCGCCGCCTCTGCGGATAAAGTGGGGGCAGCCAGCGCGATTGAAGCCTTGCATCTGCAGGTTAAGCATAGTCATGACGAGGCGCAAAATATGCGTGATTTCGTCGCCGAAGGCGGGTCACTGAGTGGTCTGGTGAAAAAACATTGTGAGATTTGGGCCGGGCTGTAAGCGTGGGGTTTGCGTTGCCCACGGAGATCCCGGACAATAGCTTTTTAACTCAAGTTTAACAATACGATGAAACACCCGCTTGAATCACTGATGACCGCCGCCGGGATCCTGCTGCTGGCATTTTTATCCTGTCTGCTCCTGCCCGCCCCCTCACTTGGACTGGTGCTGGCGCAAAAGCTCGTGGCCACCTTTCATTTGATGGATCTCAACCAGTTTTATACTTTGCTGTTTTGCCTGTGGTTTTTACTGCTGGGGGTAATTGAGTATTTTATTTTGCGCTTCATCTGGCGGCGCTGGTTCTCGCTGGCAGATTAGGCCCGCGAGAACCCTGCGTCGTTAATGCGCCCGGCTATGGTTTTCTTTGCGATAAGCGCCTGGCGGCTGGCTGAACGTCCGGGTGAAAATACGCGTAAAGGTCTGCTGCGAATCGAATCCGTACTTTAGACAAATGTCATACACTTTCTGATCGGTATCACGCAGATCGCGCGCCGCCAGCAACAGCTTACGCTCACGGATGTAACGCCCGAGGCTTTCACCTTTATACTGCATAAAAAGACGCTGCAGGTGCCATTTGGAATAGCCCGCATGGCGTGCAATATCATCAATGCGCAATGGCTGATTTAAATTATCATCAATCCATTCAACAATCGTATCAATCACCTGAGCAGAAATCGTCATCATGCTCTCCCCTGTATTCATTGAGTCGCCTGTTGCCACCAGGCCGTAAACGGTTGGTCCGGTTCGGACAGTATTACCGGTTCACCCAACATTGGCGTCAGCAGTCGGTAATCGTGACGGCGGCTGGCAAGCACCAGTCGTTTGTAGGGATCATCCCAGGAATGTTTCGCCAGAACGAAACGACCAGCATGCCCTGGCAACACGGCTTTCGCATGCAGATCGGCCGCAGCCTGTGCCGTCTCTTCCGGCATCATGTGAATAAACTTCCAGTCATGGTCATACTGGCCGTTCTCCATAATCGCCAAATCAACCGAGCCAAACTGCTCACCGATGGCTTTAAAATGTGGTCCATAGCCGGAATCGCCACTGTAGTAAACGTTCTGCTCCGGCGTTTCAAACATGAAACTCGCCCATAGCGTTTGGTTGCGCTTAATGCCTCTCCCCGAAAAATGACGGGCTGGCAACGCATGAACGATCAGCGAATCCGTTACTCTGATGGATTGATTCCAGTCCATCTCGTCGATTATCTCGCCGCGCATCCCCCAATAACGCAGATGCGACCCTACGCCAAGCGGTGTAATCACCCGCTTAATTTTCGGCATTAACGCCTTGATCGTGGCGAGATCCAGGTGGTCATAGTGATCGTGCGAGATAATGAGCAGATCGATCTCCGGCATCGTCTGTGCGGACCACGGATAATCACCGGCAAAGGCTTTGTTCAGGAATGAAAGCGGTGCGGCATAGTTGCTAAACACGGGATCAATCAGGATACGTTGACCCACCAGCTGTAAATACCATGAAGAATGGCCCAGCCAGACAAGCGTGTCCTGCTCTGGAGATAACCCGGCGAGATCGGTCGCCACCAATGGCAATGGATGTGCCGGCCGCGCATTTTCGCGCTTAGCGACCAAAAACTCCCACCAGGCAGCCAGCATACTTTTGTTACCGGTATAGCTTGGTGTCGGCACCTGGTTATGAAACTGTCCATCACGATAGTGCGGTGATTGTTCAACCTGACTCAGCTGTGCCCCTTTCGGTGGCTGACCAAACCCGGCATTGAGTAAAAACGGTAAACTTGCAGCTGCGCCAATGAGCATAATAACAACCACACAAACTGTGAGACGCTTCATATCCTGACCTTAAACACGCCCCCTTTCCGCTGGTTTGCGTGACCGACTCTTGATTATGAGTGAGTAAGCACTCATTATAGAAATCGAAAGTTCGCCGTCAAGATGATTTTCAATCTTTGACATTCACCGTTGCGGTGCTGCAAAGGCCGTGATTCAATCATGCTTTTTACAACTTAAGGGTAAAGTGTAGTGGCTCGTCCGAAGAGTGAAGACAAAAAATTAGCATTACTGCAAGCTGCAACCACAGCATTTGCACAATCAGGCATTGCGGCATCTACCGCCGTAATTGCCCGCAATGCAGGTGTTGCGGAGGGAACGTTGTTTCGCTATTTCGCGACCAAAGATGATTTGATCAACGAGCTTTACCTCTTTTTAAAGCACGATCTCTGTCAGTCGATGATGGCCGATCTGGATCGTTCAGTGACCGATGCCAAAACCATGACTCACTATATCTGGAACAGCTACATTAACTGGGGTCTGAACCATACCTGTGGGCATCGCACTATTCGACAGCTCGCCGTCAGCGAAAAGATCAGCAAAGAAACCGAACAGCAGGCTGATGATATGTTCCCGGAGCTGCGCGATCTTTGCCATCGCTCCGTGCGACCTGAGTTTATGTCTGACGAATATCGCGCCTTCGGCGATGGCCTTTTTCTCTCTTTGGCGGAAACCACCATGGAGTTCGCAGCCCGCGACTCTGCCCGGGCCAAGGAATACATATCGATGGGATTTGAAGCGATGTGGCGCGCACTAACCCGCGAGGAAAAATAATGGACGGCCAGACACTGCATACCTGTGCGAAGCGCCTTGCGCTCGAACTGCCTTTTACCGAGCACTGCTGGCCATTCGGCCCGGAATACGACGTCTTCAAAGTTGGCGGGAAAATTTTTATGCTGGTCTCAGAGCTACGCGGACGCCCACTGGTCAATCTGAAGTCGGATCCGCAAAAATCTCTGTTAAACCAGCAGATTTACCCCAGCATTGAACCCGGCTATCACATGAATAAAAAGCACTGGATCTCCGTCTACCCCGGCGATGACATTACCGAGTCATTGCTGGAAGAGCTGGTAAACGACTCATGGCACCGTGTCGTAGACGGCCTGGCGAAGCGGGATCAAAAACGTCTGCGTCCAGACTGATTTATCGTTAACCCCAATAAGTGTTTTTGCTTTTTCCTGTCTTATCTTTTTCCTGCTAACCCTGTACCCTGCTGAAACAAAACGTACCCGCAGGGTATAAAAAACCACCAGGAGTAGTTATGGATATTGTTTCTGTCGCCTTAAAACGTTACTCCACTAAGGCATTCGATCCGACTAAAAAACTGACCACTGAGCAAGCCGAAAAATTAAAAACGCTGCTGCAATATAGCCCATCCAGCACCAACTCTCAGCCATGGCATTTTATCGTTGCCAGCACTGACGAAGGTAAAGCGCGAGTAGCCAAATCCGCAGCCGGCGGTTTTGTGTTCAACGAACGCAAAATGCTGGATGCTTCTCACGTAGTGGTGTTCTGCGCCAAAACGGCGATGGACGACGCGTGGTTGGAGCGCGTGGTGGATCAAGAAGAGAGCGATGGCCGCTTCGCCACCCCTGAAGCTAAAGCCGCTAACCACAAAGGTCGTACCTTCTTTGCTGATATGCATCGCAAAGAACTGAAAGATGACAACCACTGGATGGCAAAACAGGTGTACCTGAACGTCGGTAACTTCCTGCTGGGCGTTGCAGCAATGGGTCTGGATGCAGTGCCGATCGAAGGCTTTGATGCGGCGGTGATGGATGCAGAATTTGGTCTGAAAGAAAAAGGTTTCACCAGCGTAGTGGTGGTCCCGGTGGGTCATCACAGCGTAGAAGATTTCAACGCCGCGCTGCCGAAATCCCGTCTGCCGCTGGAAACAACGCTGACGGAAGTCTAATCCCCGCATTTGCATAAGCTCCGCACAGCGGTCATCATAGACCGCTGTTTATTAAGGAGACGTTATGCAGGAATTGATATCTCAGGTAGAAGAACTCGGCATTGAAATAAATCACACCACCTCGCTGGTGATGATTTTTGGCATTATTTTTCTCACCGCCATTATTGTTCACGTTATTTTGCACTGGGTGGTATTACGCGCATTTGAAAAACGCGCCAGTACCAGTTCCCGTCTGTGGTTGCAAATTATCACACAGAACAAATTATTCCACCGCCTGGCGTTTACGCTGCAAGGTATCATCGTCAATATACAGGCTACACTCTGGCTACAAAAAGGCAGTGAAGCGGCAGATATATTAGTGACCTGCGCACAGCTGTGGATCATGATGTACGCCCTGCTGTCCCTGTTTTCCCTGCTGGACGTTATTCTCAACCTGTCGCAAAAGCTCCCTGCCGCATCCCAATTACCCTTGAAAGGTATATTTCAGGGTATCAAACTGATTGCCGCGATTCTTGTCGGGATCCTGATGATTTCCCTGCTGATTGGCCAATCGCCGGCAATACTGATAAGCGGCCTGGGTGCGATGGCAGCCGTATTAATGCTGGTGTTTAAGGACCCGATCCTCGGTCTGGTGGCCGGAATACAGCTCTCCGCTAACGACATGCTTAAGCTTGGCGATTGGCTGGAAATGCCGAAATACGGTGCAGATGGCGCGGTTATTGATATTGGCTTAACTACCGTAAAAGTGCGTAACTGGGATAATACCATCACTACTATTCCTACCTGGTCACTGGTATCAGATTCCTTTAAAAACTGGAGTGGGATGTCCGCTTCCGGTGGTCGGAGAATTAAACGCAGCATTAGCATTGATGCCACCAGCATTCATTTTCTTGATGAGGATGAACGTCAGAGGCTGCATAAAGCGCACCTGCTGAAACCGTATTTGACCACGCGCCATCAGGAAATCGACGCGTGGAATCAGCAATTAGATGCGCCTGAATCGGTATTGAATCACCGTCGGATGACCAATATTGGTACTTTCCGCGCCTATCTGAACGAGTATTTGCGTCACCACCCGCGTATTCGCAAAGATATGACGTTAATGGTGCGCCAGCTTGCGCCAGACGATCACGGTTTACCGATCGAAATTTATGCCTTTACCAATACGGTGGTCTGGCTGGAATATGAGAGTATTCAGGCTGATATTTTCGACCATATATTTGCGGTGGTCGAAGAGTTTGGTTTACGCATTCATCAGTCGCCTACCGGAAATGATATTCGCGCGCTGTCAGGCGCGTTTCAGCGTTAATCCGTAGAATAGATAAATGACCGATCTCATCACCAGGATGAGATCGGTATAAACTTAGCGAGACTTACGACGCAGCAGTTTGAAGGTAACGAACAGGAACAGGATCCACACCGGCAGCAGGATAGCTGACAAACGCATATCATCCATCGTACACATCAGCACCAGAATCATGCCGAGGAAAGCAATACACAGGTAGTTCCCCGCCGGGTAGAGCAGCGCTTTGAACTGCGTATCACGTCCCTTGCGACGCATCGCCGCCCGGAATCGCAGATGCGCCAGACAGATCATAATCCAGTTCAGCAGCAACGTCGCCACCACCAGCGCCATCAGCAGGCTAAACGCCTTTTGCGGCAGCACATAGTTGATCAGTACCACCAGCGACGTAATAGCACCGGAGAGCATCAGCGAATTCACCGGTACGCCGCGACGGCTGACACGGGTTAAGAACTTCGGCGCGTTCCCCTGAACGGAGAGACCAAACAGCATACGACTGTTGGAGTAGACGCCGCTGTTATACACCGACAGCGAAGCCACCAGAATGACAAAGTTCAGGGCAGAAGCCACCACATTGCTGTCAAGGTTATGAAAAATCATCACGAACGGGCTGCTGTTGGACTTCACTTCCCCCCATGGGTACAGCGCCAGCAGCACCACCAGAGAACCAATGTAAAACAGCAGAATACGGTACACCACCTGGTTGACCGCCTTCGGAATACTTTTCTGCGGATCCTGCGCTTCCGCGGCGGTAATTCCGATAAGCTCCAGTCCGCCAAAGGAAAACATAATCACCGCCAGTGACAGAATTAATCCGTTCCAGCCGGTGGCAAAAAAGCCGTTGTAACGCCACAGGTTATCGATGCTTGCATGTTCCCCGCCGTTGCCGGAAAACAGCATCCATACGCCAAAACCAATCATGCCGATAATGGCCAGCACTTTGATCAGCGCAAACCAGAATTCCGTTTCACCATAGAGACGCACGTTGACCAGGTTGACGGCATTGATAATCACAAAGAATGCCGCAGCCCAAATCCAGGTTGGGACATCGGGCAACCAGTACTGCATGTAGATCCCAGCCGCAGTCAGTTCCGCCATGCCGACCAGCACAAACATCACCCAGTAGTTCCAGCCGGACAGAAATCCCGCGAACGGTCCCCAGTATTTATAAGCAAAATGGGCAAACGATCCAGAAACGGGTTCTTCCACCACCATTTCGCCCAGTTGACGCATAATCAAAAAAGCGATTATCCCGGCAACGCCGTAACCCAGTAACACCGCAGGTCCCGCCATCTGAATAGCCGGGCCAATGCCCAAAAACAGGCCGGTACCAATTGCACCGCCCAGCGCAATTAACTGAATATGGCGGTTTTGCAACCCTCGCTGAAGCGTCGGCTCATTCGTCGACGCGGCATCAGACACGCTGGTGTCAGATGCAGTTGACGCGTTTTTCACGCCCTTCCCCTGTGTCGTTTTTATTGAAGGGGCTCCTTTTAACATTTCAACCTGGTTGTCGCAAGGCGCAATAAGGACCTGCCGTGCCTGTAGCATTGCGTTTGTTCATAATTACGGTGAATTATTCTGGACGAAAAGGCATGACAGGCCACAGAATGCGCTTTACTGTTTTTCTAACATTTTCAAACGGGTGAACCAGCTGTGTTTCAGGCACTCGTTTTTGAGTCAGGCCAGGCAACGACTGTCATGAATAAGATCATTAAACGACTGGAAATCGTCAAAAGTGCTATTGAACTGGAAGATGAGGAGATTATTTTCCAGCAGGTAGAACATCTGAAAAATGAGCCCTTATCCGTCGTACCAGATACTATTGTGCAGGCGATCGAAGAACGACGCTTTAGTGATGCCTTGCGTGAAATCTCAGCCTGGCTGCAATCTCAACGGGCAGTCTCTACGTGGCAAGATCCAGCTATTGCCGCCAGTAAACTGGAACTCAAAGCGCTCGAAACACAGCTGCGTGACCTGATCGATAAACGCAACACGCGCATTCAAATCCTCGATGATTTCAACGATCTGTATCACCTTCGCCTTGGGCCGCTGATGAGCCGGATCCTCGAGTTGCGTAAACAGCTCGCCGCCAGCGCCCAGCGTAAACAGGAAGCTGAGCGAAAACGCCGGGAGAAAGACTACCAATCCTGCCAGCACTATATTTCCCAGGCCGTTGATCAACTGGCCAGGCTCAAGCAGCAGTGGATGAATCTGAATTCAGATTCGCGTGAATCGGTGGAAACACGTCAACGCATTCAGCAACAAACTGAGCTTATTACTGCCCTGCTGGCAGAGATTCGTGAACTGGAAAACGATTTTTCTCGCCAGGACGACAGCGCAACCCGCCAGGCACAGGAAGAGGCCAGCCATGAATATGATGAGTATCAGGAGCAGCAGCAGGATGCACTGCACCGTTTTAGCCGTGACCAACGACTTTCCGCTGATGAACGTAATGAGTTAAAACGCCTGTGGCGTCAGGCCAGCCGTCTTTGCCATCCGGATGTGGTGGCGGACTGTCTAAAAGAGAAAGCGCATCAGATGATGGTTCAACTGAACCAGGCGCGCCAAAATGCCGATCTTGCCGCCGTTCGGGCGCTACTGACTCAATTGCAAAGTGGCCTCGAACCGATGATGGCGAGTGACCGATTGAACGATCTGCAGCATTTACGCAGCAAAATACAGCAGCTCAGAGAACAAATTAATGCGCTGCTGAAAGAGATTACCGAACTGGAAGCTGAGAACGCCTGGCGGCTTGCCACCTCCGTGACGGATAAAGAGGCCTATTTCTCCGATCAACAACGGGCGCTTACAGAAATCCGCAATACGCTGGAACAACAGGTGCACCAGGTTGAACAGGAGCTGTTGGCGGGCTAAGCGCTATCGCTAGCGCATGAAGACAAAATGATACCTGCAAGCCAGATTTCAAAATTAGGCACAAAAAGATCAAAAAAGGATAAAATTCCAATAATTGGATTTATTGCAGAAATATAATCTGTAATTATCCTATTATTAGCCAAAAGGTGCAAATTCGGCAATATTTGCCTCTTCTCCTAACCTTCCGCTTTCTCTGTCCTGGTCAGGATTAAGAATCCTCCTACACTCAATTAATACCATGAAGAAAAATGAGTATCTTCTTGAAACTTAAGCCATTGCATATAAATACCTTTCTTTAATCCCAGGAATACCCTGTCTTTATACAAACCTCCTTCTTATTATTATCTCGATCCATAAGTGAAATCTATCAATGTTGTGCTCAGAGGTGAAATAAACGATTTATCTTAAATTTTAACAAAGTGTAATATCTACCTTAAGAATAGTTAATGCTTCAAATAAATACAGAGAATATCTGTTGAGTCTGAAATAAATAAGGATGCGTTCACGCCGAAGAACGTTATACGATTTTTAATTAATATTTCATGCGTCGTCAAAAACTCTTTTTTTAGTCTAAAAAAAAAGGCGACTGCTTGCACCAAAATTTCAAGGAGATCGTTATGTCTAAGGCTATTTTTTTGGGTGACTCAATTTACCCCTGGCTAGGCATGCGAGAAATCCTACGTGGTTTATCATTATATATTGATATCACGTATTACTCCTCTCAGACGCTTTCTGCCGTCAAAATGCTTCCTTATGAAACGGATTGCATCATTATTAATCCTGACAAATCTGATTTTTTAAAATATGCCAGGATTATCCGCAATATGGCTTTACGTCCTGCTACCAGAATTATTGTTCTGGCAGATGAAGCTACCTTTACCATTTTTCAAACCGTTTGCGGCAAGAACATGCAATTTCTCGATCAAGACACCAGCCTTGATCAGCTATTACAGACCGTCACACGTATCACGCAAAACAAAAAACAGAAAAGTATCAAAGAACTACACACAAAAATCACAGCCAACGAATTCAACGTAATGATGATGCTTGCCCGGGGATGGTCGCTGGCGCAAATCGCCGGTGCGTCACAGAAAAGTGAGAAAACCATCGGGGCATACAAAAGCAACATTGCCAGAAAACTCGGCAAAAATAATACCCGGCTCAAGTACACCATTTCCTACTATAGCCAGCCGTAACTGACTTACTTAAGGACAATTATCACGGTTATTTTTTAAAAATTTTCCTTTCGGCCCATTTTTAATTCCGCACCGCACGGAAGGAAATCCCATTTCCCAAAATTTATTACCGGGTAGCACATCCGCGTGCCAGCCATAGCCAACAACTCAACGTATTAACACATACATAACAGGAATGTAGACAAGGGTTATATATGAACAAAGTTTACAGCATTATTTGGAACGCGGCGCTCGGTATCTGGGTAGTCGTTTCTGAATTAACCAAAGGCAAGAAAAAAAGCAGTTCGCGAAAAACTGTCGCCGTACTGGCAGCTGGCGCATTAAGCGGTGCGTCAATGCTGGCTTCGGCTACTCCAATTGTCGATATCGGTGAGCACAATATTTTTATCGACTACCAGACAGGTATTTCCTCTGGAATATATGAGGATGTCCACGACTATGGTTTCTTATATGAAGATAACACCACCGGTCAGGCACTTAATATCAGTGGCGCAATCCCAACATTTAGTCCAGGCCAAAGCGGCGTTGTTGAATCAACCACTATCCGGGAGTTGCTGGAAAGTGGCAAAATCACGCTGCAGGCTACCAGCCCTGACCAAAGCGTTAAAACAATCACCACTGCTGAAGATCTGGCGGAATACCTGACTTACAACCAATCGTCAACGCCGTCACAGAGCACAGAATTTGCTATCAACGACCCGGCGTTTCCCGGCGAAACAACAACCATCAAAGTCTTTGATACTAATGCGTTAAGTGGCTTTCTTACCGAAGCGCAAATCGGCGATGCGGTATTAAACACCTATGATGCACAGAAGTCAGAAATCTATAAGCAATTTGGTATCGCGCTGGCGACCAATAGATCCATTGCTAACCTGAATATTGGCAACGACACGCTCAATGTTCGCGACCAGCTCAATACCATCGAGTTACTGGCCAAAGACTCCTCCTTACTGGAGGCTCAGGATGCGGGTAGCCAGGTAAACTGGCAATCGGATAACTACATCAAATTTAACGCAGCTCCGGTTGTGCCGCCAAAAATGTTCTCCGGTTCAAAGCAAACCTCCGTGTTTGGCGATGATGTGACGCTGATGACCTACGGCTACGATGCGGAGGGTCAGGTAGTCGAAACCGGTGAACGCACGTTTAGCATTACCAACACGCAGGAGCTGGCCGATTTCAACGACTGGCTGCTGGGCAATAGCGACGACGCGGCAGAAAACCCTGAAGGCGAAAAAGTCAGCCAAATCCAGCTGTGGCTGGATGCAAAGGAGGTGACGACCGTCACCGCCGCACAAACCAAGTACGCCGGGCTGATTGATAGTCTGATCAATTCCAGTAAACCCGCTGACGTGCTCAGTTGGGATTACGAGGTCTGGACTGACGGCGAGTCGCATACCAACAACGCCACCGCCGGTCGTGGTGAGCTGCATGCTATCTACGCCAATGGTGCGGGCACCTCCGGCACTCTGAATAAAGACGCGATTATTGCCGTTGACGGCAGTATTAATGGCGTGATGAAAGCCATTGATGGTGGGGTTATCACTAACCTGGGCGAACTGAACGCATTGCGTACTTCGACCGGGCAGAGCCTGGCGATTGGTATGCTGGCTAAAGATGCGACGGCAACCAACAGCGGGATCATCAACTCCGGGCTGTTTATTGATAAAGACGGTAACCAAAACGTCAACAGCTATGGCGCATTTGGTATGCAAGGGCAAGGCACCAGTCAAGTCACCAACGAAGGTACCATCAACCAGGCGATAACCACCGATAACTTCGGCACCGCTTCTGCGGCCGATCCCTGGAGCAAGGACGACCCCGCAGGCTCGCTGACGCTGGCCATTGGTATGCAACTGTCTGACAATGCGCAAGGGGTCAACAACGGCGATATCAACGTCGTGGACGGGAGCAAAAACGGTGCATCCTATGCTAAAGGTACCGCCTATGGCGTAGAAGTCGCCGACAATGCCACCTTTACCAACAGCGCGGATGCCACTATTTATCTTGGTCGCAACGCAAGCGCTCCCTCTAAAGATGTCACCATGGCTGGCGGTTCCAGCCTGAGCGCCGGGATCATGACCAAGAGCGCCAAAGAGGTGATTAACAACGGCCTTATCACGCTGGGAACCGGCGTACGTAATGCTGCAGGTATTCTGATTGGTAACGCGGCCGGCAATGTATTCAATACCGGAAATATCGTGCTCAATGGCGATTCCAGCGCAGGCAACATTAAGAATTACGGCATCACCGTGCGTGATAGTGGCGCTGAAAATAATCAGGAAATCCGCAATGACGGCAAGATAAACGTCAATGGCACCAACAACGTCGGGATCCACGTAAGCGCAACGCACAAAAATGCCGAAGCCACCACCAGCGATGCTGGCTCTATCATCGTGGACGGTGAAGGTAGTGTCGGGAACCGTAACTATGCCGTCTGGGCTGAGGGTGGCAAAGATGGGAAGGCGGTGGTCAACGTCTATTCCAACATCACGCTAAACAAAGCCGGGAACATCGGTGTACACGTACGTGATAACGCCGTCGCTAACGTCGACAACCTGAGTAGCCCGGCATTCAACAGCACCGATCAGATTGGCTACTACCTGTATGGTAAAGGCGCGACTGCCAATATTGGTCAGGCAGTAATGAATGACAACGGACAGGATCGCACCACCATTTTCCGTATTGCCAATGGCGCAATGCTGGCCGGTAACACCACCACGCCTGATGGTCAGGCCAGCTCTAACCTTGAACTGACCTTAAACGGCGAACAGTCCGTTGGCGTATTTGCAACGGGCGTAAACAGTAAAGTTGATACCGGCGAAGCCACGTTCACCGTGCAGGGTACCGACTCCGCCGCACTGCTGATAGAAGGCGGCGCCACAGGTAACATCAGCGATAAAACAACCATCAATTTAACCGGTGAAAGGACCGTTGCCGGGGTTGTGGATGGTCAGGCACATCAGTTGAATGGCAGTGCAGAGGGTAGCGCCGTTGCGACTACTCTCACTTCAAACGCAAAAATCACTTCAGAAGCTACCGGCAACAAGGTCATTGCCTATGTGGCAAGGAACCAGGGCAGCCTGATCCTCGATACTCAGGCGAGTATCGATCTTGCCAGCACCGACAGCATTGGGGTTAACGTGCAACAAGGCGGGAGTTTAACCAATAACGCGCCTGCTGCCTTACATGTGAGTAACGGCATCGGCGTACAAGCTTCTGGTTCGAACGCACAAATTAAAAAACTGGGTCAGATTCAAGTCGATGACGGAACCGCAGGCGTTCTGCTGACCAATGGTGCCAGTTTGAGTATTACCGGTAATGCCGGTGATGCCATCACGACCGATGGTTCGGCTGATGGTATTCGCCTCGATACAGGGGCCGGTAAGCTGGCTGCAAAAGGGGTAACGATTAGCGCGAAAGGAACTGGCGCGGGCATTCAAAACGATGCCAACAATAACGACATCACGCTCAACGACGTCACGATCAACGCCAACGATGGTCCGGGGATCCGTACCAGCGTCGCGCTGAACATGAAAGATGGGTTGAACAATATTCTCAACGTTAGTGGTAAAGGTACCGGCTTCGCCTTTGAACAGCGCAATGGTGACGCGGTGACGGGCAATCTGACCATCGGTAAAGGCTATACCATTGAGGTATTGAACAGCGAAGGCAGCGGGATTCGCGCCAATACTAACGGGCGCATCACCACCAATGCCGATATTAACGTGCATGACAGCGCAGGCGGTTCGGCAATCATCGCAAAAAACGTCAGCGCATTGACCAACAGTGGCAAGATTATCTCTGCAAGCACCACCTCCCCGGTAATCGACGCCAGCGGAGACAGCAGTAAAGCCATTACCAACACCGGAACTCTGGAGGCCATCAACGACACGGCGGTGGCCATTCAGTCCGGTACAGGCAATGACACTATTGATATCAGCGGCGGTGTCACCAGCGGCGTAATCAATACCGGTGCAAGTGCAGACACCTTCAACTGGCGCAGCGGCACCTATGCCGGCGAAGTGAATTTCGCCGGTACTGGCGGCAACAATAAAGCCAACATCGGCAATGTGACGCTGGATAAAACGCGCCACATCATTACCGCTGCGGGTACGGACAACGCCCTCACCTTTACCGATACAAAAGATGCGAAAATTGGAACGCTGGTCAGCGACAACCTGACTACCGGCACGAATATTGGCACCGGCTGGGATTCGCTAACCCTCAGCGGGTCAAACGCGGATGTCCGCATCGTTGAAAACCTGAATCTGGCAAGTAAAACTATTGCCGTAAACAATGGCGCCACGCTGCGCACCGGCGACCACGTTGAGCCAACCAGTACTGCCGCCAGTATTGGCAACTACGATGTCACAACCCAAGGCGCAGGCAGCAGGGTTATCTTCGATACCCAGGGGGATACATCAGCAGCGCAGATCTATCGCGGTATCATTAGCGGTGACGGGAAATTTGAACGCGCGGCGGGCGGCACCACGGTCTTTACCGCCAACAACAGCTACACCGGCTCTACCACTATTGATCAAACCGGCACGCTGCAGTTAGGTGACGGCGGAAATGAAGGTGAAGTAAGCGCCGTGTCTGACATCACCGATAACGGCGTGCTGGCGATTAACCGCGCTAACACCGTGCTGCTCAATGGCGTGATCTCGGGCATTGGCGCGCTGAAGCAAATTGGTGACGGCATTACCCGACTGAACGGCAACAACACCTATACCGGTGATACCACCATCACCAACGGTACGCTGCTGGTAAATGGCGATCAGAGCGCCGCGCGCGGCGCGACCACCGTCAGCGGCACCTCCACTCTGGGTGGGAATGGCATTATCGGCGGCAACGTGCTGATGAACGATGCCACGACTATCAGCGCTGGCGATGGCGGTGCGGGGACGTTATCCATTAACGGCAATCTGCAGCTTGGCAGCAAAACGACCTCTGCTTTCGAACTGGGCCAGGCTTATACGCCGGGCGGTGCGCTAAACGATCTGATTAACGTCGCAGGCGATTTGCAACTGGACGGAACTCTGGATGTTACTACTTCACAGGGCGGTAGCTTCGGACCAGGCGTATACCGTATTTATAACTACGGCGGGACATTGAATAACCAGACGCTGGATCTGGGCGTTGTGCCGGACAGTCAGGATAAGAGCAACATTTTTGTCCAGACCTCTATCGACAAACAGGTCAACCTGGTGAATGCCAACGGCGTTACCCTACACTTCTGGGACGGCGCAACCATCAATCAGAACCACGGCGCGTCCGGCATTGAAGGCGACAGCAAAATTGACGGCGGCGACGGCAAATGGATGGCGATTGGCAGCCAGGGTGATAACAACTGGACCACCGCAACGGGCGACGGTAACGCGCCGTGGGCGCAGAAATCCTTTGCGATCTTCACCACCAAAGGCGGGACCGTCACCGTGGATAACGCTGCGGGCGAAGTTCACTTCTCCGGGGCGCAGTTTGATGCCGATGGCTATGTCGTGAGAGGTGACACACTTAACGCGCATGCCACAACAGAAACAGCGACCCACGCAGGCCAGACGCCGGGGACCGGTGAACTGTTGCTACGCGTTGGTGCCGGTGGCGCAGGGCAAAACTATACCGCAACCATTGAGTCCGTCATCCGCGAAGCCAGCACCAATGACAAGCTGACGCTGGTGAAAACCGACCTGGGTCGTCTGATCCTCAGCGGTGATAACGAGTATCGCGGCGGCACGCGCATTGACGGTGGTACGTTACAAATCTCTGCCGACAGCAACCTCGGCCAGAGCGGTACCGACCTGGCTATCAATAACGGCTCCACGCTGCAGATGGGCGCGGACCTGACCAGCAATCGCACCATTACGCTTGGCGCGAATGAAAACGCGGCGGTGTTTGACCTTAATTCGCACCACTTCACGCCAACCGGTGAGATTACCGGCGACGGTAAACTGAAAGTCACCAGCAGTTCAAGCGATGCGGGCAGTACTCTGTCGCTTGAGCGCGCGAACAGCTACAAAGGCGACACCGAAATTGCCGGCACCGGCAATGCCAACAATGTGGCGGTCAACGTCAGCAAAACCGGCGCGTTCGGCAGTAATGAGAGCAGCACCGTGAGCGTCAACAACGGTGCAACCCTCAACGTCAGTGGCGCGGAGACCAGTCTGCAATCTCTGACGATAAACATCGCCGACAGCCTGTTAACGTTGGCCGATACCGTGACTGCCGCCAGCGCCAAACTGCACCTGACGGGCACAGCGAAAGCGCTGTTAACCAATAACGCCACTGCGGGCAACGCGACGGTTAGCGTAGCGAAAGACAGCACGCTGGCACTGGAAGAAAACGCCAGCGGCGGCAATGCCGATGTAACTAACAGCGGACTGATGACCTTTGCTGACCAGGCAATGGCAGAGAATACCGTCGTTAAAAACCTGGCGGGTGGTATGGTTGATGTGAGCGCAGTCAACAGCGCAACGTCTATCGGTTCATTGTCCGGCGCGGGTAATGTCGAACTGGGCAATAGAGAATTGTCGCTGGGGAATCTGCATCTGGCCGACACCATTAGCGGTATTATCAGTGGCAACGATGGCAGCCTGGTGAAAATCGGCGACGGCACGTTAACGCTGACGGGCGACAACACCTGGACCGGCACCACGGACGTTAACGAAGGCGTGCTGCTGGTCAACGGTAATCAGTCTGCAGCGACCGGTCAGGTGACGGTGAAATCCGGGGCCACGCTCGGCGGTAACGGTATTATCGGCGGCGCGGTTGATGTGCTGGACGATGGTCATATTACCGCCGGGGCCGCCATCAACAGCGTGGGCAAACTGACTACCGGTTCACTGACGCTGAGCGATAACGCCCAACTGGATTACCAGTTTGGTCAGGCTTATACCCCCGGCGGCGCGTTCAACGACCTGATCGACGTGAATGGCGATCTGACGCTCGACGGTAAACTCAACATCGAGACCTCTCCGGGCGGAAGCTTTGACGTTGGCGTTTATCGCGTCATCAACTACACCGGCACATTAACCAACAACGTGATGGATATTGCTAACGCGCCGGAAGCCGCGGACAGTTTGTACGTACAAACTTCGGTCAAAAACCAGGTTAACCTGGTCAACCATGCCGGACTGACGTTGCGCTTCTGGGACGGTACCGGCGGTGAGAATGGCGAGCTGAAAAACAACGGCGTCATCAACGGCGGCGACGGTATCTGGCAATCCAGCCAGGGTAACGACAACTGGACAACGGATGAATCGACGCCAGAAGGCGCATTGAACGCACCGTTTACCGATGCCGCATTCGCCGTCTTCCAGGGCGAAGCGGGTAACGTAACCGTCGATAACAGCCAAGGCGATGTCATCATCAGCGGCGCGCAGTTCGCTACCGATGGTTATCGCGTCGGCGGGGAGGCCATCACTACCGATACCGCCAATACGCTGATTCGCGTCGGCGATGGCACGGTAGATGGCGCCAGTTACACCGCCACCATCGACAGCGTGATCCGCGGTACCGGTGGCCTGAATAAAGGCGATCTCGGTACACTGATTCTCACCGGCGACAATACTTACAGCGGTGGCACCACCATCACCTCAGGTACGTTACAGGTGGCGGGCGATGCCAACCTCGGTGCGGCAGATACGGGAATTACCTTCAACGGTGGTACGCTGAAATATGGCGAAGCGTTTGATACCGCCCGTCAGGTAACGCTGGAATCCGGCGGCGGGACATTCGACACCAACGGACATGACGTTTCTCTACTGACGGAAGTCGAAGGTAACGGTCAACTGACCAAAACGGGCAAAGGCTCCCTCACCCTGACGCTGGATAACACCTACACCGGTGGCACCACCATCGAACAAGGCGTTTTACAGCTGGGTAACGGTGGTGATATCGGCAGCATTCAGGGGGATATCGTTGATAATGGCGTACTCAACGTTAATCGTGGCGATACCCTGGCACTGACCGGAAATATCAGTGGCAAAGGCCAGCTGCATCAGACCGGTAGCGGTGTGACGGAGCTGCAAGGTGAAAACAGCTACAGCGGCGCAACGCTGATTGCCAACGGCGTGCTGCAGGCGGGGAATACCAACACTCTGAGTGCGGCATCGCACCACTACGTTGTCGCGGACAGCACGCTGAACACGCAGGGCTATAACCAGACGGTAGCGGGACTGAGCAACGGCGGCGATGTATCGCTCATCGGTCAGCAACCTGGCACAACCTTAACCGTCAAAGGGGATTATACCGGCGAAAAAAGCACCATCAACATGGCGGCTATCCAGAACGATAGCGGCGCAGGTATTGCCGACCGTCTGATTATTGATGGCGGTAAAGCCAGCGGCAGTACGCTGCTGGATGTCGATGGTTCCGGTCTTGGCGCACCGACCATCGGTGATGGTATCGAAGTCGTCACCGCACTCAACGGTGCAACCACCACAGCGCAAACCTCGCGGGACGCCTTTCATCTTGCCGCAGAGCGTATGGCTGCGGGCGCATTTGAGTACCAACTGCATGCCGGGAATGCGCAGGGTCAGGGCGAAAACTGGTATCTGAGAAGCGAATACCGTCCAGAAACCATGCTGTATTCTGGTCTCGCCAGCGTGGTTCGTCAGGGGGACATCAGCCTGTTAGGCAACATGCACCAGCGTATGGGCGACGAGGTTAAACCGGGACTTGATGAAGACAATCGCGCCTGGGCCAGAATGATTGGCTACTCCGATAAAACCAAACTGGATGATGCGGCCGGGACGCAAACCAGCACCCATACCATGGGTATTCAGGTTGGCGTCGATATGTATGCGAACGAAAGCTGGAAAGCCGGGATGTATACCAGCATCCTGGATATCGACAGCAACGTGAAAGGCACGAAAACCGACAGCGACGGCAAAGGCGGCAATATCGACGACAACGCGTTTTACGTCGGCGGTTACGCTACCTGGTTCTCGGGTGACGGCATGTATGTTGATAACGTCCTGCAGTACGGTAACCATAAATCCCGCCTGGCGACGACCGGTAATAACGGTTCGTATACCGTCAAAGGCAACACGTTGACGGCATCGACAGAGGTGGGTAAATCGTTCCGTTTAGGCGCCAGCGCATGGAGTCTGGAACCGCAGGCTCAGTTGATCTATCAATACAGCGACTTTGATAACGGTACGCTTGATGGTGTGACCCAAACGAAAGTGAAAATGGATTCCGCGGATTCCTTTACCGCGCGTCTGGGCGTGCGTCTGGTCGCTGACTATGACACCACTCATGGCAAATTCCAGCCATACGGCAGAGTCAACGTCTGGCAGGGTCTGGGTTCAAAAGACAAAACGCACTTTAGCAATACGGTAGCTACCACCACGCTTGAGTCTTCACAACAATACTCCAGCACTGAAGTTGCAGCCGGCCTGTCATGGTCTATCGACAGAAATCTGCAGGTCTACGGTGAACTGGGTACGCAATTCAGCAACGGTGGCAGTAAGTCGCAGGTCGAAGCACCGGTCAATGCATCTATCGGCTTCAAGAAATCGTTCTAAGCTGACATAAACTCGCCAGCCCCCTGTTAAGCAGGGGGCTTTTTTTTGCCTTTCAGGGCTACGGACTGGCAGCAACGAAGTGATGATTGAAGAGGTTAAAACCTGGAGGGATTAACGATTATAGTGCGTTAAGAGTAACGGGATCTCTTCTGCTAACACCGGAGGAGAAATGAAAAATCCTTGGATTTTGTCACAACCCATCTGCATCAAACGGTCCAGTTCGGATTGGGTTTCCACCCCTTCGGCAAGAACTTCAATCCCAAAATTGTGCGCCAGTGAAATGATACCCTCCACAATCTTTGTTGAGCGGGTGTCGGGTTCAATGCCGGTGACAAATTCTTTATCGATTTTTAAGGTATCAAAAGGATACTTCAACAGGTAATTAAGATTAGCGTGCCCGGTTCCAAAATCGTCAAGAGCAAGTTTGACCCCTATCGCCTTCAGCTCCTTCATATTTTTAGCCGCGACCAGACTGTCGCACAGCGGTGACGTTTCCGTGACCTCTACCTGACATCGGTTGGCCGGCAAACCACAGGTGATAAGATTTTTTCTGACGCGTTGAGGTAACAGAGGATCGCAAAATTCAAGTGCGGAAATGTTGATTGATAATACCAGGTAATCTGGCCAGCGGGTTGCAACATCCCATGGCGTGCAGCTAACCATATCTTCAATTGAAAGGATATTGCCGCTGTCCTCCAGTAACGTAATAAAAACATCGGGAGAGATCATACCCATCTGAGGACTATTCCAACGCATTAACGCTTCAAACCCGCTAATACACTGAGTACGCAAATTAAAAATGGGCTGATAAACCATATAAAGCTGACTGGTATTCAATGCTTTTTCAAGCGCGGTTAGCACCTCACTGGAATTAAACATTCACCTTCCCCTCGACAAATCATGAAAATTTAAAACCAGTCAACATCACTCCCGAATTGTATCTACTATTAGGTGTGTTACATCAGATAAGAATAGTCAGGTTACGGTAAAAAAGACGTTCGATGAGTAAATCTGACTATTAATTTATTTAAATCAGAAGTATTAGTCAGCCCCAGCTTGGCGACGACCCGCATCTTATGAGCCTGAATAGTTTTATAGTTCAGGCTCACCAACTCAGAAATTTCTTTGGCGGTATAACCATTTACCAACAAATTCAGAATCTGCTGCTCTCTCTCAGTTAGTTTCTTCTGCGAACGATATAGTCGGGGATTCCATTTCCCGACCGTTAACGACGCCAATTGACCGAAATCACGCAGTGAAGATTTCTCGGTCAAAACTATTGTTTTCTCGACATATAATAACTCCACACATAATTTTGCCACCAAACTATCAGCAATAATTACCACGACGTTATTATAAAACTTAAATCGGTTTTTATTCAGAAAATCTACGATAGCTGAGCACGGTTGTTCATTATCAATGATATTAAAAATCATAGTTTGATGCTGGCATAATGATGACTGATGCAACATATCCTCAAACTGGAATGTTTGTATCGGTACATGTTTGCTTGTCAGGTAGGCGAACAGACCGTTGCCCACAAAATTATCACTACCACACATCAACATCCTGTTCACCACTCCTATAAGCTTTTAATCTTGTTACTCATTAAAAATTTAATAATAATCTTCTCGACTTCAGTCTCTTCACGACGGTTTTTAAAATCGAACCCACACGAAATCTGATGGCAGGAATACAATTGATTATCTTCATCAAATTCGTTGATCGCGACGACATCAATAACTTTTAAATCCAACTGCAAACTGCCAAAAGTGTCAAAATCCAGTGAAGCGCTTTTAATCACCGCATCTTTGTAAAGAAAACGGGCGTTAACTTCTTCAGCGATTAACGCACAACCACCCTGAGAGATGTTTTTAATCTTCAGCGAGTAGTTTTCTCCGTTCTTGTAACGACCAAAACAGAAAAAGTCATACCCCTTCATGAAGGAAAAACGCTGGTTTTGTCTCTGCTGGGCAAAGAAAATCAAATCCGGGATGAGGTAGGATAATCCCACTTCCGCACCTGTTAATGGGGTTTGTTCGAATCTGGCACTAAATTTTACAATCCCGCTTTCACTATGCAGGATAAAGTATTGGACCTTTTCAGGTACAATGTCTTCGTGTCCGGAGATAACAAACCGCTCGAAATCAACCTTCTCTAACTGAGTGATAACGCTACTGTTTTCACATAACACTTCCAGTTTCGTTTTCTTGTGCAGCTCTTCACGAAGGGTAGCTATGATTTCAAACTTGTTGTCCTTTGCTAATCCAAAGCTCATTCTAAAACCCTTATTTCCATATTTAAGACATGTCTTGCTATTGGTTACTCACAAAACGCGAGATCAGCATCCACCCTTGGTGCTTAATTACCATAGTGGATTCCATGTCGAACAGTTGGTTAAAAATTAAGTTTTTAGCTATCTTTAGCCATTTATTGATACGTAAAAACATTTAATCAACGTTAATTTTAGCTGAAGCCATGCTTAAAACCATGCGAACGTGTTGATTAATTATAACAAAAATGAATAACAATCAATTTTGAGATGTCATTTTGAGATAACAAATAGTAAGAATTGCACAGAAAAAAATAGAGGGAAATGAGTGAGTTTTGATGAAGGAACTATGCAGTTTGCGAACTGGCGCACTATCGAAAGAAGAAATAAAATACTTACGAAACCATATTATTAATCATCAATATAACCTCCACAGGTTATTGTGATAAAGTGAATTATTTTATTTCGCATGTAAAATAATTTCCCTTAGGGCAGAAAAAAGGCCAGCGTCCTGCTGGCCCGGTAATTACCGAATCGAACTATAGAGGCTTACTATCTTACAGAGGGTACAACGCTAAAAATTCAATACTTTTGCTTAAGAATTGATCGGGATGAATCTGCGATGATCATCACCGCTCCCGCCAACATTAATGTGTCTTTCAACACCAGACGCCCGGCTCCGGACAAGTAAGGAAAACCGTGGTGCAAATCTCCCAACGGCATCACCCATGCTTCTGGTGTAGTAATTAAAAATGATAACGTAACAATCGGCGTGGCAAATGCCAGTATGCCACCCAGTAATCCCAACCAACGACTAACAGGATTAGCCAGCACCAGCAATGCGATAAGCACTTCGACTACGCCCAGGCCATTGGAGAACGTATACGTGTTATTCGCCTTCTGCCATTCACGCTCCTGCGGTTTAAACTCACCTTCGTGGGTTAAGTGCTGCTTATATTCTGTGGGATGTTCGTAGAAAAATGACATTACCGGACTATTGGCGACAAATGGCGTAATACTGTCTGCTTCGTAAGGTACAAACTTCAACAGACCAATCCACATAAATACAAGGGCAATGCTGAGACGAATCAACGTTAATCCAATTCTATCGCCCTTGCCGAGTAAACGCAGATACTTTTCCATGCAGATGCTCCTCACTTATACAAAATTGCCGTAGCGTGAGTACTGCTGTCTATACGCATTGAAGTAATTTTCCACGAAGTGGCATCCTTTTCCTGGGCTAGTTTTGCGATGGCATCCTCAACGACAGAAGGTGCCGCGGCAATTGCCGACACGCTGACGCGAGCGACTTCAACCGGCTGTTGTGCCAGAGCAGAAAATGTTACCGGCGCAGTGAGTAAAGCAGTCAACAATAATGAAGTTTTAAGCATGTTCATTTCTATTTCCATTAACAAGTGATTTCAGTCTCAATAGAATAAAACATCGCTGTTTATCTTATTTACTGCATAACGCCAGAAAAACTGTTCATGCGTATTACTTTATTTATGATAAAAAAAAGCCCCACACAGGTGGAGCAATCATGCAGCTACATTATTATTATTTTACGAGAGAGAAGAGATCGTTGAGTGATTCACTCATACTCGGATGCGTAAATATTTGATCGCGCAGTGTGGTGAAAGGCAAACCAGCATCCATAACGGTCTTAATAATATTAATCATCTCATGAGAATCCACGCACAGCAGGGATACGCCTAATATCTGTTTCGTTTCGCTATCTACCACCGCTTTAAGTACGCCACGCGTGTCATTCATCACCCGTGCTCGCGGGATAGCCGCGACAGGCAGAGTGACTACCTGTACCACCGCGCCGCTGGCGCGAGCTTGCTCTTCGGTCATCCCCACGCGGGAAAGCGGCGGGGTCATGAAGACAGAATACGGTATATTTTGACGATCGCCGGTGTGACGTAACCCCTCGCCTAACAAGTTATCACGTACAATACGGAAGTCATCCAGCGAGATATAAGTAAATTGTAATCCCCCCGTCACATCGCCCATGGCCCAGATATTGTCTGCCGAGGTACGCAAATATTTATTCACCACAATAGCGCCGTGTTCGTTGACATCCACACCCGCGTTTTGCAACTGTAGATTTTCAGTCGCCGGTTTGCGGCCAGATGCCACCAGCAGCGCATCCACAGTCTGAGCCCCTTCCGGCATTTGCACCTGCACCTCGCCGTCGTGGGATGAAACCGCCTGCACCCTTGCATTGAGGATAATCTCAACCCCTTTGTCGCGTAAAATGTTAGCGATAGCTTCGGCAATATCCCGATCTTCGCGCGCTAAAAACTGTGGCGCAGCTTCATAAATGGTGACCTTGCTGCCGAAGTTGGCAAACATTGAAGCGAATTCGACACCAATATACCCGCCGCCCAAAATCCCCAAACGTTCCGGACGGTGCGTCAAATTTAACAGCCCGGTGCTGTCAAACACGCCAGGTGTGGTCGTTAAACCGGCCACGTTCGGCATCGTTGCCTGCGCACCGGTATTAATAAAGATCTTCTCACCGCTTAGCTCAAGCTCGCCGGTTGGCTGCATGACCCGCACTGTATGGTTATCAATGAATTCTGCACGACCTTCAATCACATCCACGTTTTCCAGATCGGCAAGATTATGGAAGTTTTTATCACGCAGAAAGCTGACAACAGAGGCCTTGCGCTGCATCGCCGCGGCAAAGTCATGCTGAAGTTCAGCATCGTGTACCAGGGTTTTGGTTGGAATACAGCCGATATTGATACATGTTCCGCCATACATGGTGTTTGACTGTTCAATAATCGCCACTCGCCAGCCCGTTTTCGCCAGGGTAGCCGCCAGCGTTTTACCCGCTTTGCCAAATCCGATAACGATCGCCTGATACTGATTCATGCTGTCTCTCCGCCATGTCACTGTTCGTTTGTTGAACTGAATTATAGGTTTAGCGATGCAGGAACAATGTATCTATAACGCGCCAATTACTGTCAGATCGTCTAAAACACCTTTTTTTCGCTTCCACTCAACTCTGCGAGGAAATAAGATAATCACATAAAGATATTAATAAAATTATGAATAACATATTTTTCTCATCTTTATCAGCAACAACAAAAACTGCCCAGGAGTCTTTATGGATGCACTTAGCCGATTACTTACGCTTAACGACCCGCAGGGCTCGATAGATCAAAACTGCCTGCTGAGCAGGGACTGGCAACTACCTCATGCAGCGGGTGAACTGTCCGTTATTCGCTGGCATACGGTAACCCAGGGATTCGCTCAACTGGATATGCCTGACGGAACATCTTCCACGTTACGCCCTGGAACAATAGTCATTCTGCCGCAAAACTCCGCACATCGGCTGTGTCAGACAGGGGAAGAGCAAACGCATATTGTCTGTGGGAGCCTGCGATTACAGACATCTTCACGCTATTTTTTAACCGCGCTTCCGGAAGTATTATTACTGGCGCCTGAGGAGAACAGCCCCGTCAGCCATTGGTTGAAGGCCATGATTGCGCTATTGCAGGAGGAATACATCAACAACCTGCCTGGCTCCAGCATCGTTTGCAGCCAGCAATGCGCGACGCTGTTCGCATTAACTGTTCGCGAGTGGCTTGCCCAGTCGACCCCTGCGAAAAATGTGCTGAATTTACTGCTGCACCCCAGGCTGGGAGCCGTTGTATTCATGATGCTGGAGTCACCAGCTTTTGCCTGGACCGTCGAAGAACTGGCAAAACGTGCACACATGTCGCGGGCCAGCTTCGCACAGCTATTCCGTGAAGTATCAAACTCCACGCCGCTGGCGGTGTTAACCGCGCTACGCCTGCAGTTCGCCGCCCAGATGCTGTCACGTGGTACACAGCCGTTGATCGTGATTGCCGAGTCGGTGGGTTACGCCAGCGAATCGTCATTTCACAAAGTCTTTTTACGGGAATTTGGCTGCACGCCGGGCGAGTACCGCAAACGCGTGAAAGCGTTGGCGGCATAACGCAACGCCTGCTTCGGCAGTAAAACCGAGGCAGGCGAGTAATGCCAGTTAGTTAAACATTACAGGGAACATGTGATTCCGGCTCAGGGTTCCGTTCACCTTATGTGTGTCATTTCTCTGAGGCACTGATACCCGTGAACGAGCAAGGGAGGCTCACCTCTTACGGGGCCAGCGCAAGCGCTGTTCAAAATTGCTCCCGGCAATTTTGTCATTCGTCTTATGCCGTCTGCCTGTCGGGTTGGGGTCATCGCTGCAACGCTCTGACTTCCAGTTAAATCTGCGTTGCTGTTCAGATATATTCAAATAAAAATACAGGTGGTCAGGTGTGGGCTGGTCCGGCTGAAAATTGCCGACGTGTTTCCGTAAGGCCGGGAGAGCCAGCATGGATGCTGGCTCAGGGCGCGTTTTGCAGGGACGCTACCTCGCGCCCGGCCCGGTAGCCTGGAGGAATAAGCGGAGGGTATTGCGTAGCAACAATTTTCCCGCCGGGAGCCGGGATTGTTAAGGGTACGGCGATGGTACCCTTAACACGTTCACTGGCAGTATGGTTTCAGAGAAGTGAAAAACATAAGGTGAACGTAGCAATGCGACGGAGGCAACAGATTCATTACCTCCGGTTCATTAACTGATAAGTATTAAGGCAGGCGAGCACTTCATGGCATTACTTTTGGCCGCGATGCCTGTGCAGCCACATCAGCTTATAAGCGGCCGGAATAATGAACAGTGAGAGCAATGGTGCGGTGATCATGCCGCCAATCATCGGCGCGGCTATGCGGCTCATGACTTCTGAGCCAGCTCCCGTCCCCCACAAAATAGGCAGCAGACCCGCAATAATTACCGCCACGGTCATCGCTTTCGGACGCACACGAAGCACCGCACCGTGATATAACGCCTCATCCAGCTTATCTGCAGTAAAGGTTTGCGGATTCTCCAGCGCGGGTTCGGCTTCAATGGCGTGGCGCAAATACATCAGCATCACCACGCCAAACTCTGCAGCGACGCCGGCCAGGGCGATAAATCCGGTTCCGGTCGCAACCGACATATGGAACCCCATCCAGTAGAGGAACCAGATCCCCCCCACCAGCGCAAAGGGCACGCTGGTGATAATCAACAGCGCTTCGCCAAAGCGGCGGAAAGCCAGATACAGCAGGACAAAAATAATCATCAGCGTCATCGGCACCATCAATTTGAGCTTATGACTGGCACGTTCAAGCAGCTCGAACTGCCCGGAAAACGCCACGCTGGTCCCCGGCTTTAACTGTACGTTTTCAGCGATCGCTTTTTTCAGATCGTTCACTACCGAAACCATGTCACGATCGCGTGCGTCGATGTAAATCCAACTGGTGGGTCGCGCATCTTCGGTTTTCAACATCGATGGACCTGAAACCACCGTCACATCTGCAACATCAGCCAGCGTGATTTGCTGCTTCATGGGCGTCAGGATCGGCAGAGTACGCAGCGCTTGCGGATTATCGCGATAGCTCTGCGCATAGCGAAGGTTAATCGGATAACGTGCAATCCCTTCTACCGTTTCGCCGACCATTGCACCTCCGACCGCTGAGGTGACAAACAGTTGCACTGCGCCGACGGTCATGCCGTAGCGAGCCGCTTTCTCCCGATTAATATCCACATTGATATAGCGCCCCCCGACCAGGCGCTCAGCAAGCGCAGAAGAGACGCCCGGCACGGTTCTGGCCACCTCTTCAATTTGTTCTGCCGTGGCGTCGATATCAGCCAGAACGTTACCTGACACCTTTATCCCAATGGGGCTTTTGATGCCGGTAGAAAGCATGTCGATACGGTTACGAATAGGCGGAACCCACAGATTCGCCAGCCCCGGCAAACGCACGGTTTTGTCGAGTTCGGCGATAATTTTGTCCATCGTCATACCCGGACGCCACTGCTCCTGCGGCTTCAGTTGGATCGTCGTTTCAACCATTTCCAGCGGTGCGGAGTCCGTTGCCGTTTCAGCCTTACCGGTTTTACCAAACACGCGCGCCACTTCCGGCACGGTCATGATCAGCTTATCGGTTTTTTGCAGCATATCCGCCGCCTGCGCTGCCGAGATCCCCGGGAGGGTTGAAGGCATATACAGCAGATCGCCTTCGTTAATTTGTGGCAGGAATTCACCGCCGACTTTATTCAGCGGGTAGATAACCGTAAGTATTGAAAGCACCGCCACCAGAATGGTGGTCTTGGGCCAGTGCAATACCTTCAGCAATAGCGGGTGGTAAATACGGATCAGGAAACGGTTAAGCGGGTTGCTGCTTTCTGCAGGTATTTTTCCGCGGATCCAGAATCCCATCAGGATCGGAATAACCACGATGGCCAGAAACGCCGCACCTGCCATGGCATACGTTTTGGTGAACGCCAGCGGGCCGAACAGTCGCCCTTCCTGCCCCTCCAGCGTGAAGATGGGGATAAATGACAGGGTAATAATCAACAGGCTGATGAACAGTGCCGGACCAACCTCTACTGAAGCGTCGGTAATCACCTTCCAGCGCGTTGCATTATCCAGTTTTTCATCCGGATGCTGATGCCCCCATTCTTCCAGCCGCTTATGGGCGTTTTCAATCATCACGATGGCGGCATCAACCATCGCCCCGACGGCAATGGCAATGCCCCCCAGCGACATGATATTGGCGTTCAATCCCTGGAAATGCATCACGATAAACGCGATACACAGCCCCAACGGCAGGGAAATAATCGCCACTAATGCCGAACGCAGATGCCACAAGAACAGCGCGCACACCAACGCAACAACGATAAACTCTTCCAGCAGCTTGTAGCTCAGGTTATCAATGGCGCGATCGATGAGCTGGCTGCGATCGTATGTTGTAACTATTTCTACGCCTTCCGGCAGACTGCTTTTCAACGTGTCGAGTTTGGCTTTAACCGCGGAAATAACCTCACGCGCATTTTTACCGGACCGCAGAATAACCACCCCGCCCGCCACTTCGCCTTCGCCGTTCAGTTCGGCAATCCCACGGCGCATTTCCGGCCCAATCTGCACACGCGCCACATCACGCAGGTAAACAGGCACACCATCGGCCCCGGTTTTCAGGACGATATTATTGAAATCATCAAGCGTTTGTAGATATCCACTCGCGCGGACCATATATTCCGCCTCAGCCATCTCGACAGACGAGCCGCCCGCTTCCTGATTCGACGTGTCCAGCGCAGACTTCACCTCCGCCAGGCTAATACCATATTGCGTCAACTTCATGGGATCGATAACGACCTGGTACTGTTTAACCACGCCGCCTACCGAGGCCACCTCAGCCACGTTAGGAATCGTTTTTAACTCATATTTTAAAAACCAGTCCTGCAGAGAACGTAATTCTGCCAGGTCATGTTTCCCGCTGCGATCCACCAGCGCGTACTCAAAAATCCAGCCGACACCCGTGGCATCCGGTCCCATTTCCGCGCTAACGCCTGTCGGTAATTTTCCCTGCACCTGGTTGAGGTACTCGAGGACGCGCGAGCGTGCCCAGTAAGGATCGGTGCCATCCTCGAAAATGACATATACGTAGGAATCGCCAAACTGCGAGAACCCACGCACCGTCTTCGCGCCCGGTACCGACAGCATGGTGGTAGTCAGCGGATAAGTAACCTGATTCTCGACAATTTGCGGCGCCTGTCCCGGATAGCTGGTTTTGACGATCACCTGCACATCAGAGAGATCGGGCAGCGCATCAACCGGGGTATTGATGATGGTCCAGGTTCCCCAAATACTGAGAAACAGCGCCCCCATCATCACCAGAAAACGGTTTGCCACCGAACGGCGGATAATCCATTCAATCATTTATCATATCCTCAGTGTGAATGGGTCGCCTGGGCTGGCATTGCGGCTGCGTCTTGCGCACCACTGTTCTGCGCACGCATGCGGTCCAGTGCGCCGGAGATATTCGCCTCGGAATCAATCAGGAACAGACCGCTGGAGACCACTTTTTCACCTTCAGTCAGACCTGATCGAATAGCAGTAAGCCCTTGAGAATTATGGAATACTGTAACCTGTTTCGGCACAAATCGACCGTCGTTATCGACGGTGATCACCCGCTGCTCGGTGCCAGTATCTATCAATGCCTTAGAGGGAATTAGCAACATCGGTTCGCTTTGCGTTTTCAGTTGCAGGTAAGCATTCATCCCCGGTTTGAGCGCCTCGTCAGGATTATCGACCTGTAAACGGATCTGGAGCGTACGCGTGGTAGCATCAACGCTGGGTAAGATACTCCACTTGCTGATGGTGAAAGGCTTATCCGGCCAGGCGGGCACAGTGATGGTAAATTGCGAGGCGTCTTTAATCAGCCACGCGATGGATTCCGGAACCGACGCGCTGACCCAAACCGGATCCATCCCCTGAATTTTCGCAACCACATTGTCTTTGGAAATGTTCATTCCGGTACGTAAATCGAATGCGGTGATCACCCCATCAATGGGGGCTTTCAGGGTAAAGCGAGTCTGAATTTTACGTGTCGATATTAAGCGCTGGATATCCGCCTCAGGCATACCGGCCAGACGTAATCTCTCCAGAATCCCTTCCAACTGCGTCGCACTGCCGCCGGTCTCTCGCAGCAATAAATATTCGCTCTGTGCCTCAACCCAGTCAGGGATCGTCAGGTCGATAAGCGGCGCACCTTGCTTAACTTTGTCACCCACGGTTAGCGGGTATACCTTCTCGATAAAACCTGCAGAGCGAGCCTGAACAATAACGAACTGGTATTCGTTGTAGCTTACGTTAGCCGGGAAAGTTTGCGCATAGTGCAATGGCCCACGACGCACCGGTTCAGTTTTTAGCCCTAAATTCTGGGTCTGAGTGGGGTCGATGCGCACACCAGTCGCTGACACGCTCGCGGTCTCTTCATCGGCATATTTCGGGATCAAGTCCATATCCATAAACGGCGATTTACCCGGCTTATCAAAGCGCGTATTCGGATACATGGGGTCGTACCAGAACAACACTTTTCTGTCTTCTTTTTGCGAAGTCTGCCCGGTTTCAGCCGTTATTTTTGCTGATGAATAATAAGTATAAATACCGACAGAAATAACCCCACCGGCAATCATGCTGGCGAGAATAAGCGCGGTATTTTTAATCGTTAAAGACGCCATAGTGATTTCCATTGCGCGATAGTCTCACCCGCATTACGAAGAATCCGGGCAAGAATAAAAGAGACCTACGGGAACGTTATTTACTGATATGAATATCGCGTAGCACAGAGAGATTACCCTGCTGAATAAACGTAAACGCCACCTTATCGCCGGACTGAATATCGTCAGCTTTAGTGTCAGCAACCAGCGTGAAACGCATGGTCATGGCCGGCCAGTTCACTGCCGGAATAGGGTCATGTTTAATCGTGATTTTTTTACTTTCCATATCAACAGATTCAACCACCCCAGTGGCGCTAATGACCTGTTCCTGTTGAGCTGCTGGCTGCATACTCATCATCTCTCCATGTTGATGCTCATTGGCCTGAGCGTTAAACATGACCGCAGAGAAAAGGCTAAACAACACGGCTTTGGCAGTAGTATTCATTATTAATGCTCCTGAAAAATTAATATTAAGGATTACTCCACCCAACCGCCGCCTAAGGCAGCAAACAGCTTAATTTCATTAACCTGCTGGGCGTAATTAAGATCGAGCAGCGATTGCTGCGTGGCGAATAAAGAACGTTCGGCGTCCAGGACTTCGATATAACTAACCGCACCATGTTGATAAAGCGCTCTGGCGCGTTGCAGCGTGATTTGCAATGACTGCAGATAACGCTGCTGGCCGCTAATTTGATCGGCAATGCTTTGGCGCAACGCCAGCGCATCCGCCACCTCTTTAAATGCGTTCTGTATTTTTTGTTCATAATTCACCACCGATTGCTGTTGGCGAATTTCAGCGAGGTCGAGATTGGACTGATTACGTCCGGCGTTAAAAATGGGAATATCTATTTTGGGGACAAAATTCCACATGCCGCTGGCGGCATTAAATAGGCTGGAGAGATCGCTGCTGCTACTGGACACAGAACTGGTCAAGGTTATTGACGGGAAAAACGCTGCCCGTGCAGCGCCGATATTGGCATTCGCCGCCATTAATCCGTGCTCTGCTTCCAAAATATCCGGGCGCTGCAACAGTATTTGTGACGAGAGCGATGGTGGCAGCGTTACGGGTTTAATATCCCCGTGGCTGCGCATCTGGTCGTTGGGTAATTTCCCGTATGTGCCCAGCAACAGTTGCAGCGCGTTGTTCGCCTGCGCCAGTTCGCCTTTACGCTTCGCGATTTCGCTGCGTGTGCTTTCAATCACGCCCCGCGCCTGTTCCAGCGCCAATACGTTGGTGCTGCCGGTTAGCAGTTGTTTCTCCACAAAAGCGTAAGAACGCTGATAGTTTTGCAGCGTTTCCTCGGCAATTTTAAGCTGCGCATACGCCAGACGCTGATTGAAATAACTTTGCGATACATTGGAGATTAATGAGATGTGTACTGCCCGACGCGCCTCTTCGCTGGCAAAGAAGTTCTGTCGCTCGGCTTCACTCATATTCTTCAGCCGACCAAAGAAGTCCAGATCGAAACTGAGATTCAGCCCGGCCTCGAATTCTTTCTTTGTGCTGGTATCGCCTTTTAATTTACCGCTGTAAGTACTGCTGGAACCTGCCGTTATTTGCGGGTAGCGATCGGCGTCCGTGACCCCATATTGCGCTCTCGCCTCCTGAACTTTCAGCACAGCCATACGTAGATCGCGGTTGTTGACCAGCGCCTCGCCAATCAGCGCCTTTACCTGTGAGTCAACGAAGAAAGTCCGCCACCCCGTGTCCTGATATCCCATCGGTGCAGAAATCAGGGCATTCTGGCTCAAGGAGAATTGTTGCGGTACTGGCAACGCCGGGCGCTGATATTCTGGAGCCAATGAACAACCGGCGAGAATGAATATCGCGCTGAGGGTAAGAAGCTTAAATTTGCTCATAGTTCTTCTCGTCCTGACCGGACTGATGACCCTGAAATAAGTGGGAATTTATAGTGTTGTACTTTAACGAAACGACTCTGTTTAAGCGGTGACAGGAAAATGACAAAACTGTCATTTTCCCAATAACCGTTTGCTATCCGATCCCGCATCCCTAGAATTGAAAGTCCGCACACCCTGTGCGTGAAGGAGAATACGATGAAGGTTTTGATAGTCGAAGATGAGAAAAAAACCGGTGAATACCTGACGAAAGGCCTGACGGAGGCGGGTTTTGTCGTGGATTTAGCGGATAACGGCCTGAACGGGTACCATCTTGCGATGACCGGCGATTACGACCTGCTCATACTCGACATCATGCTGCCGGACGTAAACGGCTGGGATATCGTGCGGATGCTGCGTTCCGCCAACAAAGGGATGCCCATTCTTCTTCTCACCGCGCTGGGCACCATTGAACATCGGGTTAAAGGTCTGGAGCTCGGCGCGGATGATTACCTGGTTAAACCGTTCGCCTTCGCTGAGCTGCTGGCGCGGGTCAGAACGCTGCTGCGCCGGGGCGCGGCGGTGATCGTCGAAAGCCAGTTTCAGGTCGCAGATTTAATAGTTGATCTGGTGAGCAGAAAAGTCATCCGTAGCGGTACACGCATCACCCTGACCAGCAAAGAGTTTACCCTGCTTGAGTTTTTTCTGCGCCATCAGGGGGAAGTGTTACCCCGCTCGCTGATAGCCTCCCAGGTCTGGGACATGAATTTTGACAGTGATACCAATGCCATCGACGTCGCCGTGAAGCGTCTGCGCGCCAAAATTGATAACGACTTTGAGCCAAAACTGATTCAGACCGTGCGCGGTGTGGGCTATATGCTTGAGGTTCCCGATGCGCGGTAAACGATGGCGACGCCCTTTTTCGCTGGCAACACGACTGACCTTTTTTATCAGCCTGGCGACCATCGCTTCATTTTTCGCCTTTGCATGGATAATGATCCACTCTGTTAAGGTCCATTTCGCCGAACAGGACATTAATGATTTACAACAGATCAGCGCCACGCTGGAGCGAATTATTAACCAACCCAATGAGCCAGAATCACGTCGTCTGGAAACGCTAAAAAACGTGGTAGCAGGTTACTCGAACGTCATTATTTCGCTGGAAGATAGCAATCAGAAGGCTATTTTTCATTCGCCCAATGCCCCGGATCTCCGGCAATTTATCGCCAGCGCAAAGCCGGATAAAAATGCCCATGTCAGTGATGTTTTTATTATCTCTGGCCCAACGCTACAAACATCCCAACATCTTCATGGACAGAAAACGTCGTCGAACTGGCGAATGATTCGCCTGCCGGTAGGACAGCTTGCTGATGGAAAAGCGGCGTATACGCTGTATCTGGCGTTATCGATAGACTTTCATTTGCACTATATTAACGACCTGAAAAACAAACTGATTATGACGGCATCGCTAATTAGCATGATGATTGTTTTTATCGTGCTGTTCGCCGTGTACAAAGGTCATGAACCGATCCGTAACGTCAGTCGCCGCATCCAAAATATCACCTCGAAAGATCTCGATGTGCGTCTCGATCCGCAGGCTGTGCCTATTGAACTGGAACAACTGGTCAGTTCGTTTAATCACATGATCGAGCGTATCGAGGACGTATTTAAACGTCAGTCGAATTTCTCGGCGGATATTGCCCATGAGATCCGCACCCCCATCACCAATCTGGTCACACAAACGGAAATTGCGCTCAGCCAGACCCGCAGCCAAAAAGAGCTGGAAGACGTGCTGTATTCCAATCTCGAAGAATTTGGTCGTATGTCGAAAATGGTCAGTGACATGCTGTTTCTGGCGCAGGCGGACAATAATCAGCTAATCCCGGAGAAGACAGCGCTGAATCTGGCTGATGAGGTGGGGAAAGTGTTCGACTTTTTCGAAGCCTGGGCAGAAGAGCGCGAGGTCGGCTTACGTTTTGAAGGACGCGCATGCTGGGTTTCAGGCGACCCGTTAATGCTACGCCGGGCGGTGAGTAATCTGCTTTCAAACGCCCTGCGCTACACGCCAAAAGGCGAGTCGGTCACCGTGCGAGTGAAAGACGCGGATGGCCAGGTCCAGATAGTCGTGGAAAATCCCGGTCCCCCAATCCCCCCTCAGCATCTCCCACGACTCTTTGACCGATTTTACCGGGTAGACCCTTCACGCCAGCGTAAAGGTGAAGGCAGCGGTATTGGGCTGGCGATTGTGAAATCAATTGTCATCGCCCATCAAGGAAAAGTGGCTGTCACCTCCGATGCCCGCTCCACCCGCTTTATTCTGACGCTACCCAAGCACGCAGTATAATTCCTGGTGATGACGTTTCGGCGTCATCCTTATTCTCTGACACAACCGTCATAATCCTGTCACGTCACTGACTGTCCTCGCTCTTTATAATTTCTTCCGTAAACCCATACAGGAGAAATATGATGAACAAGATATCCTCTTTTTTCGCTATCGCGTTTTTTATCTCTGCTGGCGTTAATGCAGCAGAAACGTCACCCCACGCACAATCATTCTCACAAATGAATGAACATGAAAAAGCGATGGTAGTACATCAGTCGATGAATAATGGTCATTCCTATGCCCATGAGCAGCAGGCGGAAAAACACCGCGCACAGGCAAACTGTGTGCAGTAACAGATAACGCTAAAGAGCGCTGCGATCACAGCGCTCACAATAACCCTGAGCTAAAGTATGCCGTTTTAATACTGGAGTCAGATGTGGCTTTAACCCTCACGGTATTGCTTGAAAACCGGCGCGCGACTGGCGCAGATAAATCATTACGGGCAAAGCCTGGACTCAGTCTGTTGGTTCAGGATAAAACCACCACCATACTGTTTGATACCGGGCCGGACGACAGCTTCATACTTAACGCCGCGCAAATGGGGGTTGATTTATCGCAGCTTGACGCCGTGGTGCTTTCGCACGGCCATTACGATCATTGTGGCGGCGTGCCGTGGCTTGCGGATAACAGTCGTGTTATTTGCCATCCTCAAATCGCCTGTGAGCGTTACGCCTCAATAACTCTTGCGGGAACGCCGCGAAAAATAAAAAAACTCTCCCGCGATAACGACTACTCTCGACTTGTGATGGAATACACCCGCAAACCATTGGCTATTAGCGATCGATTTTTATGGTCCGGGGAAATTAGCGTTCCCACTCCGCAGGCCTATGGCGTTATTAGTGAGAAAACGCCTCAACCGGATTACATCAGCGATGAAGGCGTATTGATTTATAAATCTGAACGCGGATTAGTCATCATTACCGGCTGCGGGCATCGGGGAATTGAGAATATCGTACGCCATTGCCAAAACATCACCGGCGTTAACAAAATTTACGCCGTCATCGGCGGATTCCATTTACGCGCAGCCTCCCCCGCTAAACTATGGCGGACGCGAAAGTTTATTAAGCAACAGCAACCGGAAAAGCTGCTCGGCTGTCATTGCACCGGTTCGTGGGGACGCTTGTGGCTACCGGGATCTGACGCCCCGGCAACGGGAGATGTCATTGTGCTGGCAGAGTAACGACAGTAAACATTGCCA
This sequence comes from Citrobacter sp. VF227, assembly GCF_052950715.1. Taxonomy (NCBI): domain Bacteria; kingdom Pseudomonadati; phylum Pseudomonadota; class Gammaproteobacteria; order Enterobacterales; family Enterobacteriaceae; genus Citrobacter; species Citrobacter sp. VF227. The sequence goes on from NZ_JBRFVF010000002.1 coordinate 668,432, forward strand.
AAGCAGCAATAAAAAACGGGAACCTTTCGGTTCCCGTTTATCAACCACCATTACATAGTGACGATTGCGGGTTCATCAAAAACAGTGAGTTTTGGTGCTTCACCGGTGAATTTTTCTGCGTATACCAGACTGGTATTCCCCGCACAGCCATTCGCCAGCCTTGACGTCGGGATATCCGCCGTCAGCACGTTCGCGCCGCCGTTTTTGCAGATGCCGTTTTCGATATCCGGCCAGGCGCCTTCATGGATACAGATGATTCCCGGTTTGATGCCATCACTGACGTGGGCGCCAACCAGCACCTGGCCACGCGCATTCCATACGCGTACCAGATCGCCCTCAACAATGCCCCTGGCTTTCGCATCATCCGGGTGAATTGTTACCGGCTCCCGATCAGCAATCGCGTACTCTTTACGCAACGACGCGTAGTTCAACTGACTGTGCAGACGATGTGCCGGATGCGCCGTCAGTAGCTGCAGCTGATCCTTATCCGCCGTTCCTTTCCACTCATCCGGTTCAATCCATGACGCATGCGGCGGGCAGTCTTTGTACTGATAGCCTTCAATCGTTTTCGAGTAGATTTCTATCTTACCACTCGGCGTTCCGAGTGCATTCATCACCGGATCGCTGCGGAATTCTGCGTAGCGCACATATTTGTTGTTCTTTTCATTCTCACGCATTTCAATCAGTTTGTTCTGCTCCCAGAACGCATTGAACTGAGGCATGGCGACGCGCTGGGCACGGGCGGCTTTTTGCGCGACATCATAGAACTGCTTCAGCCACGCCATTTCGTCTTTGCCCTCGGTATAAACCGCTTTTCCTCCCGGCTTGAGCATCTCAGACAGATCGGCAAATACGTCAAAGTCGCTACGTGCTTCAAACTGCGGCGCGATGACCTGCTTCATCGGTACCAGATGCTGGTTACTATAGTCACCGGTCATGGTCAGATCGTTGCGCTCGAACGACGTGGTGATCGGCAGAACAATATCGGCGTGTTTGGCTGCTGCGGTCCAGTAGCACTCAGAGATGACAACCAGCTCAGGCTTCTGCCAGGCTTTGATTAAGCGGTTGGTATCTTGATGATGGGTAAAGTTAGCGCCGCCCGCCCACCAGATCATTTTGATATCCGGGAAAGTTTGCTCTTTACCGTTATGCTGATATTTGCCGCCAGGGTTTTCCAGCGCTTCAACAATTCGCGCTACCGGCAGGCTGGTCACCGCATCGGAAACCGCCCAGTCGTTGCCCGCTGATGACCCGCCTTCAATTTTGGCGGAGATGGCTGGCAATACCCCACCGGTGCGTGTTGGGTTACCGCCGTTGGAATAGTGATACGAGAACCCGAAGCCGCCGCCTTCGGTACCAATTTGCCCCAGCATCGCCGCCAGCGTTACCAGCATCCAGTGTTTTTGCTCACCATATTGCTGGCGCTGAATCCCCCAACCCGCCATGAGCATCGTTTTATTGCTGGAGAAAATTTCCGCCAGCTTCTCCAGTTGCTCAGCGGGTACGCCGCACACGCCGGAAGCCCACTCGGCGGTTTTCTCTATTTTGTCGCTCTTGCCGAGTAAATACTCTTCAAACTGCGGGTATCCGGTGGTGTATTTTTCCAGGAAGGCTTTGTCGTGGAGATTTTTCTTCACCAGTGTATGGGCGATCCCCAGCATCATCGCCACATCGGTCCCCATATGTGGCGCAATCCAGGTGGCATTATCACCAAAGAATTCGATGGTTTCAGAACGCATCGGGTCGATGGCAATGACACTTTTGCCTGATTTTTTCAGCAGATTAAAGTATTCAATCCCCTGTTCATCCGTGCTGCTCCAGGCAATCTTGAGGGTGTTTAGCGGGTTCATCCCCCACAGCACCACGACCTGACTGTGCTCTAGCACCATCGGCCAGGTGGTTTGCTGCTCATAAACTTCAACCGATCCCACAACGTAAGGCATGATCACCTGCGCGGCCCCGGTTGAATAATCTCCGGTATGACCGGCGTAGCCACCCGCCATGCTCATATAGCGTTGCAGTAAGGTTTGCGCTTTATGCAGAACCCCGCTGGAGCGCCAGCCATAAGAACCGGCAAATATTGAGGACGGGCCATAGCTGCTACGGATCCGGCTATGCTGCTCATGAATGAGCTTCAGCGCCTGCTCCCAGCTAACCCGCACGAAGGGATCGTTTCCACGTTTACCATCCGCTTTACCCGGGTTTTCCAGATAGCTTTTGCGCACCATCGGATATTTTACGCGGATATTGGTATGGACCTGATCCGGTGCGGTTTGCTGTAGCGAGTTCGGCACCGTCTTAGGCAATGCACCTTTTGAGGAAACCACTTTGCCGTCTTTTACTTCTACGTATACCGCGCCCCAACGGGCTGCCGTCAGGATCGCTCCGCCATTTTGACCTTCGGCCCAGGCTGGCATTGGGATCACCGAAGAAATCGCCATTGTTCCGGTTGCCGCGCCAGCCGTCTTGATAAAGTCACGTCTTGTGAGTTTCATGATTTCTCCTGATTTATCGCTTATTTATTCATGTCTTTAGCGTTGTACTGGAAGTAACGGCTCAGGATATCCAGTTCGTTTTCACTGATATTGGTACGAGCACCCATCCCTTTTGCCACTGAAGGCCAGGCGTTGAGCGTGAAATGATTCGCCGGAATTGGCGCATGACAGCCCGCGCAGTACACATTGTCGAGTTTGCGTGCGTAATCCCACATAGGCTCGCGGCTGGCGAGGGCCGAACCGCTCCATTCGCCCTGCAGCACGACATCTCGCCAGGCATTACCGTAATCATCTTTTTTCCAGTCGGAGAGAATCTTCAGCGACTGCTGACCTTTTTCACTCAGGCTGGCAAGAATCAAACGCTGTCCTGCCGCGTAGTAAATGACCTGTTCACTTCCCTGCATCTGGCTACCACGAATCTCAACCAGTCGCGTATTGTCCGTTGTTTTCAGAACCTGCATTTGTGTTGCCGGGTAAACGGTTCCCAGATCGCCCAGCGCGGTATTGCTTACGGCATAAAGCTCAGTTGCCGAAGCTGGAGTGGAGGCTGACTGCGCTTCAAGCCCTTTGAGCGCGCTGTCATCCATTTTGACTTCGGGTGGGAAGTGGGCGACCCCTTTGTGGCAATCAATACAGGTTTGCTTTTCTGTGATGCCCATTTTGTGCATTTTCTGGGCATCCGCACTCTGTGCGGCAAGGTCCATCGCGTCCATGCTGTGACAGCTCCGGCAGGTCGCAGAATCACTTGCCTTAAGCTGGGCCCAGACGGTTTGCGCCATCTCCAGACGGTGTTCTTCATATTTTTCCGGAGTATCGATCTTTTTGGTTATGAACTGATGGTAAACATCTTTTGAGGCCCGCAGCTTAGCCACCAGGTAGTCCAGTCCCCCTTGCGGGATATGACAATCCGCGCACTCTGCGCGAATGCCTTTCTGATTCTGGAAGTGAACCGAGCCGGTATATTCCTCATAGGGGGCCTGCATCGTATGGCAAGACAAACAGAATTCCGTGCTCGAAGTTTTGTGTAATGTCCATTGCCCAGCCAATACAATAATGCCCCCCAGAACAACGCACAGCAGCATCGTCCAGAGGATTGTTTTATTTATTTTTCTCATCTTTTATTCCCACAAGACGAATACCCTTTTATAGGTAGACAATAATTATCCAAAAGCAGCTGCTTATTGATATTCATCAACTGAAGAGAGAAATGAGAATTAGCATGCGGTTAAGTTTGAAGGGACTCGCATATTTAATGAGAACGAAATGCAAATACCAAATTTAGTTTAAAATCAGAATTTTAATCTACACTTAAGGTTTATTAATCTATTGATAATTAAAAAATCAGAATAAAAGATGGATGGCTGTGTAGCGTCGATAAAATTCTCCCCTTAACAATACTCGTTATATAATTAAATATATAATGAAGGGAAGTAAAAAACGCCCCCCTTTACTATTTAGCAATCGTGAGTGTTAAAGAAAATATTCATCTTGCGGTTTTGATCAGACATACATCGCGCCAGGATTTGCGGCACATATCTTTCATTGAAACACATTTATGCACCTAACCTTGATCTGGTCACTTATTATACAGAAACAACTTTCGCTACACTCAGGGGAGAGGTAAACAAACAGGAGGTAGTGAATATGTATCGCTCAATTCTGGTGCCCATTGATATCTCTGAAACCGATTTAACCCGCCATGTTGTTCCACAGGTCCAGGCGCATGCCAAAACCGCGAAGGTCCACTTTTTAGCCGTTATTCCTACCGTTCCGTTTTATGCCTCGCTGGGGCTGGCCTATTCAACTGAATTCCCGGATAGAAGTGGTCTGCAGGCCAAGGCAAGCGAAAAACTTGAAGAGATTGTTAAGCAGTTCAATATTCCTGCAGGCAGGAGTCAAACTCATGTCGTTTACGGCCCGCCAAAGGATCAGATCCTCAAACTGGCGGAATCAGTAGACGCCGAGCTTATTATCATCGCCTCACATAAACCCGGTTTTAGCACTTATCTGCTGGGTTCAACGGCAGCAGCCGTGGTACGCCATGCGAAATGTCCGGTGCTGGTTGTGCGGTGAGATGAGTAAAATGGGAGCGAATGTGCTAATGCCATTCAGTTCACGAAGATGAATGACCCTGGAAATAACTGAGAGTGGAACAGACGTAACGAGGTCATCGCTTCAACGCCCTGATTTCCAGTTAAATTTGTTTTGCTGTTCAGCGATTTTCAAATAAAAGCGTAGGAGGTCAGGTGTGGACTGGTCCGGCTGAAAATTGCCGACGTGTTTCCGTAAGCCCGGGATTGTTAAGGGTACGGCGATAGTACCCTTAACACGTTCACAGGCAATTTCGTTTCAGAGAAGTGAAAAACATAAGGTGAACGTAGCAATACGACGGAGGCAACAAATTCATTACCTCCGGATATGCTGCTCTCAGCTCTGATTATCCAGCCTGACCAAAGCCAGCAACAGCTGACTTAGCGCGCCGTAAAAACCAAAGGCATCATACCGACAGCATTTGGCGGTGAAGTCCGGTAACCAGCGTAACAACCCCGTCAGCGTCTCTCTGCGTAACGCATCAACACGCTGAGGGTTTAGCTCCGACTCTCCCAGAGAAAAGTGCAAATGGCTCAGCAATTCAATAAAAATAGCCACATGATCGGCTGACTCACTAAACGCATCGCTTACCTGCATGCCCGCATCGGATAACAGTTGTTTAATGACTCCGTAGTTCGGCCCGCCTTCAAGATGAGCCGACGCATAGGGTAACGCCGCGTGTTTATCCGACATCAGGAACAGGCTGCAAAAATCAGCCGCCAGTTCCAGAGTGGCGTCTTCACGCGCCTTCAGCACAGCAATTTTTTCCTCCAGTAAAAGGACCTGTGCCTCAAGCAACGGTTCAACTTTTAACACCGCGAACCAATCCGCCATTTCGCTGGACTGTAAAAGCGCCAGGCTTTCATCGTCACGCTCCCGGGAAAACAGCTGCGCCAGCCAGGCGTACACGCAGGCCATTTGTTCTGTTGTCAGGGAAGAGTGTTTCGTCATGACGTCACCTTCTCTGCCGGAACATATTCGCACTGCGCCACCATTTTGATCGGGCCGCTGAACGCCGTCACGTTATCCACTTTGCCGGTGTATTTCTCAATTTCCACCAGCGTAGTATGGGCGCTGGTCGCCTGCGCCAGCTGAGACGTGCCGATATCGATCGTTAACACGTTCGGATTGCCGTATTTACACAGCGCTCCGGTTTCCCCGCCGTTATCAGGATCGTACCACGCACCTTCATGAATACGCGCCACACCCGGCGAGTAGAGGTCGGAGACAACCGCCCCGGCCAGTACTTGTCCACGTGCGTTAAACACACGGACAATATCGCCATTGTGAATTCCTCTGACGCTGGCATCCTGCGGGTTGATAAACACCGGCTCTTTACCACTTACCGCATAATGCTTACGCAGCGCTTCAGACTCACAAAGCTGCGAGTGCAGACGGAAATCCGGGTGCACGGATTGCAAATGCAGCGGCCAACGCTGCGAACCGGGTCCACCGTGTGAGCGTTCGATTTTCTCGAACCACATCGGATGCCCCTGGCAGTCGTCATACTGCATATCGGCAATGGTTTTGGAGAAAATCTCGATTAAACCGCTCGGCGTGCCGAGCGGCTCAAGGTCGGGATCTTCGCGGAAGGCCTGATGACGTACAAACATCTGCGGATGTTCGAATTCAACGTACTCTTGCTGATTCCAGAAAACATCAAAAGCCGGAAGATGAACACCACGCCCTTTCCCCTGCTGGCTTCCTTCCTGCCAGATCCGTTTCAACCAGCCCATCTCATCCAGCCCTTCGGTGAACGCTTCTTCACGATTAAAACGGCGGCAGAGATCGCGGAAAATATCGAAATCATTACGCGCTTCAAATTGTGGCTGCACCAGCTGTTTCATGGCGATAATGCCACGGTTGGAGTGGTTGCCATACTGGTCGAGATCGTTACGCTCAAACTGGGTCGTCGCGGGCAATACGATGTCAGCGAATCGACAAGTCGAGGTCCATTGATTATCAATGGCGATAACCGTTTCCAGCTTACGCCAGCCCTCAATAATACGATTGATCTGCTGGTGACGATGGAAAGGGTTGGTCCCGGCAAAAACGCACATCTTCAACGGCGGCAACTTGACGGTTTTGCCGTTCCAGTTAATGTTTTTGCCCGGCTCCAGAATCGCATCGATAAAACGCGCGATCGGGATGGTGCTGCTATAGCCCTTATAATCGGTGCTGTCATGCACAGGAGGCACGGTGGTGGAGCCAGAAAAACCGCTCAGGATAATCCCTTTACGCCCCGGCGTTCCCGCACCGTTATAGTGCCAGCCAAAGCCAAAGCCGCCGCCGGGTAAACCGATTTGTCCGAGCATCGAGGCCAGCACCACGATCATCCACGCCCACTGTTCCCCATGCTGCATACGCTGGACGCACCAGCCGGCGATAATCTGCGTTCTTCCGCTCGCCATCTGCCGCGCCAGTTCACGGATTGTGTCGGCATCGATACCACATAGTTTTTCCGCCCACTGGGCATCTTTAGGCTGTCCGTCACTGTCACCCAGCAGATAAGGCAGAAACTGCTCAAACCCAACACAGTAGGTATCAAGGAAATGTTGGTCGTAGAGCTTCTCGGTATAGAGCGTATGTGCGAGCGCCAGCTGTAGCGGCACATCGGCCTGCGGGTTCACGGCAATGTGCTTAACCTTGTCGCGGCCCAGATAGTCATGCGTTGAGGTGACGACCGGGTCAACGCTGATGACCGAAATCTCACCACGCGCTACCTTATCCTTCAGTTGCTCGTAGTATTCATAGACATCATGATCCGGACACCACCAGTTCGCCTGCTGGTTTTTAATCAGATCGGAGCCCCACAGCACAATCGTTTTGCTGTTTTGCAGCACCAGCGGCCAGGAAGTCTGCTGCTCATATACCTCCATTGACCCTACCACGCGCGGCAGAATGACCTGAGCCGCACCGGTAGAATAGTCGCCCCCAGTGCTCACGCTGTTACCATGCAGCGCAATGGCACGTGCCAGCATCCCGGAAGCATTGTGGAACATGCCGGTAGATTGCCAGCCGCTGGCTGTTAGCAGCGCGCTTGGGCCATAGGTCTTCTGAATGCGTTCCAGCTCCTGGTAGAAGAAATCCAGCGCTTCATCCCACGAAACGCGCACAAAGCGATTATCTCCACGCTGCGTGGTATCGCTCTGATGACGTTTACGCAACCAATCAACGCGGACCATTGGATAGCGAATACGCGCGTTACCATGCACGTGATCCGGCAGTCCAGCGATCATTTTTGACGGATACTTATCGCGTTCAAACGGTTTGGCCTCAATAAACCGACCATCAACTACGGTGGCGCGGATTGCCCCCCAGTGAGATCCGGTCAGGATCCCCTCTTTTACGCCAGCGCCCTGCACCTCTGCGGCGTTGGCGCTACGCGGTGTGAGCAGAGAAGGTCCTAACATACCGGCTACAGTCAAACCGCCCAACTGCAGCAGAAAACGTCGGCGAGAAGCCTGAAAGAGATCGTTATTTTTCATTGCTTTCTCCTTTATCGCCATGCGGCTTTTCCGAGGTGTCAGAGGCATTCATCTGCAAGTATTTCAGCAAGGTACGTTCTTCACGTTTGTCCAGACTGGTAAAGCCAATCATGCCGTTCAACGTGCCAATCCAGCCGTTGGCGTCAAAATGCTCTTTCTCAGGCGCGCCGTGGCACTGATTACAGGTTCCGTTATAGAGCGAATCGGCATAAGCCCAGATAGGCTTAATGTCGTTGACCATATCGCCCTTCTGCATCCAGGCAGTGGCCTGCAGCTTGCTCCATTGCGTGTTCGTTTCTGCAACGGTGGTTTGCTCCAGCGTTTTCACGTGCTGTTGGATGTCGCCGCGAATAGAGGCCACAAAAATGCGCTTGCCCGGCAATTGCGCCAGCACGCGCTGACGTCCGTCACTCTCAGTCCAGCCCACAATTTCAATTTGCAGCCAGTCGCCGTCACGCTTTAACACTTTCACTTCCGAAGCGGGCAGCAGTGAACCTGCAGGTTCTTTATCACCCTTGGCGGCATAGATAGGTTTGATGTCCAGAGAGTAGAGCGTATCGCCGTCGTCGTTTGCATTGGCGCGTAACTGGTCAAACTGCTTGCGGAAACCGCTGCTCATATCGGGAAGCTGATGCGCAATACCTTTATGGCAGTCGATACAAGATTGATTATCCTTAGCCGCAATCTTCATCTGGCGCGCGGCTTCAGGATGCTGTTTCGCATGATCCATCGCGTCATAGTTATGACAGGAACGACAAGTTGCGGAGTTGTTCTCCTTCATTCGCGCCCATTCACGCTCCGCCAGCTCGGCGCGCTTGGCCTCGAATTTTTCAGGAGTATCAATAGAGTGGGCAACAAAGGTCTGGTAAATATCGTTACTCGCTTCCAGCTTACGTTTCACCATGCCTGGGATATCTGATGGAATGTGGCAATCATGACACTCTGCGCGCACCCCGGAGGCATTCTGAAAATGCGCTGACTGTTTATATTCTTCGTAAACCGGCTGCATGCTGTGGCAACTCACGCAAAATTCGGTTGAACTGGTTAATTTAATACCCACGTGCGGCAAGACGATCAGCGCGATACCGACCACAATCCCGATGACCACCAGCGCTAACACTGACCAACGTGCGCTCGGTCTGAGCAGCGCCCTCCATAGTTTCCGCATAATAGCCCCTGTATTTTTATGGTTTAGTTACAGAGGATCTTATTTCGCAAATATGAACGGCAACACTGGTCATGATGAATGGCTTACGGCACAATGTGAACAGATATGAACAGAAAGAGACAGCAAACAGGATGTCGCATCACATTGTCATTGTTGAGGATGAGCCCGTTACACAGGCACGGTTACAGGCCTATTTTGAACAGGAAGGTTATCAGGTCTCGGTCGCAGCCAGCGGTGCTGGCCTACGTAAAATCATGTCGCAGCACGCAGTCGATCTCATTCTGTTAGATATCAACCTCCCGGATGAAAATGGCTTAATGCTAACCCGCGCTCTGCGTGAACGCTCGACGGTGGGGATCATTCTGGTGACGGGTCGCTGTGACCAAATTGACCGTATCGTTGGCCTGGAAATGGGGGCCGATGATTATGTCACTAAGCCGTTGGAGCTACGTGAACTGGTGGTACGGGTGAAAAATTTGCTTTGGCGTATCGACCTTGCCCGCCAGGCGCAACCGGAGACCAAAGACAACTGCTATCAGTTTGCCGGATATTGTCTGAACGTTTCCCGCCATACCCTGGAACTGGGCGATGAGGCAATCAAACTCACCCGCGCCGAGTATGAAATGCTGGTCGCTTTTGTTACCAATCCAGGGGAAATTCTCAGTCGCGAACGTTTACTGCGCATGCTGTCAGCACGACGGGTAGACAATCCTGACTTACGCACCGTGGACGTACTGATCCGCCGTTTACGCCACAAGCTGCGGGCTGATTTACTGGTAACGCAGCACGGGGAAGGCTACTTTTTAGCAGCTGACGTGTACTGATACACAGGACGGAATCCGCCGGGTGACAGCGAGTGCTTAATATGCTGGCTGTCGGCATTTTTCGGGGTGAGTATCAGGATCGGTGGGCTGATATTTTCCGGCACCGGCTGCCCTTGTAACACCCTGATGGCCTGTTGAATCGCCAGTTCACCTTGCCAGACCATTTGATCGCTGGCAGCCATAATGATTCTTGCGCGTTTAAGCCCGCGATACACCTGATGCGAAAGATAAAATGAGACAACGGTTAACGGCGCGCCCTGATTGCGCCTCTCCCCCATCGCCGCTTCCGCAGCAATAGCCGTACCCGCAACCACGTCGACATCCGGGTGACGCTCCAGCATCTCCTGCAACAGGTTGCGCTGAACTTCAATATCATTGTCTCCCAACGCCACATCCACAATCTGCACCTGACTGCCAGCAATCGCCTGGCGGAATCCATCCACCATCTCACGACTGCCTCCGGCATCATCAGGCCCAGGCAATAATAAGACCTTTAACGGTTTGCCCGCGCTCCACTTAACCAGATAGCGGCCTGGCTTGTAACCCATCTGGAACCATGGAACCCCAACCCGGGCTTTTACCGCCGCGTCGTGGAGAGCATTAACCACCTCAATAACCGGCAGCGTACCAACCTGCGCCTGCAAATCCGGAAAAGTCGTTGTGCTGCTGCCCAATAAAATGGCATCCGCGCCCCATTGCTGGCACTGGGCGATTTGTGTTTTTTGTGTGTCGAACTGGCGATACCCTCCCGCCTCGAACACCTTCAGGCTTACTCCATATTTTTTTGCCGCCTCAAGCATGCCGTAATTCACGGAAAGCCAGTAGGAATCCTTCAGGCTGGGATATAACGCGCACAGTTTCCAGACTTTGCTTGCAGTAAGGTCCGTCTGCGTCGCCGAGACTGCCTGCCGGGTGTCCTGCCAGCGCAGCAGTGCGGACCCGGCCGCATGACTTAAGCCGGGAAAAAGTGTGATCAGCAGGAAAACCAATACGCGCATGATAGCCTCAACATTGATAAGGCTTTATCCTAGTTGCATTCCTCTTTCGGACTCAACCTTTTTAATCTGTGGCGACCAGACCGTGAATTTATCTCTGACCAAACGACTGTGGATAGGCTTCGCGCTGATGGCGACACTGACCCTCATGAGTACGCTGGTAGGCTGGTATAACCTGCGTTTTGTCAGTCAGGTTGAGCAGGCCAATACCCAGGCCCTGATCCCGACTATGGACATGGCGCGCCAGCTCAGCGAAGCCAGCGCCTGGGAACTGTTTTCCGCGCAGAATCTGACCACCGCAGATAATGAAAATATGTGGCTGGCGCAGGGGCGCATGTTAACCGCCCAAAGCCTGAAAATAACCGCATTATTAAAAACCCTTCGCGAACAGGGTTTTGACACCTCAGCTATTGAACAGCAGGAAAAAGAGATCGCCCAGTCGTTAAGCCATCAGGGAGAAATGGTTGGTGAACGTCTGAGACTACGCGATCAACAGCAACAGCTCAGCCAAAAACTGGTTGAGGCTACCGCCGACGTTGCCGAAATGGCGCGCGGTCAGGCCAGCAATGCCGCCACCTCGGCAGGTGCCACGCAGGCAAGCATTTATGATTTAATTGAGAGTCATCAGGGTAAAGCGGCAGAAAACGCTCTCGACAGGCTTATCGATATCGATCTGGAATATTATAACCAGATGAATGAACTGCGGCTGAGCGCGCTTCGCGTGCAGCAAATGGTGATGAATCTGGGGAATAACCAGGCGCAGAATAACCTGGCGGCGCTGGAAACTCAGTTGAATGCTGCAGTCAGAGTGCTGCACCGCCGACAAATACGCATTGAAGATCCGGTGGTACGCACTCAGGTTGCCGATGCCGTGAATACAATTGGCCGTTATGTCGAGCTGCTGGCCCTGTATCGTCAGGATAATGACATCACCACCCGCTTACAGATTTTATCGCAGAACAATATTGAGCAATTTACCCGCTTTAGCAGCGAAGTCAGTCAATTGGTGGAAACCATTGGCCAACGCAATCAGACCGGGCTGGCGCATCTCAAACAGGCCAGCCAGCGCGGGCAAACGCTGCTGCTGCTGTTAGGCGCGGTATCATTGTGCCTGTTGATTATTATTCTTTGGCGCGTGGTTTATCGCTCAGTCACGCGCCCGTTGGCGCAGCAAACCCAGGCGTTACAGCGTTTGCTTGAAGGCGATATTGATTCCCCATTTCCGGAAACCGCAGGCGTTCGCGAACTGGATACCATTGGGAGGTTGATGGATGCATTTCGTGGCAGCGTGCACGCCCTCAATAGCCATCGCGAACATCTGGCCGCTCAGGTTAAAGCTCGTACAGCCGAGCTGCGTTCTATGGTGTCGGAACACCGACACGCGCGTGCTGAAGCCGAGAAAGCCAACCAGGCAAAATCGGCGTTTCTTGCCGCGATGAGCCATGAAATACGCACCCCGCTGTATGGGATCCTCGGGACTGCGCAATTGCTCTCAGAGAATCCTGCACTGGCGCAGCACCAGGAGAATCTGCACGCAATCACCGACTCTGGCGAGTCGCTGCTGACCATACTCAACGATATCCTCGACTATTCCGCCATCGAAGCGGGCGGAAAAAATGTGGCGATCGGCGATGAACCCTTTGAGCCCAAACCGTTGCTGGAAAGTACGCTTCAGCTCATGCACGGCCGCGTTGCCGATCGCCCGGTCAAACTGGTTGCGGATTTTGCCGACGATATACCCGATTCCCTGCGCGGCGATCCGCGCCGCATCCGGCAAATCATTACTAACTTATTAAACAACGCACTACGCTTTACCGATCGAGGGCACATCATCCTGCGTAGTCGGCGTGAAGAACAGGACTGGTATATTGAGGTTGAAGATACGGGATGCGGAATTGATCCTGCTCGCCAGCACGATATTTTTCAGCCGTTTGTTCAGGTAAGCGGTAAACGTGGAGGAACCGGGCTTGGGCTCACTATCAGCGCCAGCCTCGCGCAGGCGATGCAAGGTGAATTAAGTGTCACCAGCACACCAGGAGTCGGAAGCTGCTTTCGTTTACGTCTGCCACTTCGGCCTGGTGCGATGCCGGTAGCGAAATCCGTTCCACGTTCTCTGTCGTTGCAGGGTTTGCGCTTACTGCTTATTGAGGATAATCCTCTCACGCAACGCATCAGCGCGGAAATGCTCACTCTCAATGGTGCTCAAGTCACCGCTGTCGACAATGCCGCTGCCGCGCTAACGCAACTGCAGCAAGACGCCCAGTATAATGCCGCCCTGGTTGATTTCGATCTTCCTGATATCGACGGCATCACGCTGGCGCAGCAGTTAACCCGCGAGTACCCGACGCTAAACCTGATCGGTTTTAGCGCACATGTCATTGACGAAACGCTAAGTCAAAGAACCAGCACCCTGTTTCTCGGCATCATTCAAAAACCGGTTCCCCGGGATGAACTCAGTCGGCTAATTATGCTTTATCTTCACGGGAATGCCTCTCTCCCGAAGGTATCAGTCCATAGCAACGAGCGATTAGATACCCAGCAATTAGCCGGGGATATCCAGATAATGGGGTGGCAAAAGGTGCAGGAATGGTTAGCGCTCTTTAAGCAACATACCCTTCCTTTATTGGATGACATTGACACTACGCGCGCAGCCCAAGAGTACGAGCAGATAAAACGTCTGGCACATCAGTTAAAAAGCAGTTGCGCCAGCATGGGGATGCGCTCTGCCAGTAGAATGTGTGCAGAGCTCGAGCAGCAGCCGTCAGGCGATTTTTCACTCAGAGAAGAGATACAACAAAGCCTTTATGAATTAGAACGCTGGCTGGAAAAGGAAAAGCTGTCGCGGTTCGCTGCAGCAGAACATCTGAAGTGAGGTTGAAATGGTACGCCCTGTAGGATTCGAACCTACGACCTACGGCTTAGAAGGCCGTTGCTCTATCCAACTGAGCTAAGGGCGCATTGCGAAGTGATTACTTCATGCAGATGAAACGCGTGAATTATACGGTCAGCGCCTGCTGAGTCAATGCCTTTTGATTTCGGTTGCTGACGAAGTGTACGAATGTTGATTTTTTCTGCTTGTTCAAAGGTATCCAGGAAATCACCTGGTAACAACTCAGCTCACAAAACGTCAGATTTAGGGATACATGTATTTAGAATATTTATGATTTTGCTTAACATTCCTTTATCCCTCTCCAGCGGTTCAGGAACTCTTTAATGTTAAGTATTGCCATCAAGGAAGAAAACAGTCACTTCGAACATGGACTGAAAATCATCATCTCCCACCTGGCGAATCAGTGGCATCAGGAGATTTGCTTTTTGCCTGTCGAGGATATCGATCGCGCTGAAATCGCGTTTATCTCACTGGATGAAGATTGGCTCAGCGCCGATTGCTACCAGGTTCCGGTCCACACCAGGCGCCAACACAGGGTGGTTATCTGTAGCAAAAACGATAAAGATAAGCTGATGTTCAGACCCTGCCTGTACATGTTGCCGCTAATCTATCGGGAAGATGACGTAGATGAGATAACCAAAAAACTGGTCCTCATCCTGCAAAAACGCGCGCTGCGCCACAGCGTACCTGCGACTATCTGCCATTACTGCACTACCCGCAACTTTTCTGTCGCAGAACGCCAGTTCTTAATGTTTCTCGCCAGCGGATACACCTTAGCCGAAACGGCTCACCTGCTCTCAATTAGCGATCTTCAGGCCAAAGCGACTCGACGCGGCATAATGAAAAAGCTGCATGTGAAAAACGATCAGCAATTCTTAAGATACATCCGCGCCCATCTGAATTTTCTACAAAATTAGACGGGATATCTCTGCCTAATTTTTATTGAGAAATATCTCATCCTCAATTAAGTATCGGCTCCTACTGTACCTATCCTCAGACTGCCAGAATAATCCAGAAATACTATTTCCGGAGTAACAGAAAGACACACCCGGTAATATTTTATCTAATATCAGAGAGAGGTTGAACTGGATAAAACGATCTTTTGGGCATTGAGTAAGACACCAGAAAATTTCCGGCAGATTATTCTGATGAGATACGCAATTGCCAGTCTGATGATTGTTGAAGTACTGAAACCCAACGGCACAAGGACATAACCCTTACGCTGGAAAAAATTTGGGTCAGGGATGTTTATAGTCAGCAATTTATCCAGACCTGCCGCAACAGAAATGGAATGAAAAAGGATGCACAGCGCAAAACGCCGGGATCGCTATCGCCGCATACGAAACCCTAACTGTACCTGGCAATATCCCCACTGTACCTCACAAGTATTTGACCGGCTCGAGTATCTGGCGCAAAAACTCGAACATAATTTACCGGACGACACTATATCTCAGGCGATAATCACAACAGACTACTACCTGGCCTATGCACTAAGTCGACATTTATTCTCAGGTACTCGTACGGCGATCTTCCAGAGCGTTGAGTCGGCCTTACTCAGCATCCAGGAGTCGGTAATTAGCCAGTTTGTGATTGACATAGAAAGCTTAACAACTCCTTATTTCGATATACTTGAATGTTTGCGCCAGCTAATTAAGCAGCGTAGTGACATTCAGATCTTCATAATGCTTCCCAGTCGTGATGACGATCTGACTACCTTTATTTCACTGTCCGGTCCATTCTATATCTTGTCACGCAATTTACACCTCCCTGAGATACGTATAGCCTTATTATCTCCGGTTCCAAATTATTTTCACTCAAGGTGCATTAATCAGCTCGATTGGGAGATGATTACCTTACTTTTACAAGGTAACTCATTAAAAAATATTGCATTATTACAAGCACAACCCTACCACCGTATCATCTATCGCCTGAACCAGTTGATTACGCGCCTGGGATTGCCCAACAGACAGCGCTTTTTGCATCTGATACACCGCCTCAGTGTTACCTCTCTTCATTTAATTTAACATCATAACCCTATGTGCCATAAGATTTTTTAGGAAATTACTTATTCTCGAATAAGAATAAAGATCTAATTTTTACAAATATTTAATATTTACAACTATTCCTGGTATTATATCTGGTACCACTTTCACAGTTAACCTTACTGATTCTGTGCATTTCGATATAAAAAAGCATAATTTCAGTCTTAACAAAACCTAAACAATTAGTCTATTGTATTGTTTTTACCATTTAAAAAAAATTTTCAATCTGCCATAATTCGAACCACAGATCAATAATACCAATAGCCATTAACACATCTGGAACTTTCAGAATATCCTAACTGACATTAACATCCGGGATGTCGTAAGTCTTTTCCGAAAGAACAGAGCAGGTATAATCCTCTTAGTTTCCTGATTAATTGTTAGTTTCCCGGTGTGAAATGGATTTTCCACAAATTCATTGTTCTGCAGAAGAACAACCGAATAAACAAGGATGAAATAATATTTATTCGATTCTCCTCAGAACAATTCTTGGCTATTTGACAATATTATAACGCCTGATGTTTTATCAAATTCGCAAGATACGCAAACAGTTTGAGGCATACAAAAATGAAACCAGCATCCGTTATCATTATGGACGAACACCCTATTGTCAGAATGTCGATAGAAGTACTACTCGAGAAAAACAGTAATATTCAGGTAGTATTGAAAACCGACGACAGCCGTACGGCAATAGAACATCTGCGCACGTACCCCGTCGATCTTGTCATCCTGGATATTGAACTACCTGGCTCTGATGGGTTTACATTGCTCAAAAGAATAAAATCATTGCAGGAGAAAACTCGGGTACTGTTTCTATCTTCAAAATCTGAGTCTTTTTATGCCGGGCGGGCTATCCGGGCCGGTGCAAATGGTTTTGTCAGTAAACGAAAGGATCTCAATGATATCTATAATGCGGTAAAAATGATTTTATCGGGATATTCTTTTTTTCCGTCGGATACCCTTAACTTCATTAACAATATAAATGCACAAAAAGGTGTGCTGAATGACATGCCGCTCTCTAATCGCGAGGTTACGGTTTTGCGTTATCTGGCAAACGGTCTGTCCAATAAGGAAATTGCTGAACAGTTGTTACTCAGCAATAAAACGATTAGTGCTCACAAGGCTAATATCTACTCCAAGCTCGGGTTGCACACCATCGTTGAGCTGATCGATTATGCAAAAATGCATGAGTTAATGTAATAACACTCCCGGCGAGATGTCGTTCGGGAGCGTCTTGTCAGCGCATTGATTAGTTATAGTTAATCATAAACGTGGCATCAGCCCTGGCAACACCTGGCTGAACCCCATCAGCTAAAGCGATGTAGTTAGCGAAAAAGGTTAGTGTGGCATTGCCGTTCTCATCAATACTCACTGACTCGCTGGCCTGCTCAAGAGGCAGTCGCGTACGGTCGCTGTCGTGCAGTTCAATCGCCACCTTTTGCGCCATGACCACATCATCGAGCGCCAGCAGCGTCGTGCCCGGAGCCGGAGTACCGGAAAACGTTATCGAAGCGGATCCCGGCGGGCAACCTTCAAGCTTCAGCGTAAACGCGACCGGTTGAGTGGTATCTCCGCTGGTCTGAAGCTGCTTTGTCGGCCAGGTCCCTAACTCCACCGACTTATTGCTGTCGCTGGCAATCACTGCGCAGGTAAAGTCCACCACATTACCACGCAGTTCAATATTGATTTCACCCAGCGACGAGGAGGCATGGCACAACAAACTAAATGTCAGCAGGGACACCATCGTCAGAAGCCCCCATGTGGATGGCATTGGCTTATTAGTCATAATCCACTCGCAGATAGCCACGAGCCGTAAAAGGCCCTTCGGTAGGTTTATTCCCCGTCACGCTGACCGGCCATGCCCGAATACCGACCCTGGCTGCGGCGTTATCATCCAATTGAAAGGGGATATTGCTGGACAAATTGTTAGGCGTCAGCGGGTTACCACTGCTATCGGCGACGATAAAACCTAAATCCGGGTTGTCAGATACCATCATTTTTCCGGTGGCTTTCTCAGCCTCTACACGCATGGTTAAGTAGGCCTGTGCCGCGACGTTGGTACATTTTATCGCCACCGTTTTGGTCTGCGGATTGATGCCTTCGGGCCGGTTTCCCGCTCCCGCCTTGCTGAATAGCGATGCGCCAATATCACCAAAATCAAACTCGACAATCTGCCCGGCATTCACTTCACAGTTTTGTGGAACCTCCACCTTGCCGCTGTAGCTGATGGTATACACCGGCGTACTTAGCGCATCCCCGGTACTGGTCGTGACATAAACACTGAACATCGTCTGCCGCGGAATCGGAACCATATTAATAAACGGACGGATAACTTTGAGTTTAAACACCAGCTTTGAATCCATTACGCCAAAAGGCTGCTGTTTAGGTACGTTGGGGTGAGTCCCCATACGGATATAGCTACGCGGGGGATAAAATAGTCCGGCATAGCTGTCGGTGATGCTCATGGCTCCCAGCAGGTAGTCATTGAGCTTCAGATACTGAAAACCGCCCTCGGTACTTTGCACCGGAAGTTCAGTAACATAGCTTCGGTAAGTGTAATTCACCGTCGTTCCGGCCGGACAGGTGGCATTCACGCCAATCCAGCCCGATTTTTCCGGTAACGTTACCACCTGTCCCGGCTGGTTGTTGCTGCTGTTAAAGACATTCGACAAATCGTAAAAAACATCCGTTGGCGTGCCATTCGAGTTCTGGCAGACCGTCGCCCATGATGAATGGGAAATCAACAATAAAGCGCTTCCCAGTAATAAACCCGTTTGTCTTTTCATCGTATTATTCCTGTCGTGCCGTTGGAGATTCGCACATCACGTTCGTGAGCGTCACCGCCTGTTTCAGGCTATCCTCAGGCAAGGCATAGCGCGCCACGCAGCGAGCGTTTGCGCCTTCTCCCCACTGGATCAGCAACTCGCCTTTGAGCGGCAGACCACTGAGATAAATTTGCCCGTCTTCGCCCACCATACTGGTCACACCGCTGGTGTTTTCCCGCACAATAGAGCCAAACGGCACGGGTTTACCGGCATGTCTGGCGGTAATCAGCGCCCGCACGCCGATTCGCGTATCAAACGCCGCTCGCACCAGTGCCCCTTGCGTTGGCACGACGCTGCTGACGTTATTTTCCACATCGGTATTGTTATTCATGGAATTGGTGTCTAACGCGACGCGGTTATAGCGATAGACGGTGGCATACGGCATCACCGCGTATCCACGCCAGTCGGTTTGAACGCCGGTCTGGTTTTCTATCCGCACCCCCTGTGCGCCAGGCGCTTTAATCAACACGTTGGTATCGCCCAGAGGCTGACTGAGCGTAATGCCGTCCGCATGCCCAACCACGCCGCCGGAGAGCTGCCAGTTGTAGTCATGCTGATCGCGATCGTAGTTGTATCCCACGCCCAGCGTGCCATAGGCCGCCTGCCAGTTGGCACTGGCGTTTCCACTGTAGCCATTGGTGCTGCTGTGCCCCTGATTCACGCTGTAGCTCAGGTTGCGTCCATCCAGCAACGTACCGCCGATCCCGCTCTGCCAGCTATTTTGTCCATTGCTATTACGGTTGGCATTAAAGGTGGCGTAGGTGCTATCGAAAGCGCTATCTCGCGAGTAGCGCCGTCCGCTCAGCAGGCTGAACGGTATTGACATATTGAACGCGACAATACGGTCGGTGTCGGAGATGCCAACCGATTCATTCCACGACCAGGATAGTGAATAGCTAATCCCCTGCCAGCCGCTGGCATAGCCCAGTTGATACCAGGTATTGGTGTCTGAAGTGTTCCAGTATGTCTGCTGGCTACCCGAGATATACAGCGATCCGTAATCCCCCAGATTTTGCGAAATGTTGATCTGGAAACGGCCTTTTTTGCTGTAGTTCAGGTTGTGGTAACTCTTCACATCGGGCACATCGTGGCGATTGCCTTCGCTGTCGTATTCGTACTCATAACCTTCCATACTGCGATACGCCACATCGTCGAGGGTGTAGAAACCACGCGTAGAGTAGCGATATCCCAACAACTGAAAGTTGGTGCCAAAATTGTTCAGCGATTTCGCATACAGAAAACGCAATGACTGCCCCTGATGCGTACTGTCATCCGCCAGTTGGCTGCGAGCATGGGTTAGATCGACTGAAACCGCCCCCCAGTCCCCCAGGTTTCGGCCTGTGCCTAAAACTAACGCGGTGTAGCGTGAGGCCAACTGCGTCCCACCATACGCGGTGTAGCCTTCTGGTAACCCGGCAATTAATGTTCCCTGGAAAAAGAACGGAGAAGACTGTTGGCTATTGCCGCTGCGAAAATCCCCGGCGACCACGTCATATTTGAAACGCCCTTCCCGCTGTAATAAAGGAACCGTGGAGTAAGGCACCGTATAGCGTTGTTGGCTGCCGTCCTTCTCATCCACCGTGACCTCAAGATCGCCGCTGGACGATGTCGGGTTAAGATCGGTTATCGAGAAAGCGCCGGGTGAAACATAGCTTTGATAAATCACATAGCCATTCTGGCGAATGGTCAGTTTCGCGGCGGTACGCGCAATGCCACGAACGGTTGGCGCATAGCCCTGTAAGCTGTCGGGATACATACTGTCAGAGGAGTAAAGGCGCGCACCGCGAAAACCGACGCTGTCAAAAACGTCGTTGCCGGTGTTGCTGTCGCCCATCACCAGTTCCCCCTTCAGCGGGATAATCGCGCGCTGAAGCCATGTGCCGATGTTTTTCCAGCTTTGTGAGCGGTACCCGTCGCCCTTGGAATAGCTCCAGGCACCGTTGTTTCTCAACCGCCAGGGGCCATAGTTCAGACCACTGAGCATACTCAGAAAATAGCTGTCCGTATCACTACCACGGCTGCCGGTGAAACTGTAGTTAACCAGCGCGGCCGGAATGCCTTCATCCCACTCTTCCGGTGGAATATAGCCGCGCGCGCTGTTTAACATCGAGGCCTGTGGCAGGCTGATGTTTAGTCGCAGGGTAGAAAAATCAAACGCAATCTCGCTGCCTGGAATCGCTTCAGGTAGATTGATACAGGTATCGTTAGGATCCTTACTGAGTGCCGGAAACGCGGCGATATTGACGCCAAGACGCTTCACCCAGTCGAGCCCAAAGCACGGCATCAACCCGCCAGACTTCTCGCCTGCTTTTGCCGCACTGGTGACAAAACGAATATCCTGAGTGGCAACAAACTCATCATTGCGCCAGATATCCACACGATAGACACCTTCAGGCTGGTGATTGCCTTTTTCAAAACGTGATAAATCCGCCACGGTTGCCGTATCCGCAGATAAAAAGGCCGGATTAAAATAGCTTTCCCCGTAGCTGAGAGAGGGAAAAAGCGCCGCCAGCGTGGACAACGCCACCCCCGCCAGCGGTGGCGTAACCCCCGGAAACAGGCCAGGAAAATACGTTGTCTTATTCATCGTTATCTCAACGCACACTAACCGTTTTGGCCGGGGTCACAGCGCCATAATCATTGACCGTCTGGAACGTAACGTTGCCCTGCACGCCCGTTGGTAACAGAACCTGTGCATCGCTTTTCGGTGCAACCATCACGTTATCTACCTTCGTTTTCCCCACGTTGAGATTGACCAACGTGACGTAATACGCTGACGGATTGTTAATTTTCAGGTGATTGCCGGAACGGGCAAACGTCAACATCCCCGGCGCATCTTCCGGGATTTGCGGCAAATTATTCGGACGCACGAAAAGTTTGATACGTGACAGGATCGCCAGTTGCAAAACGTTTTTGCCCTCAAGGCTGTTTTTATTGACTGACGGAATGGCTTTTACGTTCATCCAGAACAGCGACTCACGGTCTTTGGGTAGCGGAACACCTGCATAGATGATACGCAGCGTGTTTTCGCTTTTGGGTTCGCTAACAAACAGTGGAGGTGTAACCACAAACGATTTTTCTTTAACACCTGCGCTATTCTCAATCCATGAATTTACCAGGTAACGTTCTTTGGTATCGCTATTGCCAATAGACAGGGACGTTTGTTTGGCATCAGCCGGATAAATAACGCGAGTGGCGCCTAATGCAATACCGCCAGCAGCATGAACACTGGCAGCAGAAAATAAGGCCAGAAAAAGGATAAAACCTGATTTCAGATAATTAGACATAAGCTACAAATACCTTTGATGCGATTATCGTTGGGAAATAAATCAGGGATAAACCAACGTAAACCACACGTCTGAACGAAGCGTTCCCGGGGTTATATTTTCCGATACAGCCCGATAGCGAGCAGTGAAATGAAACGTCATTTCTTGCGTTATAATTGGCGCATAATGAAGCGGCAGCGCATTCGGAATAATTTGCCGTTGACGCTCATCAAATAATGCCAGACCGATCCCCGAAGCCGCAGACGCATCACCGCTTGCAAGAAAAACCTGGGGATCTTCGGCTGGCGTCACGCCTGCAAACGCAATCCCAACATGGTCATAAACATCGGCGCTGCACGACGTTAAGCGCAGTGAAAACGGAACATTGGTAGAGGCGAAGCTTCCCGTCCCGGAGAAAGCACTCGTACGATACTGCCCCATTTGCACCCGCATATTCTGACTGTCAGTGGCGACCGTACAAGCACCATTGACGAGCTGTCCACGTAAGTGGAGGCGACCACTTTCCAGTATCACCGTATGTGCAAACACAGGCATTACGCACAGCATTCCTGCCAGCGCTACGCCTTTCCCTATCATCTGCCGCATCCTTCATCATCCCCGGATATTGCCTCATCCATTGAGGCGAACGTCATCCTTGCGCAACTCAAAACGGCTTATTCGTACTTCATGATGAACGTTGCGTCGGCATTTGCCTGACCCGGCGTAGCGCTTGCGGCAGTCGCTTTATAACGTGCAGAGAAACGCAGGGTGTTGGTTCCTTCTACCAGCGCCTGAGCGGTAGAGAAGGTCGCGCCATCAGGTTTCAGCGCAGTAGAGGCGTTGTCCAGAATCTCGATACCTACACCGCCAGCGGTGGTAGTGTTATTCCCTGAAGAAACAGCCAGCAGAGCCGAGTTGGTGGCATCCGCCTGACCAGAGAAAGCCACGGCCGCCGTCGCAGCAACGGCAGGATCGCAGTCATTCAGCACGATGGAGAACGGAATTTGTGCTGTTGTATCACCCACTGCGGCAAAACTGGCAGTACGATACTGGCCTAAAGTGACAACCTGATCGGATGACTGAGTACTGACTGCACAGGCTGCATTGACCAGTTCACCTTCAAAATGCACAGTACCGCCGCTCACGCTTACCGGATCGGCTGCAACCGCAGCACCTGCGACTAACATCAGGCTGGCAATAACAGAAGAGGTCATTAATTTACGTTTCATGGATTTCCCTTGAATTACACACATCCGGCTCCAGCATCCTGCGGGATCCGTTTTCATTATCGACATTAAATGTCAGGCTAATTATCTCTGCATCCTGTAAAGATATATATCGTAAGAGAATTAGCTAACCTTTTACCCTGACTCTCCTGAGTATTTGATTTACTAATTATCCTTCGCGAATATGACTATTCGTCACAGCGATAAATTAAACATTTCAATTAATGAAAAATACCTGCAAATCCTTTTAATAGCCCTGGCTAATTCTTAATGGGATCTAAGAAAAGTCTTGGTTAATATTACCTAAATGCCGCCTTAATAGTACGTAACA
The DNA here is from genome assembly GCF_052950715.1 of Citrobacter sp. VF227. Classification (NCBI taxonomy): domain Bacteria; kingdom Pseudomonadati; phylum Pseudomonadota; class Gammaproteobacteria; order Enterobacterales; family Enterobacteriaceae; genus Citrobacter; species Citrobacter sp. VF227. Next base: position 692,073 of record NZ_JBRFVF010000002.1, read on the forward strand.
GTCTGGTTTATGAAGCATTACCCATAGAAAACCCAGGGTGATGAGATGTTTCATTCACGTTAATTTTAATTAGCGTGCTCATCATTTATTCGTTAGACTTTAGTCTCTGTACTGACACCATTTCCAGCCCGTGACAGCCCTGGCGCACATAAAAACGCAAACGAAAACTGACAGCACGTCCCGCTTCTGACAAAATAGTGGCATCCCCTTCGATTTAACGTAACAGACGGAATCCTCTCTCTGATGGCAGCAAAGATTATTGACGGTAAAACGATTGCGCAGCAGGTGCGCTCTGAGGTTGCTCAAAAAGTTCAGGCGCGTTTAGCGGCTGGATTACGCGCTCCGGGCCTGGCTGTTGTGCTGGTAGGTAGCAACCCGGCTTCGCAAATTTACGTCGCGAGTAAACGCAAAGCCTGCGACGAAGTGGGGTTCGTCTCCCGCTCCTATGACCTGCCCGAAACCACCAGCGAGGCGGAGCTTCTTGAGCTGATCGATACGCTCAATGCAGATACCACCATCGACGGTATTCTGGTACAACTGCCGTTACCTGCCGGTATCGACAACGTTAAAGTGCTGGAGCGTATTGCACCGGATAAAGACGTTGACGGTTTCCACCCGTATAACGTCGGTCGTCTGTGCCAGCGTGCGCCGCGCCTGCGTCCATGTACCCCGCGCGGTATTGTGACCCTGCTTGAGCGTTACAACATCGACACCTACGGCCTGAATGCGGTCGTCATTGGCGCTTCAAACATTGTCGGTCGCCCGATGAGCATGGAACTGCTGCTGGCTGGCTGCACCACCACCGTTACCCATCGCTTCACCAAAGATCTGCGTCGCCACGTTGAGCATGCCGATCTGCTAATTGTTGCCGTCGGTAAACCGGGCTTTATTCCCGGTGAGTGGATCAAAGAAGGCGCAATTGTGATTGATGTCGGCATCAACCGTCTGGAGAATGGTAAGGTTGTTGGCGATGTGGTCTTTGAAGATGCTGCCGCACGCGCGTCATATATCACGCCTGTCCCAGGCGGCGTAGGCCCAATGACCGTCGCCACACTTATCGAAAACACGCTCCAGGCGTGTGTTGAATATCATGATGTAAAGGACGTTTAAGATGGCCACATTTTCACTGGGGAAACACCCACATGTTGAACTCTGCGATCTGCTGAAGCTGGAAGGCTGGAGTGAAAGCGGCGCCCAGGCAAAAATCGCCATTGGCGAAGGGTTGGTGAAGGTCGATGGTGTAGTAGAAACGCGTAAGCGCTGCAAAATCGTTGCCGGACAGACCGTAAGCTTTGAAGGCCAAAGCATTACCGTCGTGGCATGATCCCTGGTGCCGGATGAGGTTAACCCCCTGTCCGGCTACTTCCTCTCTCATTTTCAGATAATAACTTCATCACCACTTCACAGCGAATTGTTAGCATGTCGTTTTTCCACACGAAGCGATCATCATGCCAACAATTGTTACCCACGCAGCCGTGCCACTCTGCTTAGGGTTAGGTCTCGGACTTAAAGTCATCCCCCCGCGCTTACTGTTTACTGGCGTCGTTCTGGCTATGCTGCCAGATGCCGATGTGTTGTCATTTAAGTTCGGTGTCGCCTATGGCAATGTGTTTGGCCACCGTGGATTTACCCACTCACTGCTGTTCGCCTTCGTGGTACCGCTGCTGTGCGTAATCATTGGCCGACGATGGTTTAAAGCCGGACTGATTCGCTGCTGGTTATTCCTGACGGTTTCACTGTTGTCGCATAGCCTGCTGGATTCTGTCACCACCGGCGGTAAAGGCGTCGGCTGGCTGTGGCTGTGGTCGGATGAACGGTTCTTCGCACCGTGGCAGGTGATTAAAGTCGCCCCGTTCGCGCTATCACGCTACGCCACACCATATGGGCATCAGGTAATAATTTCGGAGCTGATGTGGGTTTGGCTGCCGGGCGTTATGATGATGGGTGTGCTGTGGTGGTACAAACGTCATTAATAGTGCCTGATGGCGCTACGCTTATCAGGCCTACCGATCATTCCATCGTAGGCCGGATAAGGCGTAAGCCGCCATCCGGCAATATAGAGCGTTACTTACGACGCCAGGTGGTGCCCTGCGGACCGTCTTCCAGCACGATGCCCATCTCGTTGAGGCGATCACGCGCGGCGTCGGCTGCCGCCCAGTCCTTCGCTTTACGGGCATCCAGACGCTGTTGGATTAACGCTTCAATTTCAGCAACTTCACCGTCATCCGCCTGCGCACCGCTTTGCAGGAAGGCTTCTGGCTCCTGTTCCAGCAGGCCCAGCACGCTGGAGAGCTTACGCAGATGCGCAGCCATACCGTTAGCCGCCGCCATATCTTCACCCTTCAGGCGGTTAACCTCACGGGCCATATCAAACAGTACGGAGTAGGCTTCCGGCGTGTTGAAGTCGTCATCCATCGCTTCAATGAAGCGCGCTTCAAGGGCTTCGCCACCGGCTGGAGCAACGGACTTGTCAGTGCCGCGCAGCGCAGTATACAGACGCTCCAGCGCAGAGCGTGCCTGTTTCAGGTTCTCTTCGCTGTAGTTCAACTGGCTGCGATAATGGCCGGACATCAGGAAGTAGCGAATGGTTTCGGCGTCGTAGTATTTCAGCACGTCGCGCACGGTAAAGAAGTTGCCCAGCGATTTGGACATTTTCTCACGGTCAACCATCACCATTCCGGAGTGCATCCAGTAATTGACGTATTCACCGTCGTGCGCACAGGTAGACTGCGCAATTTCGTTTTCATGGTGCGGGAACATCAGGTCTGAACCGCCGCCGTGAATATCAAAATGATTGCCCAACTGTTTGCAGTTCATCGCAGAACATTCAATGTGCCAGCCCGGACGGCCCGCGCCCCACGGTGACGGCCAGCTCGGCTCGCCCTCTTTGGACATTTTCCACAGCACGAAGTCCATCGGGTTGCGCTTCACGTCAACCACGTCAACGCGAGCGCCCGCCTGCAGTTGTTCCAGATCCTGGCGTGACAACTGACCGTAGTTCGGATCAGTCGGGACGTCGAACATCACGTCGCCATTATCGGCAACATAGGCGTGACCTTTGGCGATCAGCTGTTCGGTGATCTCAATAATCTCGGCGATATGGTGCGTCGCGCGCGGTTCCAGATCCGGGCGCAAAATATTCAGCGCATCGAAATCGCGATGCATTTCTGCGATCATTCTGTCGACCAGCGCCACAAAGCTTTCACCGTTTTCATTCGCGCGCTTGATGATTTTGTCATCGATATCGGTAATGTTGCGCACATACTTCAGCTTATAGCCGAGGAAGCGCAGATAGCGTGCAACGACGTCGAAAGAAACGAAGGTACGTCCGTGGCCAATATGACAGAGATCGTAAACGGTAATACCACACACGTACATGCCGACTTCCCCGGCATGAATAGGTTTGAATTCCTCTTTTTGGCGCGTCAGTGTATTAAAGATTTTTAACATCGAAGATTCCGTGTAGACGTGTGTGGATAGTAAAGTCTGTATAATACCCATAATTGAGACCGGAAGCAGCACACTTTGCGAGGTGATCGCAGCTTGCGGTTATGCTATAACACACCCCTAACTCTGACCCTTGACGGGGTCGAAGCACCAATCTATCGGAACAGGATGCAAAAATGGTTACTTTCCACACTAATCACGGCGATATCGTAATCAAAACGTTTGATGATAAAGCGCCTGAAACAGTTAAAAACTTCCTGGACTACTGCCGCGAAGGTTTTTATAACAACACCATTTTCCACCGTGTTATTAACGGTTTCATGATCCAGGGCGGCGGTTTCGAGCCGGGCATGAAGCAAAAAGCCACGAAAGAAGCGATCAAAAACGAAGCGAACAACGGTCTGAAAAATACCCGTGGTACGCTGGCAATGGCGCGTACTCAGGCTCCGCACTCCGCAACCGCACAGTTCTTTATCAACGTTGCAGACAACGACTTCCTGAACTTCTCCGGCGAAAGCATGCAGGGTTGGGGTTACTGCGTGTTCGCTGAAGTGGTTGAAGGCATGGACGTGGTTGATAAAATCAAAGGCGTTTCCACCGGTCGCAGCGGCATGCACCAGGATGTGCCAAAAGAAGACGTCATCATTGAAAACGTGACCGTCAGCGAGTAATCGTGGCGACACTGTTTATTGCAGACCTTCACCTCTGCACAGAAGAACCGGCGATCACCGCCGGTTTTCTGCGTTTTTTAGCCGGCGATGCGCGCAAGGCCGATGCGCTATACATTCTCGGCGATCTGTTTGAAGCCTGGATTGGCGATGACGATCCTAATCCGCTGCATCATGAAATGGCCGAGGCGATAAAAGCGTTGGCTGACACCGGCGTCCCCTGCTTTTTTATTCACGGCAACCGTGACTTTCTGCTCGGCAAGCGTTTTGCCCGTGAAAGCGGCATGACTCTGCTGCCCGAAGAAAAAGTGCTCGACCTGTATGGCCGCAAGGTACTGATCATGCATGGCGACACCTTGTGTACCGACGACGCGGGCTATCAGGCGTTTCGCGCCAAAGTGCATCAACCCTGGCTACAGAAGCTGTTTCTCGCCCTGCCCCTGTTCGTTCGCCAGCGCATTGCCGCAAAAATGCGCGCCGGAAGTCTTGCCGCCAACAGCAGTAAATCGCTGGAAATCATGGATGTGAATCCGCAGGCCGTGATTAACGAGATGGAAAAACATCAGGTCCAGTGGTTAATTCACGGTCATACACACCGTCCGGCTGTCCACGAACTCACGGCCAATGAACAACCCGCTTTCCGCGTGGTATTAGGCGCATGGCATACCGAAGGCTCAATGGTAAAAGTCACGTCCAGCGACGTTGAGCTAATCGCTTTTCCGTTTTAATTCTGCAGGCACCCAGTTCCTCTTTACACAAAACTATTCGAGTTGCATCGAGGCGGCAAATCTGTGAGTCCCCTGGAGCTTACAAAAGTAAGTGACTGGGGTGAGCAGATGCAGCCAACAAAGAGGCAGCTTGAAGAGTGAAGTGTAAAGCGCGCAATCGTTTTCCTTGAGATTGAATTATGCTATTCTCGGTGGCCTCAAAAGTCGAGTGTAGTGCACCACAGGAGTTTTCAGACGCATGTCTTCCCGCAATAATCCGGCGCGTGTCGCCATCGTGATGGGGTCCAAAAGCGACTGGGCTACCATGCAGTTCGCCGCCGAAATCTTCGAAATCCTGAACGTTCCGCATCATGTTGAAGTCGTCTCCGCCCACCGCACCCCAGACAAGCTATTCAGCTTCGCCGAAAATGCTGAAGAGAACGGCTATCAGGTGATAATTGCCGGTGCCGGCGGCGCTGCACATCTGCCAGGTATGATTGCGGCGAAAACGCTGGTGCCTGTTCTCGGCGTTCCGGTGCAAAGCGCGGCGTTGAGCGGCGTAGATAGCCTCTACTCCATTGTTCAAATGCCGCGCGGAATTCCCGTTGGAACGCTGGCGATCGGCAAAGCGGGTGCGGCCAATGCGGCTCTGCTGGCAGCACAGATTCTTGCTACACACGACAAAACATTACACCAGCGTCTGGACGACTGGCGCAAAGCGCAAACCGATGAGGTGCTGGAAAACCCGGACCCGCGAGGTGCGGCATGAAGCAGGTTTGCGTACTCGGTAACGGTCAGTTAGGGCGCATGCTGCGCCAGGCCGGTGAGCCTCTGGGTATTGCGGTCTGGCCCGTCGGGCTGGATGCTGAGCCTGCTGCAGTACCTTTTCAGCAAAGCGTGATCACCGCAGAGATTGAACGCTGGCCGGAAACAGCGCTCACTCGCGAACTGGCGCGCCACCCAGCGTTTGTTAACCGCGACGTTTTCCCGATTATTGCCGACCGCCTGACGCAAAAGCAGCTTTTCGACAAGCTCGACCTGGCGACTGCGCCGTGGCAACTGTTGGCGGATAAAAGCGAATGGCCTGCGGTATTCGACAAACTGGGTGAACTGGCTATCGTCAAGCGCCGCATCGGTGGCTACGACGGTCGTGGGCAGTGGCGTTTACGCGCCAGTGAAACCGAACAACTGCCAGACGACTGCTACGGCGAGTGCATCGTCGAGCGGGGAATCAACTTCTCTGGTGAAGTGTCGCTGGTGGGGGCTCGTGCGCACGACGGCAGCACCGTCTTCTATCCGCTGACCCATAACCTGCACCAGGACGGTATTCTGCGCACCAGCGTAGTCTTCCCGCAGGCTAACGCCAGACAGCAGGCGCAGGCCGAAGCGATGCTCTCTGCCATCATGCAGGAACTGGGCTATGTCGGTGTGATGGCGATGGAGTGTTTCATCACCCCGGAAGGTCTGCTGATCAACGAACTGGCTCCGCGCGTACACAACAGCGGACACTGGACGCAAAACGGCGCCAGCATCAGCCAGTTTGAGCTACACCTGCGCGCCATTACCAATCTGCCGTTACCGACGCCGGTGGTGAACAATCCTTCGGTGATGGTAAACCTGATTGGTAGCGACCTGAACTACGACTGGCTGAAGCTGCCGCTGGTACACCTGCACTGGTATGACAAAGAAGTGCGTGAAGGTCGTAAGGTGGGTCATCTGAATCTGAGCGACAGCGATACAGCACGTCTTAGCGCGACGCTGGAAGCGCTTATCCCTCTGCTGCCGCCGGAATACGCCAGCGGCATTATCTGGGCGCAGTCAAAGCTGAAATAAAAAGACACGGGGCGGGTATACACACGCCCCGTTTTTTTACAGGCGGATACAGGTTCCAGCGTTGCCCGCCAGCGTATCTTCAATGCGTGACAGCGCGCCAATCCATGCTGGTTTCCCACGGCGTTTCACATATCCACTGACAGCGGTGACCTTTGGTCCCATCGAACCATCTGCTTTTGCAAACGGTGCCAGTTCATCTGGAGAGGCCTGACGGATCGCGCGCTGTTCCGGCGTCCCCCAGTTTTCATAGACCGCATCAGCATCGGTCAGAATAACCAGACCATCTGCATCAATCTGTTCAGCCAGCAACGCCGCCGCCAGGTCCTTATCAATGACCGCTTCAGACCCCAATCCTTCGCCAGTAACGGGGACACCGCCGCCCCCGCTGCAAATCACCACATGTCCTTCCTTGAGTAAGAGCTTAATGGCGTCACTTTCAACGATCTGGCGAGGTTCTGGCGAAGCGACAACGCGCCGCAGGTATTTGCCGTCACGCTTCATATGCCAGCCGTAGGTAGCTTCCAACTGCGTTTGCTCTTCGGGCGAATAGACCGGACCAATAAATTTTTCCGGTGCCATAAACGCAGGATCGTCTTCTGAGACAACAATTCGTGTCAACACCGTGGTCACCGGCGGCATTTCCGGTTCAGCGGTCAGACTCTGGGCCAACATATAACCAATCATGCCCTGCGTCTCGGCCACCAGCACATCTAATGGATAAGGCTCGACCTCCTTCCAGGCGAGATTCTGTAACGAAAGCAAGCCTACCTGCGGCCCGTTGCCATGGACGATAGCCAAGCGATATGTGCGCGCCAGACGCGCCAGGGCGGGTACGGCGCTGGCAATATTACGGTATTGATTTTCTGCAGTCAGCGCCTCGCCGCGCTGCAATAATGCGTTGCCACCGAGAGCAACAACCAGCGTTTTCATTCCCTATCCTTCTATGATTTGTTGTCCAATCCAGAACCCCAGCAGAGTATCTGCGCCGGAGGTATGCCCAAGCGCCAGCAGCGAATCAATCGCCGCATCCAGTCTTTCCTGACGACGCAACGCATGGGTGAAGTGGAGTAAAGGTGAAGCGAAGTAACCTGCTGCCGCGTAGCGCAAGTAGCTCACGCTAACCACAGTCGTCGCCTGTTCAAGGTTGCCGGAAGCAGCAAAGAAATGTTGGCCGGAAACCTTATTCAGCGCACCGAAATACCAGGCCGCCAGCAGCATGCCGGTCAACGTATCATCATGGCTGGGCGTTAACCCGGGCCCTTTGCCTAACCACTGTCGCCAGTCTGTCGACACCCCCGCAAGCGCCGAGAAGAAGCAGTGGCGGAACTGACGTAGTTCTGAGCACAAAGGCAGGTTTGCCGCCAACATTAACGGTCCGAACAACCCCGTTTCCTCGCCGCGATTCATCCAGGCGGGTGAAAGCCGCGGAGAATGTGGCCGGGAAGTGATTCTCAACGAACAGCAGCGCTGCGGCTGGTACAGCAAAAATGGCCCCAGTTGGATCCCACCAGGGACAGTCAGAGGAGTTTCGTTTCCACGTAACACCGCACGCAGCGCATCAAAATCATGCGTACGGATCACCCATCCTGCCGGGCTAAAGCCACTCCCTTGGCGGTGCAAGGTCAACAGTGCGCCCCCTTCGGCCACGAGATTAATCGCGCGTCGCCAGACGCCAGACAATTGCCAGGACTGGCGGAAATCCGGGGACTGCTGGCTAGCCAGCAGAGGATGGATGATCATCATGCGTGCTCCTTTTAACTGATGCCCATGCTTTCAGCCAGCGCCTCCAGAGCCAGCTCAAAACATGCCAACGGCGCACGGACAGTCCCCGCGCCAATCTGGCCAATACCGGCCTCTTTATGCGCAATACCGGTATTGATCAGCGGCGTAATCCCCGTTTCGACCACGCGACGAATATCGAGTCCCAGACAAGCCCCCTGGAAATCCCAGCCAGGGATCTGCAACTGCATATTGCGCTCCAGATAGATTTCCGCCATCTCCTCGGACACAGATTTCGCCGCCTCCATTCCACCCGCACCGACAAAACGCGTGACCCCTGGTGCGGCGATCATCGCTGCTCCGCCAATGCCAAACGTTTCGGTGATGGCGCTATCACCCATATCCGGGTTAGCCTGTTCCTGCGAAAAACCAGTAAAGAACAGTCCCTGCGGGGTGTTAACAGGTGCGGTAAACCAGCGATCGCCAAGTCCACTCACCCTAATTCCGAACATGTCGCCATTACGGGTCATCGCCGTCACAATACTGCCAGAACGCACCATCGCTCCGGCGTCCATCGCTGCTTTACAGTAAGCCATAGCCAGATTGAGGAAAAACTGGTCGGTTACACTGAGGAAATCCATCACTTCAGCAATCTGCTGCTTATCATGTTGCAGACGGGCAATTTGCGGTGCCAGCGTACGCATCAGCAGGGCTGAAGAGGCAATGTTGCGCTGATGGAACTCGTCGCCCATCGTAATGCCCTGTGCCATCATGGCGGTCAGATCAATACCCTGTTCCAGAGTCCCCAATGCAGCGCTTAAGACCGGCATCAGAACATCGCGCATCCAGCGTAAGCGCTGCTGAACATCCTCGCCGTACGCACCGAAGCGCATCACCTTGCCAATGCCTTCGTTGAGATTGCAGTAAGCACGGTTCCCTTCAGTAATGTTTTCCACCACCAACATCGGCATGCTGGCAGAGGTGATCCCGCCCATTGGCCCCACGGCATTAACGTGATGGCAAGGTACAAAATTGACTTTCCCCTGCTCCAGTAATGCCAGTGCGCTCATTTCGTCATTGGCCCACCCTTCAAACAGGCATGCACCAATGCAGGCCCCTTTCATTGGACCGGTCATTTCTTGCCAACGCATTGGCGGTCCCGCATGAAGCAGTGTTTTTCCTTCATTAAGCTCCCTGATTAACGAGGACGCGGGTTGCACGTCCAGCCAGTGCGGGCGCGCACGACGAATTTGTTCGATTACTGCAGTATTGGCTTGTGCCACTGATGTAAACATTGGAACCCCTTATTGCAAACGTTCTAATAAACGAGCCAGTTTTTTGTTACCGCCAGCGACAGGCGCCCACTGGTAATGCACCACAGGCTTTTCTGCCGCCTGTAAATCCAGTGCAAAACTGCGTAACCCGGCATTAATGACCGCGACTTTTTCCAGTAACGAAGGTGCGGATTGATGAGATAAAGGTTGAGATGGCCGAATCAGCTCAGCGGCAAGCAAGGTAGCCTCAGGCAATGAACTCACCACAGCGATACCGGCATCCTCCAGCGTGGCGATTTGCAGTGAACGACACTGCGGATCGCGTTCTGTACCGGTCACCGTTGCAATCGCAAACAGCGGTTGGTCGATGTCTCGCACAGCACATGCTTTTTGCCAGGCCTCAACCAGTGATGCAGCTGGATCTGCCGTCGCCCCGTAACCAATCACGACGTCGACCAATAACACCCGCACCTGCGGCTGAGAGCCGAGGTCCGTAATAAGCTGATTACGTAACGCAGGATCGATCATCGGATGCGGTCGGCCGACGGTGTAGAAATCATCCCCGAGGTCGATAATCTGATGCCCGGCGGCATCCAACATCATGCCGTGATGATGTTGTGCATCCGCTGCAACATTAAGGTTTGCGGCCAGCAGACCTGCCGCTTCGGCAGCCAGCGTTCCTCCGGTATAGAGCCCCCGAATAAGGCCGTCCCCCGTAGCTAAAAGCGCGCTACGTCGCGCCGTGACGCGCGCCAGCAAACAGGCGAGACGAGCCGCATCATCCAGCGTCGATGCAAACCAGACGTTCTCATCGCGGGCCGCTGCGCTGGTGTAACCTAGAAACAGTGCCACAACGGGTTTACCCGTGGCTTTCATCGCCGTGACAATACGCTGGCGAACAGCTTCCGCCGGTGGTTTAGACACAAAAGCCAACACCTGACTTTTATCATCTGCACCGAGCATATCCAGCGCGGTAAGTGCGCTAATTCCTCCCACCTCAGCGCTCAGGTCGCGTCCACCCAGACCAATGGCGTGAGTGATGCCTTCCCCGGCCAGTGCTATCTGTGAACACAGCTCCTGGATCCCTGTGCCGGAGGCGCCTATGACGCCAATGTTGCCTTCCGGCATCACGTTGGCAAATGCCAGCGGCGTACCAGCAATCATGGCGGTTCCACAATCGGGTCCCATCACCAGCAGGCCTTTATCTTGCGCACGCCGCTTCAGATTGATTTCATCTTCCAGCGTGACGTTGTCGGAGAACATCATGACGTTCAGGTTGCGATCCAGCGCCTGGTTCGCCAGTTCAGCCGCGTATTCGCCCGCAACAGAAATTAACGTCATATTCGCTTCAGGCAATTTCTGACACGCGCTTTCCCAGCGCCTGACCTGCAATAGCGTTTGGCTCCCCCCGGTTGCCTGCGCCAACTGCTGCAACGACTCATCCAGTTGCTGCAAAATAGCCTGGGTAATACTTTCATCCGCCGCTTCAGTACGAATCGCCACGCAAATATCATTCGGCGTCGCCTGATTAAAATCGTCATGCCAGAATCCAGTTGTTTCCAGCAATGATTTATTCGCTGGCGTTCCCATCATGACCGATACATCGTCTACATTTTCGGACTCACTCAGCTTGCGTGAAATAATCATTAAACTGACAGAGTCCTGAAAACACCCTTTTTTAATAAAGGCGTGGATCATAACAACCCCTTAATAATTGCACCCATGGCAATTGCACGAGTAGTGTTAATGTGGAACTCAAGGTATATATCTGACATAGCAAATAGAGTGACTGATATCACATACAATTTATTAGCAAAAGAATTTTAATAACCCCCCAAGGATTACATGTTATTTTCTAATGGCATTATTTATTTAAAAAGAAAAGGCAAACCAACGCTGATTATCAAATAAATTCTAACTATATTTTTTTGCCTATCTGGATCACATATTAGATTTATTTTCCCGGTATGTTAACGGCAGTCATGCTTCACACCGTCGTTAAAAAGGAAGACAGATGAAAATCAGTCGGGAAACACTCCACCAGCTTATCGAGAATAAGCTTTGCAAGGCCGGACTAAAACGTGAGCACGCCACAACGGTTGCCGAGGTATTGGTTTATGCCGATGCCAGAGGCATTCATTCTCATGGCGCCGTACGCGTTGAATACTATGCCGAACGCATTTCAAAAGGCGGCACCAACCGCGAACCCACATTTCGTTTTGAAGATACCGGTCCCTGCACAGCGATTTTGCATGCCGATAATGCCGCAGGGCAAGTCGCAGCAAAGATGGGTATGGAGCATGCAATTGAAATTGCTAAAAAAAATGGCGTCGCTGTTGTCGGCATTAGCCGAATGGGACACAGCGGAGCCATTTCTTACTTTGTACAGCAAGCCGCCCGCGCAGGCCTGATTGGACTCTCTGTCTGCCAGTCCGATCCGATGGTCGTACCGTTCGGCGGCGCGGAAATTTACTACGGAACCAATCCGTTAGCCTTCGCAGCGCCGGGGGCTGGCGACGATATCATGACCTTCGATATGGCGACGACGGTGCAGGCCTGGGGCAAAGTTCTGGATGCCCGCTCACGCAACGAACTAATCCCGGATACCTGGGCTGTCGATAAAAATGGCGCGCCGACCACCGATCCTTTTACGGTTAATGCGTTGCTTCCCGCCGCCGGGCCGAAAGGCTATGGTCTGATGATGATGATCGATGTGTTATCCGGGATTCTGCTGGGATTACCGTTTGGTCGTCAGGTCAGTTCTATGTATGAAGATCTCCATGCTGGACGTAATTTAGGCCAACTGCATTTAGTGATTAACCCCGAGTTTTTCTCCTCCAGCCAATTATTTCGTCAGCATCTCAGTCAAACCATGCAAGAGTTGAATGCCGTTAACCCTGCGCCTGGTTTTAAACAGGTTTATTACCCCGGACAGGATCAAGATATTAATCAACGCAATGCCACCGTTCATGGCATCGACATTGTTGATGATATTTATCAATACCTGATTTCCGATGCTCTCTATATCAAGTCATACGAAACAAAGAATCCCTTTGCACAATAATTATTGAAACAGGAATTTCATATGATTAATCATTTTCGTCACGCAATAGAAGAAACCCTTCCCTGGCTCTCTTCCTTTGGCGCCGATCCATCCGGTGGGATGACGCGCCTGCTGTATTCACCAGAATGGCTTGAAACACAACAGCAATTTAAAAAACGTATGGATGCCAGCGGTCTGGAAACACGCTTTGATGAAGTGGGTAATTTATACGGTCGCCTGCGCGGGAGTGAATCTCCGGAACAGGTCATTTTAAGCGGCTCGCATATTGATACCGTCGTCAACGGCGGCAATCTTGACGGCCAGTTTGGCGCGCTGGCGGCGTGGTTAGCGATTGACTGGCTTAAAACCACCTACGGCGCACCGCTGAAAACGGTCGAAATGGTCTCGATGGCGGAAGAAGAAGGCAGCCGTTTCCCGTATGTCTTCTGGGGCAGCAAGAACATTTTCGGGCTGGCAAATCCCGATGATGTCCGCAACATTCAGGACGCCAAAGGTACACGATTTGTTGATGCAATGAACGCCTGCGGCTTTACTCTCCCCGCAGAGCCGCTTCACGCGCGCACTGACATCAAAGCTTTTGTTGAATTACACATCGAGCAAGGGTGCGTGCTTGAAAGCAATGGTCAGTCCATCGGGGTCGTCAGCGCGATTGTCGGCCAGCGTCGCTATACGGTGACGCTGAACGGCGAGTCCAACCATGCAGGTACAACGCCGCTAAGCTATCGTCGCGACACTGTTTACGCCTTCAGCCGCATCTGTAGCCAGTCGATTGAGAAAGCCAAGACACAAGGTGATCCTCTGGTACTGACCTTTGGCAAAGTCGAGCCGCAGCCAAACACCGTCAACGTGGTGCCAGGAAAAACGACCTTCACCATCGATTGCCGTCATACCGACGCCGAAGTACTGCGCGATTTTACACAGCAACTGGAAAATGACATGCGCGCTATCTGCGACGAAATGGATATCGGCATTGATATCGATTTGTGGATGGACGAAACGCCGGTTCCGATGGACAGCAAACTGGTCGCAACCCTCACCGAACTGTGTGAAAAGGAACAGCTGAACTACCGTGTAATGCACAGCGGTGCCGGCCATGATGCGCAGATTTTTGCTCCCCGTGTGCCTACCTGCATGATTTTCATGCCCAGCATTAACGGTATCAGCCACAATCCTGCTGAACGCACAAATATTAACGACCTTGCCGAAGGGGTCAAAACTCTGGCATTAATGCTTCACCAACTTGCCTGGCAGAAATAAGGAGTCAACAATGGGATATCTGAATAACGTCACGGGTTACCGCGATGATTTACTGGCTAACCGCGCAATTGTAAAACACGGTAACTTCGCCCTCTTAACCCCCGATGGACTGGTTAAAAATATCATTCCGGGTTTTGAAAACTGTGACGTCACCATCCTCTCAACGCCGAAACTGGGCGCATCGTTTGTTGATTATCTGGTGACAGTTCACCAAAGTGGTGGTAACAAGAGCGGTTTCGGCGGCGAAGGCGTTGAAACGTTCGTCTATGTTATCTCCGGTAAAATTGAGGCGAAAGCGGAAGGTAAAACATTTGCTTTATCGCAGGGGGGATATCTGTATTGCCCGCCAGGCGAGCTGCTCACTTTTAGTAATGCCCAGGCTGAAGACAGCCACCTGTTTTTATACAAACGTCGTTACACGCCTGTAGCGGGCCATTCGCCGTGGCTGGTCTCCGGTAACGCCAATCAGTTAGAACGTATCCATTACGAAGGCATGGATGACGTGATCCTGCTGGATTTTCTGCCTAAAGAATTGGGCTTCGATATGAATATGCACATATTGTCATTCGAACCGGGCGCCAGCCACGGTTATATCGAAACTCACGTCCAGGAGCACGGGGCTTATATTCTTTCAGGCCAGGGCGTTTATAACCTCGACAATCAGTGGATCCCGGTGAAAAAAGGTGACTACATCTTTATGGGCGCTTATTCACTGCAGGCCGGGTACGGCGTGGGTCGCGGTGAAGCATTCAGCTACATCTACTCCAAAGATTGCAACCGGGATGTTGAGATCTAACGTCGTACTATCCTCCTGATACTTTTTTTATTTAGCTATGTTGGGTTTTGCCACGGTATATACCGTGGCTTTTTTTATGCTTAACGCAGAGCCACCGCCTGCCCCAGTTTCATCGCACAAGCGATATTACGCGCGCAGTGATAGAGATTGGTTTCGCCGTTCGTCAACACTTCTGCTAGCGGTGCGAGACGCGGTAGAATACTGAATACCGCATCGATACCATGATCGTGAACCACCTCTACGCCTTCACCCAACACCCCGGCGATGCCGATAACGGGAACGTGATGCCGCATGGCTACCGACGCTACGCCTATTGGCGCTTTGCCACCGACCGTTTGCGAATCAATACGCCCTTCGCCGGTGATAACCAGCGCCGCGCCCTGGATTGCCTGCTCTAACTTTACAGCCTGCAACACAATCTCGATCCCAGGTTTCATGCTGGCCTGCAGGAAGATAACCGCAGCAATCCCCATTCCTCCAGCCGCTCCGCCGCCTGCCACCTGAGCAACATCCTCACCGGTCAGCGTTTGAAGCACACGGGCATAGTTGATTAATCCTTCTTCCAGCCTCTCAACCATCTCAGGCGTCGCCCCTTTCTGTGGGCCGAATACCCTTGCCGCCCCACGTGGGCCAACCAACGGATTATCAACGTCACAGGCGACGTCAATGCGACACGCTTTCAGCCGCGGATCGCAATGCTGCAGGTCGATACACGCAAGGCGAGACAAACTCCCTCCCCCTGCACTTAATGACGCACCTTGATCATCCAGAAAACGAACACCAAGCGCCTGTGCCATCCCCATTCCGCCATCAACTGTCGCACTCCCGCCGATACCAAGAATAATATGTCGAATACCGGCATCCAGCGCATGGCGAATCAGTTCACCAGTGCCGTAGCTTGAGGCCTGCAGTGGATTGCGCGCATGCGGTTCGATCAGCATCAGCCCACTCGCCGCCGCCATTTCAATAATTGCGGTTTTACCATCCCCGGTCAGGCCATAAAATCCCATAACTTTTTCTTCCATCGGCCCGCTGACTTCCACAGAGATAACTTTCCCGCCTGTCGCCGCAACCATCGCATCTACAGTTCCCTCACCGCCATCAGCAACCGGCAAACAAATATATTCTGCATCCGGGAATATAGCTGAAAATCCGGCTTTAATTGCCTGGCAGCATTGGTCAGCGCTTAAGCTCTCTTTAAATGAATCTGGCGCAATTACAATTTTCATCATCAATCCTTTTTCATCATGTTATTTAATGCGTTCCCATGGAATGAGATTTTCCATAAGCACCGCCAGTAAAATTCCCACCAACAAGCCATTACTCAGTAATGGCCGAATCGTCAGCGGAAGATCTTGTAAATAAACCGGAGGAAGCCCCATCAAAAAAATGCCGACAAATAGCGGGAGCGCCAGTCGATAAATATTGCGTGCGGTAAATGTGATTTGTTGGCTAAAAACCAGACCGGAATAGAGCAGTGGAAGATAAGAAACCAACATCACGGCACTGCTGATGGCCAGCGGAATGGCACAAAATAAGCGGGTTAGCGGCGTAACTATCGCTACGAATAAGCATAATACGCTGCCACAAATAAATGATTTTCGCGAGCTGTCGCCGGTCTGTGTTAACAAGCCAATAGAAGAGACAAAGGGCGAAAATGGAATAACAGCAAAAGGGACTGTCACCAACGTCATAAAACCGGAAATGATAAAACTGCGGCGATAACGTGAACTGCTGGAGCCTTGCTGCGCATAAAAGACATCCGTGCCACGCACTGCGCCATAGGTATTACTGACATTCACCAGGCCGGTGATAACGGCCGTCAGAATAATTCCCGGTAAAAGTTTGCCGTGGCTGCCTAACGGAAACCATTGCCAGCTTGATTCACCAGCCGGCAAGGTCATTGATGGAAAACACAATCGCCAAAGCCCCCATCCCACTATCGCCCCCACCAACAGGGCATAGCGCGAGATCCGCTGTGGTAAAAAGATGATCATCGCAAGAATGAAGCACATCACGGCAACGGCCAGGCTAAAGGGCACCAGTTGAATTTTGACGCTGGTATCCGCAATACCAAAGGGTAATCCCAACATGCCCTTAAAAAAGATGGTGGTCAGTTGCGCACCGAGCAGCAGCATAAAGAAGACCATCACCGTTGGGGTAAAAAGTCGGGCTAATCGGTGCCCTAAGCCGCTAAAGCCGATAATCATTGTCAGTACAGCAGAAATAACAATGCCAACAGACAGACTGGTAGCAATATCATTGAGTGGCGTCCCACGTGATGCTTCAGCCAGGGTAATCGTCAGAATGGTTCCCCACCATAAACCGGTGGGGCCTTCCATAATAGCTCGGCGATGGCCACAAATTACCTGCGCCAGACAGGCCAGCGACGTCGTTAAAAAAGCGTACTGTGTGAGCATTAGCAGATTGCTCACAGGAAGATGAAAAGCAGAAACCAGCGTTGGCGGGACCACGACCGTATTACAAAAAATAAAGAAAAACCACTGAAAGCCGGACAACAAACTTTCGCGATTAATAACAGGAAGCATATTCATTCCTTAAAATAGAGAATGCCCGCCAACATGACGGGCATTAATTCACATCACATTATTGTTGATGTTTAAGGATAAATTGACCTTTTGGCGAAACAGGAAAACCCTGCTCAATGTCATAAATAACATCACCACGCAGAATAGTTTTCGTAATGCGCGCGCCAATTGTACGGCCTACATACGGGCTAACTTTATGGCGATATTCCAGGTCTTCGCTCTTCAGAACGTATTTGCTGTCCGGTTGAATAAAGACGAAGTCGGCATCTTTACCCGGGGCAATACGTCCTTTCTGCTTCAGACCAAAAATATCGGCGGCATTGGTTGCCATCAATTTCGCGAACAGTGGCAACGACATACCGCGTTTTTGCACCGCTTCATCAAACATAACGTCCATGCAACTTTGCAGTCCGGCAATGCCGCCCCACGCCTGCATAATATTGCCGGCCTTCATTTCCGGCGGGCATGGAGAGTGGTCGGAAACCAGGCAGTCAATTTCACCGTTAAACAGCTTTTCCCACATACCTTGCTGATTTTGCATATCGCGGATCGGCGGAGAACATTTCGCCAGGGTACCAATCTCTTCAAACTGATCGGTATCCAGTACGAAATAATGCGGGCACGATTCGCAGGTCACATCCTGACCTTCCTGACGGGCACGGGTCACTTCTTCCACGCCTTCCGGGCTGCTTATATGACAGACGTGCAAGCGACAACCAGCAACTTTAGCCAGATACAGTACGCGACGAATCGCCTCCACTTCGGTAAAAACCGGGCGTGAGGCCACATAATCATGCGCCGTCACGCGACCTTCACGTTTTGCTTCCGCGCCAAGCTCGTCACAGATGAGCGCATTTTCGCAATGCACCAATACCGTCTGATTCATTTCCGCCAGCTTCTGCGCGCCTTTGTAGAACTGCCAGTCGTTCACGTCGCGGAAATCATTATCGATACCGCGGTCACCACAGGTGGCAACAAAGCATTTAAAGCCAACGACACCGACTTCATCCAGTTCGTGCAAACGATCGAGGTTATAAGAAACCAGACCGCCAAGCTGCGCGGCATCAATGGTCAACTTACCTTTGGCCGCATCAAATTTCAGTTCGATGGTTTCACGATCCACCGTTGCAGGCAGCTGGTTGAGGGGCATTTCGATCATCGTGGTGATACCGCCTTTTGCAGCGGCACGCGTCCCCGTCTCATACCCTTCCCAATGAGTACGACCTGGCTCAGAGATATGGGTATGTGCATCCACCATGCCTGGTGAAACCACCAGACCCGTCGCATCCATAACCTGCTTCGCCTCACCCAGATTCTCGCCAATGGCGGCGATTTTTCCAGCCTGGACGCCAATATCAATAATGCGAGCTTCATTCTCTAAAATAACAGTACCGTTCTTAATAATTAAATCAAAAGACATAACGAACTCCTTGTATGGATACAGATAATTTTTATAAATAACTCACGTTTAAATCAGCGCTTACTGATTTCATCACATCTGCCCTGTGGCTTTTTGTGCTTCGGCTGACTCAGCAACCGATCTTTTCTTCAGCAAGGCATAGGCGACAAATGCGACAATAACACCAACAAACCACGACACTCGCGATAACGGTTCGAGGAGAGGAATAAATTTCCCGCCCAGTGAAAGAATGACTGCCACTAACGTTACGGAGAAAGCTGTCAGATTAAATCCGTTTTCATAATATTGGTAATCACCGCTGGCGGTATATAATTCATCAAGATTAATTTTACCGCGCATCACGACAAAATAATGCGCTAACATAACGCCAATAACGGGACCAAGCATTCCACCAATGATATCCAGAAACAGATAAATACTGCTCTGATTTTCCATTAACTTCCACGGACAAATCAGCACACTAATAATACTGGCAATCAATACACCGTTTTTATACGTTAATTTAGTAGGTACAATGGCGGCAATCTGATAACCAGCCGGAATAATATTACCGGTAGCGTTCGTAGAGATTGTCGTCATCAATATAACCAGCACCGCAAAAAACGAAGCAAATAAGCTGTCCCAACGTTGAACGATATCCAGAACATTCCACGTATCCATTCCGTAATGAATACTGGCTCCGGCGATAATACACACGCTGGCAATGGCAAATAGCACGTATGCGACAATGAGACCCAGCGTCTGACCCAACGCTTGTTCACGAAATGAGTGGGCATTTTGCGTGAAGTCGGATGCGCTTACCGCCGGAGCGGCCCATACTGCAACGACTGCGTTAATCACTACCAGGAACAGAAATCCGCTGTTACCCGCCTTTTGCACACCACTGGGAATGTAGTCCAGAATCGGGCCAATTCCTACCAGAGATATCGCCCAGATAGCCATCCCACCAAATACAATGTAAATGCAGGGGTTGAGAATTGCAGTAAATTTATTTAATACCTTACCACCACCAAAACCAATGCCGACATTAATGAGCCAAAACATAAGAAATGTAATCAGTCCCGGCAGAGAAAGTCCAAATAAGGTAAAGTCACCACCCAAAGTTAAAAAACCAGGCCATATCTTGCCAATCAGAATAAGAAAGGCCAACGATCCGGCATAACACTGTAGACCGAACCACATAATTGCGGCAATCCCCCCTCTTAATAACCCGGGGAACAGCGATCCACGTACACCATACGAGCCACGCAAAATCATGGCAAAAGGTACACCGTATTTACTTCCGGCTGCACCGTTCATTACCATAACTAACGCAATAAATAATGCACTAATAACAATAGCCAGCATGATGCTGAATGTTGAAAGTCCAAGAATAAAGAATCCGCCAACCATAACGTAATTAGGTACGTTATGCACAGAACCCATCCATAATGTAAAATAGTTGAATGTTTTCCAATTTCGTTGCTCGGCCGTTTTTGGTAATAAATCTTCACTATAACCACGTTGTTGGTATAGATCTCTTTGATGTTCCATAAATCCCTCTTGTCACGTATCGGATAACGTTGTAATGGGTTTAGCTATGCGGAACAAAAACAATCAAGAATTAAGTTAAATAGTTTTAATTATGTTTTTATGCTGAAGCAATGACTGTCGTTGCTTTCTTTTTATATAACGTGACGGCCGCAAAAATAAACGTTCCGGTAACAACCAGACAAGCAGAGATAACAAAGCTTATTTCTTTAGATCCAGTCAAATCAGAAATAAATCCGGTTAATGTTGGCGCAATAACCGCTGAGCTCATACCAAAGAAGTTAAACAAGCTAAATGCTCTGCCCAGCGTTTTGGATGACGCTTGTTCAGAAACAAAGGAGATCAGAATCGGATCCACCGCCATTTTGCCCAGTAAACCGTACAGAGTCAGGCTGACCATCAGCATAGTGGTATTTGGCGATAGCACCGTAAATACCAGCATTGCGGCGGCCATAATTTCCAGACCAAGAATGACTTTAACTTTGCTGTTGCGAAACTTATCGGACAGATGGCTAAAGAACAATGCGCCCGGGACACCCACCACGGCGACAAGCGCCGAGGCCACCCCAATCGCGCCACCGTCAAATCCCCTTTCAGTCTGCAGATAAGACGGAAGCCAAGTCACGATCAGGTAATAGCCATAGCAGGTACAGAAGTAGAGGAAGTACACGCTACATAACAGACCCGAAAACAGCGGCGGGCTCTTTTCTTCTGACGCCGTTACCGTTTGAATTTTCTGGTTTGCAGCAGATACTTCAGTTTTTGCCTTACCACGAATAACCAGAGTGAATACGCACAGCATCACCACCAGAATGGCTGCAACCAGAAACAACACATTTTGCCAGGCCATGCTCATGCTTTTTACCAACACGCTGGAACCGATTAACCCGATCCCCATCCCAATTGCTGAGCCACTATTAATAATGGCGTTAGCCAGTGCCCGACGAGCCTGTGGGACATTTGCTGAAGAGAGTGAATACGCAGAACTAAAGAACGAGGCGCAGCCCGCACCCGCCATTAGCGAACCCGCATAAATCATCACCAGCCCAGTGGCTTTTGCAATACTCAGCGTACCAATAATAAACAGCGTAAACCCACACATCAGCATAATTTTCTGGCCAAACTTATCTACCAGAATTCCACAGGGAATTTGCATACTGCAATAGGCGAAGAAATAGAAACTGGCGATAGCACCTATTTCAGCATTGCTGACATTACCCAGCGATGCCTGGATCTCAGGATAAATAGGCGTGAGCACGGTGCGATATATCCATATTGCCACCCAGCCCAGACTCATTACGACGACAATCTTCTTCCAGTATTCAATACCGGATGTTTTCTTTTCACTCATGACATGCACCTTTCCAAAGTGTGTCTGATTAAAATGTATCGCTGCAGTAATTGCAGCGATACCAATGATCATGACAATTTATGATTTGCCATTAATTCCAACGCCTGAACCATAGCCGAGTGATCCAACTGGCTCCCTCCATTCGCGGCACAGGTATTAAATAATTCCTGACAGGTTGCCGTATTAGGCAAATTCAATGACAGTGCCTTGGCGCTTTGTAATGCAA
This sequence comes from Citrobacter sp. VF227, assembly GCF_052950715.1. Lineage (NCBI taxonomy): Bacteria > Pseudomonadati > Pseudomonadota > Gammaproteobacteria > Enterobacterales > Enterobacteriaceae > Citrobacter > Citrobacter sp. VF227. The sequence goes on from NZ_JBRFVF010000002.1 coordinate 713,914, forward strand.
GATTGAGATCTTTTTGATGCAATGCAATTTTGAAACCAGGATCAAATGTACGCTTGATCATCCGCTCGCCATGAACCTCTAGAATACGGGAAGAAGCAAATCCGCCCATTAATGCCTGACGCACACGAACGGGATCCGCGCCAGCTTTCGAAGCAAAGACTAATGCCTCTGAAACCGCTTCAATATTTAAGGCAACGATAATTTGGTTAGCCACCTTACATGTTTGCCCATCACCATTACCGCCGACCAGCGTGATATTTTTACCCAAAATATCAAACAGCGGTTTGACCCGTGCAAATACATCTGGCTCACCGCCAACCATAATGGATAAGGTACCTTCGCGAGCCCCAATTTCCCCGCCAGAGACGGGCGCATCGAGATAATCTCCGCCCAACTCACTAACCTGTTTCGCAAAACGTTTTGTTTCAATAGGAGAGATAGAACTCATATCGACAATGGTTTTTCCCTGCAATACGGTTTTGGCACAACCCTGTTCGCCAAAAAGCACTTCTTCTACCTGCGGCGTGTCAGGAACCATTATAAAGATGATGTCTGCGAAATCAGTTACCTGACGCGCAGTTTCAACATTAACAGCCCCCAATGACAGCAATTCGTCCGCAACCGGACCAATGGTCGTGACATGTAATTGATGTCCGGCGCGAGCCAGATTGACAGCCATTGGCGACCCCATAATACCCAGGCCAATAAATCCCAGTTTCATTTTTAACCTCTTATATCTCTGTCGGTTTTGCTGAATTCAGGCAACACGATCCCCTTCCAGCAAGGTGGAAAAAAATAGCGATGCCTGAAATCCCTTACAAATTATCGATATTGATTAATCCACGATAATCCCGCTTCGGTGGTGGTCAGTGGTTTATATTCACAACCAACCCATCCGTCATAACCTGATTTATCGATAAACTTAAAAATAAAGTCATAATTAATTTCACCAGTCCCCGGTTCTCCACGACGAGGGTTATCGGCAATTTGCAAATGACCTATTTTATTTGCCCATGTGGTCATGGTCTGGGTTAATTCCCCTTCCATACGCTGCATATGGTAAATATCGTACTGTATCTTGATATTATTGCTACCGACGCTATCGATTAAAGCCAGCGCCTGCTGAGTCCCGGTGAGATGGAATCCAGGAATATCAAAATGGTTGATCGGTTCAATCACCAATAAAATATCTTCTTTCGCTAACGTATTTGCCGCATAGCGCAGGTTTTCCACCAGCGTCTGCTGGATCTGTTCGGCAGAAAAACCCGCAGGTGTTTTACCCACCAGGCAATTGATCTTCTTATTACCGAGCCCTTTCGCATAGCGAACAGCTGACGCGACACCATCGCGAAATTCTTCTTCGCGACCCGGAATACAGGCGATGCCCCGCTCACCCGCTGCCCAGTCTCCTGCCGGGAGATTGTGCAGCGTATGCTCCAGCTTATTGGTCTGCAGTTTTTCCTTTAATACATCAATATCGTAATCGTAGGGAAACATAAACTCTACGCCACGAAACCCCGATTGTGCCGCTTTATCGAAGCGTTCAAGAAAACTGTATTCCAGAAACAACATGGAAAGATTGGCTGAGAAACGTAACATCTGTCACCCCTTCTATTCGTATTTCATAAAACAGGTTTCGGTTGGCGCATCCATCGCACCGTCTGCAATCTCTTCAAACTCGGTAACATTATCCAACTCGCTGCCCATAGAGATGTTGGTCACACGCTCAAGGATCACTTCGACCACAACCGGAACGCGGTACTGCGCCATCAGTGCCTTGGCTTGTTCAAACGCCGGAGCCAGATCTTCAGGTTTAAATACGCGGATGGCTTTACATCCTAATCCCTCTGCCACTTTGACGTGATCAACGCCATAGCCGTTTACTTCGCTGGAGTTGATGTTTTCGAACGCCAGTTGGACGCAGTAATCCATATCAAAAGCGCGCTGCGACTGACGAATCAGGCCGAGATACGCGTTGTTGACCAGTACATGTATATAAGGAATGTTGAACTGCGCGCCCACCGCCAGCTCTTCGATCAGGAACTGGAAGTCGAAATCACCGGAAATCCCAACGACATTACGCGTTGGATCGGCCACACAAACCCCTAATGCCGCGGGCAGCGTCCAGCCAAGGGGGCCTGCTTGACCGCAGTTGATCCAGTGACGGTCTTTAAATACGTGCAGCATTTGCGCGGCAGCAATTTGCGATAAGCCAATAGTCGTGACGTAACAGACATCACGGCCAAAGGCTTTATTCATCTCTTCATACACACGCTGCGGTTTAACCGGGACATTGTCGAAGTGGGTTTTACGCAGGAGCGTCCGCTTACGCTGCTGGCATTCATCAACCCAGGTATTCCGGCAAGGTAAACGGCCTGCTTTCTGCATCTCCTGAGCAACGTCAATCAACAAAGTCAGCGCGGCTTTGGCATCCGAAACGATACCTAAATCCGGACACAGGACGCGGCCGATTTGCGTCGGCTCAATATCGATGTGAATGATCTTGCGACCTTCGGTATATTTCGCGACAGAGCCGGTGTGTCGGTTAGCAAAACGGTTACCAATACCGAACACCATATCGGAGGCCAGCAGCGTGGCGTTGCCGTAACGATGTGCCGTTTGCAGCCCCACCATTCCGGCCATTAACTCATGATCGTCCGGGATGCATCCCCAGCCCATCAGCGTAGGAATTACCGGTACGTGGGTTAATTCAGCAAAGCGTTGCAGCAGTTCGCTGGCATCAGCATTAATCACCCCGCCTCCAGCCACGATGACCGGGCGCTCAGCCTGAATCAGCATCTCCAGCGCTTTCTCAATCTGTTTGCGACTGGCTGCGGGCTTGTAGACTGGCAGCGGTTCATACATGTCTGGATCGAATTCGATTTCTTCAACCTGAATATCAAAAGGCAAATCGATCAATACTGGACCAGGACGACCAGAGCGCATTAAATGGAATGCCTGCTGCAAAACCCTAGGAAGCAGCGCAGCTTCACGCACCGTTACCGCCATTTTGCTGACCGGCTTGGCAATAGATTCAATATCAACAGCCTGAAAATCTTCCTTATGCAGGCGAGCGCGAGGTGCCTGGCCAGTAATGCATAAAATAGGAATAGAATCGGCAGAAGCGGAATACAGCGCAGTGATCATGTCAGTGCCTGCCGGACCGGAAGTGCCAAGGCAGACGCCAATGTTTCCTGCCGTCGCACGCGTATAGCCTTCCGCCATATGGGAAGCGCCTTCAACGTGACGAGCCAGAATGTGACGGATGCCTCCGTGCTTACGCATTGCGGAATAGAACGGGTTAATTGCCGCCCCCGGAACTCCAAATGCGGTGGTGATGCCTTCTTTTTCCAGCACATACATTGCCGCGTCAACGGCTCTCATTTTTGCCATTTTCTTTCTACCTCTATTTATTGGAAAAATTTTCCAACTTTGAAAAAATCCAAAAAAGTCCCGCTCCTCTGAGCGGGTTGCGACTTAAGCTACGGGGGCTTTTAAACCCAGCGCCGTACTGATATCTCGTGCAGTATCCCGTACCAGCTCCCCCTGACTGATAAAACGATCTTCTGTCAGTCTGGATGCGGGCCCCGAAATAGAGATGGCAGCAACGACACTGCCTGCATCGTCATAGATAGCTGATGCGATGCAATTCAAACCAATAACATGCTCTTCGTGATCGACGATATAACCATTGTCACGCGCCAGTTCCAGATTGCGCAGCAGAGTAGGAAAATCCACCAACGTGTTCGGCGTAAACTGCTGTAACCCCTTTTTCACGACGATGTCCATTAACTCTTCTTCCATCAACGGATAAAGCAGCGCTTTTCCCGCACCGGAAGCATGTAACGGCATACGACTGCCTAAAGGTGCGCACATTCTGACCATCGATTTGCACTCCTTCTGACCAATCAACACCGCTTCGGTGCCATTGCGAATCGCGACATTAACCGTTTCGCCTGACAGCAGCATTAATCGGTGCATAAACGGTCCGGCTACCGACAGGACGTCGCGATTATGAATATACGCGGAGCCCACGTTAAATACGCCTAAACCGATGTGCCACCAGCCTAACTGGCTGTCCTGATAGACAAAATCAGCACCCTGTAAAACCTTCAACAAGCGAAAGGTCGTAGAGAGCGGCAAATCCAGACTGGCGGAAATATCGCTCACTGACGAACTGCCTCCACTTCTTTCGAGGTACTGCAAAATCGCAATGCCTCTCTCAAGCGCCTGAGCGCCTTTCTGCGCAACCGGCTCCGCCTGCCCTGGCCTGCCGCGCCGTCTTACTTCCGTCTCCACTACGTTTACTCCGGCCCAAAATATGAGCATAAACAATGAACAATATGCGCATATTAAGCAAGAAGGCCGAAAGCGTCACGCAAAACAGAGCTCATGTGTCGGGATACTTTCAACATCGCAATTATCGCTGCCGCCGCGATCGACCGTAAGAAAATCGGTTACGGTTTGCCAAGCAAACAGCGGGTGATGCCAGACATTTCGATGATAATTCACGCCCTGTTGGCCATTGGTAATAAAGGCTTTTAAGGTGGAAAGGTCAGGTTTGTCCTCACCGAGTGCGACAATCACCACAAACGCTTCGCCATTCATTGGCATAAATGCCTGGGTGCCTAATGGGTGGCGCTCCAGCTCATGCACAACAATCGGCATTGCTGCCGGTTGCGCGCGATTGATACTGATGAGGGTGCGATCCTGATTAAGGATCTCCACATTGGCCAGATCGTGATAACGCTCAACAAGCCCATCATTGATATGAAAAAAATCACGTTTATGCGTCTCGATGACATCGCCATAGGCGCTGAACGTGTGCTGATTTAACGGTAAGACCTCAAGTTTCATCATTATTTCCTTGTAACTGAATTCCGCTGAACCGCGACCAGAACACATAGCGGCTTCAATACCATGCAATCTAAAACCTTCGTGATTTAACATCAACACAAAATTGGAAAAATTTTCCAAAACTAGATTTAGACCACAATTTAAACAAGGCCATTATGCAAAAATACTTATAAATCAGAGAACAAGAAATCAGGTTTGTAGAAGAACATTAAGGGAGTAGCTGACGATGTTTGACCCGGAAACACTGCGTACCTTTATCGGCGTTGCCGAAACGGGGAGTTTCTCCAGGGCGGCGGAGCGCTTATGTAAAACCACAGCCACCATCAGCTATCGTATTAAGCTTCTGGAAGAAAATACCGGCGTCGCGCTGTTTTTTCGTACAACCCGAAGCGTGACATTAACTGCCGCAGGATCTCACCTTCTTTCACAGGCAAAAGACTGGCTCGCCTGGCTGGACAGCATGCCCAGCGAATTGCAGCAAGTGAACGACGGCGTGGAGCGCCAGGTGAATATTGTAGTTAACAACCTGCTGTACAGCCCTGAAGCCGTCGCACGCTTGTTATCCTGGCTTAACGCACGCTATCCCTTTACTCAGTTTCACTTTTCCCGGCAAATTTATATGGGCGTGTGGGATTCACTCCTGTATGAAGGGTTCTCGCTGGCCATCGGCGTTACTGGCACGGAACCGATGGCCAACACCTTTACCCTCGATCCTTTGGGTTCTGTTCAGTGGCGATTTGTTATGTCAGCGGACCATCCACTGGCAGACGCCAGCGGTCCATTGACAGAAGCCCAACTTCGTCGTTTTCCGGCGATTAACATTGAGGACAGCGCGCGGACTCTGAGCAAACGGGTCGCGTGGCGCCTTCCCGGTCAAAAAGAGATCATCGTTCCGGACATGGAAACCAAGCTTGCAGCGCATCTTGCAGGAGTCGGTATTGGATTCGTACCGCAACCGATATGCCAGCCGTTATTGGATAGCGGGCACTTGGTCAGCTGCATCATCCCCACTATGCGTCCCCCTTCCCCCTTAAGCCTTGCCTGGCATAAGTTCGGTGCGGGTAAGGCCGTTGAAGATATTGTGACACTGTTTACCCAGCGAAAACCCGAAATCGCCGGGTTTTTAGCAATTTTCAACAACGCACGCAATTGAAAATCAAGTCATCCTCTCATTTGGCGCGTAAAATGGTACGCAGGATGATTTGAGGTTTCGTTTTTTACTATGCAATACACACAAGCAATACAGGACTATCGCGCAATTCTGCTCGCCGGTACGCCTTTAATCGATGTACGCGCCCCCGTCGAATTTCAGCAGGGCGCAATGCCGGGTGCAATAAACCTTCCCTTAATGAACGATGACGAACGTGCAGCCGTGGGTACCTGTTATAAACGTCAGGGGCCTGAGGCCGCCCTCGCGCTTGGCCATCAACTGGTCTGTGGCGAGACTCGCCAGCGACGCATGAAGGCCTGGCTGGATGCCTGTCGTCAAAATCCTGCGGGCTACTTATGCTGCGCGCGCGGCGGCCAGCGGTCGCACATTGTGCAGCAGTGGCTACACGAGTCCGGCACTGACTACCCGCTAATACAAGGCGGTTATAAAGCGTTGCGTCAGGCGGTGATTCAACTGACTGAAGAACTGGTGCAAAAACCGATCGTCTTAATTGGCGGCTGTACCGGGAACGGTAAAACGCAGTTAGTGCAACAACAGCCGAACGGCATTGACCTCGAAGGTCTGGCACACCATCGTGGATCTTCTTTTGGCCGCACCGTTGAACCGCAGCTGAGCCAGGCAAGCTTTGAAAACCTGCTGGCGGTCGAGATGCTGAAAACCGACAGCCGTCAGGCGCTGCATCGCTGGGTGCTGGAAGATGAAGGCCGCATGATTGGCGCCAATCATTTGCCCGAATGCCTGCGCGAGCGCATGAGTCAGGCATCTATTGCGGTGGTCGACGATCCTTTTGAGCTACGCCTTGAGCGACTACGTGAAGAATATTTTGTGCGCATGCACCACGATTTTACCCACGCTTATGGCGATAGTCAGGGCTGGCAGGAGTACTGTGAATATTTGCATCACGGCCTGTTTGCTATCCGCCGCCGTTTGGGTTTACAGCGCTTTGCCGAACTGAACGCCCTGCTCGACGTCGCCCTGCAAGAGCAACAAGCCAACGGCAGTACCGACGCCCATATGGGATGGCTGGTACCGTTACTCAACGAATACTACGACCCAATGTATCGCTACCAGCTAGAGAAAAAAGCCGCGAAAATCGTGTTTCGCGGCTCATGGCAGGACGTAAATGACTGGCTCCAGGCGCATTAATGCCGGTCACGCTTATCCGCGCGTTTTGCCAGCCAGTCGCCCAGCACCTGTACGACCTGCACCAGAATAATCAGCGCCACCACGGTGACGATCATGACCTGGGTTTCGTAGCGGTAATAACCAAAGCGAATCGCCAGGTCGCCGACTCCACCGCCGCCAACGATACCGGCCATTGCGGAGTAACCGATCAGACTCACCAGCGTTATCGTCAGCCCACGCAGCAGTCCCGCGCTCGCCTCAGGTAACAGAACGGTGCAAATGATGCGCATCGGGCTGGCACCAAAAGCTTCCGCCGCCTCAATAATGCCTTTATCGACTTCGCGCAGCGCGCTGTCGACCAGACGGGCATAGAAGGCGATAGCCGCCACCGACAGCGGAACCGATGCCGCAATCGGCCCGATGGTATTCCCGAGCAAAAACTGGGTGAGCGGTAGCAGCAGCACCAGCAGGATCACAAACGGCACCGAGCGGATAATATTCACCAGCACGGAACTGAGCAGATACACAAAACGGTTCTGCCAGAATAAATGCCGATCGGTGACGAAAATAAGAAAACCGAGCGGCAAACCGCCAATAATAGCCAGCACCGTTGAGATGCTCAGCATCTGGAAGGTTTCATTAAACGCCAGCGTCAAATCAGGCAATAAATCATCCACGAATCACCTCCACTTGAGCAGTACGTTGACGAATATGTTCCACGGCAACTTCAACCGCAGAAGGGTTATGCGGCGCGGTCAGTTGCACCACCAGAATCCCCAGCGCACGTTCGCCGATATATTCAATTTTGCCGTGCAGAATGTTCACCGCCACGCCAAATTTAACCGCGACTTCTGATAAAACCGGCTGTTCCACCGAATCACCGATGAACAGAATTTTTAACAGCTGACCCGGCAGGTGCTGGCGCAGACGTTCAGGTAGCGTCAGGTTGAGGGTATGCGACACCAGTTGTTGAGTGAAAGCGTGCTGCGGGTGAGCAAAAACATCAAACACCTCACCAGACTCCACCACCTTGCCACCGGACATCACCGCTACGCGATCGCAAATGGATTTGATCACGTTCATCTCATGGGTGATCAGCACGATCGTGATCCCCAACTGTTGGTTGATCTGCTTGAGCAATGTCAGAATTGTTGCTGACGTTTCCAGATCCAGCGCGGAAGTAGGTTCATCACACAACAGCACATCCGGGTGATTAGCAATCGCACGGGCAATACCCACGCGCTGCTTTTGCCCGCCGCTGAGCTGAACCGGAAAACGGTTTGCTTTATCCGCCAGCCCGACCAACGCCAGAATCTCCGCAACGCGTGGAGCGATTTTGCTGCGCTCCCATCCGGCAGCCTTCAGGCTGAAAGCAACGTTTTGCGCCACGGTGCGGGTATGCATCAGGTTAAAATGTTGAAAAATCATACCGATACGCTGACGCGCTTTGCGTAAATGCCCCCCCTCGAGCGCAGAGATCTCCACGCCATTCACTTTTACGCTTCCCTGGCTCGGGCGCGTTAAGGCGTTGAGGGTGCGCAGCAGCGTACTTTTCCCCGCGCCACTGGTCCCGACAATACCGAATATTTCACCTGCGCCAATGTGCAAGCTGACGTCATCAACCGCCCGGGTTGATGTTCCACGGCCTGCGGCGAAGTCCACGCAAACCTTTTCTATCTCAATCATACCCACCTCAGAAATGCGAAAAGGGCAGTCGCCGCTGCCCCTGTTAACCCTTGTGCGCAGCGATTATTGGGCTGACGACATCCATTCCGGTTTCTGGAAGGCGCTGTAGATATTTTTCGGGTCGTCGATCACGGCGCGATACGCCGGGGATTTCACCGCCTCCACAATATCTTTCGCGAACGGTTTATCCGCATCTTCGCTGCGTACCGCGATGATATTTTTCAGATTTTCATCCAGGTGCTCTTGCTTGATGGCGCTGGCGAGATCCAGTTTTGCCGCCACGGCAAAGTTACCGTTGACCAGCGCGCCGGTCACGCCGTCCAGCGTACGCGGCAACTGCGCGGCTTCCAGCGGTTTAAACACCAGGCCTTTCGGATTGCTGGCGATATCGCGCTCGGAGGCTTTAGTCGGGTCGATGTTATCTTTGATGGTGATAAGGCCAATAGACTGCAGGAAACGCAGACCGCGAGCCAGGTTAGTGGGATCGTTGGAAAGCGTGATCACATCCCCTTTTTTCAACTCATCCAGGCTTTTGATTTTATGCGAGTAAAAGCCCATCCCGGCCGTTGGGACCACAATCAGCTTGCTCAGCTTCAGGCCTTTATCGGCGGTGAATTTGTCAAAGTAGAGCGAGTGCTGGAACAGATTGGCATCAATGCTGCCGTTGGAGAGCGCCATGTTCGGCTGCACGTAGTCGCTGAATTCGCGCACCACAACCTTATAGCCTTTCTCTTTCAACGTAGGGGCAATGGCTTGTTTTACCATATCGCCGTACGGCCCAGGTGCGACGCCAAATACGATGGTGTGTGGATCACTGTTCGCATGAGCAAATTGTAATCCGCAGGCCAGTAACAGCGCTCCGGTCGCGACGCGTAAACTCTGACGCAATCCCATAATCTCTCCATTTTAACGTTGTGGTGTCATGTCTCACGCCGTTCTTGCGGCGTTGTTCTTGTTGGCCTGTCAACAGGCTGATTGTTAACATGACACAGATCACAACCTGCTGTCCTTGAAATTATTTCATGATGTTGCGAGATATGTCGTTGAATGTACGCGGAAGGCACTTATGGTTTTTTAACAAAGGAGAGTAAAAAACCGGATAACCTTTTGGTTACCCGGTTTTGGCAGGGAAATTGACTTAGAAGTCGTAACGCAGACGGACCAGATTCATGTCGCCCAGATTATCGGTGCTGGAAGTGAAGACGTGTTCGTAATCCACACGGAAACCGTAATCCAGCTGGAAGCTGATACCCACACCGTTGTCGGTGCGCAGGTAGTTACGACCATTCACGTATTCAATACGATCGCCCATAAAGTATGGCTGCACGGATTTCAGCGCATACTGACCAACCGGGAAGGTGTAACCCGCGAAGTATTCCAGACCCCAGGCATCACCGGCAAAATAGTCGTTAACCGAGACTTTTTTGGTGGTCATGAAGTTCTGATACCAGCCGCCGCCCATGGAGAACGTCCAGTTGTCCGGTTTCCAACTCAGCGCAGTACCGACAATGTTTTGATCGTAGGTTTTGCTGGTGTTACCACGCATTTCCGCGCGAGTATAGTTCCACGCCGTACCCCAGGTCAGGTCATCAGTGATGTGGTAATCCACACCCAGCGAGCCACCACCTTTACGCTTGTAGCGCAACCCGTTGTTCGGGTTGTAGTCATCGCTGAACAGATAAGACGCGTAAAGATCGACATCACCTACCGTATTTTTATATTTCAGTGATTTACGTGTACGATAAGAACCATCATAGTCGCCATTGATACCGTTACCCGGTGCCTGGCCGATCATGTCGTAGTCCCAGATATCCGTTTTTGCCCCCACCACATCATAGTAAATGCTGTTCTGTTGACCGAAGGTCAGTGTCCCCCAGGTCGCGCTCTTCAGACCGGTGTACAGCATACGACGCGTGGTATCATTGGCACCGTTAGCATAGTGATTGTCCCAGTTGAACATCGCCGGGAAGTTAACGCCCAGCTCGTAGTAGCTCACCCAACTGATGTCATCAAACAGATAGTAGTCAGCGGCGAAGCGGAAACGCGTTCCACCGTCGAAGCCATTACGCTTGTAGCCATTCTTACCATCGTCACCGGCCATATTCTGGAACTGCGGACGAATACTCCCACCGACGGTGAAGTTAAGACGGCTCAGCGGGTTGCCCGCCTGCGGATCTTGTTTCAGGATCGTGATTTCCGCCTGGGAGGCGAAGGTCGTTAATGCCACTGCTGCGCCAATCGATACCGCCAGCGCCGTTTTTTTTATAGTCATTATTTGTACCTTGATAGATAGCCTGCCAATTATTCAGCATACAAATATTAACGTTTATTAATACACTCGTGTTGTCGGGTTTTTATTGTTCTGTGCTGTTAAATATCAATGAGTTATCAATTTGTGCTACATAAATAAAAAACGCACCGATTTAAAAAAACCGGTGCGTAATCATCACAATTATGAATTAACTGCTGAACTGACGGAACAGCGCTTTGCCTTTTAACAGACGTGAACCTAACCATCCGCCACAGAGAGAGAGCAGCAATGCCCCACAAAGCGGCAACACGACCCACAGTCGCCAGTCTGGCTCCCACGGGAAATCAAACACGCGGGTTTGCAACACCGCCAGTGCGGTTTCCGCCCCAATGGCCGCCACCAGTCCGGCAACCATCCCGAGCATCGCGAACTCGCACCACAGCGAGGTACGCAGCAGCTTCTTGCCCGCGCCCAGCGTACGCCAGACCACCAGTTCCTGATGACGCTGACGCAACCCGACCTGCACCTGCGCCAACAGGAGCAACATACCGCAGGCGGTGACCAGCACCACCATCACCTCCAGCGCGCGGCTCACCTGCTCCAGTACCTGGCTCACCTGTTTGAGGATAGCGCCAATATCCAGCAGGCTGACGGTCGGAAACTCACGGTTAAGCTGCGTCAGCATGCCGTTGCCGTTCTCCCAACGAAAACTGGTTAACCAACTTTGCGGCTGTCCGTCCAGCGCGCCGGAGGGGAAGATAAAGAAAAAGTTAGGTCGCAGACTTTCCCAGTCCACTTTGCGCAGACTGCTGACCGTGGCGCTGAAATCCTGAGTATCACCCATAAAGGTGACCCGATCGCCAAGCCTGACGTTCAGCCGTTTTGCCAACCCCTCTTCCATCGACACTCCACCCGCTTTTGGCGGCCAGCTCCCGGCAACGATCGGGTTATGATCCGGTCGGGTATCCTGCCAGGTCAGATTAAGCTCGCGGTTCAGCGCTTCATCCTGATTGCCTTCGGTCGGCTGCTCATTGATAGCGGTCAGACGCGCCCGCACTATCGGGTAGAACGACTCCGGGATCACCTGATGCTCAGCCAGGAAAGCCTTCAGCGGAGCCACCTGCTCGGTGGCAATGTTGATCAGAAAATAGTTTGGGCTTTCCGGCGGCATTTGCTGCTGCCAGCGATCGAGGAGATCGCCGCGCAGCACCAGTAACAGCGCCAGCAGCATAAAGGACAGCGAGAATGCCGATAGTTGGCTGAGCGTTGACCATGGCTGGCGCAATAGCCGGCTGACCGCCAAACGCAGTGGCAGCGATGTCAGCGTCAGACCACGCAGCAGGTTAAGCAGCATCCAGCCCAGCACGCCGCACAGCAGCGCCAGCACTACCGCCCCGGCCAGTACTGCCCACAACAGCATACTTCCGCCCATCAATCCGGCCAGCAGCGCAACTACAACTATCGTTGCTACGGGCAAATAGACCTTGAGCGGCCAGACGTTAGCCACCACGTCGCGACGCAGTACCCGCAGCGGCTGCGTCGCCAGCAGCAGGCGATAAGGGCGTAATCCCACCAGCAGAGAAATGACGGTCATCGTACCGAATGCCCACAGCCACGGCCACAGGCTGGCGGGCGGCAGTTCACCGGGCAGAACCGGCTTAAGTAAGACCACCAGCACCCGCTCAAATAACAGCCCGAACAGCCCGCCGGTCACGCCGGACAGCACCAGCACCATCAGCCACTGGCCGATAATCAGCTTGCGTAGCTGCGCTCTGCCTGCACCGAGCGTTTTTAATATCGCCACCAAGTCGTAACGGCTGCGGCAGTAATGATTCATCGCCACGGCAACGGCAGCAACCGCCAACAGTAGCGTTAACAGTGCCGACAGCAGCAGGAACTGTTGTGAACGCTCCAGTGATTTCCCCAGCGCCCCTTCATCCTGCTCCAGACCATACCAGCGCTGCTCCAGCTTTAACTGCGGCAGCAGCCATTTTTCATAAGCTTCCAGTTGCTGTGGCGTCCCACCAAATTTATAGCGCCAGGTCACACGGCTTCCCGGCTGGACCGCCGCCGTTTTTTCGACATCCGCCATGTTCATCATCAGGCGCGGCGCTATCTGGAAAGGATTAAAACCAGAATCTGGTTCCTGCACCACTTCCCCGGCGATGCGCAGGGTGGCATCGCCAACGTCGATGGAATCACCGATTTTTAAGTTGAGCAGCGCCATCAGACGCGGGGCCAGCAGCACCAAGCCTGGCTGCGGTTTCAACCCCGGCGGATTGGTTTGCAACAAGCCATACATCGGATACACATCATCCACCGCTTTGACGTTCGCCAGCTGCGGCATATCCCGGGCAAAGGTCATGGTGGCAAAGGTCAGTTGCTCACCTACTTTCAGACCACGCTGTCGCGCCTCGTCAATCCACGCTTTCGGTACGGCGCGCGAACTTTGCAGCGACCGATCGCCCGCCATAAACTCACGGCTTTGCTGGCTCAGCCCTTTTTCCATGCGATCGCTGATATTGCCCAGCGCCAGCACGCAGGCCACAGCCAGACTTAGCGCCAGCCAGACAATCAGTAATGAAGGCGAGCGCCACTCGCGCCAGAACCAGCGTGCAATCATGCCTCCTCCTGCAACTGTCCGTTCACCAGGCGTAAACGCCGATCGCAACGCGCCGCCAGCTGCGGGTCATGGGTCACCAGAATCAGGGTTGTGCCATGTTCCAGGTTCAGAGAAAACAGCAGGTCGGCGATTTTGTCTCCGGTCTGCCTGTCCAGATTGCCCGTCGGTTCATCGGCAAACAGCACGTCAGGGCGTCCATTAAACGCCCGCGCCAGCGCCACGCGCTGCTGCTCCCCGCCGGAAAGCTGGGCCGGAAGATGATCAAGGCGCTTACCCAGTCCCAGTTGCTCCAGCAGCACTTTTGCTCCGTCGCGGCTTTTTCCACTGTTTTCGCCACGCAACAACGCGGGCAGCTCAACGTTCTCCAGTGCATTCAGGGTTGGAATTAACATGAACGACTGGAAGACAAAGCCCACGTGTCGCGCCCGCAGTTGCGCCCTTGCTTCTTCGTCCATGGCGTGCAGCGCCTGTCCAACCAGGCTGACTTCACCGCTGGAGCCATCGTCAAGCCCGGCGAGGATCGCCAGCAGCGTGGATTTCCCCGATCCCGACTCGCCAATCAACGCAATGGTCTCGGCGCGTTTGACAACCAGTTCAACTCCGGTAAGGATGGATAGCTCTTGATCACCCTGACCGACGGATTTCTTAAGATGATGAACTTCAACAATGTTTTCCGCTGGCATTGGCCTTTCCTGTTCCTGGTTCTGTTAACTTTCCGCGCCGCCGCTGCGGACACGTTATTAATTCTGGGTGACAGCCTGAGCGCCGGATACCGTATGTCCGCCAGCGCCGCGTGGCCTGCGCTACTTAATGATAAATGGAAAACTAAAACGCCGGTGGTGAATGCCAGCATTAGCGGCGACACCTCGCAGCAGGGTCTGGCCCGTCTGCCCGCATTACTCAAGCAGCACCAGCCTCGCTGGGTGCTGGTCGAACTTGGCGGCAACGATGGTCTGCGCGGCTTTGCGCCTGCGCAAACCGAACAAACCCTGCGCACAATCCTGCAGGACGTGAAAGCGGCAAATGCCGAACCGCTATTAATGCAAATTCGTCTGCCGGCAAACTACGGTCGCCGTTATAATGAAACCTTTAGCGCGATTTATCCAAAGCTCGCCAAAGAGTTTGATATCCCTCTGCTGCCCTTTTTTATGGAAGAGGTTTATCTGAAACCCCAGTGGATGCAGGATGATGGTATTCATCCTAACCGTGACGCCCAGCCGTTTATTGCCGACTGGATGGCGCAACATCTCACTCCTCTAGTTAATCACGACTCGTAATTCAACGGAGATCCTGACAGGTAAAGTTATGCAAAAATCGGTCTTAATAACAGGATGTTCCAGCGGAATCGGTCTGGAAAGCGCGCTTGAACTAAAGCGCCAGGGTTTTCAAATTCTGGCAGGCTGTCGCAAACCTGACGATGTTGCGCGTATGAACAGTATGGGATTCACCGGCGTATTGCTGGATCTGGACTCACCCGAAAGCGTGGATCACGCCGCCGATGAGGTGATCGCCCTGACCGATAATCGTTTGTATGGGATCTTTAACAATGCCGGATACGGCGTCTATGGCCCACTGCCGACCATTAGCCGCGAGCAAATGGAGCAGCAGTTTTCGGCCAACTTCTTTGGTGCACATCAGCTGACCATGCGCCTGTTGCCCGCCATGCTCCCTCACGGAGAAGGACGTATTGTGATGACCTCGTCGGTGATGGGATTGATCTCAACACCGGGACGCGGAGCCTATGCCGCCAGCAAATACGCACTGGAAGCCTGGTCCGACGCGCTGCGCATGGAACTGCGCCACAGCGGGATCAAGGTCAGCCTGATTGAGCCCGGCCCTATTCGCACCCGTTTTACCGAAAATGTCAATCAGACTCAACGTGATGCTCCCGTTGAAAACCCTGGTATTGCCGCACGTTTTACGCTGGGACCAGAAGCGGTTGTCGCCAAAGTGCGTCATGCGTTTGAGAGCGACAAACCGAAGCTTCGTTATCCGGTTACGTTGGTGACCTGGGCAGTGATGCTACTTAAACGCCTGTTGCCAGGCCGCATAATGGACAAAATTTTACAGGGTTGAGTTGAAGCACGCGCGTCAGCCCCCATGTAACAAGAAATCGACAAAAGAGAGTAACTCCATGTCCACACAGAATATTGTTAACATTAACGAATCGAACCTGCAGCAGACCCTTGAACAGTCGATGACCACGCCGGTCCTGTTCTATTTCTGGTCTGAGCGCAGTCAGCACTGCCTGCAATTGACGCCGGTACTGGAGAGCCTTGCCGCCCAGTACAACGGCCAGTTTATTCTTGCCAAGCTCGACTGCGACGCCGAGCAGATGATCGCTTCTCAGTTTGGCCTGCGCGCCATCCCTACGGTTTATCTGTTCCAGAACGGTCAGCCAGTGGACGGATTCCAGGGCCCGCAGCCGGAAGAGGTTATCCGCGCGCTGCTGGAAAAAGTGTTGCCGAGCGAAGAAGAGCTGAAAGCGCGTCAGGCTATCGAGTTCATTGAGGCAGGTAATCACGCCGACGCGCTGCCGCTCCTGAAAGAAGCGTGGCAGATCTCCAACCAGAGTAGCGAAATTGGCCTGCTGCTGGCGGAAACGCAAATCGCCCTGAACCGCTCTGACGAAGCCGAAGCGGTGCTGAAAACCATTCCGTTGCAGGATCAGGACACCCGCTATCAGGGACTGGTCGCGCAAATTGAACTGCTGAAGCAGGCGGCCGATACGCCGGAAATCCAACAGCTGCAACAGCAGGTTGCCAGCAATCCGCAGGATGCGGCGCTGGCAACACAGTTGGCCATTCAGTTACATCAGGTCGGACGCAACGAAGAATCGCTGGAACTGCTGTTCAGCCACTTGAAGAAAGATCTCACTGCTGCCGACGGCCTGGCGCGTAAGACCTTCCAGGAGATCCTTGCCGCACTCGGAACCGGCGATGCACTGGCCTCAAAATACCGCCGACAGCTGTACGCGCTGTTGTACTAATCTGCTGCATTTGCCGGATGGCGTTAGCCGTCATCCGGCCATCACATCACGTCTTCTTCAAATGCGTTACGACTAATTGGTGACGCGAATTATAGAATTTCCGATAGGTCAGGTAGCAGGCGATAATGGTTGACAGGCTGGCGGTCGAAAGCAGCATAAACGTCACCATAATCTGATATTTAATCGCTTTTACCGGATCAATACCCGCGAAGATCAACCCGGACATCATCCCCGGTAAACTCACCAGCCCTACCGTTTTCGCAGAGTCGATCGTTGGGATCAGCGAGGCGCGAATGCTGTCGCGAATCAGCGGCGCGGAGGCCACTTTCGGCGTCGCGCCAAGGCTGAGTTTTTCCTGAATCTGCTGCTGTTGGCTGCTAAACCGCTGACCCAGATTGTTGTAACACAACCCCACCGCCACCATCGCATTGCCTGCAATCATGCCTGAGATCGGGATGACCTGCATCGGCGCGAACTCGATAGAGCCAGACAAAACCAGCACCGCCAGCGTTAATCCCGCCCCCACCGTGATGGCGATGAACGACGAGAGGAAAGCTTTATCAATATATTTACTGCGCTTTTGCGCGTTATAAGCCGCGTTAAAGCAGATAAACAGCACCATCAGTAAAGTCAGAATACTGTGGTTAACGCCAAAAATATATTTCAGCACATAGCCGACGATAATAAGCTGAACCACCGCCCGGCAAACGCTCCAGAGAATATCTTTTTCCAGCGCCAGTTTTTCTTTGTGGCTAATCAGGATCGCCACCACCACCAGCATCATCGCTAATGCCAGGGACTCATTGGTAATATTATGCTCGTTCATTGCGTGCTTCCTGCATTTCTCCGGCATGCGGTTGAAGGGTTATGACATTATCCGCATGCGTAATTTCATCTTTGTCGTGCGTCACCCACAGCACCGCAATATTCTTATCGCGAACATAATGGTGAACTAATTCGTTCACATTACGTTTATTGGCTTCATCCAGCGCGCTGGTGATTTCATCAAGCAGCAGGATTTTGGGCAGAAACTGCAAATTACGAATTAGCGAGATGCGCTGCTTTTCGCCACCGGACAGCTCATTTATGTTTTTTTTGAGGATCGTCTCGGGGAGATCAAAACGGGCCAGGACGGTCAGAAACGCATCCGGCTCCGGACGTTTGTTACGGATTTGCCAGGGGAAAATGAGGTTGTCGTAGACGGTCTCACCAAACAAGGCAGGCGTTTGCGCACAATAGGAGACCTGCTGGCGATACGCTTCCGGCTTGAGGGTACTTATCTCCTTGCCTTCAAAGAGGATTTCACCGGCAGTCGGACTCATTAATGACGCCACAATCTTGAGTAACGTACTTTTCCCGCAGCCGGACTGGCCGGTAATCAGCTTAAATTCTCCGGCACGGAGATCAAAACTGATGTTATTGAGAACCTGCGTCTCCCCTGCCTGCCATGCGACATTTTTTAACTGAAGCAGAATGCTGCTTTCTTCCATTACCCATCCCTTTTTTACATCTTTCGTGCAGACAGTCTATGCCTGTAATTTATTATAAGGGAGCCCCCCTTGATTAATCGGGTATAATTTGATTAATGAGGCAGTAAAGGACAGCACAACAGGAGGTTTCATCAATGCTCATTTTTATTCCTATTCTCATCTTTGTCGCACTGGTCATCGTCGGCGCTGGCGTCAAAATCGTCCCGCAGGGATATCAGTGGACGGTAGAGCGTTTTGGCCGTTACACCAAAACCCTGCAACCAGGTTTAAACCTTGTCGTGCCGTTCATGGATCGCATTGGTCGTAAGATCAACATGATGGAACAGGTGCTTGATATCCCTTCTCAGGAAGTCATCTCCAAAGATAACGCCAACGTCGCGATTGATGCCGTGTGCTTTATTCAGGTGATCGACGCGCCGAAAGCCGCCTATGAAGTCAGTAATCTGGAACTGGCGATTATCAATCTGACCATGACCAACATTCGTACCGTTCTCGGCTCGATGGAGCTCGATGAAATGCTCTCCCAGCGCGACAACATCAACACGCGCCTGCTGCATATTGTTGATGAAGCCACGAATCCCTGGGGCATTAAAATCACCCGTATCGAGATCCGCGACGTGCGTCCTCCTGCAGAACTTATCGACGCGATGAACGCGCAGATGAAAGCCGAACGTACCAAACGCGCCTACATTCTTGAAGCCGAAGGGATCCGTCAGGCAGAAATCGTCAAGGCCGAAGGTGAGAAGCAGTCGAAGATCCTTAAAGCGGAAGGTGAACGCCAGTCTGCGTTTTTACAGGCTGAAGCGCGTGAACGTTCGGCAGAAGCCGAGGCTCGCGCAACGCAGATGGTTTCTGAAGCCATTGCCGCCGGGGATATTCAGGCCGTGAACTACTTCGTGGCGCAGAAATACACCGAAGCGCTGCAGCATATCGGTTCATCGAATAACAGCAAAGTGGTAATGATGCCGCTGGATGCCAGCAGCCTGATGGGCTCCATTGCCGGGATCGCAGAACTGGTTAAGGACAGCGCCAGCGAGCGGAAAAAATCATGATAGCGATGATTCTGGTACACCCGCACATCTTTTGGCTCAGCCTCGGCGGTTTGCTACTCGCTGCCGAGATGCTGGGCGGTAACGGCTATCTGCTGTGGAGCGGCGTGGCGGCGGTGATTACCGGCCTGGTGGTGTGGCTCGTTCCGCTTGACTGGGCCTGGCAAGGAGCAATGTTCGCCGTCCTCACCCTGCTGGCGGCCTGGCTCTGGTGGAAGTGGCTGGCAAGGCGTGTTCAGGAGCAGAAACCCGCCGACAGCCATCTGAACCAGCGCGGGCAGCAGTTGGTTGGTCGTCGATTTATTCTGGAAACTGGCCTGGTCAATGGCCGTGGACATATGCGCGTCGGCGATAGCTCATGGCCCGTCAGCGCCCGCGACGATTTGAGCGCCGGAACGCAGGTTGAAGTTATTGCCGTTGAAGGGATAACCCTGATTATTAAAGCGGTATCACACTAAAAAGACAGGAAATAAGACTATGGTCAGGAAGACACCCCTTGCCTTTGCCCTTTGCACATTACTGACCGCCGCCCCGCAGGCATTCGCCTCTTTCGATATGGAAGACTGCAAATGGAGCGACGACAGCTGCCTGTTGAAAGGCACGCCAACCTTTAACCCTGAAAACGACAGCCGCGACAACCTGCTGCGGCTGCTGAGCCAGGAAAAATCATTTGCTCTGCCGGTGCAATCAATGCCAGCGGATATCACCCGCTCCCGGGATTTCTATTTTGCCTATCACCCGCAATGGGATGAGGCAGCCCCGCAGCCAGCCGCTGCGCCGGCATCCGCCGCAGACAGCCCACTCTCCCGACAGATGGCCGAACTGAACATTAGCGCAGACGAAATAAACGTCAACGACGCTGAGCTTGAGAACCGTCATGTTTCAAATAACACCGAGAGCGTCAGCGCATTTTTTGCCGCACTGCTGGCCGACCCGACGTTAGCGGCGGAACAGCGTCAGGCCTTAGCCCAGGCGCGTACGGGGCTGCTATCCGGGGCAACCCGCGAACAAATTGAGTCTTCACTTGCCACCCTCCCGGCTGATTCACCGGCTCAGTCCTATAAAAATTATCTGGCCGCAGCTGCCAGTTTCTATGCCGGTGATTATGCCAGCGCCGAACGCGATTTCACTCAGCTTGCCAAAAGTGAGCGCCCGTGGCTGGCAGAGACCGCGCAATACATGTTGATGCGTGCGGCCTTGAACAAGAGCAGCCAGAACAGCGTGGGCGAGTACGGCGATTTTGATATTGCAAAAATTAACCGCGAGGATGCGACTCAGGCTCAGACGCAGGCACAAGTCTATTTGCAACGCTTCCCGCAAGGCCTGTATGCCGAATCCGCGCGCGGTATGCTGCGTCGCATCAACTGGTATTTACAGGCGTGGCCACAGCTGGCCGGGTTGTATGAGCAAACGCTCCAGCAGTCGGCTGACGCACGGCAACTGCGTGACATTGTCATCGAATACGATAATGTCTACGGTATGGCGTTCTACGAACAGTCCGTGGTAGAAGCCTTCCCCGATGCGCCGCATGTCAGCTATATCGAACTGCTGCGCGCGCTGCGTCTGGATAACAACAGTAAACCCACACTGACCCAGGCGCAGCTCGATGCCAGCAAACCGGTGTTTGAACAGAGCCAAAAATTGCCGCTATGGCGCGATCTGCAACTGAATCTGTGGCTGGCGACGGAGAACTACGCGGCGATTATTCAGGCAGTTACGCCAGCGCAGAAACTTGCCGCTCACGATACCCTCGCCTTCAGCGAACAAGTGCTGTATGGCGAAGCGCTGATGGGCCAGAAGAACTGGCCCGCGGCGCGTGATTTCTGGCTGCAGTTGCTAAAACTCAGCCAGGACAACGAACAGCAGCAGTATGTACAGGCTAAGCTCGCCGCCACGCTGGTTTATAGCGGCGATGTGGCGGCGGTTTTTGCCCCAGAAAGCGCAGTGACCAACCTGCGTTTTCGCTCGCAGATACTGAAAACACAGGCCTCGCCGGAACTGCTGCGCCAGCAGGCCGTCCATGGACCCAACAATGAAGAGCGTACCATCGCCCTGCATACGCTGCTGGTACGCGATCTTACTGAAAACCGCTTTGGCGACTGGTTGAATGACAGAAAACTGACCAGCGCCATTACTCCACCGGTTATTGGCGACGCGTTTGATGACGTTAATCTGAGTATTTTCGACTGGAATGGCGATGCCGCTCAAGCCGGTTATACCTGTCGCAGCCTCAATGAAACGGTAACGGTATTGAGCAAAAAAGCAGATGATGCCCACGCGCTGAACTGCTTAGGCGAATTCTTCCGCACCACGCAAACCCACGTTGATTTGTGGAAAAACAGTGCCGGCAACGACGTACTTGAATCAGCAATATCGCGCAAAGAACCGTTCGGCCAGTTCGACAGGCAAAGCTACTATCAGCAGGTAATCACTTCACCGAAAGCAGAGGTTGAAGACAAGAGCTTCGCGCTGTATCGCGCCATCATGTGCTATGCGCCGTCAGGCTCTAACGAATGCGGCGGTGAGGAAGTGGATAAACTGCAGCGTAAAGGCTGGTTCACCCAACTGAAAACGCAGTATCCGGGAAGTCCGTGGGCGCAAAAACTCAAATACTACTGGTAACCGCGCTGCTGACAGGCCAGCCGCAGGCGGCGGATATCGTCGCCGCCCGTGAGCATCCGGCCTTCTGGCTGTGGTCCGGCGTGAAGGCCAGTGATGAGCTGAAAGACGCGCAAACGGTCTATCTGCATCAGGGTGAGGTGCTGATTCGTTCGGGTAACGTGGTTTTCCAGCGTCTCGGGCTGCCGGTCAGCCGCCTGTCTTTTCCCTCGATCTGGCTGACCGTGCGCTTTACCACGCTCGACGTACCGGAGGCGATCCCGGCGCGTATCATACGGTTGATGCAACGCTGGCAGACGGCCGGGAATCACGTGGTCGGCCTACAGGTTGATTTTGACGCGGCGACTCATCAGCTTGCCGATTACGCCCGCTTTTTGCAGCAATTACGTCAACAGTTACCAGCCGAGTTTGCACTTGGCGTGACTGGACTTCTGGATTGGGCAAAAACGGGCGACGTCGCCACGCTGAACGCGCTGGCGGTCGATGAACTGGTGGTCCAGAGCTATCAGGGCCGTCATACGGTAACGAATTATCAGGCGTATCTGCCCGCACTCAGCCGTCTGCGCATTCCGTTTAAGCTGGGGCTGGTGCAAAACGGTAGCCGGGATCCGCTGGCTGAAGCACAGCTTGAGAAATCCCCATGGTACCGCGGCACGGTGGTGTTTATGCTTAATCCCCCTCGCCGTTAAGCCTTCGCTTTATGGTGGCAGCAGCCGGAGAGGTTATCAATAATCGGGCATTCGGCACTGTCATCGCCTGGGCAACTCTCCGCCAGCGCCAGCAAATGCAAGCGCATGGCCTGCAACTCGCTGATATGCCGCTCAATGTCCGCTACCTTTTCTAAGGTACGCTTTTTCACATCTGCACTATGACGCGCCGGATCGTTAAACAGGTTCACCAGTTCGCCACACTCTTCGAGATTAAAACCCACCTGGCGTGCCTGGCGCAGCAGCGTAAGTTCATTCAGATGCTGTTGGTTGTATGTACGATAGCCATTTTCGCTACGTAGCGGCGGCGTCACTAAGCCTTTTTCTTCATAAAAGCGTATGGCTTTGCTGGTTAAACCGGTTTTTTTAGCAACATCGGATATATTCATCTTTTCTCCCTTGACCTTCCCCCAGATGGAAGGTTTAACCTTTATAACAGTTAGTCAAAACGATTGCCAAGGTCAATAAGTAACCGACCACTCATAGAGGAAATTTGTTATGTCTCAAACAATCGATCTAACCCTGGACGGTTTGTCCTGTGGTCACTGCGTAAAACGCGTTAAAGAAAGTCTGGAACAACGTCCAGACGTTGAGCAAGCGGATGTCACCGTGACAGAGGCGCATGTTACCGGGAGCGCCAGCGCAGAAGCGCTGATTGAAACCATCAAACAAGCCGGTTACGGCGCGGAGTTAAGCCACCCAAAGGCTAAACCGCTGACGGAGTCATCAATCCCGTCGGAAGCACTGGCAGCGGTCCCTTCCGAGCTTCCGGCAGCTACGGCTGATGATGACAGCCAACAGTTGCTGTTAAACGGCATGAGCTGCGCCAGTTGTGTGACCCGTGTACAAAATGCATTGCAAAGTGTACCGGGCGTCACTCAGGCACGGGTAAACCTGGCGGAACGCACTGCGCTGGTAATGGGCAGTGCCTCCGCCGCAGATTTAGTCCAGGCAGTTGAAAAAGCGGGTTACGGCGCAGAAGCGATTGAAGATGACGTCAAGCGCCGCGAACGTCAGCAAGAAACCGCCGTGGCAACCATGAAGCGTTTTCGCTGGCAGGCAGCTGTTGCGCTGCTGCTGGGTATCCCTGTCATGGTATGGGGTATGATCGGCGACAACATGATGGTGAGCGATGACAACCGCAGCCTGTGGCTGACGATTGGCCTGGCAACGCTTGCCGTGATGGTTTTCGCAGGCGGTCACTTTTATCGCAATGCGTGGAAAAGCCTGATGAACGGCACCGCGACTATGGATACCCTGGTCGCGCTGGGTACAGGGGTGGCATGGCTCTATTCCATGAGCGTCAACCTCTGGCCGCAATGGTTCCCAATGGAAGCGCGACACCTCTATTATGAAGCCAGCGCCATGATTATTGGTCTGATTAACCTCGGACACATGCTGGAAGCGCGGGCTCGCCAACGCTCGTCCAAAGCGCTGGAAAAACTGCTCGATTTGACGCCGCCGACCGCGCGCGTCGTTACTGACGAAGGTGAAAAGAACGTACCGCTGGCAGACGTTCAGGCCGGAATGTTACTGCGTCTGACTACCGGTGACCGCGTGCCGGTCGATGGAGAAATTACACAAGGTGAAGCCTGGCTGGATG
The DNA here is from genome assembly GCF_052950715.1 of Citrobacter sp. VF227. Classification (NCBI taxonomy): domain Bacteria; kingdom Pseudomonadati; phylum Pseudomonadota; class Gammaproteobacteria; order Enterobacterales; family Enterobacteriaceae; genus Citrobacter; species Citrobacter sp. VF227. The sequence continues at coordinate 738,084 of NZ_JBRFVF010000002.1, forward strand.
AAGCGATGCTGACCGGCGAGCCGATTCCGCAGCAAAAAGGTGAAGGCGATAGCGTCCACGCCGGTACGGTCGTCCAGGACGGCAGCGTGCTATTCCGCGCCAGCGCCGTTGGCAGCCACACCACGCTGTCGCGCATTATTCGTATGGTGCGTCAGGCGCAAAGCAGTAAACCGGAAATTGGCAAACTGGCCGACCGTATCTCCTCGGTGTTCGTTCCGGTCGTGGTCGCCATTGCGCTGGTCAGTGCGGCTATCTGGTATTTCTTTGGACCAGCGCCGCAGATTGTCTATACGCTGGTGATTGCCACCACCGTTCTGATTATCGCCTGCCCTTGTGCGCTGGGTCTGGCAACGCCGATGTCGATTATTTCCGGCGTGGGGCGTGCCGCTGAGTTTGGGGTACTGGTACGCGATGCCGATGCGCTGCAGCGCGCCAGCACGCTCGATACTCTCGTCTTTGATAAGACCGGGACGCTGACCGAAGGCAAACCGCAGGTTGTCGCCATCAAAACGTTTGGTAATACCGAGGAAGCGCTGGCAATTCGTCTGGCAGCGGCCCTTGAACAGGGTTCCAGCCACCCGCTGGCCAGAGCGATTCTCGACAAAGCGGGTGATATCACGCTGCCGCAGATCAACGGTTTCCGTACGCTGCGTGGTTTAGGCGTCAGTGGCGAAACGGAAGGTCATACGCTACTGCTGGGCAACCAGGCGCTGCTCAATGAGCAGCAGGTCGATACCACAGAAATGGAAGATGAAATCACCGCTCAGGCTTCCCGGGGTTCAACCCCCGTGCTGTTGGCAATTGATGGTAAAGCCGCGGCGCTGTTAGCGGTACGTGATCCACTGCGTAGCGACAGTGTGGCAGCGCTCCAGCGCCTGCACCGCGCTGGGTATCGTCTGGTGATGCTCACCGGCGACAACCCAACGACTGCCAACGCCATTGCCAAAGAAGCGGGTATTGATGAGGTGATTGCGGGCGTTCTGCCGGACGGTAAGGCCGAGGCGATTAAGCGTCTGCAGAGCCAGGGGCGTCAGGTTGCCATGGTCGGTGACGGTATCAACGATGCGCCAGCGCTGGCTCAGGCCGATGTAGGGATCGCCATGGGTGGCGGCAGCGATGTGGCGATTGAAACAGCCGCAATTACGCTGATGCGTCATAGCCTGATGGGCGTTGCAGATGCGCTGTCTATCTCCCGGGCAACACTGCGCAATATGAAGCAGAACCTGCTTGGCGCGTTTATCTATAACAGCATCGGTATCCCCGTTGCCGCCGGGATCTTGTGGCCGTTCACCGGCACGCTGCTCAACCCGGTCGTCGCCGGGGCGGCGATGGCGCTTTCTTCCATCACAGTGGTGAGCAACGCGAACCGACTGCTGCGCTTCAAACCTAAAGAGTAAGCCTTTGCCGGATGGCGCTATCAACTGTGCCATCCGGCAATTCACGCATTGCACCTTCTAGGACCACGCGCTAGCATGGAAGTCCACTTAGGGAGGTCGTATGGATTTGTTATACCGGGTAAAAGCATTTTGGTCTGCACTGCGCGGCAACCACTATACCTGGCCTGCCATCGACATCTCTTTGCCCGGCAACCGCCATTTTCATCTGATTGGCAGTATTCATATGGGCAGCCGCGATATGGCGCCTCTGCCTGCCAAATTACTCAAAAAGCTCAAGCATGCCGATGCGTTGATTGTCGAAGCTGATGTTTCCGGCGACGATGCGCCGTTTGCCAACCTTCCGACCTTTGCCGCACTGGAAGAACGCATCAGCCCGGAGCAGTTAGATAATCTGCATAAGGTCACCGACGAACTGGGCATTTCCCCTTCCCTGCTGTCCACGCAGCCGTTATGGCAAATCGCCATGGTATTACAGGCAACGCAGGCGCAGAAGCTGGGGCTGCGGGCTGAATACGGGATTGATTACCAACTGCTGAATGCGGCTAAAAAAGTGCATAAACCGATAATCGAACTGGAAGGCGCATCCAGCCAAATCGCACTGTTATGTCAGTTGCCCGATAACGGCCTGGCTCTGTTGGACGATACCCTGACACACTGGCATACCAATGCCAGACTGCTACAACAGATGATGAGCTGGTGGCTTGAAACGCCGCCGCACAATAGCGAACTCACACTACCCAATACATTTAGTCAGTCGTTGTATGACGTTTTGATGCATCAACGTAATGCGGCCTGGTGCGATCGACTCAGAGCGATGCCTGCCGGTCACTATGTGGTGGCCGTTGGCGCGCTGCATTTATACGGAGAAGGAAATTTGCCGGAGATGTTACGGTAAAAAAATGGCCAATATCTCTATTGGCCCGTCAAAGAGGAATTTCATCATTATTATGATCCCGGCGCTTAAAGCGTCGGTGCAGTTCGATTGTCGCTCAAAGTCATCATCCTGCCAATACTATTGCGCAAGATGGTACTATTTTTTAGACAGACATCAGGCGTATGCTTGTGTCGTATTTTGTCTGGGCCAGGAAAATTGCTATGACACCCGCCGTTAAATTACTCGAAAAAAACAAAATTTCTTTCCAGATCCACACCTACGATCACGATCCGTCCGAGACGAACTTTGGTGACGAAGTGGTGCGCAAGTTAGGTCTGAATGCGGACCAGGTTTACAAAACGCTGCTGGTTGCCGTGAATGGCGACATGAAGCATCTGGCGGTCGCCGTCACACCGGTAGCCGGTCAACTGGATCTCAAAAAGGTCGCCAAAGCGTTGGGCGCCAAAAAGGTCGATATGGCCGATCCCATGGTCGCGCAACGCACTACCGGCTATCTGGTAGGTGGTATCAGCCCGCTGGGACAGAAAAAAAGATTGCCGACGCTTATCGACGCGCCAGCCCAAACGTTTGACACCATTTATGTGTCCGGCGGCAAACGCGGGCTGGATATCGAACTGGCAGCGAGCGATCTGGCGAAAATTCTGGATGCAAAATTCGCTGACATCGCCCGCCGGGACTAAGCGGTTATAGAATGAATGCCTGATGGCGCGCAGCTTTAAGGCCTACACATCGCACTGACCTGTAGGCCGGATAAGGTGCCAGCATCGCCATCCGGCACTCCGCCCTGTTACTGCCAGCTCACCTCCCCCTTCGGCTCATACGCACTGGCATCCAGCGGTGAGTTCTTCTGCACGTATTCTTTCAGCACTTCCGCATCAATAAATCCGGTATTCACATAGCCTGGTTTGTTATCAATACGCGGATAGCCATCACCGCCGGTGGCGTTGAAGCTCAGCGTTGCCATACGATAGGTTTTGGCTGGATCAACAGGTTCGTCTTTGATTTTCACATCGTTAAGTTTGCCGTCTTTCGCTACAAAGCTGACGTTGGCAAACTGCGGATAGGCCCCGGAGTCCGGCTTCATTTGCGCCACCGCGGTCAGATAGTCAATCACCTCTTTCCCGCTCATGTCGGCATACACCACGATGTTGCCAAACGGCTGTACCTTCAGCACGCTCTTATAGGTGATATCGCCGCCTTCAATGGAGTCACGGATACCGCCGCCGCTCATCACGCCAAAATCAGCGCTGGTCCGCGCCATTTGCGCAGCCAGCAACAAATGCCCCATATTGGTTTGCACGAAACGGACTTTGCTACGATCGCCTTCGAGACGCGTATTGACGCTGCCAATTTTCACGTCGAGCTGCGCTTTACCTTTATTCTGGAACGGTGTCAGCAGCGAAAGCATTTGCTGATTTTCAGCAATCTCCGGGGTGTAGAGTACCCGCTCACTTTTACCGTTGTCCCAGGTCACTTTTTTCTTCAGGTTAACGGGGATAAGCTGGTAATTAACCATTTTCATTTCGCCGTTGCGGAACTCAAAGTCCGCCCGTCCCACGTATTTCCCCCACTCATGCGCCTGAACAATCCAGATCCCGTTCTGCTTGTCTGACGCACACGGCGTCCCCGGGACGTAATCCACCTGTTTTTTATTTTCCGCAGCCATACACACAGGGTCCTGTGAGTGACCACCCACAATCATTGCCAGCGACCCTGCTGGCAGGCTGCGCGCCATCTCCACATCACCAGGGGCGTTAGATCCATGATTGCCATTGTCATAATGTCCCATATGGGTGGTGGCAATAATGATGTCTGGCTTTTCCCCCATATTCAGTTCCTGGATAACCAGTTTGGCTTCATCGGCAGGTTTACGGAATTCGATATCGGTAAAGAACTCGGGGTTGCCAATTTTCGCCGTATCATCAGTGGTTAAACCAAGTACGGCAATTTTTAAGTCCTGGCGCTTAAAGATGGCCCACGGCTTAAATAAACGCTCGCCGGTGCTTTTCTGATAAATATTGGCCGAGAGAAACGGAAATTTCGACCATTTTTCCTGCTGGCGCAATACGCTAAGCGGATTATCAAACTCGTGGTTTCCGACCGCCATCGCGTCGTAGCCAATCAGGTTCATGCCGCGAAAATCAGGTTCCGCATCCTGCAGATCGGATTCTGGTACGCCGGTGTTAATATCGCCGCCGGAAAGCAGCAGTACGCTGCCCCCTTCTTCGGCCACCTCTTTACGAATACCGTCCACCAGCGTTTTTTGCGCCGCCAGTCCATATTCCCCATATTCGCTACGCCAGAAATGACCGTGATGATCGTTAGTATGCAGAATGGTGATTTTATAAGTTTTATCTTTTTCGTACGCCTGTGCAGGCTGACCTGCCAGCGCAAATGCGGCTAATAACGCCAGCGCCACGCCCCGTTTTAAAAATTTCATGTACTCTCCCTGAGCCAAAATCAACGACTGAAATTACAATGATATGAAATAATAGTCGAAAATGTTTTCAGAAATGAGACTTCCTTCAAACACCTTCCGCAGGTATGTTAGTCAGGTAATAATAACAAATTAGATTACCCTCATAATCGCAACCAAACAGAAGTGACTTTCTATGGCAATAAGTGAACCAACCCAGCCAGCGGCTGGCGCGTCAGCGTCGGTTGCTAAAGCGCGCACCTCATTTGGCATTTTAGGGGCAATCAGCCTCTCCCATCTGCTCAACGATATGATCCAGTCGCTGATCCTCGCAATTTATCCGCTTTTACAGTCAGAGTTCTCGCTGACGTTTATGCAGATAGGGATGATTACCCTGACCTTCCAGCTTGCTTCCTCGCTGCTACAACCGGTCGTGGGTTACTGGACGGACAAATACCCGATGCCGTGGTCGCTGCCCATTGGGATGTGCTTCACGCTGAGCGGGCTTGTTTTGCTGGCCATGGCCGGCAGCTTCCATATGGTGTTGCTCGCCGCGGCGCTGGTCGGTACCGGTTCATCGGTATTCCACCCGGAATCGTCCCGTGTGGCGCGTATGGCCTCCGGTGGTCGCCACGGCCTTGCCCAGTCGATTTTCCAGGTTGGCGGTAACTTCGGTAGCTCTCTGGGACCGTTGCTGGCGGCTGTCATCATTGCGCCATACGGTAAAGGTAATGTAGCCTGGTTTGTGCTGGCCGCGTTATTAGCGATTGTCGTCCTGGCGCAAATCAGCCGTTGGTATGCAGCACAGCATCGGATGAGTAAAGGAAAGCCGAAGGTCGCCATCGTTAATCCGTTGCCGCGTAATAAAGTGGTTTTGGCGGTAAGCATTCTGCTGGTGCTGATTTTCTCCAAATACTTCTATATGGCGAGCATTAGCAGCTATTACACCTTTTATCTGATGCAAAAATTCGGATTATCGGTACAAAATGCCCAGTTTCACCTGTTTGCCTTCTTATTTGCCGTCGCCGCCGGAACGGTAATTGGTGGACCATTGGGCGATAAAATTGGCAGAAAATATGTTATTTGGGGCTCTATCCTCGGCGTAGCGCCATTTACCCTCGTTTTACCCTATGCAACGCTGGAATGGACCGGGATTTTAACCGTAATCATTGGTTTTATCCTCGCATCAGCGTTTTCTGCCATTCTGGTCTATGCACAGGAGCTGCTTCCTGGGCGTATCGGCATGGTTTCTGGGCTATTTTTCGGTTTTGCCTTCGGCATGGGTGGCTTGGGAGCCGCGGTGTTAGGGCTGATTGCCGACCATACCAGTATCGATTTGGTCTACAAAATATGTGCTTTCCTGCCACTTTTGGGGATACTGACCATATTCTTACCTGATAACCGACATAAAGCCTGATTTTTTGACGACCAAAGCTAGACTTTGGTCGTCATCACTTACAGTGACCATCAGCGTTTGCCTCAGACATCCCCCCCTGGTTTTCCGATCCGTGCTTTTTTTCCTTTAAAATCCTGTTTTCATCAAAATTCAATAATTATTCATCAACATAAACATCAAATTTGTCATAAACTATTACTCGGAATTTGGGTTTTCAGGATCAACACAGCAACCAAAGGAGACGGAATGCATCACGCCACCCCGCTTATCACCACCATTGTCGGCGGCCTTGTGCTCGCTTTTATATTAGGCATGATTGCCAATAAACTACGTATTTCTCCTCTGGTGGGATATCTGTTAGCGGGCGTTCTGGCCGGTCCATTTACACCTGGTTTTGTTGCTGATACCAAACTCGCGCCTGAACTGGCTGAGCTTGGCGTAATCCTGTTGATGTTCGGCGTCGGGCTGCACTTTTCCCTGAAGGATTTGATGGCGGTAAAGTCAATCGCCATTCCCGGCGCGATTGCCCAGATAGCGGTGGCAACGCTACTGGGTATGGCGCTTTCAGCGGTAATGGGCTGGTCGCTGATGGTGGGTATCGTCTTTGGACTGTGTCTTTCGACCGCCAGTACCGTAGTACTACTGCGTGCTCTTGAGGAACGACAACTTATTGACAGCCAGCGCGGGCAAATCGCTATAGGCTGGCTGATTGTTGAAGACCTGATGATGGTGCTGACGCTGGTGCTCCTACCCGCCGTCGCCGGAATGCTGGAAAAAGAAGATGTTGGGTTTGCATCGCTGGCCGTCGATATGGGCATTACCATCGGTAAAGTGGTGGCGTTTATCGCCATTATGATGCTGGTTGGCCGTCGCCTGGTGCCCTGGATCATGGCGCGTAGCGCCGCAACCGGCTCACGAGAACTGTTTACTCTGTCAGTCCTTGCCCTGGCATTAGGTATCGCCTTTGGCGCAGTGGAATTGTTCGATGTCTCTTTTGCACTGGGCGCGTTCTTCGCCGGTATGGTGCTGAATGAATCGGAACTGAGTCACCGTGCAGCGCATGATACTCTGCCGCTGCGCGATGCGTTCGCCGTATTGTTCTTTGTATCCGTCGGGATGCTGTTTGATCCGTTAATCTTGATCCAGCAGCCGCTGGCGGTACTTGGCACGCTGGCGATTATTGTCTTTGGTAAATCCGTTGCCGCCTATTTCCTGGTGCGCCTGTTTGGTCACTCCCAACGCACAGCACTCACCATTGCCACCAGTCTGGCGCAGATTGGTGAGTTTGCCTTTATCCTGGCGGGTCTGGGAATGGCGTTAAACCTGCTGCCACAGGCCGGACAGAATCTGGTACTGGCAGGGGCTATCCTGTCCATTATGCTCAACCCGGTGCTGTTCGCAGTGTTAGAAAAATATCTCGCCAAAACCGAAACGCTGGAAGAGCAGACGCTGGAAGAAGCCATCGAAGAAGAGAAGCAAATTCCGGTGGATATCTGTAATCACGCCTTGCTGGTGGGCTTTGGCCGCGTCGGCAGCCTGCTGGGTGAGAAACTGATGGCAGCAGGGATCCCGTTGGTGGTTATCGAAACCTCGCGTACCCGGGTGGATGAACTGCGCGAGCGTGGGATCCGGGCGGTGCTGGGCAACGCTGCTAATGAGGAAATTATGGGTCTGGCGCACCTGGATTGCGCACGCTGGCTGCTGCTGACCATTCCGAATGGCTATGAAGCGGGTGAAATTGTCGCTTCAGCTCGTGAAAAGTGCCCGTCGATTGAGATTATCGCCCGCGCGCATTATGACGATGAAGTGGAATACATTACCGAGCGGGGCGCCAATCAGGTGGTCATGGGTGAGCGTGAAATCGCCCGCACCATGCTGGAGCTGATTGAAACGCCGCCTGCTGGTGAAGTTGCTACTGCCAGTTAATGTTACGTGCCGGATAGCGTTATCGCTTATCCGGCCTACGCAAGATTTAACGATCCCAGTACGACTCTTCCAGGCTGTCCTCACGTTCCGGCAAGCCGCGCGTCAGACGCGGGGAATGCTGGTTCAGCACCTGGTAACTCACGCGGTTAGCATATTTACACACCTGCGCTAATGACGAATAGGTCAGCCAAGTAAACTTGTGCTTGCTGGAGTTAGGCACGTTGCTACGGTGATAGCTGTTGGCAGTAATATCATGCAGCAATGCCGCCAGCGCGCCGTCACCAGCACCGTTGGTGTTCATGATCTTTTCTGGCCCGCCCATATACGGCGCGATGTGCGAATACACACGTAGCGGATTCGTACAGTCTTTATGACGCATGGCGCGGCTAAATTCGTATTGGTTAAATTCGGCAATCGCCCCAGGCAGCAGCGGATGCTGGGTTTTACGTTTGACTTCTTCTTCCGTAAAGCCCGCCATATACAGACCCGCCGGACCCGCAGTGCACAGCACCAGATCCACCCAGTCCAGCGCCTTGTCGGACGCCAGTAGCGGATCGTTCTCGCCGGTCAGCGCTTCGGCCTCTTCTTCATTCATCGCCAGAATAGAGACATGCTCTTTCAGAAATGCTTGCCACCACTGCGGATTATCGGCAATAACGAATTTGGTGCCCAGCGTCAGTACCACCGGCACATTGTGTTTTTTGGCATATTCAATCGCCTTCATGGTTGCTTCCGGCATCGGCTCGCCCGGTTCGCAGCGCACCAGATAGGACGTCAGCACCAGCGCGGACGCACCAGCAATGACGGATTCAGGGATGCTATCCGCTCGCAGTTTGTTCATATGTCCGGGGCTGATGGCGAAGGTACGCTCTCCGGATTCGCCAATCAGCGTAAAGCAGCGGCCAATCGGTCCATTAACGCCTTGCAGGTAGTTCAGATCGGTACGGCTGGAGGTATTGCACAAATAGCGGTACGCATAGCTGCCGATCTCGATATTGCTGCACATCACGCCCAGTAGCACCGAGCGGTCATCCGCCAACACGGAGTAGTTGTGCATAGTGTTACCGATAGTACCGCCCGCAAACTGATGGGTGATCAAATTTTCGCGCACCAGCTCCTGGTAGAGCGCTTCAGCGACATCATCGGCAATTACCAGAGAGTGCCCGGCGCTTAATCCATAACGTTTGACAAAGCCATCATCCACTTTGGCTTCAATATCCACCAGCGTCTGGTCGATGCCCACCACCCAGGCAGCGCTGGTTTCATTTTCTGGTTGAATTTGTTGCAGCAACGGATCGCGCGCGCTGACGGGAAAATAGTGTTTGGATTTACGTTTACCGGGAAATTTCATGGTCGATTTTAGGGTGGTTAACTGAGCGAAGCATGGTAGCACATTCCCTGCTGCGCATGCGATGCGGCGCTGAGTTTCAATATCGGACGGTGAGATCGCAGTTTGTCCAGGATTAATTTCTACAATAACTCACCTTTACAAGGAGTGTTTTATGAAACCGGAAAACAAAATCCCCGTACTCGACAAAATTTCGGATGAAATGAAAAGCGTGGTGAATTTTCATCGCGACGATTTGCCGCCATGGCCCGCTGCCGATGACTTCGTGGCTCAGCGCCAACACTACATTCATGAGCGGCAACTGTGGAATGCCGATGCCCCGCAGATGGATACCCGAGAATGCGTGATTTCTACCGCGTGCGGTCCCGTTGCCACACGAATTTACGCTCCGCAGCCCCAAAGCCAGGCGACGCTGTATTACCTGCACGGCGGCGGTTTTATTCTCGGTAATCTGGATACCCACGACCGTATTATGCGCTTACTGGCGCACTACACCCAGTGCACGGTGATCGGCATTGACTATTCGCTGGCGCCGGAAGCCCGCTACCCGCAAGCCATTGAAGAGATAGTCACCGTTTGCCAGTACTATCATCAACACGCTGGCGACTATTCCCTCAATGTAAATACGATTGGTTTTGCGGGCGATTCCGCCGGAGCGATGCTGGCGCTAGCCAGCACTCTGTGGCTGCGAGATAAAAACATTGCCTGCGGCAAAGTCGCTGGCGTGCTGTTGTGGTATGGCCTTTACGGCCTGCAAGATTCACTAAGTCGACGGCTGATGGGCGGCGCGTGGGATGGTTTAACCCGCGAAGATCTGCAGATGTACGAAAACGCGTACCTACGCAGCGCTGACGATCGCGAGTCACCGTACTATTGCCTGTTTAATAACGATCTGACGCGCGACGTACCGCCATGTTTTATCGCCGGTGCGGAGTTCGATCCACTGATCGACGATAGCTGCTTATTATTCCAGACGTTACAAGCGCATCAGCAGCCTTGCCAGTACAAAATGTATCCCGGCACGCTGCACGCCTTCCTGCACTATTCGCGGATGATGAAAACCGCCGACGATGCCCTGCAGGACGGCGCGCGTTATTTCAGGGCGCAGCTTTAAAGGTAGGCGGCGGTCAGTTTAACCATCATTTCGATATGTTCCGGTGTGGCATTCAACGCCGGAATATATTCATATTGCTTACCGCCAGCCTCAAGGAAAATCTCCTGGTTTTGCACCGCTATCTCTTCCAGCGTTTCGAGACAATCAGCCGCGAAGCCCGGACACATAACCTGGATATGTCGGGTTCCTTTCTCCGCCAGCATTTTTAACGTTTCATCGGTATACGGCGTCAGCCACGGTTCGCGGCCAAAGCGAGACTGGAAGGTCATCATGACTTTTTCCGGCGGCAGACCAAGCGCCGAAACCAGCTCACGCGTCGTGTCGCGACAGCGCTGCGGGTAGTCATCGCCCTCATCGGCGTAGCGCTGCGGAATGCCGTGGTAGGAGAGCAGCAGCAAATCAGGTTCGCCATGTTGAGCGAATGAATCCCGGGCACTTTTGGCCAGCGCATCAATGTAGCTGCTATCATCGGCGTAATCTCGAATAAATGAGACACCAGGAATAGCGCGTTTGCGCGCTAAGATGCGCGCCAGCTCATCCCAGACTGCTGCAACCGTCGAACAGGAATATTGCGGGTACAGCGGTAACACCACCATGTGTTCCACTCCGCTTGCCAACAGTTCATCAACCGCGCTTTCGAGCGACGGCGAACCGTAGCTCATCCCCAGCGCGACAGGCGTATCAGGCAGACGTTGTGCCAACGCCTGCTGTTGCGCCTTGCTGTAGACCATTAGCGGGGAACCGTCTTCCATCCAGATTGACTGGTACAGCTTTGCCACACGCGGCGCTCGCAACGGCAAGATCACACCACGCAGCAACGGCCACCACAGCGCAGGGGACGTATCGACTACGCGTTGATCGCTTAAAAACTGGCGAAGGTAGCGCTTAACGGCTTCGGGGGTTGGGGCATCGGGAGTGCCGAGGTTTGCCAGCAGGATACCGGTTTTCGTCTGACGCATTACCGCCTCTTATCGATTCAAATTGTTGATAATTGTAGCGGAAAAGCGGTAAAGAAGAACTAATTGCTGTGAAAGGTAAGACGAGAATTTGCCTGATGGCGCTACGCTTATCCGGCCTACAAAGAATCGTAGGCCGGATAAAGTGTATCCACCGCCATCCGGCATTAACTGCGTTAAAAATTAACCGAGGATTTTTTCCAGCGCTGCGCGAACGTCAGCCACGGCCTGAGTGCCGTCAACTTTCGCGTATTTAGTGTTACCCGCCTGTGCTTCTTTCGAGTAGTAGCCGATCAGCGGTGCGGTCATCTGATGGTATTCCACCAGGCGCTTACGTACGGTCTCTTCCTGATCGTCTTTACGGGTGGTCAGCTCTTCGCCGGTCACGTCGTCTTTACCTTCAACCTTAGGCGGATTGAATTTGATGTGGTAAACGCGGCCAGAAGCAGCGTGTACGCGACGACCTACAATACGGTCAACGATCAGCTCGTCCGGAACGTCGAATTCCAGAACGTAGTCCACGTTGATACCCGCTTCCTTCATGGCATCTGCCTGCGGAATAGTGCGCGGGAAGCCATCAAGCAGGAAACCATTACGGCAGTCTTCCTGAGCAATACGCTCTTTTACCAGCGCGATCACCAGCTCATCAGTCACCAGCTTACCGGCGTCCATGATGTCTTTCGCTTGTTTGCCCAGCTCGGAGCCAGATTTCACGGCGGCACGCAGCATATCACCGGTGGAGATTTGCGGAATACCATACTTCTCCATGATGAACTGAGCCTGAGTTCCTTTACCCGCGCCCGGAGCGCCAAGCAGAATGATACGCATTACGAAAATCCCCTTAAAGGTTGTCGATATTTTTTAAAAAGCGCTAAACGATACCACCATCACGCAATTGGCTCAAGGAAGGTGCCTGCGCTGAAACGGTTAATGATGGAAAATTGAGTTCAGAAGGCGAAAAAAAGCCGGATGGCGCTAGCGCCATCCGGCATCACATTATCGCTATCAGGATACCAGCAACTGGTTCATACGGCGGATGAACTGGTTCGGATCTTCCAGCGTGCCACGCTCGGCAAACAGCGCCTGATCCAGCAGCAGTTCAACCCACTCTTTGAACTGCGCTTCGTCCTGAGTATCCGCCGTGCGTTTTACCAGCACGTGGTCCGGGTTCAGTTCAAAGATATATTTCACTTCCGGTACCGCCTGGCCCGCAGCGGCGAACAGTTTCGCCATCTGGGTGCTCATTTCATCCGCATCGGTGGTGACGATAGCCGGTGTGTCGGTCAGACGGTGAGTTAGACGCACTTCTTTTACGCGATCGCCCAGCAAGGTTTTCACGCGCTCAACAAACGGCGTCAGCGCTTTTTCCGCTTCTTTTGCCGATTCGTCAACTTCATCCGCCAGTTTGTCGATGGACTCGTCGGCTTTGGCCACGGACTGGAATGGTTTGCCATCGAACTCGGTCAGGTAGTTCATCATCCACTCATCGATGCGGTCAGAAAGCAGCAGCACTTCGATGCCTTTCTTACGCAGCAGTTCCAGGTGCGGGCTGCTCTTCGCCGCCGCATAGCTGTCTGCGGTGATGTAGTAGATTTTCTCCTGCCCTTCTTTCATCCGCGCAACGTAGTCTTCCAGCGACACGGTCTGTGCGGAGGAGTCAGTATGCGTAGACGCGAAGCGCATCAGTTTGGCGATAGTTTCCTGATTAGCATGGTCTTCCGCCGGGCCTTCTTTCAGAACCAGACCAAACTGTTTCCAGAAGGTCTGGTATTTTTCCGCGTCGTCTTTCGCCAGTTTTTCCAGCATCTGCAGTACGCGTTTGGTCAGCGCGCTGCGCAGGTTACGGGTGACGGTGCTGTCCTGCAGGATCTCACGGGAGACGTTCAGCGGAAGATCGTTAGAATCTATCAGACCACGGACAAAGCGCAGGTAGTTCGGCATGAACTGCTCTGCATCGTCCATGATGAATACACGCTGGACGTACAGTTTCAGACCATGCTTGTGATCGCGGTTCCACATATCCCACGGCGCCTGCGATGGGATATACAGCAGGCTGGTGTACTCCTGCTTACCTTCCACACGATTGTGGCTCCAGGTCAGCGGGTCGGTGAAATCGTGGGCGATATGCTTATAGAATTCGTTGTATTCGTCGTCTTTGATTTCCGACTTGTTACGCGTCCACAACGCCTGCGCCTTGTTGATCTTTTCCCAGGAAACCACGGTCTCGCCGTCTTTCTCTTCGGTTTTTTCGATCTCTACCGGCAGCGCGATATGGTCGGAATATTTGCTAATGATGGAACGTACGCGCCAGTCATCGAGGAACTCGTCTTCGCCTTCGCGCAGATGCAGAGTGATTTCGGTGCCGCGATCGTCTTTGGTGATATCAGCAACGGTGTACTCACCCTCGCCCGCAGACTCCCAGAACACGCCGTTTTCCGGTTTATCACCCGCAGCACGGGTACGCACGGTGACTTTGTCCGCCACGATGAAGGCTGAGTAGAAGCCAACCCCGAACTGACCGATCAACTGGCTGTCTTTCGCCTGATCGGAACCCATGGATTCGAGGAAAGATTTGGTGCCGGATTTCGCAATGGTCCCCAGATGATCGATAACGTCATCACGGTTCATCCCCACGCCGTTATCGGCAATGGTCAACGTACGCTTATCTTTATCGAAGGAAACACGCACACGCAGCTCACCGTCACCTTCATACAGATCCGGGTTAGACAGTGCGCGGAAACGCAGCTTGTCTGCCGCATCCGAGGCGTTAGAGATAAGCTCACGCAGGAAGATTTCTTTATTGGAATACAGAGAATGGATCATCAGGTGCAGAAGCTGTTTTACTTCTGACTGAAAACCACGAGTTTCTTGTCCTTTCATGTAGATCTACCTCAACAATGCCATTTTCAATGGTAAAAACACGTTGAGGGTGAAATGGGGACAAGCGGGAAGGATTTCAAGCGGAAGCCGCCGTCGCGGCCTCCGTTTGTTCAGAATTTAATCTTGTGCCGTCCTGCCAGAGAGTGCGATAGCGTGGTGCCATCGACCATTTCCAGCTCGCCGCCGACCGGAACGCCATGGGCGATACGGCTGGCTTCAACGCCATACTGCATGCAAAGCTCAGCAATATAGTTGGCGGTCGCTTCTCCTTCGACCGTGGGATTAGTCGCAAGGATCAGTTCGTTGATTTGCTCAGACGCCAGTCGCTGTTCAAGACGATCCAGCCCGATGTCATCCGGCCCGATACCGTCCAACGGCGACAGGTGTCCCATAAGCACGAAGTAACGTCCGGAAAATTGCCCGGTTTGCTCAATGGCGTAGATGTCCGCCGGACTCTCCACCACGCAAATCTGACCGTTTTCCTGGCGACGCGGGTTCGAGCAGATGTTGCAGACGTCCTGCTCGGTGAAAGTGCGGCAATCGGCACAGTGGCCGATTTCCGACATCGCCTTCGTTAACGCCTGCGCCAGACGCATCCCGCCGCTGCGATCGCGCTGAAGCAGCGTGAACGCCATGCGCTGCGCAGACTTCGGACCAACGCCCGGCAGACAGCGCAGTGCTTCCATAAGCTGAGTTAACAGCGGGCTGGTTTGCATCAGAACGGCATCTTAAAGCCAGGCGGCAGCTGCATTCCGGAGGAAACAGAAGCCATCTTCTCTTTCTGCGTCTCTTCAATACGACGCGCCGCGTCGTTGAATGCCGCAGCAACCAGGTCTTCCAGCATCTCTTTGTCGTCTTCCAGCAGGCTTGGATCGATCTCCACGCGACGGCAGTTATGCGCGCCGTTGATGGTCACTTTTACCAGACCCGCGCCAGATTCGCCGGTCACTTCCAGCTTGGCGACTTCTTCCTGCATCTGCTGCATTTTTTCTTGCATCTGCTGGGCCTGTTTCATCAGGTTACCCAGACCGCCTTTACCAAACATAGGCTTCTCTCTCAATCACGTTAAGGGATGACGACCGTCAAACCATTTGGCTGACGATCAAATGGGGCGAATACTTTCTTCATCCAGGTCCGCATCGAAAAAACGACGCAGCGTCTGGATGTTATTATCCGCAATAATCGACTCACGCGCCTGCGCGAGCTTCTCTTCATAGATGGCCTGACGCCACTCCAGCGGCGTGCGCACCGCAGGATTATCATCTTCAACGATGGTCAATTCAACCGTTGACCCCGTTAAGGTACTCAATGCTTCGGCCAGTTTTTGCTGCGCGCCACTGGAATTAAGGTGCCGCTGCGTGGAACGCAGGTGCAGGCGCACCATGTTGCCATCCTCTTCTTTCCAGGCATTAAGCGCCACCTGCTCCACAAGTTTAGGTAGCGAGAGCTGGCTTACCTGGGCGGCCCACGGATCGCGTTCAATAGCTTCAGCCGCAAGCTTTGCCGCCAGTTCCGGCGTTTTTTCATGCTCAAGCGCTTTTTTCAGTGCTTTCGGCGTGGCAACGACGTCTTTAACTTCTGCAACAGGATTGGTCGCCTTCCAGCGATACGCTTCTTTCTTCGCCGGAGCCTTTTCCAGCGCAGAGACCGCCGGACGCGCCTGAACACGTTCCGACACCGAAGCCAGTCTTTCCAGCGCAGCATTATTCACCGGCCGCGCGCGGGAAGCGGCTGCCGGTTCACTCTTTTTTGGTTTGGTTGCTCCCTGGGCGCGTTGCAGCTGGCTACGTGCAGCCAGCACCTGGCTGGTAGCATCGGAGAGCGGCACATTCTGTTGCTGTTGCGCTGACGCAGGCTGCTGCGGCACCTGCGTTGGGGTTATCACCGCAGTGGGTGCGACCGGGGCAAACGACTGACGCGGAACTTCAGGTTCCGGGAGCGGCATGCGCGGATGAAAAGCCAGCGCACGCAGCAGCGTCATTTCGACGCCCATTCGTCTGTCCGGCGCATACGGCAGCTCTTTGCGCCCGATTAACAGGGTCTGATAATAAAGCTGCACATCGGTTGGCGGGACGATTCGCGCCAGTTCACGCATACGCTGTTCAATGGCGGCCATATCGCTGCCGAGCGCGGCAGGTGAAAGCTGAACCATGGCAATACGATGCAGTAAAGCCGACATTTCTACCAGCAACGCTTCCCATTCAATACCGCGCGCGGCAGCGTCGTTAACTAACGTCATCACGCGTTCGCCGTCGGCGGCCACAACCGCTTCAACAAGCGAGAGTGCCTGGTCGTCGTCCAGCGTGCCGAGCATGGTGCTGACCGCGTCGGTCGAGACCTGACCATCGCCGCTGGCGATCGCCTGATCGGTCAAACTTAGCGCATCGCGCAGGCTGCCGTCCGCGGCGCGAGCCAGCAGTTGCAGCGCACGCGGTTCATGGGCGATATGCTCTTCTTTGAGAATATGCTCAAGCTGATGGCGAATCTGTTCGACATCCAGCGCTTTAAGATGGAATTGCAGACAGCGCGACAGGATGGTCACCGGCAGCTTCTGCGGATCGGTAGTCGCCAGCAGGAACTTGACGTGCGCGGGCGGCTCTTCGAGCGTTTTCAGCAAGGCATTAAAGCTGTGGCGCGACAGCATGTGCACTTCGTCGATCAAATAGACCTTAAATCGCCCGCGCGCAGGCGCGTACTGGACGTTATCCAGCAGATCGCGAGTGTCTTCGACTTTGGTGCGTGAGGCGGCATCGATTTCAATCAAATCGACAAAACGCCCCTGCTCAATTTCCCGGCAGTTATCGCACACGCCGCACGGCGTCGCGGTGATGCCGGTTTCACAGTTTAATCCCTTCGCCAGCAAGCGGGCGATAGAGGTTTTTCCGACGCCACGGGTGCCGGAAAACAAATAAGCATGATGAATACGCCCTAACGACAAGCCGTTCGCCAGTGCCGTCAGCACATGTTCCTGGCCGACGACGTCAGCAAAGGTTTGTGGGCGCCATTTTCGGGCTAAGACCTGATAACTCATTGGCAGGCTCTGAAAGGCTGGAGGGTGGATTCACAGGAGGGTAATGCTAACACAACCTCGCAGCGACGGCGAGGTTGTGTGTCTCGGTATTACTTCAGACGGGAAAAGATAGCCCGACTTAGTGGCCCGGGAATGGTACCAGGCTGTAACAGGTCAGCCCCTGCTTTTCCAGACGCTGTTCGCCGCCCAGATCAAACAGGTTAATGATAAAGGCAGCATCGGTCACTTCGCCACCCAGACGGCGGATCAACTTCACGGTCGCTTCAATCGTGCCGCCGGTTGCCAGCAGGTCGTCTACAACCAGGACTTTATCGCCCGGTTTGATGGCATCAACGTGAATTTCCAGCTGATCGGTGCCGTATTCCAGCTCATAGCTCTCAGCTATCACCTCACGCGGAAGCTTACGGGGTTTACGTACCGGAACAAAGCCGACGCCCAGACCCAACGCTACCGGCGCGCCAAACAGGAAGCCACGCGCTTCGGTGCCAACCACTTTAGTGATACCCGCATCTTTATAGCGTTCAACCAGCAATTCAATGCTGAGGGCGTAGGCTTTCGGATCTTCCAGTAAACTGGTGACATCACGGAAAAGAATGCCCGGTTTTGGGTAATCGTGGATGCTTTTGATGCTATTTTTGAGAAACTCAAGCTGCTGTGCAGTCGCGGTCATAAGTTTGTGCCTGATTGATACAGTATTACTTCACGGCGCACTATAGACTTCATCTTCGACGTATCTTGAATGATTTTGTGTCTATATTAAGGGTCAGGGTTACACTTGCTTAACCTTTGACCATCTGCGCCTGTGCTCGAAAACGGTCGAATTTACTGGCTGCGAGAGACAATTGCAACAGCGATTATTGCGGTTTACTGCTTTTGTTGTTTTTCATCAATCACCGGGATCCGCCACATAAAAATCAGTAAACAGGCGAGAATAACCAGCAGCAGGCCGCGCACCCACATCATATTGACCAGCCAGAGTGAAATAGCAAACGTCACCAGGATTAACAAAATTGCGCGTGGCTTCGCTCCAGGCGGCATCGCGCGGTGTTTTTGCCAGTGACGCAGATACCCGCCGAACCACGAACGGTACAGCAGCCAGTCGTGAAAGCGCGGCGATGAGCGGGCAAAACACCAGGCGGCCAGCAGGATAAATGGCGTCGTGGGCAGCAACGGCAATACAACGCCCAGCGTGCCTAACACTACCGCTATCCAGCCAATGATGATTAGAATAATGCGTTGCATAATATCAGTACTTAACACAGAGAATCGCTACTTTAGCATAACAGTTCTCATTTTCATCGGAGTGTTGTCGTGAAAACCGTCATGCTGCTACAGACGCTCGAAAACCAGCTTAACCGCCTGCGCCAGCAGTGTGCCCCGCTGGCGCATCACGCCACGCTGAGCGCCCGCTTTGACAGGCATCTGTTTCACACTCGCAGCACGTTGCTCCAAGCTTATCTGGTTGAAGCTGAAGATAATCTCGCAGCCTTGCGGCGCGCAGTTGAACAGCAACAACTACCACAAATTAGCTGGCTGGCGGAACACCTTGCCTCACAGTTAGAGGCGATTTCGCGTGAAACCGCCAGTTGGTCACTCCGCGAGTGGGACTGCGCATCTCCAGGCCTGGCGCGCTGGCAGCGCAAGCGAGTTCAACACCAGGAGTTTGAACGCCGACTGGTGGAAATGACGCATGAACGCAAAAAGCGTCTGGCTCAGGCAACGGGTTTTGAAGAACAGCAAAAACTGCATCGTGAAGTAGAAGCATTCGAGGCGCGACTGGCACGCTGTCGCCATGCCCTGGCGAGAATAGAAAACGTGCTGGCGCGTTTAACCCGTTAATCCCGGAGAATTTATGTCATTAGAGAACGCCCCGGACGAGATCAAACTGGCCGTCGATCTGATTGTCCTGCTTGAAGAGAATCAGATGGAGCCTGAAATTGTGCTGAAAGCGCTGGAGATTGTGAAGCAGGATTACGAGAAGAAACGGCTCTCTTTATCTAAAAAAGATCTGTAACTGAAAACCTGATGGCATTGCACTTATCAGGCCTACGAATGAATCGAAGCTCGCAGGCCTGATGATTTTTCTATTAACCTACCGAAGGCGTCGGGTCATCACCTTTAATGATGTCACGCTTAACCTCGGTCACGGTGTCGCCCTTCGCGTTGTGCAGGTGCACTTCGAGCTGGTTAAAGGCAATATCAATGTCGTTTTCACGGCACAAACGATCGACCGCACGGTTAAGCTCATCAACCGTATGGCTACGATCGCGCAATTCGCGCACGTATAAACGCAGCTCATGATCCAGCGTGCTGGCGCCGAAGGCGGTAAAGAACACCGCTGGTTCCGGATCGTGCATCACTTTCGGGTGCTCCATCGCCGCCTGCAGCAGCACCTTCTTAACTTTGTCCAGATCCGAACCATAGGCCACGCCAATGCGAATCACCAGGCGCGTGGTAGTATCGGAGAGCGACCAGTTGATCAAGCGCTCCGTCACGAACGCTTTGTTCGGGATAATCACCTCTTTGCGATCGAAGTCGGTAATGGTGGTGGCACGAATTCGAATCTTGCTGACCGTTCCTGAGAACGTACCGATGGTAACGGTATCGCCGATGCGGACCGGGCGTTCAAACAGGATAATCAGGCCGGAAACAAAGTTACCGAAAATTTCCTGCAAGCCAAAACCCAGACCAACCGACAGGGCGGCGGCCAGCCACTGTAGCTTATCCCACGAAACACCGAGCGATCCGAAGACCGTCATTGCGCCGATGGCGATGATCGCGTAGTTAAGGATCGTAGTGATCGCATAGGAAGCACCCTGGCGCATTTTCAGTCGCGACAGCACCAGCACTTCCAGCAGCCCTGGTAAGTTGCGGATCAACGCCCACGCCACCATTGATGCAATAATCGCAAACAACAGGCTGCCCATGGTGACGTCTTTCACCACTGCCGCACCCGCTTCGGTGCCGTTGTAATGCCAGAGCGTAATGCTGTCGAGATAGCTGAACACGGTGATCAAATCAGACCAAATGGCCCAGAACAAGACACCAAACAGGGCAACCATTACCAGCATAGTTATACGCAGCGTTTGTTGGTTAACCTGCTCCAGCGCGATGGTCGGCTCTTCCTGCGGCTCTGCACCCTCCGCCCCTTCTTTCACCAGGTTCTGACGACGCGCCAGCGCGCGACGCCAGGCGATACGACGTGCCGCGACGCTCAACCCACGCAGCACGGTCTGGTACAACAGGTTCCAGAGAATGACCAGATAAACCGTTTCAATCCAGCGTCCCGCCAGGCGCAGCGTGGTGTAGAAATAGCCGGTCGCCGTCAGCACCATTAATGCTATCGGGATAATAGACAGCACGGTAATCGTCACCAGACGCAGACCATGCGACTCTTTATCACGCCAGCTTTCGCGGCACATTGGCCATACCAGGAAGGCGATCAGCAGCAGGTTGAGGAAAATGACCGCCTGCCCAAGCACATCGTCCATTAAATTAAGCGGCGACAACTCAGCAATAACCGACCAGAAGTTCAACGGCAACAGTGCGAGGCTGATGCGCACAATCTGACGACGCCAGTGGCTGGTCTGCTTCGCAGGCATGCCAAAATGACGAATCGCTACGCCATCCTTTTCCAGCACCTTCCAGCACAAACCAAACACCAGCCAGAAGACAGTCATCTTCTTGCTGAACGCCCACAGCAGGTCGCTGATATTCAACTGCATAGTCAAAAGAATCAGACCTACCGCGAGGATAATCAGGCACGCCGGCAAGGCTCTGATGAGATCGATCAGAATCGCTTTTGGTGTATTGAGCTGACTGTCATTACGCAGGTTACCCACCGCAGCGGCTAATTTCGCCTGATACTCTTTCAACCATTTCAGACGCCAGCGGATTAACCCGGCAATGAGCAATAGCGGCAATCCCGCCAGGAACGCAATAAACACCGCGGGCCATGCTTTCTCCCAGTTAACCGTGATTTTCATCGACTTAAACTGGTCTTTAAGCGTTTGCGGGAAAGCTTTGATCCAGTCCCAGTCCATCGGACGGTTACTGTTAACCCAGAAAATCTGCTGCGTGAGGATCCCTCTCAGGTTTTTCGACACACTCATTAACTGCTGCTGGTTAATTTGCAGATTAATCGCCATCATCAGCTGATTGCCAAGCTGCTTATTTAGCTGATCCAACAGTTCACGACGCATATCCACGACCTGCAGTAAGGCATCATGGACTTCGCCGTTCACTTCGTTGCGGTGCCCTTCTTCCAGTTTGGCGACAAACGCATCATTCTGGAAAAGCGCGTCGCGCTGCTGGTTGACCTCAAACTGCTCCAGACGCAAGTCGGCGATCCGGTTGGTCATATCGGCAAGTTCATCCGCAGACGGCAGTGTTTGTTGTTGCTGATACAGAATACGCGACAGCAGCAGACTGCCCTTCAGAACGGCGATCTGTTCTTTAATGTTGCGTTCGGATTGCAGCGCGCGGTCAAGCCAGTTTTTAACTTTGATATTTTGCTGCATCAGGCTGTTGCCATTTTCGGTCGCGGCAATCAGACGCTGGCTGAGCTGATGGTTAACATCAAGCTCCTGCTTCACTAACGGATTGGATTGAATACGCTCGGCCTCGTCAGGATTGACCGCTTCCTGCGCCGTTTTTTCGGTTAACGTCAGTCGCTTGCTGTTCACCGCTTCCTGCAGGAGCTGGAGCTGATGCTCAAGGCGGTTACTGTTCGCCGTCACGTAATCACGTTGTTTTTGCAAGGTATCCTGCAAAATCGTATTCCCTTCGAGGCTCTTACGCTGTTGGTCGATCTGCGCATTCAGCAGCGCCTGCTGCGCCTGTAACAGCACCTGCTGGCTGGGGCGTAAAGCTCCTTCGCCTACATTAGTGCCATCAAGTCGGTTGCGGATTTGCTGCATCTGCTGTGACGCGGTGTACATCGCATTTTGTACGCGCTCTGGCTGGGTCTGCAGTGATACCAGTTGGCTGTTATACGTGGCCAGATCGTTTTGCGAGCTTTGCAGGTCATCCAGGACCTGCGCTACGCGCGACTCAAGTTGTCGTAAGGAAAGCGTGCTCAGCGTTTTTCGCGTTTCGTCGTCATTATCGACATCGCTGAGTGAATTTAGCGCATCCGTCGCCTGGCGCATTTTCTCTGGCGCCTGGGCCACTTTCTGGCGAAGCTGTACGGTTTCATCTTTCACGCGATCGATTTTATCCAGCGTGGCAATGGTATCGATGAGATCCTGTTGGACCAGCTTATCCTGCGCGGAGAGATCTTTTTGTTTATTCAGCGTGTCTAACTGGCTCTGAATATCAGCTTTCGTCGGCAGTTCACCACTCTGTTGCGCCCGCGCAAACGCAGATGACTGGCAGGATAACAATAGAATGAAGAAAAGAATGCTAATAGCAATTACATGCTGTGAACGTTTATAGAGCTGCAACATAGTCATGAGAATGAATGTTTCTGAACCAGGAAAGTGACCGGAAATAGTCAAGTGACAAGAATATCACGGCTGTGAACAGCAGAATAGCAGAAGGCAAAATGACCAGGAGAATTCCTGGTGCAGAATGGCAAACTAGCTTGTCTCTCCTGCCTGCAGACGCAAGCTTGGACAAAGCAGACACATCTCCAGCAGTACCGCCACGTACTGGCGAGCCTCATTCTTCAGATCAAATGATTCGGGAGCAAATAACCAGTTCTCCATGATCCCGGAAATATAGCTACGCATTAACACCGCTACACGACGTGTGTTCAGGTTTTCCGGCAACATGTTGACATCCATACAGTGGCGTAACGTTTTCTCTATGCGGTCATAGTTTTCCAGACACAGGCTACGTTCGACTAACTGAACTGATGCTATTTCCCCGACAAATTCGCATTTGTGGAATATAATCTCCATCAATAAACGTCGGCGTTCTTCTGTCACGGTAGTTTCAAGAACGTAAATTAAAATTTCTCTTAATACTGATAGTGGATCGTCAGGGAATTTTGCCTGATACTCAGTCTCTAACTCATCAATGTTAGGTTTTGCTAGCTCCCAGATTTCACTGAATAAATCCGATTTGTTTTTGAAATGCCAATAGATTGCACCGCGCGTCACACCAGCGGCTTTTGCGATCTCAGCCAGCGAGGTGGATGAGACCCCTTGTTGCGAAAACATACGCAGAGCGACATCGAGAATGTGTTGTCGTGTTTCCTGTGCTTGTTGTTTGGTTTTTCGTGCCATAGGTCAGTGAATTTACAGGCGTTAGATTTACATACATTTGTGAATGTATGTACCATAGCACGACGATAATATAAACGCAGCAATGGGTTTATGGGCTTTAAGCCATTGATCAATTTGAAATCGGACACTCGAGGTTTACATATGAACAAAAACAGAGGGTTAACGCCTCTGGCAGTCGTTCTGATGCTCTCAGGCAGCTTAGCGCTAACAGGATGTGACGACAAACAGGCCCAACAAGGGGGCCAGCAAATGCCAGAGGTTGGAGTTGTTACGCTCAAAACTGAACCTCTACAGATCACAACCGAACTTCCGGGTCGCACCAGTGCGTTTCGTATTGCTGAAGTTCGTCCTCAGGTTAGCGGGATTATCCTGAAACGTAATTTCACGGAAGGTGGTGACATCGAAGCGGGTGTATCTCTCTATCAGATTGATCCTGCTACTTACCAGGCCGCTTATGAAAGTGCAAAAGGTGATCTGGCCAAAGCACAAGCCGCAGCAAATATCGCTCAACTGACGGTGAAACGTTATCAGAAACTGTTGGGTACGAAATACATCAGCCAACAGGACTACGATAGCGCGCTGGCTGACGCACAGCAGGCAAACGCCGCCGTTGTTGCCGCGAAAGCCGCGGTAGAAACTGCACGCATCAATCTGGCTTACACCAAAGTGACGTCGCCGATCAGCGGTCGCATTGGTAAATCATCCGTTACGGAAGGCGCTCTGGTACAAAACGGTCAGGCGACCGCACTGGCGACCGTTCAGCAGTTGGATCCCATCTATGTAGACGTGACGCAGTCAAGTAATGACTTCCTGCGCCTGAAACAAGAGCTGGCCAACGGCACGCTGAAGCAAGAGAACGGTAAAGCGAAAGTTGAGCTGGTGACCAATGACGGCATTAAATACCCGCAGTCCGGTACGCTGGAATTTTCTGATGTGACGGTAGATCAAACCACTGGGTCGATTACGTTACGTGCAATTTTCCCGAACCCGGATCATACCTTACTGCCGGGTATGTTCGTCCGCGCACGTCTGGAAGAAGGGATTAACCCAACTGCATTACTGGTTCCACAGCAAGGCGTTACCCGCACACCGCGTGGCGATGCCAGTGCATTGGTTATCGGTGCTGACAACAAAGTTGAAACGCGTCAAATTGTCGCCGCACAAGCGATTGGCGACAAATGGTTAGTCACTGATGGACTTAAGCCAGGCGACCGCGTGATTGTTACTGGGCTGCAAAAAGTACGTCCTGGCGCGCAGGTAAAAGCGCAGGAAATAACCGCAGATAACAACCAGCAAGGCGCAAGCGGTAGCCAGTCTGAACAGTCCAAGTCTTAACTTAAACAGGAGCCGTTAAGACATGCCTAATTTCTTTATCGATCGCCCAATATTTGCGTGGGTGATCGCCATTATCATCATGTTGGCAGGGGGGCTCGCGATCCTCAAATTGCCGGTGGCGCAATATCCAACTATTGCACCGCCAGCAGTGACGATCTCCGCGACCTACCCTGGCGCTGATGCCAAAACAGTACAGGATACTGTTACGCAGGTTATCGAACAGAATATGAACGGTATCGATAACCTGATGTACATGTCCTCTAACAGTGACTCAACCGGTACGGTTCAGATCACCCTGACTTTCCAGTCAGGCACTGATGCTGACATTGCGCAGGTTCAGGTGCAGAACAAACTGCAACTGGCGATGCCGCTGCTGCCGCAGGAAGTACAACAACAGGGCGTGAGCGTTGAGAAATCGTCCAGTAGCTTCCTGATGGTTGTCGGCGTTATCAACACCAACGGCACCATGACGCAGGAAGATATTTCCGACTATGTGGGCGCCAACATGAAGGACGCGATCAGCCGTACTTCAGGTGTGGGTGATGTGCAGCTGTTCGGTTCCCAGTACGCGATGCGTATCTGGATGGATCCTAACAAACTGAACAACTTCCAACTGACCCCGGTTGATGTGATCAGCGCCATTAAAGCGCAGAATGCCCAGGTTGCAGCCGGTCAGTTAGGCGGTACGCCGCCGGTGAAAGGCCAGCAACTTAACGCGTCGATCATTGCGCAAACCCGTCTGACCTCCGCAGATGAGTTCGGCAAAATTCTGCTGAAAGTAAATCAGGATGGTTCCCAGGTGCGTCTGCGCGACGTCGCGAAAGTCGAACTGGGTGGCGAAAACTACGACATCATTGCGAAGTTCAACGGTAAACCGGCTTCCGGTCTGGGTATCAAGCTGGCGACAGGCGCGAACGCCCTCGACACCGCTAACGCTATCCGCGAAGAGCTGAAGAAGATGGAACCGTTCTTCCCGTCAGGTCTGAAGATCGTATACCCGTATGACACTACGCCATTCGTAAAAATCTCTATTCACGAAGTAGTGAAAACGCTGGTTGAAGCAATCATCCTCGTATTCCTGGTTATGTATCTGTTCCTGCAGAACTTCCGCGCGACGTTGATTCCGACTATCGCTGTGCCAGTAGTGTTATTGGGTACGTTTGCCGTCCTTGCGGTTTTCGGCTTCTCGATAAACACACTGACGATGTTCGGTATGGTGCTCGCCATCGGCCTGTTGGTGGATGACGCCATCGTTGTGGTCGAGAACGTTGAACGTGTAATGGCTGAGGAAGGTCTACCGCCGAAGGAAGCAACGCGTAAATCAATGGGCCAGATTCAGGGCGCACTGGTGGGTATCGCGATGGTACTGTCAGCGGTATTTATCCCGATGGCGTTCTTCGGAGGGTCTACCGGTGCAATCTACCGTCAGTTCTCCATCACCATTGTTTCGGCAATGGCGTTGTCAGTGCTGGTGGCATTGATTCTGACCCCTGCCCTGTGTGCGACCATGCTCAAACCGATTGCAAAAGGCGATCACGGAGAAGGTAAAAAAGGCTTCTTCGGCTGGTTTAACCGCATGTTTGATAAGAGCACGCACCATTACACCGACAGCGTAGGCGGTATTCTGCGCAGCACCGGTCGTTATCTGGCGCTGTATCTGATCATCGTCGTGGGCATGGCCTATCTGTTCGTTCGTCTGCCAAGTTCGTTCCTGCCGGATGAAGACCAGGGGGTATTCCTGTCAATGGCTCAGCTGCCAGCGGGTGCAACGCAAGAGCGTACCCAGAAGGTGTTGGACGAGATGACGGATTACTATCTGACCAAAGAAAAAGCAAACGTTGAATCGGTGTTTGCCGTTAACGGTTTCGGTTTTGCGGGTCGTGGTCAGAACACCGGTATCGCGTTCGTCTCGTTGAAAGACTGGAGTGAACGTCCCGGCGAAGAGAACAAAGTTGAGGCCATTACTCAACGTGCGATGGGCGCATTCTCGCAGATTAAAGATGCCATGGTCTTTGCCTTCAACCTGCCAGCAATTGTGGAGTTAGGTACTGCTACCGGTTTCGACTTCCAGTTGATTGACCAGGCGGGCCTGGGCCATGAGAAACTGACGCAGGCACGTAACCAGCTGTTTGGTGAAGTCGCGAAGCATCCTGACCTGCTAGTCGGCGTACGTCCTAACGGTCTGGAAGATACGCCGCAGTTCAAGATCGATATCGATCAGGAAAAAGCGCAGGCTCTGGGTGTTTCCATTAGCGACATTAATACAACGCTGGGTGCGGCATGGGGCGGAAGCTACGTGAATGACTTCATTGACCGTGGTCGTGTGAAGAAAGTTTACGTCATGTCTGAAGCGAAATACCGTATGTTGCCGGAAGACATTGGAAACTGGTATGTCCGCGGCAGCGATGGACAAATGGTACCGTTCTCTGCCTTCTCGACCTCACGCTGGGAATACGGTTCACCGCGTCTGGAACGCTACAACGGTCTGCCTTCCATGGAAATCTTAGGCCAGGCCGCACCGGGTAAAAGTACCGGTGAAGCCATGGCAATGATGGAGCAACTAGCCAGCAAACTGCCATCTGGTATCGGCTATGACTGGACCGGTATGTCCTACCAGGAACGACTGTCCGGCAACCAGGCCCCTGCCCTGTATGCCATTTCACTGATTGTCGTATTCCTGTGTCTGGCGGCATTGTACGAGAGCTGGTCCATTCCGTTCTCCGTTATGCTGGTGGTACCGTTGGGGGTAATCGGCGCATTGCTGGCAGCAACATTCCGCGGCCTGACCAACGACGTTTACTTCCAGGTGGGCCTGCTCACAACCATTGGGTTATCGGCGAAGAACGCGATACTTATCGTCGAATTCGCCAAAGACTTGATGGATAAAGAAGGCAAAGGTCTGATAGAGGCGACACTGGACGCGGTCCGCATGCGTTTACGTCCGATCCTGATGACCTCGCTGGCCTTTATTCTGGGCGTAATGCCACTGGTAATCAGCTCCGGCGCAGGTTCCGGCGCGCAGAACGCCGTTGGTACTGGCGTAATGGGCGGGATGGTGACGGCAACCGTGTTGGCTATATTCTTTGTGCCGGTGTTCTTTGTGGTGGTACGCCGCCGCTTTAGCCGTAAAAGCGAAGATATTGAGCATAGCCACTCAGTAGACCATCATTGATACCTTTCTAAACATAAGGCCGCGCAAGCGGCCTTTTTTCTGAAAAATCATAAAATTCACGTATTGCGATTTCGTTTATTTTCTCCAGGTTAAATAATCGATATAATCCTTGTAGCCTTAAAGGCTATTCTTAAAAAATGATTAAGAGTACTTATTAACCTTAATAAATATTAAGATTATTCCTGGTAAGCAGCTCACATTGTTGGCAGTGGCCTTGCATTTGTTAACCTAATCAAGATAACCCGATGATTGCCCGAAGAATAAAGAAGTTGTCCCATTTCGAATAGCGGCAGAGATCTGTTAAAATGTAAAAATGACCCTGCATCATAATTTTGCATAATTGTAATTTTTCGTGATATGACGATGAAATCTTTTTTAGAGTAGATTATAGTTAAATCATCAGGAGTCGCGGGCAAGTTCCAGGTAGTTTGTTGTATCCATCCCGAAAGGTGTTCGGTTAGTTTAAGCCACTAAGAAGGGGATGCGTTATGGATGAATACTCACCCAAAAGACATGATATCGCACAGCTTAAATTTCTCTGTGAAACCCTGTATCATGACTGTCTTGCAAACCTTGAACAAAGTAACCATGGCTGGGTTAATGACCCTACCTCTGCCACCAGCTTGCAGCTCAATGAACTGATAGAGCATATTGCAACCTTCGCACTTAATTATAAAATTAAGTACAATGAGGACAATAAGCTGATTACGCAGATAGATGAATATCTGGATGACACTTTTATGTTGTTCAGCAGTTATGGTATTAATATGCAGGATCTGCAGAAATGGCGGAAGTCAGGTAATCGACTGTTTCGCTGTTTTGTCAATGCCACCAGGGCTAATCCTGTTAGTTTGTCTTGTTAAAAATTATTACAATCATAGGTAAGAGTTATGTCCGATAAACCATTAACTAAAACTGATTATTTGATGCGCCTGCGACGTTGCCAGACAATTGACACCCTTGAGCGCGTTATTGAAAAAAATAAATATGAATTGTCCGACAACGAACTGGCTGTATTTTACTCAGCAGCAGATCATCGCCTTGCTGAATTGACCATGAATAAGCTCTACGACAAGATTCCAACTTCTGTTTGGAAATTCATTCGCTAATACTCACAGGTTAAGTCAGGTATCGCGGCACATTTGTCTGGCTGACCATTTTCGTATTTACAATGATTATTTAATTCAAATCACGTGACTACGATCACAGCGAAGAAACGGGAACGTTCCCCTTGAGTGCATTGCGTTTTACTGTGTTGAAATGACTACCAGACACAGGGAATTCGTAATGAGTAATGAAAAGCAAAAAATGATCGCTGGCGAACTTTATAGCCCTGCAGATGAAACGTTACGCCACGACCGGCTACGCGCTCGTCAGTTGACCTGGCGCTACAATCTTACCGCTCCTGATGAAAAAAGTGAGCGACAGGCTATTCTGCATGAACTGTTGGGCCAGAGTAAAGGCGCTTACATTGAACCCTCTTTTCGCTGTGATTACGGCTACAACATCTATCTCGGTAAAGAATTTTACGCCAACTTCGACTGCGTTATGCTCGACGTCTGCCCAATCCATATTGGCGACAACTGCATGTTAGCTCCAGGAGTCCATATCTATACCGCGACCCATCCGCTGGATGCCACCGAGCGAAACAGTGGCATGGAGCTTGGCAAACCTGTGACTATTGGCAACAACGTATGGATAGGTGGATGCGCGGTGATAAACCCTGGCGTAACGTTGGGTGATAATGTGGTTGTGGCCTCAGGCGCGGTGGTTACGAAAAGCGTTCCAGCAAATAGCGTGGTCGGGGGCAATCCCGCCAGGATTATCAAAACGCTGTGATCTTAAATGTAACTGTTATGCTAAATTGTGGTTAATCTGTTACTTTCATCAAAAGGTATCCCCTTTTAAAATAGGGCGATCGTACCTGAACATCGCAGACACCACGAAGGCAAGAGATGACAGAAATACAGCGCCTGCTTACCGAAACCATCGACGACTTAAATATTCGCGAAAAACGCGACAACAAACCGCGCTTTAGCATCAGCTTTATTCGCAAATATCCTGGCCTGTTTATCGGCATGTATGTTGCGTGGTTTGCCACGCTGGCGGTGATGCTACAGTCAGAAACGTTAGTCGATTCAGTATGGCTGCTGGTGGTTCTGTTCGTCATACTCAACGCGTTTTTCTTTTTCGACGTTGCGCCAAGATACCGCTTTGAAGATATCGACGTACTGGATTTCAGAGTTTGCTATAACGGCGAATGGTATAACACGCGCTTTGTTCCCTCTTCACTCATAGATACCATCATGCACTCACCTTCCGTCGATAGCGAACATAAAACGCAGTTGCAAAAGATGATATCCCGTAAGGGCGAGCTCTCTTTCTACGATGTGTTTACGCTAACCCGGTCCCAGAACAGTTAGTAAGGGCGTCTCAGCGCAGATAAAAAAAGTGCGTCCCTGTAAAGGGAACGCACTTTATTCCCTGAAATGCTGGCAAAGAAACTAACGTCTTTTTTTACGTCCTTGAACCGCTTTAAAGCGCGGATTCGTTTTGCAGATAACGTACAAACGCCCTTTGCGTTTCACTATCTGGCAGTCGGGATGACGCTGTTTTGCACTACGAAGTGAATTAAGTACCTGCATCTTAACCTCGCTTAGTGCCAATAAAATGACCAAAACGCTTCTGGAAACGTGCTGCACTGCCTTCGTTATCAAAGGTTTTTTGTTTCCCGGTGTAGTACGGATGCGATTTGGAAGAGATATCCAGAGTCACATACGGGTACATTTTCCCCTCAAACTCAATCTCACGCTCCGTTTTGATGGTCGAACCGACCTTAAAGAATTCATTGGCGCTGGTATCGTGAAACACCACGGTACGGTAAAAAGGATGAATATCCGGTTTCATGGTAACCTCAAATTGTTATGTTATAACATACAAACAAAAATACACCACTCTTGTACGAATCTCAACCCGATTTACGTTGTGGTTTTTTTAACGGGACGATAAATGGCCGTAAATATATGATGCCAATCGGATTGCTTTTTCGGCTTTCAGATATACTTTCCCTACGCTGTGTAAATAAGGATATCACCGTGACAACACGACATCTGATAAGCCTGGTGACAGGGGTACTGTTTCTTTCCATCCTCGCCCCCGTAGGTTTAAGCCTGTGGCTGGCGCATCGTCAGGTTGAAACGAAATTTATCGATGAACTCGATATGTTCTCCATGCGCGCTGCATTACGTACGGAACGCGTTGGCGAACAGGCCAAAAAAGCCTTACGCAGTATCGAGTCCTTTCAGGGCGTGCCATGCAGCGACGAACACTTGCTGGAAATGCGTCGTTTATCATACAGTTACCGTAACATTCAGGAAGTGCTGTACCTTAAAGATAACGTTCCACAATGCTCATCCCTGGAAAAAAGAAGCCAGGCGGTCGCGTTTCCTCCGGCAATGAAAGTCACGCCAGATGGATATCGCGCGTGGCTGACCACGCAAAACGATTTGGGCATCAAACGTTTTATGGCGGCATTAGGTAGCCAGCATTACGTCGTGATGATCGATCCCGGTTCTTTTATTGACGTCATCCCGTTTGGATCCTGGCCGATTGAAGTCGCCATCATTGGCACCGCGCGTAACATGGTGGTAGCCAGTAGCGCCGATCTGCCATCGGACGTTTTACACCATGTGCAACAAGAGCGTTCGATTACCCATTTTCAGAAAGATGGCAGTATTTATAACGCCCGCCCTTTCCCCGAGTTGGGCATTACGGTTGTAACATGGGCATCCACATTACCTGTGCAAAAAAGCTGGCATAGACAGGCGCTGATCTGGCTGCCGGCAGGGATTCTTATCGGTTTACTCACCGCCGCCTTTATTCTGCGTATTTTACGCCGTTTACAGTCTCCCCATCACCAATTGCAGGACGCTATCCAGCATCGGGATATCAAGGTTCACTACCAGCCGATTATCTCGCTTAAAATGGGCAAAGTGGTCGGGGCAGAAGCGCTGGCTCGCTGGCAGCAAGCCGACGGAAGCTATCTGTCGCCGGAAATTTTCGTCGCAATGGCACAAGAAACCGGGCTTTCTGAGCCGCTTACTCTTTTGATTATTGAAAGCGTATTTGACGATCTTGGAAGATGGCTGCGTCAACATCCTGACCAGCATATCTCCATTAACCTTGAGTCAGCCGATCTGACCTCGGAAACGCTTCCTGCGCTGTTGAGCCGCAAGGTGAATCAATGGCAACTAAAGCCTGAGCAAATCGCGCTGGAGCTGACCGAACGCGAGTTTGCCGACCCGAAAAACAGTGCGCCCTTTATTGCCAAATACCGTCAGGCTGGTCATTCAATTTATATTGATGACTTTGGCACCGGCTATTCCAGTCTGAGCTATTTGCAGGATCTGGATGTGGACATCCTGAAGATAGACAAATCGTTTGTCGATGCGCTGGAGTACAACAACGTCACACCGCATATCATCGAGATCGCGAAAACACTGAAGCTGGAGATGGTGGCTGAAGGTATTGAAACCGAGAAGCAGGAAGCCTGGCTACGCCAGCATGGCGTACAGTATGGTCAGGGCTGGCTTTATAGCAAAGCGCTGCCGAAGGCGGCATTTATTCTGTGGGCGGAAAAACGGCTTTAACGTAGCGGTTGATACTGAGATGGCTGGCGGCACGCCGCACAGCCAGTCACATCACTCTTCCATGATGGGCGCAAATCCACCGTAGATCATCCGCTTGCCATCAAATGGCATAGATTCCCCGAATTCCTTCATCCGGGGATCGGACATCATCTTCTGATTCGCCGCGTCACGGACCTCTTTGGAAGGGTATTCAATCCAACTGAATACCACCTCTTCATGATCCAGGGCTTTCACTGCCATGCGAAAATCGGTCAGTTTGCCGTCGGGAACATCATCTGCCCAACACTCCACCACGCGCAATGCGCCGAACTCCTTGAAAAGCGGAGCTGCTTTTGCCGCCATCGCAATGTACGCCTCCTTGTTTTCAGCGGGTACGGCAACCACAAAGCCATCAACATACTTCATGAGAAAAACCTCCGAAGTGTACTGCGCGGCAAGCCGATTCCGGCCGCGTCAGTCGAGACTAAGTTTAGTCGCCAGCAGACGATCGTGCCCCAGGCGCATTCCTGGGACGGATTCGCGACTGCGGCTGATGGCGAAACCACGGCAGGCAAATCTGAATGAGCGGCCCGATAGCCAGCGCATACAGCACCGTCCCAACCCCGACGGTTCCCCCCAGCAGCCAGCCGATAAGCAGAACAGACACTTCAATTGCGGTGCGAATTCGTCGTACTGGCCAGCCGGTACGCGCGTGAATACCAGTCATCAGACCATCACGCGGGCCTGCGCCAAAACCGGCGCCAATGTACAGACTGGTGGCTAACGCATTCAGGATCACCGCTGACACCAGCAGCCCGCTGCGCGCCATCAGGGATTCAAATCCCGGTATCACCACCAGTGCGACATCTGCCGCCAGCCCGATCATAATCACGTTGCTCAACGTGCCAAACCCCGGGCGCTGGCGTAGCGGTATCCATGCCAGCAGCACCATTACGCCCACGGCGATAATCACGACACCGATATTCATCGACACTAAATTTGCCACGCCCAGGTGAAATACGTTCCACGGATCGGCCCCTAGATCGGCACGGACAAACATCGCCGTCGACACACCGTACAGCGTCAGCCCGATAAACAGCTGAAGTAAACGACGCAGCATGTTATTTCCCTCTTACTCTCAGATGGCTTTCATCTTCACCGCAATTGGCACTATGATTAATGTCCAGTTTTCAAAAAGTGGACTGTTATGTCATCTCGCCGTTACGGAAGTCAATCTTTGCAGCGCCTGCTCGGGCACTGGCAGGAAAGCCCCTCACGAACGCCTATCTGGCGACAGCTGGCGGAAGCATTACGTCTGCTGATCCTTGATGGTCGACTGGCGCTGGATAGTCGCTTGCCCGGTGAGCGCGAGCTCGCCGCCGTTCTGGAAGTAAGTCGAACCACCGTCGCCAGCGCCATGGCGCAACTGCGTGAAGAGGGATATCTGGAAAGTCGTCATGGGAGCGGCTCACGGGTGATCCTGCCGGAACACATTCGCCATGTGCCAACGCGAACCAGCACCGGCACAGCGCTTGATTTGTCCACGGCGGCACTGAGTGCTGGCCCTGAAATTCACCAGGCTTACCAGCAAGCGCTGTTTGCGATGCCGCAGCATTTGCTCAGCTCTGGGTATCTGCCACAGGGACTGGCTGTTTTGCGTGAATCCATCGCCCGGCATTATTGCGAACGCGGACTCCCGACACAGCCCGATGAAATAATGGTCGTGAACGGCGCGGTCAGCGGACTGGCGCTGATCCTGCGTTTACTCACCGGTCCCGGCGATCGCGTAGTGGTCGATCATCCCACTTATCCGCTGGCGATTGCAGCAATACAAGGGGCGTCATGTCGCCCCGTCGGCGTGTCGCTGCCTGAGCACGGTTGGGATACGGCGGGTCTGGTTGCCACTCTCGCGCAAACCGCCCCGAGAATGGCCTATCTGATGCCGGACTTTCACAACCCGACCGGCCGCTGTATGGACGCCGCAACTCGCCAGGTCGTGGCGGATATTGCTGAAAGGACACGCACCACACTGGTGGTCGATGAGACCATGGTGAACCTGTGGTATGACGCCCCGCCTCCACCGCCACTTGCTGCATTCAATCGCGATGCACCGATAATTCTGCTGGGTTCGGCAGGGAAAAGTTTTTGGGGCGGATTACGTCTGGGCTGGATTCGGGCCTCGTCGCGTACCATTGCCGCGCTGGTACAAACCCGCGACACCTTCGATTTGGGCTCTCCGGTGCTGGAACAACTCGCCACCAGCTGGTTGCTGGATAACGCCGCCGACTTTCTTCCTGGCAGAAGACGCCTGCTCACATCGCAGCGAGACTTGTGCTCGAGCCTGATGAACTCACATTTCCCGGAGTGGCAATTTACCCAGCCACAGGGAGGACTCTCTTTCTGGGTTGAACTACCCGATACGCTGGCAACGCTCTTTGCCACGCGCGTCGAAAGCGCTGGCATCCAGTTGGGTACCGGTACGCGATTTGGCCTTAATGGCGCATTCGATCGCTTTTTGCGTATGCCCTTCACGTTACCGGATGACACTGCGCGCGCCGCCTTCAGAGTATTGCAACCCATTTGGGATAATCTGCGTTTACAGGCCAGCAGCGGGAAAATGCGTAAAATAATCTAAGCCACGAGTCAACGGACTCGCCCAGGAATGCCGCAATGGACGAGGAAGTCCCGGCAATATTACCGCTGAGGGGGAACCGGAAATCCCTTCAGCGAAATGACGAAATTCTCACCATCTTTTTTAATTTTTGCCCCTGCATCACACCAGTCGGAGGCAATACGAAAGAACTCATCGCTGCCGACATTCCAGCTCAAACGAACATGTTTCACATAACCGGAGCGCAGCATTTCACAGGCTTCGCTGTAATTACAGGCGGTTGAGAGCGGTTGTTGTTTCATTTTTTCTTCTTCAGCAATCTTCGCAATGCTTTGATTTCTTTAGGAGTCAGAGCGTCAACTACGGATTCTTCCGTATGCTGGCTATCGATATCCTCAGCAGAGACTCCTGCCTCTTCAACGGCGGAAAATGCGATTAGCAGCAGTTTTTCCGTTGCGATACTTAAATTCTCGTTATGTACTTCAGCGTAATGGCGAAGCTTTTCTTTTAGCGCCTCATCAATTTTGACATTCAATACAGCGGTCGACATCGTAAAAAATCCTTGTGGTCAGCCAAAAGACATCGGATGTAGGGCCCATGGCATTACAACGCGATGGCAGCGGCAAAAGCATCAAATAACATCCCCGAAACACATTGACAGCATTTGATGACATTAAAATGACAATACGATGACAAAAAAAGTAGATAAGCAGAAGGAAAATTGCCGGACGGCAGAATTGGGTGGGGGCCCTGCCAGCTACATCCCGGCACACACGTCATCTGCCTTGGCTGCTTCCTTCCGGACCTGACCTGGTAAACAGAGTAGTGTTGCGGGAGAACCAACAGAGCCCCCATTGAGAGCGTTGTTAACCAACGCGCAGGCGCATTATCACTGCTGCACCCTGTAATTGCAACCCATCCAGCACCGGATGCTGTTTTCTTGCGCAATGCGGCTTCACTCCTTCACCATTCGGCATTATGCTGAAGGATTAGCGCAGGAATAAATGATGGATATACAAGACACTTTCCCCCAACGCGTCTGGCAAATTGTCGCGTCAATTCCCGAAGGTTTCGTCACCACTTATGGCGATGTGGCCAGGCTTGCGGGATCGCCTCGGGCTGCGCGTCAGGTAGGCGGCGTGCTTAAACGTCTTCCCGAAGGGAGTAGCCTGCCCTGGCATCGGGTGGTCAATCGCCATGGTATTATTTCGCTGACTGGGCCTGACCTGCAACGCCAACGTCAGGCGTTACTGGCAGAAGGGATCGTGGTTTCAGGAAGCGGACAGATCGATTTACAGCGCTATCGCTGGGTGTACTAACCCTCCCCAGGCGGAGAGGGTTATGAAAACCTTAGTACTGCGTGGGAGCAGGAACCGCAGAAGACGGATTCATCTGGGTTGGTGACGTTGACGGCACCGTGGTTGCAGAGCCACCACCCGCCTGAACCGGTACTGCCGTTTGCTGCACAGGCACCAGCGTCAGGTCGGCTTTCTTACCACCCTGATTAATCACCGGCTGAACGGTATCGGTGATAAAGACCAGTTTGTCATTAACCGTAATGGCCGCACTCAGCAGGATACGCGCGTTAGGCTGAATATCTGCCGGGTTAAACGGTAATACGAAGCTGAACGGTGCTTGCTTACCTTCAGTACGAACCGCTTTTTGCGACAGCACTTTTGACGGCGCATCAGCCAGTGACGCATCCGACAGCGTCACGGTCAGCACCGCATCAGGTGGCAAGGCCACTTTCTGACGGATCCATACTGTACCGGAGACATTCGGCTGTTGAATTTTAGACTGTGCGTCAGCAATTGACGTATTAGGGCTTGGCGCAGGTGTCTGAATATCCGCGCTTTTATCAGCACAGGCCGCTAAAGCGACCGCAACCGCTAAACCACTTACCATGTGCACGAGTTTCATTAAATTCTCCTTATCATCTATGCACCAGCGAGAACTTTCCTCGCCAGAAGAGTGGTTAACAAAAACATAACGTGACTAAGTGTGGCACAAGACAGCTGGTTTTGCCTGTAATCGGCCAGTAATTCAGACAATTGCACCCATCGGACCACTTTTAAAATTGCGTTATACTCTGCCTACCTCGCTGCGACATCGATATCACCTGGAGAGCACGTATGAGTCTGGCACTGAAAAATTTGCTGACATTGTTAAATCTGGAAAAAATTGAAGAAGGACTCTTTCGGGGCCAAAGTGAAGACTTAGGGTTACGTCAGGTTTTTGGGGGACAGGTTGTCGGTCAGGCGCTATATGCCGCAAAAGAAACCGTACCGGAAGAGCGCCTGGTGCACTCCTTTCACAGTTATTTTTTACGCCCCGGCGATAGCCAAAAGCCGATCATCTATGATGTGGAAGTCCTGCGTGATGGTAACAGCTTTAGCGCACGTCGCGTTGCCGCGATCCAGAATGGTAAACCCATTTTTTACATGACTGCTTCGTTTCAGGCACCGGAAGACGGATTTGAACATCAGAAAACCATGCCAAAGGCACCGGGTCCCGATGAGCTGAAATCAGAAACGGAAATTGCCCGCTCAGTGGCGCATTTGCTGCCGCCGTTGTTGAAAGAAAAATTTATTAACGATCGTCCGTTGGAAGTGCGACCAGTGGAGTTTCATAATCCCTTAAAAGGTCACGTCGCACCTCCGGCGCGTCAGGTGTGGATCCGAGCCAACGGAACACTACAAGACGATCTGCGCGTTCATCAGTATCTGCTGGGGTATGCCTCAGATCTGAACTTCCTGCCTGTTGCGCTGCAGCCCTACGGGATTGGCTTCCTGGAGAAAGGGATTCAGATCGCCACCATTGACCATTCCATGTGGTTCCACCGTCCGTTCAATATCAATGAGTGGCTGCTGTATAACGTCGAGAGTACTTCGGCCTCCGGTGCCCGGGGCTTTGTTCGCGGAGAGTTTTATACCCAGGACGGCGTGCTGGTCGCTTCTACCGTCCAGGAAGGGGTAATGCGTAATCGCAATTGATGTCTTATCCGGCCTACAGACTAAATCATCGTAGGCCGGATAAGCGTTTAGCACCATCCGGCAGTTTGAGATTCAGGCGTTATAAGCGTTCTCACCATGGCTGTTCACATCCAGACCTTCGCGCTCCTGCTCTTCCGGTACGCGCAGACCAACCGTCATGTCCGCCAGCTTATAACCAATGAAAGCCACCACACCGGACCAGACGATGGTGATCGCCACGCTTTCCAGTTGTATCAGCAGCTGATGCCCCATGGTCACACCCTCGGCAAAGCCCACGCCTCCCAGAGAACTTGCAGCGAAAACTCCGGTCATGATGCAGCCGACAATGCCGCACACACCGTGAACGCCAAACACGTCACACGGGTCATCCACGCGCAGAAAACGCTTCAGCATGGTTACGCCCCACAGACCTGCCAGCCCCGCAACGACACCAATAATCAGCGCACCGCCAACACCGATATAGCCACATGCAGGTGTTACGCCTACCAGACCGGCAATGGCGCCAGAACACGCGCCCAGCAGAGACGGTTTGCCACGCAGCGCCCATTCGCCGAAGATCCATCCGAGGATGGCGGCCGCGGTGGCAACCACGGTATTGACGAAGGCCAGTGCAGCGATTTCATTCGCCATACCCGCAGAACCAGCGTTAAAGCCAAACCAACCAATATAAAGGATAGCGGTACCGGTGAAGACCATCGGCAGATTGTGCGGTTTAAAGGCTTCTTTACCAAAACCGACGCGTTTGCCAATCAGATACGCCCCCACCAGGCCGGCAATCGCCGCGTTGATGTGCACCACTGTTCCACCTGCAAAATCCAAGGCGCCATGGGAAGCCAGCAAGCCGCCGCCCCAGACCATATGGGCAATGGGAATATAGGATAGCGTTAGCCACACCACCACAAAAATCAGCACCGCAGAGAAGCGAATACGTTCAGCCAGTGCCCCAACGATAAGTCCCACGGTGATGCAGGCGAACGAGCCCTGAAAAGCAACGTGAATGTACTGGTAGAAGCTCCCCGTGACCGCCGTCAGCGCGATGTTCTTCAGCAATACCCAGTTAAAGTTGCCGAAGAAATTATTCCCTTCACCAAAGGCCAGTGAGTAGCCATAAACCACCCATAAAATACAAACCAGAGCAAATGTCACTGTAACCTGGGTCAGCATCGACAACACGTTCTTACCGCGAATCAAACCGCCGTAGAACAGCGCAATGCCTGGGATAGTCATAAACAGCACCAGTGCGGTACAGATCATCATAAAAGCATTATCCGCTTTATCCGCAACAGCCGGTGCCGCCATCGACAGCCCCGGCAGCAGCGCCAGTGAAGCAATACCCGTTTTCATCGTCGCTATCTTCATTTTTTGGTTTCCTATCACTGTGTGCCAGAAATTACAGTGCGGCTTCGTCGGCTTCGCCGGTACGAATACGAATCACACGTTGCAGTTCGGCGACGAAGATTTTGCCGTCGCCAATTTTTCCGGTGTAGGCCGCCTTACTGATGACATCAATCACGCCATCCAGTTGGTCGTCGGCAATCGCCACATCAATCTTCACCTTTGGCAGAAAGTTGACGCTATATTCTGCCCCACGGTACAACTCAGCATGACCTTTCTGTCGGCCAAACCCCTTCACTTCGGTGACGGTTAGCCCCTGAATACCAATAGACGACAATGCTTCACGGACGTCTTCGAGTTTGAACGGTTTGATTACCACGGTAACCAGCTTCATAGATCCCCTCCAGTCAGAATTCAGTAGTGGCTGCAGATACACCTGTTGAATGTTGCAAGGGATGTGCCAGGAATGAAAAATGCGGAATAGTTCAGGCTTACAGGGTACTGTCGAGGGAGAAAAAGAAAAAACGCACTATGGCGGTGCATAGTGCGTTACATTTTTGCACCAGATTGTTGATTGTCGTATCAGAGCTACGCTATCAGGCGAGCACAGAATCCTCTTGCGTGCTGGCGGCTAACTCCTCACCCGCCAGCTGCAGCTGGTACATCTGCCAGTAACGGCCTTGTGCCGCGAGTAATTGCTGGTGCGTACCACGCTCAACCGCCTGCCCACGATGCAGCACCAGAATGGTATCCGCATCGACAATCGTCGATAACCTATGCGCAATCACCACCAGCGTGGTGTGTTCACGTATCGCCGCCAGCGCGTGCTGTATGGCCTGTTCAGTGCCGGAGTCAATACTGGCCGTGGCTTCGTCGAGGATCAGCACCTGCGGCGTTTCAACCAATACCCGTGCCAGCGCCAGCAGCTGTTTCTGCCCAACAGAGAGATTATTGCCCTGCTCGCCCAGCCGGGTATGAATCCCCTCACTTAGACCCCGCGCCAGTTCCGCTAGCTGTACGGTTTCCAGCGCCTGCCACACCCGTTCTTCTGAGATATCACGACCCAGCGTGACGTTTGCCAGGAAAGTATCTGCCATCACCACCGGATCCTGCTGCACCATCGCGATGCCCTGACGCAATGCACTGTGGCTCAGTGAAGACAACGGCCGTCCATCAAGACGGATTTCACCCTGCGTCAGAGGGTAGTACCCCATCAGCAGGCTGGCGAGCGTACTTTTGCCGCTGCCAGTGTGTCCGACCAAAGCCACAAAACTGCGCGATGGTACGGACAGGCTGATGTTTTGCAGCACCAGATTGTCGTCACGATAGGCAAATGAAACGTTATCCACCTCAATGTCCCCGCTCTTCAGCGGTCGCTCATCGTCACCATAGCGCTGACGTGGTCCGTCCATCAGCTCGAACACTCGCTCACCGGCGACAACCGCCTGTTGCAACATGGATTGCTGGGTAGTCAACTCAATCAGCGGTTCGTTCAAACGGCCAAGATAGCTGATAAACGCGTACAGCACGCCAACCTCGATGGCGCTGCCAGAGGTAAAGCTGAACAACATCAGCAAACCGCAGAGGATCAGCGCCGAGAAAAGGCTCAACAGCGGACGCAGCAAAAAGCCATCCAGGCGCAGAGTCTGCATACGCGCCATATAGTGCGAACGGCTGGCCTCGCCCATTCTCTCGCCAAATCGCGCCTGCTGGCGGAACTGTTGGATAACGCTCATGCCGTTGATAACTTCGTTAAAGCCATCGTTAATATCCGCCAGATAAGCGCGAACCCGGCGCACAATCGGGGTGCTGTAACGTTGATAAATCACCATCACCACCAGCACAGCCGGGAAAATGGCCATCGCCACCAGCGCCATACGCCACTCGAGGCTAAACATCGCTACCAGCATGGCGCCGATTAAGGCCGCGCTGCGCAGCACCGTTGCAACCACCGTCACGTACAAATCGCGAATAACTTCGGTGTCATTGGTCACGCGGGAGATAAGCTGCCCGACAGGTTGCGTATCAAAGGCGCTCAGCGGCTGGCGTAACGCCGCGTCCATTACGTCGGTGCGTAACTGTTGTACTACGCCAACCGCCGCCTGGTTAAACAGCAATGACTGTGCGTAATGCAGGCCTGCCGCCAGCAGTTGCAGGCCGATATACGCCGTAACCAGCCCGGCGACCATTGCCAGCGGCAGATTATTCTTCGCCACCATGTTATCGATAAAATAGCTAATCAGCAGCGGGCCGCTGACTTCCGCCGCCGCCGCCACCCACAGCATGACCACCGCAATTGCCAGCTGTTTTCGCCACGGAGAGCCGTACGCCAGTAGTCTTTTCAGGGTCGGCCATAGCTGCCCAAAACTACGCATTAGCCGCCTCCTC
Organism: Citrobacter sp. VF227; assembly: GCF_052950715.1. NCBI lineage: Bacteria > Pseudomonadati > Pseudomonadota > Gammaproteobacteria > Enterobacterales > Enterobacteriaceae > Citrobacter > Citrobacter sp. VF227. The sequence continues at coordinate 780,135 of NZ_JBRFVF010000002.1, forward strand.
GTTTATTTCTGGTGTATCAGACAGCGCCGCTTCCAGTTGCTGATAGCGGTACATATCGCGATACCAGCCTGGCTGTTGCACTAAGGCCTCATGTTCGCCGCGCTGGGCAACATGCCCATGTTGCATCACAATAATCTCGCTGGCCTCCGTCAGGGCGGATAAGCGGTGGGCGCTGATAATCACGGTTCGGCCTTCGCCCCACTGGCGCAGGTTATGCAGGATCTGATGCTCGGTACGACCATCTACTGCCGACAGCGCATCATCCAGAATCAGGATTTCAGCGTTCAGCAGTAGCGCTCGGGCGATAGAAATACGCTGTTTTTGTCCACCCGACAGCATCACCCCGCGTTCGCCTACTTCGGTGTTATAGCCTTGTGGAAGACGTAAAATATCCTCATGGACGCTGGCGAGGCGCGCCACATGTTCGATCTCTTCCTGCGTGGCTTGCGGACGCCCTAACGCGATGTTGTTGCCGACGGTATCCGAAAACAGGAATGGCGTCTGGCTGACAACCGCCAGTCGGCTGCGCCAGCTATCCAACTGTAAGCGCGTCAGCGGGATATCATGAAAGCGCACATCGCCCTCGGTGATATCAAAATGACGCTGGATCAGCGACAACACCGTACTTTTCCCCGCGCCGGTCGGACCACAAATGCCCAGCATTTGCCCTGGATTGAGCTGGAAGTTCACATTTTCCAGTGCCGGGTGGGTGGTTTGCGGGTAGCAAAATTCGCGAATCGCCACCGCCAGTTCGCCGCGTCCTTCCGGCACGGGTTCTGTGCCGTCATCCACCACCGGTGCCTCAGCCAGCATGGCGCGAATACGGCTGTAGGCGGCGCTGCCACGCTCGACGATGTTAAACATCCATGCCAGCGCCAGCATCGGCCAAATCATCAGGCCGAGATACATCATAAAGCTGGTGAGCTGGCCGAGCGTCAGCGAACCGTGTACCACCATCCAGCTTCCTCCGGCAATCGCCAGTAGATTAGCCATCCCAATGGCGATATAAATTGTGGGATCAAAGCGAGCGTCAATGCGTGCCACGCGCAGGTTTTTCTTACCGGTATCTTCGGCATCTGCGGCAAATAATGCCGACTGCCGATCCTCGAGACCAAAGGCCTTGATCATGCGAATACTGGTCAGACTTTCCTGAGTACGATCGTTGAGACTGGAAAACGCCGCCTGAGCCAGCTTAAAGCGGTTGTGGAGTCGATCGCCGTAACGCTTGATCATTAACGCCATCACCGGCATCGGCAGCAGCGCAATGAGCGTGAGCTGCCAGCTGATCTGCGTGGACATCACGATCAGCACCGCGCATCCCATGACCAGAGAATCTACGAGCGTCAGCACGCCTTCACCAGCGGCGAATACCACGCGATCGACATCGTTGGTGGCACGCGCCATCAGATCGCCCGTGCGGTGACGCAGATAAAACTCTGGATGCTGGCGACTCAACTGACGGTAATAATCTTCCCGCAGCTCAACCGCCAGTTGGTAGGATGCGCCAAACAATAGCACGCGCCAGACATAGCGCAGCAAATAAACCACCACGGCGATCAATGCAATGGTTCCCACCCACATCAGCAGCCGCTCGGTGGTGAAGCGTTGAGTGGTTACCCCATCGACAATGATCCCAACCACTTTCGGCGGAATAAGCTGAAGAATAGCGATGATGATAAGCAGGGCCACCGCCCCGAGGTAGCGACGCCACTCCCGGCGGAAGTACCAGCTTAATTGAGCAAATAATCGCACGCGTAATGTCCTGACAAAATTTTCGGCAATAAGCGCCGGGAGAATTATTCAATAGGGAGAGCTGTTGTGTATTTAATCTGTTCCATCGCAAAGCTGGAGGTGACGTCAGACAGGCCCGGTACGCTGTTCACCAGGCGTTTATAAAATTCATCGTAGCTTTTCATATCAGCAACCTGCACTCGCATCAGGTAGTCATACTCCCCTGCCATACGCCAGAACCCCAGTACTTCCGGCATACCGGTGACTTCGGTAACAAAGCGGCAATACCATTCGCTGCTGTGGTGCTGAGTTTTGATCAGCACAAACGCGGTTAAGCCCAGCCCCAGTTTTTCGGGGTCCAGCAAAGCGACTCTACCCAGCAGAACACCGTCATCCTCGAGCCGTTTGAGGCGTTTCCAGCAGGGGGTGGTAGTCAGATTAACGGCATCTGCTAACGCCTGCAAAGAAAGGGTGCAGTCCTGTTGCAGTAAGCCAAGCAGCTTACGGTCAATTTTGTCTAACATATCCACTCCACAGAGAAGAATTTTCTCCTTACATTCTATTTTAAAGGCTAAATGGCAACAATTTTTTCCGTGCTTTTCGCTATTCTGGGCACAAAATGACAAATGGATATCCATTAATTATGAATAGCTCCTGGGTTAAAAACGCCATCAATGAAATCAACGCGGATTATCAGCGTTCTGCGGATACGCATCTCATTCGTCTGTCGCTACCGGCGTTTCCGGGTATTCAGCTCTATTTGAAAGATGAGAGCACGCATCCTACCGGGAGCCTGAAGCATCGTCTGGCGCGTTCACTGTTTTTGTACGGACTGTGCAATGGCTGGATCAAAGAAGGCACCACCATTATTGAATCATCGTCCGGTTCAACGGCGGTCTCTGAGGCTTATTTCGCCCGACTGTTAGGACTGCCGTTTATTGCCGTCATGCCTTCCTGCACCGCGAAACGTAAAATTGAACAGATTGAATTTTACGGCGGTCGCTGTCATTTCGTGGAAAGCGCCTGCGAAATCTATGCAGCCTCTGAACAGCTGGCGCGTGAGCTGAACGGTCATTACATGGACCAGTTCACTTATGCTGAGCGCGCCACCGACTGGCGCGGCAATAACAATATTGCCGACAGCATTTTCCGTCAGATGCAGTGCGAGCCCAACCCCGTCCCCCGTCATATCGTAATGAGCGCCGGAACCGGCGGCACTTCAGCAACCATTGGCCGTTATATTCGCTGTCAGGGCTACGACACTCGTCTGATGGTAGTAGACCCGGAGAACTCGGTTTTTCTGCCCTTCTGGCAGGAGCGCGATGCGACATTGCGCAGCCCGGTCGGAAGCAAAATCGAAGGCATCGGCCGCCCGCGTGTCGAACCGTCCTTTATTCCTGACGTAGTTGATGAAATGCTGCGCGTACCGGATGCCGCAAGCGTGGCGACCGCGCACTGGCTGGAAACGCAGTTGGGTCGTAAAGTCGGCGCCTCAACCGGCACCAACATGTGGGGAACGCTGCAACTTGCCGCGCGCATGCGCAACGCCGGAGAAACGGGTTCACTGGTGACGCTGCTGTGTGACAGCGGCGAACGTTATCTGGAAACCTACTACAACCCGCAGTGGGTCGACGCGCACATTGGTGATTTAACGCCGTGGAAAGCAGAACTTGCCCAGTTGCTGAATACACACTGAGCAGACAAAAAAAAGCCAGACGCGAAGTCTGGCTTGCTGGAAGGGATCTCTCATTCGGGGGAATAAGGTAGATGCGGATTGTCCAGCCAATGCGTCAAAAAGTGTGACACCGCCTGATTACGGCAATGCCCAATCACCGATAAATGAGGCAGTTCAGCCATCAGTTGCGGCATTGCGTTACCCATAATAAGACCACGCCCAACGCTGCCTAACATTTCGCGATCGTTCATAGCATCACCAAATGCCATACACTCGGCCATTGAATACCCTAAGTGGTCACTCAACACCGCCAGCGCGGATCCTTTGTTACAGCCCAGCGGCAGCACCTCGAGGCAATCAAACGCGGAGAAACAGAGATGCGCCTGTTCTCCCAGCGCTTCATTCAGTTGAATGCGCAATTGGATCAGAGACTCATGATCGCCACAGAAACAGACCTTCGTTACCTGATGAGCCGGAATACGTTTCACATCGACGATCTGGTAGCGAAATCCGCTATATACATGCGCCTGTAACAGCGAGGGGATCTCTTGTCCGGTGAACCAACCGTTGTCATTAAAGACATGCATGCTGGCGGTGGTATCCCATTTCTGATGTAACACGATATCCGCAACATTCGGATCCAGATCCTGTCGGTGCAACACATCGCCCTCCTGGGAGTGAATGCGCGTGCCGTTACCGGTGATCAAAAAGGCGTCCAGTGAGATCGAACCCAAAATATGGCGCATTTCCAGCACATGGCGGCCGGTGGCAAATGTCAGGGTGATATCGCGTTCACGCAGGCGCGCCAGCGTTGAAAGCGTTTCGTCACCTAAATGGTGATTCGGCATCAAAAGGGTGCCATCCATATCAAATGCAGCCAGACGAGCCATTTCTTTCTCCACACTGTGACGCGGTTAACTTGTGATTCAGTATCACTTGAGATATACGGAAGTAATAGTGAATAGATAAAATGAATTGTTCCGGGTTTATCTGCGCAAAAACCGTTAACGGGCCATCCTGAAGGATCAAGTATCAATGCGTCTGCTTAATCGCCTGAACCAGTACCAACGCCTGTGGCAACCGTCGCACGGCGAACCGCAGTCGGTGACCGTAGGGGAACTGGCCGAACGTTGTTTTTGCAGCGAGCGCCACGTACGCACCCTGCTAAAGCAAGCACAGGATGCTGGCTGGCTGGAGTGGCACGCCCAGTCGGGGCGCGGGAAACGCGGGCAGTTACGCTTTTTGGTGACGCCGGATTCCCTGCGCAACACCATGATGGAACAGGCGCTACAAAAGGGAGAACAGCTTAGCGTGCTGGAGCTGGCTCAACTGGCACCGGGAGAATTAAGAACGTTGCTACAGCCGTTTATGGGCGGTCAGTGGCAAAACGACACGCCAACCCTGCGTATTCCCTATTACCGCCAGCTTGACCCTTTGCACCCTGGATTTCTCCCCGGCCGCGCGGAGCAACACCTCGCCGGACAAATTTTCTCTGGCCTGACCCGGTTTGACAGTAATACGCAACGCCCCTGCGGTGATTTGGCCCACCACTGGAATATCTCCGCCGACGGTCTGCGCTGGGATTTCTATATTCGTTCCACCTTGTACTGGCATAACGGCGATGCGGTCAGCAGCACGCAGCTACATCAACAATTGCTGAAGCTGTTAGCGCTACCGGCATTGAATAAGCTGTTTATCAGCGTAAAGCGTATTGAGGTGACGCATCCCCAGTGCCTGACCTTTATTTTGCATCGCCCCGATTACTGGCTGGCGCATCGTCTGGCAAGCTACAGCAGTCACCTGGCGCATCCTGCATACCCGGTTGTGGGTACTGGCCCGTTTAGGTTGACACTATTTACTCCTGAGCTGGTGCGTATCGAGAGTCACGATCACTACCATTTGAGACATCCGCTACTAAAAGCCATTGAATACTGGATAACCCCGCAGTTGTTCTCTCAGGATTTGGGCACCAGCTGTCGCCATCCTGTGCAAATTGCAATTGGTAAACCCGAAGAGCTGCCAATGCTAAGCCAGGTGAGCAGCGGGATCAGCCTCGGTTTTTGTTATCTCACGCTCAGAAAAAGCGCACGCCTGAATACGCAGCAGGCCCGTCGGCTGGTCAATATTATCCATCGTTCTTCCCTGCTACAAACGCTTGAGGTGGATGAAAATCTGATCACGCCAAGCAATGCGCTGTTGCCAGGATGGACTATCCCACAATGGGATGAGCTGGACGAGGTAGCGCTACCGGAAAAACTGACGCTGGCTTATCACCTGCCGGTAGAACTGCACGCCATGGCTGAACAGCTTCGACTGGCGCTGGCACAGCTCGGCTGTGAATTAACCCTTATTTTTCATAATGCTAAAAACTGGGATGGCGAGCATCCTTTAGCTCTGGCCGACCTGATGATGGGCGACAGATTAATTGGCGAAGCACCTGAATATACGCTCGAGCAGTGGCTGCGCTGCGATCAACTCTGGTCACACGTATTGAGCGCACCAGCATTTACTCATCTGCAAACTACCCTGGATGCCCTGCAAATCCAGGCCGATGAAGACGATCGTCATGCGGCCTTACAACAAGTTTTCGCCACGCTGATGCATGACGCAACCCTGACGCCGCTGTTCAATTATCACTATCGTATCAGCGCGCCACCGGGCGTGAACGGCGTACGCCTGAATCCTCGCGGCTGGTTTGAGTTCACCGAAGCCTGGCTACCGCCCCCGTTGGCATGAAGAAGCTGGTCGGCGACACACCCAGACGCTACTATAAGGGTTTTGTTATTTGTCAGGAAAAGCCATGAAACGTGCCGTTGTTGTATTCAGTGGGGGCCAGGACTCCACGACCTGTCTGGCGCAAGCGCTACATCAATATGATGAAGTACATTGCGTAACCTTCGATTATGGTCAGCGCCATCGCGCTGAGATCGATGTCGCACGTGACCTGGCCTTAAAACTCGGCGCACGCGCGCACAAGGTACTTGATGTCACGCTGCTCAGCGAACTGGCCGTCAGCAGCCTGACCCGCGATAATATTCCGGTACCTGATTACGAACCGGATGCGAACGGCATTCCCAACACCTTTGTGCCAGGACGCAATATTCTGTTTTTAACGCTGGCAGCAATTTACGCATATCAGGTACAGGCAGAGGCGGTCATTACCGGCGTGTGTGAAACGGATTTCTCTGGATACCCGGACTGTCGCGATGAGTTCGTCAAAGCGCTGAACCATGCCGTGAGCCTGGGGATGGCGAAAGATATCCGCTTTGAAACCCCGCTGATGTGGATCGATAAAGCCGAAACCTGGGCGCTGGCTGACTACTGGGGTAAGCTGGATCTGGTACGTGAAGAAACGCTGACCTGCTATAACGGCATCAAAGGTGACGGTTGCGGACACTGTGCGGCGTGTAATCTGCGCGCCAACGGCCTGAACCATTATCTTGCAGATAAACCGGCGGTGATGGCGGCAATGAAGCAGAAAACCGGGTTAAAGTAATGTGTTGAGTGATGCCGGATAGCTTTTGCTTATCCGGCCTGCAGACACTTGCAGCCACTACTGCACCATCTGCTCCAGCTTTTCGCGTAACTCCCCTTCCAGCGGCAGCGCTTTTTGCGTTTTCAAATCAATACAGACGAAGGTTATCAATGCGTCTGCCACCACCTGCCCTTCCGGCTCCAGGGTAATTGTCTGGTTTAACACCCCGCTTTTGCCATTTAATTGCTGAACCTGGCTGGTAATGGTCAGCAGGTCGCTGAGTACCGCTGGACGGCGGTAGTTAATATTTATATTCACGACCACAAAAGCGATATTGTGCGCAGTCATCCATTGAAAGCTGTCGCTGTTTTCCAGACCATCCCAGCGGGCTTCTTCCAAAAACTCGAGATAGCGGGCGTTGTTGACGTGCTGATAGACATCAAGATGAAAACCACGGACTTTGATTTGTGTTTGCATAGCGCAGAAACCTTAGGTTGTTTTTATAAGAACATACTTTAGGGTAGAGAGGTCATAACTGGTATGACCTCTCTAGTCTGGCAAATTTTCAGCGCTGTGCAAGTTATTAAAGTGTTAAAACTGCCAGGTTACGCTCCACCAGCGAACTGCCCATACCCGGTACCTGCTTTAAGTCCTCCACCGTTTTAAACGGCCCGTACTCCTCACGATAGCTCACAATCGCCTGTGCTTTCTTCAGGCCGACACCGTTCATGACTCGCGCTAAATCCTCCGCGGAAGCGCTGTTGATGCTTACCCTGGTGCCTTCATCGTCACTTGCCTTAGTCGGCAGTGTGGCTTTGCTTTGTGCCGCCCCTGAGGTCTCCGCTTTAGTTTGTACCGCCTGACTTTTGGCGACAGGCTCTGCAGCCAGTGCGCTTTGAGCCATGCCAGCACAGGTCAATGAAAGGGTGATAAGCAGAGCTTTGATTCCATGTTTCATACTGTTTTCTCCTTGTTTGTTAACAGTGGAATCACGATAGCGAGGTGCAGTACGGCAGACAAACAGCAAATATCAGAATTGGAAAAGGCCGCGAAAGCGGCCTTTGGGGGATACAACTTTTTGCAATTTTTTGCGAGCAGCCTCGGTTATTGCTGCTGATCCAGCGCATCACCGATTTTAATTTTTGCCGCTTTGCGCAGGTTGCTCATTAGCGCTTCGAAGACAATCTGCGCGTTGTTCTGGGTAATCCCCTGTACCATCGCTTTCTTCTGCGCTTCAGGCATAGAACCGGCTTTCACCTCGTCCAGCGCCAGCAGAACAACGTTGCCCTGCATGTCGTTTGCCACGCCGTAGCTCGGTTTATCCTTCGTCGGCAGAGGCAGACTAAACGCAGCCTGGCTCAGCGGATCCTGACCAGTACGGCTCAGGGTTTTCGCTTCACCAAAGCTCAGACCCGCCGCTTTCATGGCTTCATCGCCTTTACCGGCCTTCAGATCCACCAGCAGTTTATCAGCATCCAGCTTCGCCTGTTGCACTGCTTTATTGTGCTTAACAAGCGCAGTTACCTGCTCTTTCACTTCCGCCAGCGGCTTAACGGCTTCGGCTTTGTGCTCTGCAATACGCAGGACAAATGCGCGATCGCCATCCACGGTGATGATGTCAGAGTTGCTGCCAGGCGTTCCGTTCTCGCCAACCAGACCGCCATTGAAAATGATGTCTGAAACAGGTTTGAAATTCAGCTCTTCCGGCAGGCTGTCACGGCTAAACCAGCCCGTTTCAACCGCTTTCACGCCCGCAGCCTGCTCCGCGCCAGCCAGGGATTCATTGTCGTTGCTGGCGGCATCGCTCACTTTCTGCTGCAGCGCATAGTAAGCATCCAGCGCTTTTTCCTGCTTCACTTTCGCCGCAATGTCGTCACGGGCTTCGCTCAGCGGTTTAACCTTCGCAGGCTGTACGTCATCAAGACGCGCAACGAGGAAACCAACGGAAGACTTAATCACGCCAGACAGCTGACCTTTTTCTTTCAGACCGGCATTCTTCAGCTCGTCCGGGGTGGTGGAATCTTCCAGCCATCCCATGTCCCCGCCTTTGCGCGCAGAGATGATGTCAGCAGATTTTTCTTTTGCCAGTGCAGCGAAATCACCACCTTTGTTCAGCGCGTCCAGTACCGCTTTGGCTTCATCTTCCGTTTTGGTCTGAATGATGCTGTAGCGGTTACGCTGCGGCTGCGTGAACTGGTCCTGATGCTGGTCATAGTAAGACTGAATATCAGCATCGCTGGCCGTCTCCTGCATTGCTGCAGCATCCAGCTTGATGTAGCTCACACGGAACTGTTCCGGCGTCATAAAGTTATTTTTATTCTGCTCGTAGTAGCTGGCAACTTCCTGCTCGGTTACAGACTGCTTCGCGGCCAGAGCGTTAACGTCAATTGTCGCCTCGCGCACGATACGCTGCTGTGCAACCAGCGCTGCCAGCTCATCCGTTTCACCTTTGAGCATAAAGTCCGTACCGGCAACGCCGTTAATCAGCTGCTGGGTAGTAAGCTGATTACGTAATGCCTGTGCGTACTGATCCGCGGTCATGCCCATCTGATTAACAATCGCGTTGTAGCGGTTGTTATCAAATTTGCCATCGACCTGAAAAGCAGGCGTGGCAAAAATAGCCTGCTTAATCTGATCGTCGCTGATATTGAGCTTAAGCTCGCGGGAATACTGATCCAGCAGCGCTTCGTCAACAAGACGATTCAGCACCTGCTGACGCAGCGTTTTCATGTAGCCTTCGTTCGCGGCCAGCTCGGAGTATTGATCGCCCAGCTGTTGCTGCATGCGGTTACGTTCACTGTTGAACGCATTCTCGAACTGCCCGCGGCTGATCTCCTGGCCATTCACTTTGGCGGCGAAGTTATTGCCCCCGCCAATCAGGTAACCACTCACGCCGGTCAAAATGAACGACACGATAATGATACCGAAAATAATCTTGAGCACGAGACTGTTAGCAGCCGTGCGTAAGCTGTCCATCATGGTGTAACCACACTCCGCTGTAGATGACTATACGCGTTATCTCTCAAGCCGCCTGCGCGTTGACACAACAACGGCGGCAAGGATTTTGAGTATATATGCTTCACGCAGCATAGCGTTTCCTGAACGCTGCGCACAAAGGCCTATTGTGACAAGAAACAGGGGTAATTGTCAGCCCACAACACGTAGAAAGTACCGGAATTACAAATAAAAAAGGCACATCAGTCGATGCGCCCTTGTACTTCGTCACATCCCCAAAGGGGGAATCACTTAGTTTACCGCGTCTTTCAGTGCTTTACCTGCACGGAAGCCCGGTACTTTAGCCGCGGCAATGGTGATCTCTTTACCTGTTTGCGGGTTGCGACCAGTACGGGCAGCACGCTCTTTAACGGCAAAAGTACCAAAACCTACCAGCGCTACGTCATCACCTTCTTTCAGAGATTCGGTAACAGAAGCAATAATTGCATCTAACGCACGTCCAGCCGCAGCTTTAGAGATATCAGCCCCTGCAGCAATTTTGTCGATCAGTTGAGATTTATTCACTCTTCTCTTCCTCTTTATAATTTATATCGCACATGAATCCTTCAAAGTGCGAACGCGCAGCAGTTATATCAGGCCTGCCATGCCCTTACAACACCCGTTAATGATGGCAAGCCCAATCCGTCATCTAAATTAGCTATACAAAAAAAGGCTGGCAAGTCCGAAATGGCCTGCCAGCCCAGTTTTTATTAGTGCTCTTTGCGCGAGGTCACTATTTTGCGGTCACAACCTGCATTCCGGAGGGTTCATTTTGCAACGCGAGAGTCAGTACTTCCTCAATGCGTTTCACCGGATGGATGTCCAGATCGGCAATCACGTTGTCCGGAATCTCTTCCAGGTCACGTTTGTTTTCGTCTGGAATTAAGACCGTTTTAATACCACCACGGTGTGCCGCCAGCAGTTTTTCTTTCAAACCACCGATCGGCAGAACCTGGCCACGCAGGGTGATCTCGCCGGTCATCGCCACGTCGGCGCGGACCGGGTTACCGGTCAGGCAAGAAACCAACGCGGTACACATGGCGATACCCGCACTTGGACCATCTTTCGGCGTCGCCCCTTCTGGAACGTGAACGTGGATGTCGCGTTTTTCGTAAAAATCCGGATTAATACCCAGTTTTTCCGCACGCGCACGCACCACAGTCAGCGCAGCCTGAATGGATTCCTGCATGACTTCACCCAGCGAACCGGTGTAGGTCAGCTTACCTTTACCCGGTACGCAGGCGGTTTCGATGGTCAGCAGATCGCCGCCCACTTCCGTCCACGCCAGACCGGTCACCTGGCCCACGCGGTTTTCGTTGTCCGCACGGCCATAGTCAAAGCGCTGTACGCCCAGGTAGTCGTGCAGGTTGTCGCCGTTGATCTCAATATGTTTCAGTGACTTATCAAGCAGCAGCTGTTTCACCGCTTTGCGGCACAGTTTGGAGATTTCGCGCTCCAGACTACGCACGCCCGCTTCACGGGTGTAGTAACGAATAATGCCTACAATGGCGCTATCGTCGACCGTCAGTTCACCTTTTTTCAGCGCGTTACGCTCAATCTGTTTCGGCAACAGGTGACGTTTAGCAATGTTCAGCTTCTCGTCTTCGGTATATCCAGACAGACGGATCACTTCCATACGATCCAGCAACGGGGCCGGAATATTCATGGAGTTAGAGGTCGCAACAAACATCACGTCGCTGAGATCGTAGTCCACTTCCAGATAGTGATCGCTGAACGCCACGTTCTGCTCTGGATCCAGCACCTCAAGCAGTGCGGAAGCCGGATCGCCACGCATGTCAGAAGACATTTTGTCGATCTCATCAAGCAGGAACAGCGGGTTTTTCACGCCTACTTTGGCCATTTTCTGGATCAGTTTACCCGGCATTGAACCGATGTAGGTACGACGGTGACCGCGGATTTCAGCCTCGTCACGCACGCCGCCCAGGGCCATACGGATGTACTTACGTCCGGTCGCTTTGGCGATGGACTGTCCCAGAGAGGTTTTACCCACCCCCGGCGGTCCTACCAGACACAGAATTGGGCCTTTGATTTTGTTTACACGGCTTTGTACCGCGAGATACTCAAGGATACGGTCTTTGACGCGTTCCAGACCGTAATGGTCGGTATCGAGGATTTCCTGCGCCTGACGCAGGTCTTTTTTGACCTTACTACGCGCATTCCACGGCACCTGTACCATCCAGTCGATGTAACCACGCACCACGGTCGCTTCCGCCGACATCGGAGACATCATTTTCAGCTTCTGCAGTTCTGCTTCCGCTTTCTCTTTTGCCTCTTTCGGCATTTTCGCCGCGTCGATCTTACGCTTCAGCGCTTCGTTTTCGTCCGGCGCGTCGTCCATCTCGCCGAGCTCTTTCTGAATCGCTTTCATTTGCTCATTCAGATAGTACTCACGCTGGGATTTTTCCATCTGCTTTTTCACGCGGTTGCGAATGCGCTTCTCAACTTGCAGCAGATCGATTTCAGACTCCATCATCGCCATCAGATATTCCAGACGTTCGTTAACGTCGGACATCTCCAGCACGGACTGTTTGTCAGCCAACTTCAGCGGCATGTGCGCTGCGATGGTGTCCGCCAGACGCGCAGGATCGTCAATGCTGTTCAGCGACGTCAGCACTTCTGGTGGGATTTTCTTGTTCAGCTTGATATAGCCTTCGAACTGGCTGATAGCAGTACGTACCAGCACTTCCTGTTCGCGCTCATCAATAGCAGGCGAGTCAAGGTACTCCGCTTTCGCAGAGAAGTGCTCGCCGTTGTCAGACAGCGCTGAAATACGCGCGCGCTGTAACCCCTCGACCAGCACTTTTACGGTGCCATCAGGCAGTTTCAGCATCTGCAAAATAGAGGCCACGGTCCCGACGGTGAAAAGATCGTTTACACCCGGCTCATCCGTTGACGCTTCTTTCTGCGCGACCAGCATGATTTTTTTATCATGGTCCATAGCCGCTTCCAGACAACGGATAGATTTTTCCCGCCCTACAAATAAGGGTATGACCATGTGCGGATAAACCACCACATCGCGCAACGGCAATACGGGGATTTCAATGCGTTCAGAACGCTCAGGATTCATAGAGCTCTCTCTTAGTTTAGTTTCCGCCAGGTAATCAGGTGGTACGACTGTGCTCCACACCACCTTTAACATGTATGTCAGTATATGGGGATGTTTCCCACACATTCAACGCCATGTTTACGGAAAAATAAAAGGGGAGATAAAATCCCCCCTTTTAAATTAAATGTCTGTATGAATTGATGAATTATTCGCCAGATGCCTGCTGTGCTTCCGGCTTACCGTAAATCAGCAATGGCTTGCTCTGGCCGCCAATCACCGACTCATCGATCACCACTTTTTCGACGTCTTCCATAGAAGGCAGATCGTACATGGTGTCGAGCAACGCAGCTTCGACGATAGAACGCAAACCACGCGCACCGGTTTTACGCGCCATCGCTTTCTTGGCGATCGCATCCAGCGCTTCCTCACGGAATTCCAGATCAACACCTTCAAGATTGAACAGCGCCTGATACTGCTTGGTCAGGGCATTTTTCGGCTCTTTGAGGATCTGGATCAGCGCTTCTTCGCTCAGTTCGCTCAGCGTTGCCACAACCGGCAGACGACCGATGAACTCAGGGATCAGACCAAATTTGATCAGATCTTCCGGTTCCACCTGCGACAGCAGTTCACCTTCGCTGGCTTTGTCAGACTGCGCTTTTACCGTTGCGCCAAAACCAATGCCGGAGCCGGTTTCAACACGATTAGCAATGACTTTATCCAGACCGGCAAATGCCCCACCGCAAATAAACAGGATCTTGGAGGTATCAACCTGCAGGAATTCCTGCTGAGGATGTTTACGCCCCCCCTGCGGCGGAACGGCGGCAACCGTACCTTCAATCAGTTTCAACAGCGCCTGCTGCACGCCTTCGCCAGAAACGTCACGGGTAATAGACGGGTTGTCAGACTTACGAGAGATCTTGTCGATTTCATCGATATAGACAATCCCGCGCTGTGCTTTCTGCACGTCGTAATCGCACTTCTGCAGCAGCTTCTGAATAATGTTTTCAACATCTTCACCCACATAACCGGCTTCGGTCAGCGTGGTGGCATCAGCCATGGTGAACGGAACGTCCAGCAGGCGCGCCAGCGTTTCAGCCAGTAGCGTTTTACCGGAACCCGTTGGGCCAATCAGCAGGATGTTACTTTTGCCCAACTCGACGCCATTGCTGGTGTCGCCGTTGCGCAGACGTTTGTAATGGTTGTATACCGCGACCGCCAGCACTTTCTTCGCCTGCTCCTGGCCGATAACATAATCGTCCAGATGGTTGCGAATTTCATGTGGCGTCGGCAGCGCACTGCGTTCACGGTGCGGTGCTACTTCCTTAATCTCTTCGCGAATGATGTCGTTACATAAATCAACACATTCGTCGCAGATATACACGGATGGTCCGGCAATCAGCTTACGCACTTCATGCTGGCTTTTGCCGCAAAAAGAGCAGTACAACAATTTGCCCGAGCCATCTTTGCGTTTATCTGTCATGGGTCAAAACCTCTTCTTTGTTCTTTGTGCCGCACACGACGACGCAAATGCCATTCTCAGGCGCAAGACGCTAGTCAGCGTTGTGCCGCTCCAGGTAATTATAACGGCACACATGCGCGCTGGGCATTAATTACGATGGGTCAAAATCGAGTCGACCAGACCGTACTCTACCGCTTCAGAAGCAGAGAGGAAGCGATCGCGCTCGGTATCACGTTCAATCTGCTCAAGAGATTGACCCGTATGATGCGCCATAAGTTCGTTCATGCGCCCTTTTACCTTCAGGATTTCACGGGCATGAATTTCAATATCCGTTGCCTGGCCCTGGTAACCGCCCAGAGGTTGGTGGATCATGACGCGAGAGTTAGGCAGGCAAAAACGTTTACCCTTCGCCCCGGCGGTCAGCAGGAACGCGCCCATTGAGGCCGCCTGGCCCATACAAATGGTGCTGACGTCCGGCTTAATAAACTGCATGGTGTCATAGATAGACATCCCGGCAGTGATCACCCCACCAGGGGAGTTGATGTACAGGTAGATATCTTTTTCTGGGTTTTCTGCTTCCAGGAACAGCATCTGCGCCACGATCAGGTTAGCCATATGGTCTTCGACCTGGCCGGTCAGAAAAATGACGCGTTCCTTAAGTAGACGAGAATAGATATCAAAAGAGCGCTCACCACGTGAGGTCTGTTCAATGACCATCGGCACCAGCGCCATATGGGGTGCAAAGTTATCTCGTTCGCCGCTGTATGACATTTCCGTCTCCTGGATAAAATTTGAAAAAACCTGCTGTGCTGATTGTAACCTTATGGACGGATTATCAGCTAGTCCCTCAGTAATGGGTACGACATCGCCATAATTCAAGCATAACAATCTTTTGTTGTAACGCTAACACTGAAACGCTGTTTTCGCACTCTTCCCATGCAAAATGCGTGACAAAAAAAAACCCGCCACCAAAAGGTGACGGGCTTGCGTAGGAAATTCGTGCTAAAAAAGCAACGAATTACGCCTGCTGGTTCATCAGTTCGTTGAAGGAAGTGGCTTTTTCAGTCACTTTCGCTTTCGCCAGAACGGCTTCAACAGCCTGCTCTTCCAGAGCGACGTTACGCATGTTGTCCATCAGCTCTTTATTTTTGCTGTAGAACTCAACAACTTCTTTCGGATCTTCGTAAGCAGAAGCCATCTCTTCGATCAAGCCTTTAACGCGATCTTCGTCAGCTTTCAGCTCGTTGGTGCGAATCACTTCGCCCAGCAGCAGACCAACAACTACACGACGCTTAGCCTGTTCTTCGAACAGTTCACGCGGCAGTACCAGCGCTTGTTTCTCGTTACCGCCAAAACGCTGTGCAGCCTGACGACGCAGAACGTCGATTTCGCTGTCGATCAGCGCAGCCGGAACGTCGATGTCGTTAGCTTTTACCAGACCTTCAATCGCCTGAGACTTAACGCGGTTACGCACTGCGCCTTTCAGCTCGCGCTCCATGTTTTTACGTACTTCAGCGCGCAGACCCGCGACGGAACCATCTTCAACGCCGAAACGTTTGATGAATTCTTCAGTCAGTTCCGGCAGTTCACGTTCTTCAACTTTCTTCAGGTTGATAACGAACTTAGCGGCTTTACCTTTCAGGTTTTCAGCGTGGTACTCTTCCGGGAAGGTCACGTCGATAGTGAACTCTTCGCCAGCTTTGTGGCCTTTAACGCCTTCTTCGAAACCTGGGATCATACGACCCTGGCCCATCGCCAGAACGAAGTCAGACGCTTTGCCGCCTTCGAACTCTTCGCCGTCTACAGAGCCGGTGAAGTCGATGGTTACACGATCTTCTGCATCAGCAGCGCCGTCTTTGTCTTTCCAGGTTGCCTGCTGCTTACGCAGGGTGTCCAGCATCACGTCAACGTCAGCGTCAGTAACTTCAACAACCGGTTTTTCAACTTCGATTGCTTCCAGGCCAGTCAGCTCAACTTCCGGGTAAACTTCGAACTCTACCGCGTAAGTAAAATCTTCACCCAGCTTGTATTCACCCGGAACGTAGTTCGGTGCGCCAGCCGGATTGATTTTTTCTTTGATGATCGCGTCAACGAAGTTGCGGCTCATCAGGTCGCCCAGAACGTCCTGGCGAACAGACGCGCCATAACGCTGAGCAACAACATTCATCGGTACTTTTCCTTTGCGGAAACCGTCAATACGCACTTTCTTCGCTACGTTGACCAGCTCGCTTTTCACAGCGGTCTCGATGCTGTCAGCAGCGATAGTAATCGTTACACGGCGGCCAAGGCCTTGAGTGGTTTCAACTGAAACTTGCATCTTGTTACCTCAAAAAATCACAGTGCTCGGTCAACTCTTCTCCGCAAGCACAGGTTGTTGGCTTCGCGGAACTGGGATGTTCTCATAATCAATCACATTCCCTGTCGTCAGAATCATCCCGAAGACATTCCGAAAAATAAGACGCGCATTATAGCGGCATCACTTTTATGAGTCGAGAACGGTTATCGCGCGTTGCTGCGGCTT
This sequence comes from Citrobacter sp. VF227, assembly GCF_052950715.1. Taxonomy (NCBI): domain Bacteria; kingdom Pseudomonadati; phylum Pseudomonadota; class Gammaproteobacteria; order Enterobacterales; family Enterobacteriaceae; genus Citrobacter; species Citrobacter sp. VF227. The sequence goes on from NZ_JBRFVF010000002.1 coordinate 797,057, forward strand.
TTTTCACAATTCCCGGCTAATTTTTGTCTGAATACTGTACGACACCCCCAGAATTCAGACAAAACAAAACGGCCCGCAGGCCGTTTTCACATAATCTGTAGCAACATACTGGAAAAGCGTCGGTTGTTGCAAATCCGTTTTTACGCGATGCTTCCCGCCCCACGACACGGAGGCGATGCAAAGATCGTATCCTGCAACGCTTCCCACTCCTTAATGGTGTAGGTATGCAGGGCAAGGGCATGAACGGTTGTGGAAAGCTCCGCCGTTAACGTGCTGTAAATCATCCGATGGCGATTAAGAAAACGTTCACCTGTAAAGCGATCGCTAACCAGCACAACCTTAAAGTGGCTTTCAGAACCGGCCGGGACATTGTGACGATAGCTTTCATCCACAACTTCGAGGAATACGGGTTCGAACGCTGCCCTTAATTTTTCTTCTATTTGCTCACGAATCATCATGAAATTTTTCCTCCGACAACGCTGAGATGTCACCCATCCCTTTAAATACTAGCCGCTTTTACCGTTTTCATTACACCTTAGCAACAAAAAATTAGCGCTTGTCTGATTTTCTCAGCCAAACGGATGAAGTTCACTGAATCCTCACTTCGATTTATTGCAAAAATCCCGTTTATGGTCTTTAGAAAGTCATAAAACGGACAACACAATGAATTTACATGCGTTACCCACTTCCCCTCATCGTTGGCGATGTTATGATGGCGGGAATTTTCTCCAACCATACAATTTAGATTCGCTGAGAGCCCTGGCATGTTTAAAAAAATCCTCTTCCCGTTAGTCGCGCTGTTCATGTTAGCTGGATGCGCAACGCCGCCAACCACTATTGAAGTCTCCCCGAAGATTACGCTGCCGCAGCAGGACCCAAGCCTGATGGGCGTGACCGTTAGCATCAACGGTGCCGACCAGCGTCAGGATCAAGCGCTGGCAAAAGTCACCCGCGACAACCAGCTGGTTACCCTGACCGCGTCCCGCGATCTGCGTTTCCTGCTGCAAGAAGTGCTGGAAAAACAGATGACCGCACGCGGCTATATGATTGGACCAAACGGCGCTGTAAACCTGCAAATCATTGTTAGCCAGCTGTACGCTGACGTGTCTCAGGGTAGCGTGCGCTATAACATTGCCACCAAAGCAGATATCGCCATCATTGCGACCGCTGCTAACGGCAACAAGATGACCAAAAACTACCGCGCAAGCTATTCTGTTGAAGGCGCACTGCAGGCCTCTAACAAAAATATCGCTGACGCCGTTAACAGCGTGCTGACCGACACCATCGCTGATATGTCTCAGGACACCAGCGTTCACGATTTCATCAAGCAGAACGCGCGTTAATTTCTGCCCATATGGCCCGGCGTTCGTCGGGCCTATAGAAGCCCATGTCCAGTCATTACTTACGTATTTTTCAGCAACCACGTTCAGCTATCCTGCTCATTCTGGGGTTTGCTTCCGGTTTACCGCTCGCACTGACCTCAGGTACGCTTCAGGCATGGATGACGGTTGAGAATATAGATCTTAAAACCATTGGTTTCTTTTCTCTGGTCGGCCAGGCCTACGTGTTTAAGTTCCTCTGGTCCCCGCTTATGGACCGCTACACGCCGCCATTTTTAGGTCGACGCCGCGGTTGGCTGCTGGCAACCCAGGTACTGTTACTCATTTCTATCGCCGCGATGGGCTTTCTTGAGCCCGGCACACAACTGCGCTGGATGGCCGCACTGGCCGTGGTGATCGCGTTTTGTTCAGCATCGCAGGATATCGTCTTCGACGCCTGGAAAACCGACGTGTTACCTGCCGAAGAACGTGGCACTGGCGCAGCAATCAGCGTGTTGGGCTATCGTTTAGGGATGCTGGTTTCCGGTGGGCTGGCTCTGTGGATGGCCGATCGCTGGCTGGGCTGGCAAGGCATGTACTGGCTGATGGCGGCGCTGCTGATACCTTGCATCATTGCCACATTGTTAGCGCCCGAACCGACTGATGCCATTCCGGTGCCCAAAACGCTGGAGCAGGCAGTGGCGGCTCCGTTGCGCGACTTCTTTGGTCGTAACAACGCCTGGCTTATCCTGCTGCTTATTGTGTTGTATAAGCTTGGGGATGCCTTCGCCATGAGTCTGACCACCACCTTTTTAATCCGCGGCGTCGGATTTGATGCGGGTGAAGTCGGCGTGGTGAATAAAACGCTCGGGCTTCTGGCAACCATCGTTGGTGCATTGTACGGTGGGATCCTGATGCAGCGTCTTTCGCTGTTCCGCGCATTGCTGATATTTGGCATTCTGCAAGGGGCGTCAAATGCAGGCTACTGGCTATTGTCCATCACTGACAAACACATGTTCAGTATGGCGGCCGCCGTCTTCTTTGAAAACCTGTGTGGCGGAATGGGCACGGCAGCGTTTGTCGCTTTATTAATGACGCTGTGCAATAAGTCCTTCTCAGCGACCCAGTTCGCCCTGCTCTCTGCGCTTTCAGCCGTTGGTCGCGTTTATGTTGGCCCGGTAGCGGGTTGGTTTGTCGAAGCGCACGGATGGCCGACGTTTTATCTGTTCTCGGTGTTTGCCGCGATCCCTGGTCTCATACTGTTGCTGGTTTGTCGTCAGACCCTGGAGCATAGTTGGCAAAATGAAAGCTTTCTTCCACGCACGGAATTTCGTGGAGCGTACGGTCTGGCATTAATGACGCTGGTAGTGGGTTGCTGTTTGCTGGCAGTCTGGCTGCTACTGCTGACGATGAACGCCCTCGATTACACTCACTTCTCCTTCCTGCCGGAACTGCTTGAAGTCTCAGTGACGGTCGCCGTCTGCGGGGTCATTTTTGGCGGATTGCTGGATTATCTGGCTCTGCGCAAAACCCGTCTGGCGTAAAAATCCGTATTAATAAGCCGTTGTAATCACCCTGCGTAATTATAACGGCTAAATAAACAACAATTGATAAAAATAATATTTGTTATTTTGTGCGCCAAAGAATTTGGAAATTATTGACGCCTTTTATATATTCTATTTTCCTTACTCGATTCAGCCACTACAGATTTATTTTTTGTTCCTGAGTTGTCTTTTTATTGATAATTAATTGTTAATTAATTGTTTTATTTTCGTATTGGTTATACCAATTACCCTCAGCATCTCCTCCGCCTGTCCGCTTTCGTTATAACGTGATGTTGCAACAGGTTCTTAAAGTCAAAGCGACATATATTGTAACATATGTGACACGCATGGCAGAACCCAGTAACACAGATCCAAGGATGTTTACAGTAATGTAACCTTCCCGTAAAATGCCCTCACACTTTAAACGCCACCCGGTCCCGTGGAATTGAGGTCGTTAAATGAGACTCAGGAAATACAATAAAAGTTTGGGATGGTTGTCATTAATTGCAGGCACTGCGTTACTCAGTGGCTGTAATTCTGCGCTGCTTGACCCTAAAGGACAGATTGGACTGGAACAACGTTCACTGATACTGACGGCATTTGGCCTGATGTTGATTGTCGTTATTCCAGCCATCTTGATGGCTGTTGGTTTTGCCTGGAAGTATCGTGCAAGCAATAAAGATGCGAAGTACAGCCCGAACTGGTCACACTCCAATAAAGTGGAAGCTGTGGTCTGGACGGTGCCGATCTTAATCATCATTTTCCTTGCCGTACTGACCTGGAAAACCACTCACGCTCTTGAGCCAAGCAAACCGCTGGCGCATGACGAGAAGCCCATTACCATCGAAGTGGTTTCCATGGACTGGAAATGGTTCTTTATCTATCCGGAACAGGGTATCGCTACCGTGAATGAAATCGCCTTCCCGGCGAATACTCCGGTTGAGTTCAAAGTGACATCTAACTCCGTGATGAACTCCTTCTTTATCCCGCGTCTGGGTAGCCAGATTTATGCCATGGCCGGTATGCAGACTCGACTGCATCTGATCGCCAACGAAGTCGGTACTTATGATGGTATCTCCGCAAGCTATAGCGGACCAGGCTTCTCCGGTATGAAGTTCAAGGCTATCGCAACAAAGGACCGCGCCGAATTCGACCAATGGGTTGCTAAAGCTAAACAGTCTCCGAACACCATGAGCGACATGGCTGCGTTCGAAAAAGTGGCTGTGCCAAGCGAATACAACCAGGTGGAATACTTCTCCAACGTGAAACCTGATTTGTTTAAAGACGTTATTAACAAATTTATGGCTCACGGTAAGAGCATGGACATGACCCAACCCGAAGGTGAGCACAACGCACACGAAGGCATGGAAGGCATGGACATGAGCCACGCGGAATCCGCTCACTAAGGGGCCGAGGAAGAATACGATGTTCGGAAAATTGACGCTGGATGCAGTGCCGTTCCATGAACCCATTGTCATGGTTACGATCGCTGCCATTATCATCGGTGGTGCGGCCTTACTGGGCCTAATCACTTACTTCGGTAAGTGGACCTACCTATGGAAAGAGTGGCTGACTTCGGTTGACCACAAACGCCTTGGCATCATGTATGTCATCGTCGCAATCGTCATGTTGATTCGTGGCTTTGCAGATGCCGTCATGATGCGTAGTCAGCAAGCGCTGGCTTCAGCAGGTGAAGCGGGTTTCCTGCCACCTCACCACTACGACCAGATCTTCACGGCTCACGGCGTGATTATGATCTTCTTCGTGGCAATGCCATTTGTTATCGGTCTGATGAACCTGGTGGTTCCGCTGCAGATCGGCGCACGTGACGTTGCGTTCCCATTCCTGAACAACCTGAGCTTCTGGTTCACCGTTGTCGGCGTAATCCTGGTTAACCTGTCTCTGGGCGTAGGTGAATTCGCTCAGACCGGTTGGCTGGCATATCCGCCGCTCTCGGGAATAGAGTACAGTCCAAGCGTCGGGGTCGATTATTGGATATGGGCAGTCCAGTTGTCCGGTATTGGTACAACGCTGACTGGTATCAACTTCTTTGTGACCATCATTAAGATGCGTGCGCCAGGAATGACCATGTTCAAGATGCCGGTATTTAGCTGGGCGTCTCTGTGCGCGAACATCCTGATTATCGCTTCTTTCCCAATCCTGACGGTTACCGTCGCGTTGCTGACCCTGGATCGCTATCTGGGCACCCATTTCTTTACCAATGATATGGGCGGCAACATGATGATGTACATCAACCTGATTTGGGCCTGGGGCCATCCGGAAGTGTACATTCTGATCCTGCCAGTATTCGGGGTATTCTCCGAAGTCGCTGCAACCTTCTCGCGTAAGCGTCTGTTTGGTTACACCTCGCTGGTGTGGGCAACCGTGTGTATCACCGTTCTGTCGTTCATTGTTTGGCTGCACCACTTCTTCACCATGGGTGCCGGCGCAAACGTAAACGCCTTCTTCGGTATTACCACCATGATTATCGCCATCCCGACCGGGGTGAAGATCTTCAACTGGCTGTTCACCATGTATCAGGGCCGTATCGTATTCCACTCAGCAATGCTGTGGACGATTGGCTTTATCGTGACCTTCTCAGTCGGCGGCATGACCGGCGTACTGCTGGCGGTTCCGGGTGCCGACTTCGTACTGCACAACAGTCTGTTCCTGATTGCGCACTTCCATAACGTTATCATCGGCGGCGTGGTATTTGGTTGCTTCGCGGGGATGACCTACTGGTGGCCGAAAGCGTTTGGCTTCACGCTGAACGAGACCTGGGGTAAACGCGCATTCTGGTTCTGGATCATCGGCTTCTTCGTGGCATTTATGCCGCTGTACGTGCTGGGCTTTATGGGTATGACCCGTCGCCTCAGCCAGCAGATTGACCCGCAGTTCCATCCGATGCTGGTTGTTGCCGCTTGTGGTGCCGCGCTGATTGCACTGGGTATCCTGTGCCAGTTCATTCAGATGTACGTGTCCATTCGCGACCGCGAGCAGAATCGTGACCTGACCGGTGACCCATGGGGTGGTCGTACGCTGGAGTGGGCAACCTCTTCCCCGCCTCCGTTCTATAACTTTGCCGTTGTGCCGCACGTTCACGAGCGTGATGCCTTCTGGGAAATGAAAGAAAAAGGTGAAGCGTACAAGCAGCCTGCGCACTATGAAGAGATTCATATGCCGAAGAACAGCGGTGCCGGTATCGTCATTACCGCCTTCGCAACACTGTTTGGTTTCGCCATGATCTGGCATATCTGGTGGCTGGCGATTGCAAGCTTCGCAGGCATGATCATCAGCTGGATTGTGAAAAGCTTTGATGAAGACGTGGATTACTACGTGCCGGTCCCGGAAATCGAAAAACTGGAAAACCAGCATTTCGATGAGATTACTAAGGCAGGGCTGAAAAATGGCAACTGATACTTTAACGCACGCGACTGCCCACGCGCACGAACACGGGCACCACGATGCAGGCCAGACCAAAATCTTCGGATTCTGGATCTACCTGATGAGCGACTGCATTCTGTTCTCTATTCTGTTTGCAACCTATGCCGTTCTGGTGAACGGCACCGCAGGTGGCCCGACAGGTAAGGACATTTTTGAACTGCCGTTCGTTCTGGTTGAAACATTCCTGCTGTTATTCAGCTCCATTACTTACGGCATGGCAGCGATTGCCATGTACAAGAACAACAAGAGCCAGGTTATCTCCTGGCTGGCGTTGACCTTCTTGTTCGGTGCCGGATTCATCGGGATGGAACTCTATGAATTCCATCACCTGATTGTTAACGGCATGGGCCCGGATCGTAGCGGTTTCCTGTCTGCGTTCTTCGCGCTGGTCGGCACGCACGGTCTGCACGTCACCTCCGGTCTTATCTGGATGGCAGTTCTGATGGTGCAAGTCGCTCGTCGCGGCCTGACCAGTACTAACCGTACCCGCATCATGTGCCTGAGCCTGTTCTGGCACTTCCTGGATGTGGTATGGATCTGTGTGTTCACTGTTGTTTATCTGATGGGGGCGATGTAATGAGTCATGCTAACGAGAGCGGCGGCGCATCCCATGGCAGCGTAAAAACCTACATGACAGGTTTTATCCTGTCGATCATCCTGACGGTTATTCCGTTCTGGATGGTGATGACAGGTTCTGCCTCTCCGGCCGTCATTCTGGGAACTATTCTGGCAATGGCAGTGGTACAGATTCTGGTGCACCTGGTGTGCTTCCTGCACATGAATAGCAAATCTGATGAAGGTTGGAACATGACGGCCTTTGTCTTTACTGTGCTAATCATCGCCATCCTGGTTGTGGGCTCCATCTGGATTATGTGGAACCTTAACTACAACATGATGATGCACTAAGAGCGGCGATTATGATGTTTAAGCAATACCTGCAAGTAACGAAACCAGGCATCATCTTTGGCAACCTGATCTCGGTGATTGGGGGGTTCCTGCTGGCCTCGAAAGGCAGCATTGATTATCCCCTGTTTATCTACACGCTGGTTGGGGTGTCACTGGTTGTGGCGTCGGGTTGTGTATTTAACAACTACATCGACAGGGATATCGACAGGAAGATGGAGAGGACCAAAAACCGCGTGCTGGTTAAAGGTCTGATTTCCCCTGCGGTCTCACTGGTATACGCCACCCTGCTGGGTATTGCTGGCTTTATGCTGCTGTGGTTTGGCGCGAACCCTCTGGCCTGCTGGCTGGGGGTAATGGGCTTCGTGGTCTATGTGGGCGTCTATAGCCTGTACATGAAGCGCCATTCCGTTTATGGCACGCTGATTGGCTCACTCTCCGGCGCTGCGCCGCCGGTGATTGGCTACTGCGCCGTAACCGGTGCGTTCGATAGCGGTGCGCTGATTCTGCTGGCTATTTTCAGCCTGTGGCAGATGCCGCACTCTTACGCGATTGCGATTTTCCGCTTTAAGGATTATCAGGCTGCCAACATCCCAGTACTGCCGGTGGTGAAAGGCATTTCAGTCGCGAAAAACCATATCACGCTGTATATCATCGCATTTGCTATCGCCACGCTGATGCTAACCCTGGGCGGCTATGCAGGTTATAAATACCTGATTGTTGCTGCGGCGGTGAGCGTCTGGTGGTTGGGCATGGCGCTGCGCGGTTATAAAGTGGAAGATGACAAAGTCTGGGCGCGCAAGCTGTTCGGCTTCTCCATCATCGCCATTACCGCGCTTTCCGTGATGATGTCCGTCGACTTTATGGTGCCAAACTCGCAGAACCTGCTGACTTACGTCTGGTAAAATCTGCTGATACGAAAAGGGTGCTTCGGCACCCTTTTTATTGGCAAGAAAGCTATTCAATCATATAGCCATTTCCCGGCCTTTGCTGACTCAATAATCATCCCAACTGTCAAAGGCTTCAACTCAATTTCAGGAGGATCTTTTCGCCAGAAAGGGTATTCTTGTTCAATATAATTCCTTCCATCAAAATTCGAATATTCAATATCAAAATGTTCAAATAAATCAGCTAAAAAATCATATGCATCTTCCGGAACAAACTGAAAATCATCCTCAAGGGTCCATTGTTTAGTGACCTGCTTAAGACCAGGTCTGAACCAACGTTCCCTAATTGGGTAATTCTTCATGATGTACTCAATAACTTCAACTTCATAAGTTCTCATCAGAAGGATGTCCACTGTATGCGATCTTTAGTCGTACTAATATCATGATATCATTAGACTTTATGATGTATTATTCATACACCCTGTTGACCTTGGTTGGGTAAATTCAGCGAATGCTAAAAGGGTACTTCGGCATCCTTTTTATTTACTACCCGATTTTGACAGCGTCAGGTCTCGTCTTTTTGTTCATCAGGCCAGATCTCAAACAACCATTTCCCCGCCTCTGCTGACTCCGCAAACATCCTTACGGTTAAAGGTAAACGTGTGCCTTCTACTTCTTCCCATTTAGCTTTGAACCATCTAGTGAATAGTGGCAAATTGTGCCACGGATAATACGGTTTCCAGTTCACACATGATAAATCGACTTTAAACTCTTTCTCATATCGAGTCAGAGCACTGTGGAGGTCATCACCGGGGACATCAAATAGTTCTGAGTCGAGTTCTAAAGGAACCTCTTTCCAGTTTTCATCCAAATACCCGGGTATTTCTTCCCTGAAAAGCTTTAACACATCGTCTTGAATACTCATTAGAATGATGTCCATTGAATACCGTCATCAGCCTGAATCAATTGGTGATATTTATTACGAAATACCATTTTCCTTTTCCCTGTTTCCATTAGTAATAACCACAAAAAGACTACACCTGAAATTATCGCAAGCAAATTAGTTGCAACCGTAACTATTTAAGTTTCCGTGCTACACAATTCCACATATCGTAGAGGTTTACCCCATTCCTTCCCCGCTTTACACTAGGCGCGAAATTAATACAGAGGTGGGAATGAACGATTACAAAATGACGCCCGGTGAGTTGCGCGCCACCTGGGGTTTAGGGACCGTATTCTCGTTGCGCATGCTTGGCATGTTTATGGTTCTGCCAGTTCTGACCACGTACGGCATGGCGCTACAGGGTGCCAGCGAAGCGCTGATAGGCCTTGCCATCGGCATTTATGGCCTGGCGCAAGCCGTCTTCCAGATCCCCTTTGGTCTGCTCTCTGACCGCATCGGCCGTAAGCCGCTTATCGTCGGTGGGCTGGCGGTGTTCGTTCTCGGCAGCGTGATTGCCGCCCTTTCCGATTCAATCTGGGGAATTATTCTAGGCCGCGCCCTACAAGGCTCTGGCGCGATTGCTGCCGCCGTGATGGCGCTGCTTTCCGACTTAACCCGCGAGCAAAACCGCACCAAAGCGATGGCGTTTATCGGCGTCAGCTTTGGTATCACCTTTGCCATTGCGATGGTGCTGGGGCCCATCGTTACCCATGCGCTGGGGCTCCACGCGCTGTTCTGGATGATTGCCGCTCTTGCCACCACGGGTATCGTGCTGACTATTTGGGTCGTTCCCAATAGTACCAACCACGTGCTGAACCGCGAGTCGGGCATGGTAAAAGGCAGCTTCAGCAAAGTGCTGGCGGAGCCTAAACTGCTGAAGCTCAACTTCGGCATCATGTGCCTGCACATTTTGTTGATGTCCACTTTCGTCGCGTTACCAGGACAACTGGCGAAAGCCGGTTTCCCCGCCGCCGAACACTGGAAAATTTATCTGGTGACGATGCTGCTGTCTTTTGTTTCCGTGGTGCCGTTCATCATTTACGCCGAAGTGAAGCGCAAGATGAAACGCGTGTTCCTCGCCTGCGTGTTACTGATCCTTATCGCAGAGATCGTATTATGGAGCGCTAACGTGCGTTTCTGGGGTCTGATTGCGGGCGTGCAGATCTTCTTCCTCGCCTTTAACCTGATGGAAGCCCTCCTCCCCTCGCTTATCAGCAAAGAATCGCCTGCGGGTTACAAAGGCACGGCGATGGGCGTTTACTCCACCAGCCAGTTTCTTGGCGTGGCGATTGGCGGTTCACTCGGCGGTTGGGTGGTCGAAATGTTTAATGGTCAGGCAGTATTCCTGGCCGGCGCGCTGCTGGCAGCCATTTGGTTACTGGTGGCAAGCACAATGAAAGAACCGCCGTACGTCAGCAGCCTGCGCGTGGAAATCCCACCAGAGATTGCCGCGGATGACACGTTGAAGCAGCGTCTGTTGGCGAAAGAAGGGATAAGCGAAGTGTTAATCGTGGCGAAAGAGCATTCAGCCTACGTGAAAATCGACAGCAAAGTGACCAATCGATTCGAAGTTGAGCAAGCGATAAGCCAGGCGTGAAGAGTGCCGAATGGTGACTATCGTCTTGTCCGGCCTACAAATAGCGTGTGCGACCTGTAGGCCGGATCAGGCATTACGACTTAATCGCGGAAGTTCTTAAACTGGAACGGCTGGCCGAGATCGCCGCCGCGAACCAGCGCCATGACGGATTGCAGATCGTCACGCGCCTTACCGGTCACACGAATTTCTTCGCCTTGAATCTGCGCCTGCACTTTCAGCTTGCTGTCTTTGATCAGCTTAACGATTTTCTTTTGCACCGCGCTTTCAATGCCCTGCTTCAGCTTAGCTTCAACAAACCAGGTTTTACCGCTGTGCACGAAGGTCTCTGGTACGTCCAGCGACGTGCCTTCAATACCGCGTTTCAGCAGCTTTGCACGTAAAATATCCAGCAGCTGATTGACCTGGAAATCAGACTCGCTCAGCACCTTAATCGTCTTATTTGACTCATTCAGCTCAAAAGTGGCTTCAACGCCACGAAAATCAAAGCGTGACTCGACTTCACGGCTGGCGTTATCCACCGCGTTACGGGCTTCCTGAAGATCAACTTCAGAGACAATATCGAAAGATGGCATCTTTTCCTCTCCCTTCATTTTTGATGCAAAGCATAATACCTGCAAAGTTACTCAACAGACAGCGCTATACTAGGCTGTATCCCTTCATTGTACGTGGTAGTGACATCTGCGAACAATAATGGGGTGCGGTCGAAATGGATTAACACCTGGTGTTGTTGCAGGTGAGGAGGAAGAATGAAAATTACCGTACTGGGATGTGGAGCGTTAGGACAGCTATGGCTTACAGCACTGTGCAAACATGGACATGAGGTGCAAGGGTGGCTGCGCGTACCGCAACCCTACTGCAGCGTAAACCTGATCGACACGGATGGCTCAGTTTTTAATGAATCCCTGACGGCAAACGACCCCGACTTTTTGGCAAAAAGCGACCTGCTGCTGGTCACTCTGAAAGCCTGGCAGGTTTCTGATGCGGTAAAAGGCCTGGCCGCAATTCTGCCTGAAACCACGCCCATTCTGCTTATTCACAACGGTATGGGGACGATTGAAGAGTTACATAACATTAAGCAACCCTTGCTGATGGGTACCACCACCCACGCAGCACGCCGTGACGGGAACGTCATCATTCATGTCGCTCAGGGAACAACGCGTATTGGACCGGCGCGTGAGCAAGACGGAGATTTCAGCTATCTGGCTGAAACCCTGCAAGAGGTGCTGCCGGACGTCGCCTGGCACAACACTATTCGCGCCGAGCTGTGGCGCAAGCTGGCCGTCAACTGCGTCATTAACCCGCTGACCGCATTATGGGATTGCCCAAACGGTGAGTTACGCCACCATCCGGAAAAAATAGCGCTCATCTGCGAGGAAGTGGCAGCGGTGATCGAACGCGAAGGCCACCACACATCAGCGGATGATTTACGCTATTATGTCGAGCAAGTGATTGACAGTACGGCGGAAAATATCTCATCTATGCTGCAGGACATTCGCGCCATGCGTCATACCGAGATCGACTACATTACCGGTTATTTGTTAAAACGCGCACGCGCGCACGGCATCGCCGTTCCGGAAAATGCCCGCCTGTTTGAAATGGTTAAAAGAAAGGAAAGTGAGTATGAGCGCTCAAGCACTGGTATGTCTCGCCCCTGGTAGTGAAGAAACCGAAGCAGTTACTACTATCGATCTGCTGGTTCGCGGCGGAATTAAGGTCACAACCGCCAGCGTCGCCAGCGATGGCAATCTGACGATCGTGTGCTCGCGCGGTGTGAAACTGCTGGCGGATGCGCCATTAGTCGAAGTTGCCGACGGCGATTTCGACATCATCGTGCTGCCCGGTGGTGTCAAAGGTGCCGAGTGCTTTCGCGACAGTCCCCTGCTGGTCGAAACCGTGAAACAGTTTCATCGCTCCGGACGCATAGTCGCGGCAATCTGCGCCGCTGCCGCGACCGTCCTCGTCCCACACGACATTTTTCCCATCGGCAACATGACCGGCTACCCGGCGCTGAAAGACAAGATCCCCGCGGAGCAATGGCAGGACAAGCGCGTCGTGTGGGATCCGCGCGTTAACCTGTTAACCAGCCAGGGACCGGGAACCTCCATCGATTTCGGTTTAAAAATCATTGATCTGTTGGTTAGTCGTGAAAAAGCCCATGAGGTAGCGTCACAGCTGGTGATGGCTGCGGGAATTTATAACTACTACGAATAAATCTTCAGGCCACTTACCTACAAGGAATAAGAATGAAAGGATATCTGAGCGCAGTGGCTTTACTGCTCCTTTCCGGCTACGCCGCAGCAACGCAACTTGAAATAAAAAACCTTGAATATCGCTACCCCGCAAGCGCTGAGATACAGTATCGCGTGCCGTGGTTTACTTCAACGGATAACCCTCAGGTCGCTAAACGCATTAACGATTATATTTTCGCAAGCTTTATCAATCAGCTACCGGGTAACAATCCACAAACAACAGTGAACCAGTTTGCGAAATCAGAGAGAAACGCCACCGCAAACCTTGATTACACGGTTGAGTATCGCGACGACAAAATACTGTCACTGAACATGTTTGTCGAAGGGTGCGGCGCGTATTGTGAATCGTACAATGTACCGCTCAGCTTCGATTTAGCCAACGGCGCAGCAATTACCCTCAACGATCTCTTTTCCCGCTCTACGATGGCCGAATTAAATACCCGCATCAGAAAAGATATCCGTGGCCAAATCGACACCTTTGTTGATGCGCATAAATCGCAGACGTCGGCGCAAATAAAAGAAGAGAAAGGCGATGATTTTGACTATGCCGAATTCTACGCATCATGCGCAACCTACACCGACGGTTTGTACTACATCGATAAATTCTCTCTGCAAAAAGACCATTTGGCCTTCCTGAATGGACGCTGTAGCAACCATGCCAGCCGTGCGCTCGACGATCTGGGCGATTTCACCACGAAAATACCTACCGCAGAACTGCATAATCAGCTCACGTCATACGGCCAGTATCTGACTGGCGCAAAGAGTACAACACCGGTTGAGCCCGCCCCCGGCATTGACGGCAAGGTGATGTACGGCACGCTGGGAAAAAGCATGCGTATTGTGTTGAAGGTGCAGTGCAAATACGGTGATTTTATTGACGGGGCTTACTTTTACCAGAAATTTGGCGCACCGATTGAATTAACCGGTAAGTGCGATACGGCCGATAATCAACATTATGAACTGAAGACGTCTGCAGCTGAACAATCGCAAGAGAAAATAACACTGGATTTAAAAGACGGGGTTTATCAGGGCGTCTGGGAGTCGAACGGGAAAACGCTTCCCATGCGTTTTGAATAATAACGTTGTATTGCCGGATGGCGGCGTAACCGCCATATCCGGCCTTCAACATGGTGTTTGCTCAATTATGGGCGATACACCTTCACGTTTTCAAAGCCCTGCTCGCGCAGGTAAAGCGCCTGCAGACGGCTCATCACCCCGCGTTCACACCATAGCAGCCAGGTTTTGCTCTGATCCAGATCGCCAAATTTGGTGCTCAGCTTGTAGAACGGCAGAGAAACGACGTCCACGCCGTCAACCTTCAGCGGTTTGTCATCCTGTTCATCCACAGAGCGGATATCCAGAATCACATCGTTCGGGCCGAAGCCGCTCACGGTTTCCACTTCCACCACGGTCTGCTGCGTCTGCTGGGCGATATCACGAATATCGATATTGTTCGCTTCTTCAACCACTTTATCGAGGATCGAGAAATCGAAGTTTTCTTCTTCGGCCTCAATCTTCGCCTTAATTGCTTTCACCGTCGGGCTTTTTGAAATCACGCCGCAGTATTCCGGCATAGTACGGGCAAAGTCCTCGGTACCAATTTCACGTGCCAGATTGATAATGTGCTCTTTATCATGGGAGATAAGCGGTCGCAGGATCAGGGTGTCAGAAACGTTATCGATCAGGCGCAGGTTGGTCAGCGTCTGGCTGGACACCTGGCCCAGCGCTTCACCAGTTACCAGCGCCTGTACGCCATAGCGCTCAGCGACTTTCGACGCCGCGCGTACCATCATACGTTTGAGGACCACGCCCATCTGACCGTCGTCGACTTTCTCCAGGATCTCGCCCACTACCGGCTCAAAGTTGATGGCAACAAAACGCACGCGATGCGAGCTACCAAAGCGGTTCCACAGATAATGCGCCACCTGACGAACGCCGATTTCATGCGCTGCCCCGCCAAGGTTGAAGAAGCAGTAGTGCACGCGGCAGCCGCGACGCATCAGCATGTAGCTGGACACGCCGGAGTCGAAACCACCCGAGATCAGCGACAGTACGTCTTCCTGTGTCCCTATCGGGAAACCGCCGATACCTTCATAGCGGCCTTTAACCAGCAACAGGCGGTCGTTTTCGATTTCAAGATTCACCGTCACGTCCGGCTTCGTCAGCTTCACGCGCGCGGATTCAATATGCTGGTTCAGTCCACCGCCAACATAACGTTCCACCTCAATAGAGCTAAACTCATGCTTACCGCGACGTTTGACGCGAACGCAGAAGGTCTTACCTTCCAGTTGATCGCGATACTGTACCAGTGCTTTCTCGAAAATATCGTGCATATCGGTAAACGGCACGTCTTCTACTTCGAGAATATGGTGGATCCCCGGAATACGGGTTAGCGCGTCGCGAATGTCCAGGCGTTGGCTTTCATCTTTCGCGCGAACCTCAACGTGATCCCAGTGACGGACAACGGCAAGGTCTTCATCATAGTGCTTTAAAACGTTACGAATGTTCCCTGTCAGAATTTTTATAAAGCGCAAACGCACAGATTGGCTTTTGATGGTGATTTCTGGGAACAATTTAATGATAAACTTCATGGCGGCAATGGTTCTTTGGCAAGTCTGAATGACTTGTAATGGAAAAAAATACAGCAGCCCATACCCTGCGGCTGCATCCAGGCGCGCAAGTATACCACCATCATGGTCATCCTGTGCACATCGCCTTACCATTGCGCGTTATTTGCTTATCAGTGCGAGTCCGTTACCATAGTCTTGTGCTGCCAATACAGAGAGTCAGACATTCATTATGCCGAAGAAAAATGAAGCGCCAGCCAGTTTTGAAACAGCGCTGAGCGAGCTGGAACAGATTGTTACCCGCCTGGAAAGCGGCGACCTGCCGCTGGAGGAAGCGCTGAACGAATTCGAACGAGGCGTACAGTTGGCGCGTCAGGGACAGGTTAAATTGCAACAGGCTGAACAGCGCGTGCAAATCCTGCTGTCAGATACTGAAGACGCCGCCCTTACGCCTTTTACACCGGATAATGAGTAAATGGATTTTACGCAGCAGCTACAGGCTTGCGTTGAGCAGGCCAATCAGGCACTGAGCCGTTTTATCGCGCCACTGCCCTTTCAGAACACTCCCGTGGTCGAAACCATGCAATATGGCGCATTATTAGGCGGTAAACGTCTGCGCCCGTTTCTGGTGTACGCGACCGGTCAGATGTTTGGCGTCAGCCTGAGTACGCTTGATGCTCCCGCGGCAGCCGTCGAGTGCATCCATGCTTATTCGTTGATGCACGATGATTTACCCGCGATGGACGACGATGACCTGCGCCGCGGTCTGCCGACCTGCCACGTAAAATTTGGCGAGGCAAACGCGATCCTCGCCGGAGATGCGCTGCAAACGCTGGCGTTCTCCATTATCAGCGACGCCCCGATGCCGGAAGTGTCTGACCGTGACCGCATCGCGATGATCTCTGAACTGGCCCAGGCCAGCGGTATCGCCGGAATGTGCGGCGGCCAGGCACTGGATCTGGCAGCCGAAGGCCATCAGGTTGAGCTGGATGCGCTGGAGCGTATTCACCGCCACAAAACCGGGGCATTGATTCGCGCCGCCGTACGTTTGGGGGCATTAAGCGCAGGTGACAAAGGGCGAGAATGCCTGGCAACACTCGACAAATATGCAGAAAGCATCGGCCTGGCTTTCCAGGTTCAGGATGACATCCTGGATGTGGTGGGCGATACTGCAATATTGGGTAAACGTCAGGGTGCTGACCAGCAGCTTGGCAAAAGTACCTATCCTGCACTTCTGGGTCTTGAGCAAGCCCGGAATAAAGCCCGGGATTTAATCGAAGATGCCCGCCAGTCGCTGAATCTGCTGGCCGCACAGTCACTCGATACCTCGGCACTGGAAGCGCTAGCGGACTATATAATCCAGCGTGATAAATAAACCAACATATCCCATGAGCTTGCGATGAGTTTTGATATAGCCAAATACCCGACCCTGGCGCTGGTCGACTCCACCCAGGAGTTACGCCTGCTGCCAAAAGAGAGCCTGCCAAAGCTTTGCGACGAACTGCGCCGCTATTTGCTCGACAGCGTAAGCCGTTCCAGCGGGCACTTCGCCTCTGGTCTGGGCACGGTGGAACTCACCGTCGCGCTGCACTACGTCTACAACACCCCGTTTGACCAGTTAATCTGGGATGTGGGGCATCAGGCTTACCCACACAAAATTCTGACCGGCCGTCGCGATAAAATCGGTACGATTCGCCAAAAAGGCGGTTTGCATCCGTTCCCGTGGCGCGGTGAGAGCGAGTATGACGTACTGAGCGTCGGACACTCCTCGACCTCTATCAGCGCTGGCATCGGTATTGCGGTTGCCGCCGAGAAAGAAGGTAAAGAACGTCGTACCGTCTGCGTGATTGGCGACGGCGCCATCACCGCTGGCATGGCGTTTGAAGCGATGAACCACGCGGGCGATATTAAGCCCGACATGTTGGTTATTCTGAACGACAACGAAATGTCGATCTCAGAAAACGTCGGCGCGCTGAATAACCACCTGGCGCAATTGCTCTCCGGCAAACTTTACTCTTCGCTGCGCGAAGGCGGAAAGAAAGTGTTCTCCGGCGTACCGCCGATTAAAGAGCTGCTCAAACGTACCGAAGAACACATCAAAGGCATGGTTGTTCCGGGTACGCTGTTTGAAGAGCTGGGCTTTAACTATATCGGCCCGGTGGATGGTCACGACGTGCTGGGGCTTATCACTACGCTGAAGAACATGCGCGATCTGAAAGGTCCACAGTTCCTGCACATCATGACCAAAAAAGGTCGTGGCTACGAGCCAGCGGAAAAAGATCCAATTACCTTCCACGCGGTACCCAAATTCGATCCGTCCAGCGGATGCCTGCCGAAAAGTAGCGGCGGCCTGCCAAGCTATTCAAAAATCTTCGGTGACTGGCTGTGCGAGACCGCGGCGAAAGACAATAAGCTGATGGCGATCACCCCGGCGATGCGCGAAGGTTCCGGCATGGTGGAATTCTCACGTAAGTTCCCGGACCGCTACTTCGATGTGGCAATTGCCGAGCAGCACGCGGTGACGTTTGCTGCCGGTCTGGCGATTGGCGGCTATAAGCCGGTCGTGGCTATTTACTCTACCTTCCTGCAACGCGCTTACGATCAGGTGCTGCATGATGTCGCCATTCAGAAACTGCCGATCCTGTTCGCCGTTGACCGGGCGGGTATCGTTGGTGCAGATGGACAAACCCACCAGGGGGCGTTCGATCTCTCCTTCCTGCGCTGCATCCCTGAAATGGTCATTATGACCCCAAGCGATGAGAACGAATGTCGCCAGATGCTGTTCACTGGCTATCACTATAACGATGGTCCAACGGTAGTGCGCTATCCGCGCGGTAACGCGGTGGGCGTTGAGCTGGCGCCGCTGGAACAACTGCCTATCGGGAAAGGTATAGTGAAACGTCACGGAGAGAAAGTCGCGATTCTCAACTTCGGTACCCTGATGCCGGAAGCCGCTCAGGTCGCCGAGTCGCTGAACGCCACGCTGGTGGATATGCGCTTTGTGAAACCGCTGGATGAAACGCTGATCCTGGAAATGGCAGCTCAACACGAAGTGCTGGTCACCATTGAAGAGAACGCCATTATGGGCGGTGCTGGCAGCGGCGTAAACGAAGTGCTGATGGCTCATCGCAAGCCCGTTCCGGTACTGAACATTGGCCTGCCTGATTTCTTCATCCCGCAGGGGACTCAGGAGGAGGCTCGCGCCGATCTGGGTCTTGATGCCGCTGGCATTGAGACCAAAATCAAGGCCTGGCTGGCATAATCCCCTCTCCGCTCCTGCTATGCTTAACTCATCACGAGCTAAGCAGGAGTGGATTGATGAAATACAACACCTTAGGAAAAACCGACCTTCGTGTCTCCCGCCTTTGCCTGGGCTGCATGACGTTTGGCGAACCCCATCGCGGCAATCACGCCTGGACGCTACCTGAAGAAAGCAGCCGCCCGATAATCAAACACGCCCTTGAGGGTGGCATTAACTTTTTCGATACCGCCAACAGTTACTCCGCTGGCAGTAGCGAAGAGATTCTCGGTCGCGCGCTGCGTGATTTCACCCGCCGCGAAGATGTCGTGGTCGCCACCAAGGTTTTTCACCAGGTTGATGATTTAGCAGAAGGATTATCCCGCGCACAAATCCTGCGCTCGATCGATGACAGCCTCAGACGTCTGGGTATGGAGTATGTCGACATCCTGCAAATTCACCGTTGGGATTACAACACGCCAATCGAAGAAACGCTGGAAGCTCTGAACGACGTTGTTAAAGCCGGTAAAGCGCGCTATATCGGCGCCTCATCCATGCACGCTTCGCAGTTTGCTCAGGCGCTGGCCTTACAGAAACAACACGGCTGGGCGCAGTTCGTAAGCATGCAGGATCACTACAACCTGATTTATCGCGAAGAAGAACGCGAAATGCTGCCGCTTTGCTATCAGGAAGGCGTTGCGGTGATCCCATGGAGTCCACTGGCGCGTGGTCGCCTGACACGCCCCTGGGGAGAAACCACTGCACGTCTGGTTTCTGATGAAGTCGGTAAAAATTTGTACAACGAGAGCGATGAAAACGATGCACAAATTGCCGCACGGCTCGCCGGTATCAGTGAGGAATTAGGCGTCACGCGGGCACAGGTCGCACTGGCCTGGCTGCTGAGCAAACCCGGTGTGGCCGCACCGATTATCGGTACGTCGCGTGAGGAACAGCTGGATGAATTGCTTAATGCGGTGGATTTAACACTGAAGCCGGAGCAGATCGCCGAGCTGGAGACGCCGTACAAACAACATCCGGTGGTGGGATTTAAATAATCTGGCAATGCCCGATAGCGCTGCGCTTATCGGGCCGTTTGTAGGCCGAATGAGGCATTTACGCGGCCATCCGGCAAAAGCATTTAAATGATACCTACCGGCCAGTGATGGCCGATAAAATAGAGGATCCCGGCAGAAAGTATCCCGGCCACAATATCATCGATCATGATCCCCGTTCCGCCATGCACGTTGCGATCGAACCAGCGGATCGGCCACGGTTTCCACATATCCAGAATACGGAAAATCACAAAACCCGCAGCAACCCACCGCCAGTCATTGGTCGGAAGCGCCATCAGGGTTATCCACATCCCGACAAACTCGTCCCAGACAATGCTGCCGTGATCGTGCACGCCCATATCTTTCGCCGTTTGATGGCACAGATAAACGCCAATACAGATAGACAACATGACCACCAGTGAATACAGTTGCCACGGCAAAAACGTCATTAAATACCAAAATGGGATCGCCGCCAGCGATCCCATCGTGCCAGGAACAATTGGACTCAGCCCACTGCCAAAACCGGTCGCCAACAGATGCCACGGGTTGCGCATGCTCAGGCGACTTTTGGCGACATCTTTTTTAAGGCGCGGCAAAATGGTCATATCCTTTCCAGTCGAACGTGACGGGTTTTCCGTCGCGCGTAAAGTGAATACCTTCCACATCCGCGCTCATCTGCCCGATACAGGTAAACGATGCGCCGAGATTCCCCAGCGCGACGTCCAGCGCGCCACGGTTAATTTCCGGTACAGTAAAGCATAACTCATAATCTTCACCACCCGAGAGCGCCCAGCGCAGCGCTTGTTCCGATTCCACGTGTTGGGCAAATGCCGAAGAGTAAGGCAGCGCATCAACGTTAACCCGCGCGCCGCAGCCGCTGGCATTAATAATGTGCCCGAGATCGGAGATCAGGCCGTCAGAAATATCGATAGCCGCACTGGCAAGATCGCGCAGGGCTTGACCCTGCAAGATGCGCGGCGTTGGCCGCAGATGACGTTTAAGCAGATAGTCTGCGTCTTTTGCATCTCCAACCTGCAACCGATTCTGTAAAATCGCCAGCCCCGCCGCGCTGTCGCCCGGTGTGCCAGTCACATAAATCCAGTCTCCCGGTTTCGCTCCGGAGCGTTTTAAGGCCCGTCCGACAGGAACGTAGCCATGGATACCCAGCGTCATCGCCAGTGGCCCACGCGTGGTGTCACCGCCAATCAGCTGCATATCATAGTAATTAAGCAGTTCAAACAGGCCATCGCTGAAGGCTTCAAGCCAGGCTTCATCGACTTCAGGTAACGTGAGTGCTAACGTCAGCCATGCAGGGTCCGCCCCCATCGCCGCCAGATCGCTCAAATTCACCGCCAGCGCTTTCCAGGCGAGATCGGTGGGATCAATGTCAGGGAGGAAGTGGTTGCCAGCCACCAGCGTATCGGTACTGATCGCCAGCGTCTGTTTTTCAGGGATATTCAAGAGTGCGCAATCGTCGCCAATACCGGTTTCGACATCAAGACGAGAGGTTCTTACGCGGTCAAAATAACGGGCAATCAGGGAAAATTCGCCACATGCCATACGTTATGCCTCAGCAGAAAAAAAGAAAAAGCCGGGGATAGTGGAAACACGTTCCACCATCCGACCGGCCTCGGAATTACTTTTTGTTGGGGCGAATCACAGGTGCTGCTTTATCCAGTACACCGTTCACGAATTTGTGGCTGTCTTCAGCGCCGAAGGTTTTCGCCAGTTCAATCGCTTCATTGATGGCCACTTTGTATGGCACATCGCTACGCTTAGACAGTTCAAACAGCGCAATACGCAGCACAGCTTTTTCTACCTGACCCAGCTCTTCCAACAGGCGAGACAGGTAAGGCTTCATTAAGCCATCCAGGTACGCGCTGTTAGTCGCCACCCCGGACAGCAGTTCACGGAAATACAGAACGTCGACATCTTTTACGTCCTGTTCCGCCAGGAACTGGTATTCAACATCAGCGATGTCGTTCTGGGACAACTGCCAGGAGTAGAGCGCCTGGACGGCACACTCACGGGCGCGGCGACGAGCAGCAGGTTTCACGGATTTCCCCTTACAAAAATCAGGCCTTGATGGCTTTCAATACATTAATCATTTCAAGCGCAGTCAGTGCAGCTTCTGCGCCTTTGTTACCGGCTTTAGTGCCAGCACGTTCGATGGCTTGTTCAATACTTTCGGTGGTCAGAACACCGAAGGCTACCGGAATGCCGCTGTCCTGAGCGACATGCGCCAGGCCATTGCTTGCACCGCCAGCCACATATTCGAAGTGCGCGGTACCGCCACGGATCACCGTACCGAGCGCAATCACCGCGTCGTATTTACCGGTTTTCGCCAGAGCGTCAGCCGCCAGCGGCAGCTCATAGGCACCAGGAACCCAAACAACGGTAATGTTTTCATCTTTAACCTGACCAATACGTTTCAGGGCGTCGATCGCACCTTCCAGCAGGCTGTCATTGATAAAGTTGTTGAAACGCGCAATGGTGATGGCGACGCGAGCGTCCGGGGTAGCAACGTTAGCTTCAATAATGTTCATATTCTTCCTTCGGGTTCGATTTATAGCCCCGTAAGGGGGGCGGATTTTATCATAATATTCTGTGCGCTGCTTCCTCTAAATCAGAAAGCCTCACGCAGTCGTTAAATGCAGGCAAACGTCCGGGCCCACCTGGCGTATCTCATTGAATTTGAAATGGGGGGCATCGGCCAGTTTCTCAAGGCCTGGAAGCACACATAATCCTCGCGCATCGCTGCCTAACAGTTTAGGCGCAACATACACGATTAGCTCATCAACCAAACCGGCCTGTAGTAACGCGCCCGCCAGCGTTGGGCCAGCTTCAACCCAAATGCTGTTAATTTGCTGCTTACCCAGTTGCATCATCAGCACCACCAGATCCAGATGCCCGTTATGTTCCGGCACTTTCAGGCTACGCACCGTCTCCGGCCAACTGCGAGGGTCGTCTTTAGTCCGGGCAATCCAGGTTTCTCCTGGCTGTTGCACAATTCGATGCTCCGGCGTGACCTGATTCTGGCTATCAAGAACAATGCGGATCGGCTGGCGCAGATTTTCCTGCGGGTAACTGGCCTGGGTAGACTCTCCAAGCTCCGACCAACGCACAGTAAGCTGAGGGTCGTCGGCTAATACCGTAGCGCTGCTGGTTAAAATAGCATGGCTTTGCGCTCGTAAACGTTGCACATCGCGACGCGCCTGCGGCGAGGTTATCCACTGGCTTTCACCGCTGGCCATTGCCGTACGTCCATCAAGCGAGGCACCAAGCTTAAGCTGCACATAGGGGAATCCCGTACGCATACGCTTCAGGAAGCCCTTATTAAGCTGCTCAACCTCGCTCATCATCAGCCCGTGGCTGACGTCAATGCCAGCCTGCTGCAAACGATAGAGCCCACGACCTGCTACCTGCGGATTGGGATCCTGCATCGCGGCAACCACACGTGACACGCCTGCGGCAATCAGCGCCTCGCAGCACGGCGGCGTACGCCCATGATGACTACAGGGTTCAAGCGTGACATAGGCCGTTGCCCCTTGCGCTTTTGCTCCCGCCATCCGCAAGGCATGGACTTCGGCATGCGGTTCGCCCGCGCGGTGATGATACCCTTCACCGACGATCTGCCCATCTTTAACAATCACGCAGCCCACGTTGGGATTGGGGTGAGTGGTAAAACGTCCGCGCGCAGCAAGCTTCAGCGCGCGCGCCATGTACAATTCATCCTGCATGGCTTAGTCCTGTAGGCGAGCAATCTCTTCGCCAAATTCTTTGATATCTTCGAAACTACGGTACACCGAGGCAAAGCGGATATAGGCGACTTTATCGAGTTTTTTCAACTGCTCCATCACCAGATTGCCAATCATCTTGCTCGGCACCTCACGCTCGCCAGTGGCACGCAGTTGTGATTTGATATGGTTCAACGCCATTTCGACGTCATCAGAACTGACCGGGCGTTTCTCAAGCGCTCTGAGCATGCCGCTGCGCAGCTTATCTTCATTAAAAGGTTCACGCACATCGTTGCTTTTCACAACGCGCGGCATGACAAGTTCAGCCACTTCAAAAGTGGTGAAACGTTCGTTACAGACCAGACACTGCCGACGGCGGCGTACTGAGGAGCCCTCGCCGACAAGACGAGAGTCAATTACCTTAGTGTCTACGGCGAAACAGAATGGGCAATGCATACGGCGTCCTGTACCTCAGTGGTTAACAGAAATCTATTTTACCCTGAACTGGCGTGACAACAAAGGCGCAGCGCTTTTGAGACAAAGGATCGATGCCTTCGCGCTCAGTGCGCACTACCATTATGCTATCGCGACAATAAAGGAAGTGATCACAATGACAAGACGTTACCTAAGAATTCTCCTGGTGGGAAGTCTCTTTAGCCTTAGTGCCTGCGCGCAGCAAAGTGAAGTACGCCAGATGCATCAAAGCGTTAGCACGTTGAATAAAGAGATGACGCAGCTCAATCAGGAAACGGTAAAAATTACCCAGCAAAATATGTTGAACGCAAAATCGACCAGCGGCGTCTATCTGCTGCCAGGTTCCAAAACCCCTGCCCGACTGGACAGCCAGATAGGCACGTTACGCATGTCGCTGATAAATATTGCGCCGAACGCCGACGGAACGCGCCTGACGCTGCGGATTCAGGGTGAATCCAACACGCCTTTACCCGCCTTTAGCGCCACCGTCGAATACGGGCAAATTCAGGGTACCACGGACAACTATCAGGAAGTGAACGTTCACAACCAATTGGTCAACGCCCCGGCAAGTATTCTTGCCCCCAGCGACGTCGACATTCCGCTGCAGATAAATGGTCTCACTCGCGAACAGTTAGGTTTTGTTCGCATCCACGACGTTCAACCTGTTAGTCAATAAACTTTTTTGCGGAACGTTTTGTGCGTTCCGCAACATCACTCCCGTCTATTTTGTTACTCCTCTGACATAACCGATATTTCTGGTAAAACTTGGCAACATTGATGAGAGCCAGTACAATTCGCCGCCTAAAGTACGCAAACGTGAACGCAATCGATTACGTAAATGATAGAACTGTGAAACAAGACATATTTTTGTGAACAATGATTTTTATAATAGGCACCGAAGAATTACGAAATATTTAGAAACGCAAATTGCGCATTTTTCACTCCCGAAAGGGATTTCAAACAGTGGCATACATATGAAAAAAACATTACTTGCAGCCGGTGCAGTGCTGGCGCTCTCCTCGTCTTTTACTGCCAACGCAGCAGAAAATGACAAACCGCAATATCTGTCCGACTGGTGGCACCAGAGCGTCAACGTGGTGGGTAGCTACCACACCCGTTTCTCCCCGAAACTGAACAACGACGTGTATCTGGAATATGAAGCGTTTGCCAAAAAAGACTGGTTTGACTTCTATGGCTACATCGATATTCCTAAAACCTTCGACTGGGGTAACGGCAACGATAAAGGCATCTGGTCTGACGGTTCTCCGCTGTTTATGGAAATCGAACCGCGTTTCTCTATCGACAAACTGACCGGCGCTGACCTGAGCTTTGGTCCGTTCAAAGAATGGTATTTCGCCAACAACTACATCTACGATATGGGTGATAACAAAGCCAGTCGCCAGAGCACCTGGTATATGGGTCTGGGTACCGATATCGATACCGGTCTGCCGATGGGTCTGTCTCTGAACGTGTATGCTAAATACCAGTGGCAGAACTATGGCGCATCCAACGAAAACGAGTGGGATGGCTACCGTTTCAAAGTGAAATACTTTGTGCCGATCACTCAGGTATGGGGCGGTCAGTTAACTTACATCGGCTTCACCAACTTCGACTGGGGCTCAGATTTGGGTGACGATCCGAACCGCACCAGCAACTCTATCGCTTCCAGCCACGTTCTGGCGCTGAACTACGATCACTGGCACTACTCCGTAGTGGCGCGTTACTTCCATAACGGCGGTCAGTGGAAAGGTGGCGACACTCTGAACTGGGGCGAAGGCGATTTCAGCGCGAAATCTACCGGTTGGGGTGGTTACCTGGTTGTAGGTTACAACTTCTAATTCAGCCAATCTGTCCGCAGACAAGCCAGCTTAACCGCTGGCTTTTTTATGGCTGGTCTTCACAGCGTACTTTACGTAAAAAGTCACTTAGCGAGCGATCCGCTGATTCGCGAAAGTACCTGTCGAGTGGCGTGATCTTCAGACATCGATCAACGCGAAAGCAGCGATAATCGTCACGTTTTTCACACCATGCAACGAGCAGCCAGTGCTCACCCCAGAAAAATAGTCCCAGCGGCTGAACATCGCGCCAGGAAAGATTCCCGACCTCATCGCGATAATGCAGCGCTAGTGTCTGCTGCGCCGAAACCGCGCGATGAATGAGATCGAACGCACTGCGTGAATGCGGCTGATTACCAAAATCAGGTGCGAAAATCCGTGTTTGCTCGGCCCTGCGCCGACTCTCTGACGGCAATATCGCCAGCACTTTTTCCTGCGCAGACTCCAGCGCCTGTGAGAGTGAATCCCCACCCCATGTTTTCAGCAGCCGAATAGCCACCATCAACGCTTCTGATTCGTGTTGCGTTAACATTAACGGCGGCAAATCAAATCCTGCCATTAGGCGGTATCCACTGCCCACTTCACCTTCAATGGGCACGCCGGATAAAGAGAGATCGCGGATATCGCGATAAATCGTCCGTTCAGATACCTCCAGACGTTCTGCCAGCAGCGCCGCCGTTGTCACTCGCCTGCCACGCAGGATTTGTACAATCTGAAACAAGCGGTCGGCGCGTCTGGACATATTAATCCTCAGTGCTGAAAAAATTACGCGGGTTGATGTAAACCAACGCGATTGCCTTCGCTGTCAGTAAACAGCGCAATCGTGCCAATGTCTTGCCCCAGTTCGAGCGGGCCAAACACGCAGTGGCCGCCAGCGGTGGCGACACGCTCAAGCGTTGCAGCCAAATCGTCCGTATGCAGGTAAATAATAGCGCCCTGCGCTGAAGGCGTAATGCCGTCAAATTTAGCCAGCGCTCCGCCGGGAGCAGGATCCTGATGCGGGAATACAGCCAGCTCGGCGCAGTCCATATTTTCCCGACGCAAAGAAACCTGCATCACGGGCTCATAAAATGCAATGGCGCGATCCATTTCTGCCACGGGGATTTCAAACCAGTTAATGACGTTGTTCATACTTCCTCCTGCCTGTGTGAGTAGTGTCAGAAGGACTATAAGACAGTGCTACTGACAGCATACTGTCAGTAGTGTGGCGACCGAAACCAATAATGGTCTGCCGCTAAATCACAGGCAAAAAAAATCCCGACCTTACGATCGGGATTCCAGTATTTCCACTCTTGATGGGTTAAGGCAGAATCGACGGTTGATCCGCCCCTTCTTTCTCAACCTTCTGCTGCAGCATGTGCTCACGCTTCATACCCAGCTTCAGCGCCAGCGCCGATGCCACGTAGATAGAAGATGCAGTACCGATGGAAACACCGATCAGCATCGTCAACGAGAAGCCTTCCAGTACCGGACCACCGAACAGGAACAGCATCAGAATAACCATCAACGTCGTACCGGACGTAATCAACGTACGGTGCAGCGTCTGAGTCAATGACACGTTAAAGATTTCGTAAGGCGTACCGCGACGAATTTTGCGGAAGTTTTCACGAATACGGTCAGATACAACGATACTATCGTTCAGCGAGTAACCGATTACCGACATCAGCGAGGCGACGATAGTCAGGTCAATCTCGATATGGAACAACGACAGGATCCCCAGCGTGATAATCACGTCGTGCGCCAGAGCAATAACCACCCCTGCCGCCAGTCGCCACTCAAAGCGGAAACCGACGTACACCAGGATGGAGATCAGCGCCGCCATCAACGCCATCGCCCCCGTTTGCGCCAGGTCTGCACCCACACTCGGCCCCACGAATTCAATTCGCTTCACCGCCGCGTTTTGGTTGGTGGATTCGTTAATCACACTCAACACTTTGCTACCCAGCACCTGACCGCCGTCTGCGCCTTCGGTTGGCGGCATACGCACCATAATGTCGTGGCTGCTGCCGAAGTTCTGCAGCAGCGGGTCAACAAAGCCCGCTTTCTCCAGCGCATCGCGCATCACGTCCATTTCCGCTGGTTTTTCCAGCGTGATTTCAATGACCGTACCACCGGTGAAATCGAGACCCCAGTTAAAGCCGCGCACGCCCATAATCACGATGGCCGCGATCAGCAGAAAACCTGAAATGCCGAAAGCCCAGTAGTCCCAGCGCATAAAGTCCCAGACTTTACGGCCGTGGTTCAATTGTTCAACAGTATATTCCTGTGCCACTTCGCACTCCTCAGATTGACAGCTTTTTGACGCGCTTGCCGCCATACAACAGGTTTACGATGGCACGTGTACCGACAATTGCGGTAAACATCGACGTCGCTACCCCAATACCGGTAGTAATCGCGAACCCTTTAATTGCCCCGGTGCCGACTGCGTACAGGATAATGACCTTGATCAGCGTCGTAATGTTCGCATCGAAGATGGAGCTAAATGCGCCCGCATAACCTTCATTGATGGCCTGCTGCACCGAACGCCCGTTACTCAACTCTTCTTTGATACGTTCGTTGATCAGTACGTTCGCATCGACCGCGACAGCAAGGGTTAAGACGATCCCCGCAATCCCCGGCATACTCAGCGTAGCGCCCGGCAGCAGCGACATAATACCGACAATCAGTACCAGGTTCGCAATAAGCGCACTCGTGGCGATCAGACCGAACTTCTTATAGAAGAAGATCATGAACAGGATAGACACCACCAGACCAGCCAGACACGCTTCCAGACCCTGTTTAATGTTCTGCATACCCAGGGTTGGGCCGATGGTACGTTCTTCCACAATCTGAATCGGCGCAATCAACGCACCGGCACGTAACAGCAGAGAAAGCTGACGCGCCTCATTCGGGTTGTTGATACCGGTAATACGGAAGCTGTTGCCCAGACGAGACTGGATGTTGGCGATGTTAATCACCTCTTCCTGTTTCACCAGCACGGCGCGACCGTTGGCATCTTTCTTACCGCTGTCTTTGTACTCCACGAACAGGGTCGCCATCGGCTTACCGATGTTGTCCTTGGTGAAGTTGGACATGATGTTACCACCCGCGCTATCCAGCGAGATGTTAACCTGCGGCTGATTGTATTCGTCCTGGCTGGAAGTGGAATCGGTGATATGGTCACCGGTCAGGATCACGCGTTTGTAAAGCACAACCGGCTGACCTTCACGAGACTGTTTCACTTCCGAATCACCCGGTACACGCCCGGATGCCGCAGCAGACTGGTCAACGTTGGTGTTTACCAGACGGAATTCCAGCGTCGCGGTAGCGCCCAGAATTTCTTTCGCCCGCGCGGTATCCTGAATACCCGGCAGTTCGACCACAATGCGGTCAGCACCCTGACGTTGTACAACCGGCTCAGCAACACCCAGTTGGTTAACACGATTACGCAGAATGTTGATGTTCTGCTGTACCGCGTATTCACGGGCTTCGCTCAGGCGCGCATCGGTCATCACCGCACGCAGTGCATTGCTGCCCTGGCTAGAAATAACCAAATCCTGGTGACGCTTGCTCAGGTAAGAGATAGCTTCATCACGGGCGCTGCTATCACGGAAAGTGATGCTCAGACCGTAGTTATCTTCTTTGCGAACGGTAGTATAAGGAATGCCTTTTTCACGCAGATCGCTGCGCAGGCTATCAATATTTTGTTCCTGCAACTTACTCAGCGCGGTGTCCATATCCACTTCCATCAGGAAGTGAACGCCGCCACGCAGATCAAGACCGAGTTTCATCGGTTCTGCGTGAATGGCTGCCAGCCAACGCGGGGTTGCCGGAGCAAGGTTAAGCGCCACGACGTATTGATCACCCAATACGCCCATTAACACTTCACGAGCGCGCAGTTGGGTATCAGTGGAGTCGAAGCGCGCGAGAATAGCACCCTCTTCCAGAGCCACAGACTTAGGTGTGATTTTATCTTCTTGTAACGTTTTCTGGACCTGGATCAGCGTTTGCTCACTGGCGGCGGCACCGCGCACGCCAGTGATTTGAACAGCCGGATCCTCACCATACAGGTTGGGAAGCGCATAGAGCAGACCGACGACAATCACGACGATCAGCATGACATACTTCCACAAAGGATAACGGTTTAACACGGCAGTTCCCTTTGGGAAAACAATAAATTACAGCGCCTTCATGGTGCCTTTCGGCAGAACGGCAGCTACGAAATCACGTTTAATAACCACTTCAGTGGTGTCGTTCAGCGCGATAGCGATGTAGCCGGATTCTGCTACTTTGGTCACGCGACCCACCAGACCACCGTTAGTCAGCACTTCATCGCCTTTCGCAATGGAGTTCATCAGATTTTTGTGTTCTTTGGTACGCTTTTGCTGCGGGCGCAGGATCATGAAATAGAAAATCAGACCAAACACCACCAGCATCAGAATCAGAGACATCGGGCTGCCCTGCGCCGGAGCACCTGTTGCCGCTACCGCATCAGAAATAAAAAAGCTCATTCAAATTCCCTCATTATTAAAATTAATCAACGTTCACAGGTGGAACTGGTCTACCCTGACGTTGGTAAAAATCGGTCACGAAGCTCTCTAATTTACCCTCTTCAATAGCCTTGCGTAAACCCGCCATCAAACGCTGGTAGTAGCGAAGGTTATGAATCGTGTTGAGTCGCGCGCCCAATATTTCGTTGCAACGGTCAAGATGATGCAAGTATGCGCGCGAATAATTGCGACAGGTGTAGCAATCACACTCAGCATCGAGCGGACTGGTGTCGCTTTTATGTTTCGCGTTACGAATTTTTACCACGCCGTCAGTCACAAACAAATGACCATTACGGGCATTTCGCGTTGGCATCACGCAGTCAAACATATCGATACCACGACGCACGCCTTCAACCAGATCTTCTGGTTTACCAACGCCCATCAGGTAACGCGGTTTATCAGCCGGAATCTGCGGGCAAACATGCTCCAGAATGCGGTGCATATCTTCCTTCGGTTCACCAACAGCCAAACCGCCGACAGCGTAGCCATCAAAGCCGATATCTACCAGACCTTTGACGGAGATATCACGTAAATCTTCGTAAACGCTGCCCTGAATGATGCCAAAAAGCGCATTTTTGTTGCCGAGGCTATCAAAACGGTCGCGACTGCGCTTCGCCCAACGCAAAGACATCTCCATCGATCGTTTAGCATAGTCCCAGTCGGTCGGATACGGTGTACATTCGTCGAAGATCATCACGATATCGGAACCGAGATCGTATTGAATCTCCATAGACTTCTCAGGATCGAGGAAGATCGGATCGCCGTTGATCGGATTACGGAAATGCACGCCCTGCTCGGTTATCTTCCGGATGTCGCCCAGGCTGAATACCTGGAAGCCGCCGGAATCGGTGAGGATCGGTCCTTTCCACTGCATGAAATCGTGCAGATCGCCGTGCAGCTTCATGATTTCCTGACCCGGGCGCAGCCAGAGGTGGAAGGTGTTACCGAGGATGATCTGTGCGCCGGTCGCTTCAACTTCTTCCGGCGTCATGCCTTTCACGGTGCCATAAGTACCGACCGGCATAAAAGCAGGCGTTTCCACTACGCCACGATCAAAAACCAGGCGGCCGCGGCGGGCGCGACCGTCTGTGGTGTCCAGTTCAAATCTCATTTTAACTCCTGCGTCAGAAAAACAGTCCGACGTTAAACACTCGCATCGCGGATTTATTCCCCAACGCGCTCAGAAATAGCCTGCGGATTGTACGTGATAAACATGGCATCACCGTAACTAAAAAAGCGATATTCCGCTTTTACCGCTTCATGATAGGCGTGCATGGTGTTTTTATAACCAGCAAATGCGGAAACCAGCATAATCAGTGTCGATTCCGGCAGGTGAAAGTTGGTTACCAGGGCATCAATCACCTGATATTTATAGCCTGGATAAATGAATATTTGCGTATCACCGAAGAACGGCTCGATAAGGTCATTTTTGGCCGCCTGCGCCGCGCTTTCCAGTGAACGTACGGAGGTGGTACCTACCGCAATCACGCGGTTGCCGCGTGCTTTCGCCGCCAGCACAGCATCAACCACATCCTGTGGCACTTCCGCATACTCGGAGTGCATAATGTGATCTTCGATGGTATCTACGCGCACCGGCTGGAAGGTACCCGCCCCCACGTGCAGCGTAACGAACGCCATCTCGATACCTTTATCACGCAGTTTTGCCAACAGTGGTTCGTCAAAATGCAGACCGGCGGTCGGCGCGGCGACAGCCCCTGGTTTTTCGCTATACACGGTCTGGTACAGCTCGCGGTCAGCGTCTTCATCCGGACGGTCGATATATGGCGGCAGCGGCATATGGCCAATCGCGTTGAGGATATCCAGCACGCTACGCTCGTCATCAAACTCGACTTCAAACAACGCGTCATGGCGCGCCACCATCGTTGCTTTAATGCTTTCGTCATCGCCCAGCAGCAGCTCGGCACCCGGCTTCGGCGCTTTAGAGGCGCGAATATGCGCCAGAATCCGTTTGTCATCCAGCATACGCTCGACCAGTACTTCAATCTTGCCGCCGCTGGCTTTACGCCCAAACAGACGCGCCGGAATAACGCGGGTGTTATTAAAAACCAGCAAATCGCCAGGGTTGAGCTTATCGAGCAAATCGGTGAAAGTACCGTGCGTCAGCGCGCCCGTCGGCCCGTCCAAAGACAGCAAGCGGCAGCTACTGCGTTCAGCCTGCGGATAGTGGGCAATCAGGGATTCGGGTAGTTCAAAGGTGAAATCGGTAACGCGCATGACACTGACTCAGACTAAAATAAGAGGCGGGTAGTCTAGTGCCGGGGCGTTCTCCCTGCAACCTTTACCCCTCTGGATAAACATTTAACTATGAATTTTCTTGCACATTTGCATCTGGCTCACCTCGCCGACAGCTCGCTTTCCGGTAATCTACTGGCGGATTTTGTCCGGGGTAATCCCCAAACGCACTATTCGCCCGACGTGGTGGAGGGCATCTTTATGCACCGTCGTATCGACGTGATGACCGATAACCTGCCACAGGTGCGTGAAGCCAAAGAGTGGTTTCGCAGCGAAACGCGCCGCGTCGCACCGATTACGCTGGACGTCATGTGGGATCATTTTCTGTCGCGCCATTGGTCGGAAATCTCCCCCGACTTCCCGCTGACGGACTTTGTACGCTATGCCCGCGCCCAGGTGACCCCTATTTTACCGGAATCGCCGCCGCGCTTTATCAATCTGAACAACTACATCTGGTCGGAGAAATGGCTCGAGCGCTATCGGAATATGGATTTTATCCAGAACGTCCTGAACGGCATGGCCAGCCGCCGCCCGCGGCTCGATGCCCTGCGCGACTCATGGTATGACCTCGATACGCACTACGATGCGTTAGAAGAACGTTTCTGGCAGTTTTATCC
Source organism: Citrobacter sp. VF227 (assembly GCF_052950715.1). NCBI lineage: Bacteria > Pseudomonadati > Pseudomonadota > Gammaproteobacteria > Enterobacterales > Enterobacteriaceae > Citrobacter > Citrobacter sp. VF227. The sequence goes on from NZ_JBRFVF010000002.1 coordinate 830,245, forward strand.
CCAAATGATGGGACAGGCGCGACGTAAATCCCTTTGATTATAGCCCGCATCATGCACAGGATAAGCAGCAGCCGCTATCCGGCAAAAGATTGATAGACAAAACCTGTCTCATTGATTGCCAGCGCCTCTTTGTCTTATTCCCGAACACTCTCTATACTGGCCCGCGTTGCGTTCCAAAAACCCCTTAACATTGCAGGAGAATTATATGGTACTGGTAACTCGTCAGGCTCCGGATTTCACAGCAGCTGCGGTACTGGGTAGCGGTGAGATCGTTGAAAACTTCAACTTCAAGCAGCATACCAACGGTAAAACTACCGTTCTGTTCTTCTGGCCGATGGACTTCACCTTCGTTTGCCCGTCTGAACTGATCGCATTCGACAAACGTTACGAAGAATTCCAGAAGCGCGGCGTTGAAGTTGTTGGCGTTTCCTTCGACTCTGAATTTGTCCACAACGCATGGCGTAACACCCCTGTCGAAAAAGGCGGCATTGGTGAAGTGAAATACGCAATGGTTGCTGACATCAAACGCGAAATCCAGAAAGCCTACGGCATTGAGCATCCTGAAGCAGGTGTTGCTCTGCGCGGTTCTTTCCTGATCGACGCTAACGGCGTTGTTCGCCACCAGGTGGTTAACGATCTGCCGCTGGGTCGTAACATCGACGAAATGCTGCGCATGGTTGACGCGCTGCAGTTCCACGAAGAGCACGGCGACGTATGTCCGGCACAGTGGGAAAAAGGTAAAGAAGGTATGAACGCGTCTCCGGACGGCGTAGCAAAATACCTGACCGAGAACGTTTCCAGCCTGTAAATGGCATGAATCGTAAGAGGCCCGCAAATGCGGGCCTTTTTTACATCTGGTTATTAGTCTCCAGTCATCCCTTTCTCCTTATACCTCTCCGCTCATTTTGAAGTAAGTAAATGACGTCATAACCGTTTTTTTGTCCTATCTCTGGATAAACATCCTTAACGCATCAACATATTTTTCTCTAAGAATTTTCCTAACAATTTTAAGATGATATCTGAATTTTTAAGACAAAGAGCAATAAAGGAAGAGTGAACTCGCTAAATTTAACCAACATGCAATAAATATATTTAATGTCTTCACATCTGAATAATGCCGCCACACACATTGCATTTTAATTCTTATCCCATTGTTATATAAGGCATTCCTGTTTCTTTTCAAAATAGAACGCTATAAAAAACTCATGTTAATCATAGCGCTTATAAATAAATTATAAATTTATTAACTGTGCTAATTATTCCAACAAATATTAACACTTTTTACTTATCATTCTACAAATTCAATTAAAAAAACAGATCTTATCGATCGATTTTAATCATTACACATCAATTTATCAGCAGATTAGGATTTCTCCAGGAAACCACATTGTTAACAGTGTTTTTCTTGCAGATTAGGGAGAGATATGCATGAGCAGTAAAGATAAATGCACGCGGTTTTTTATTTATTCCGCAGACTGGACGCATGCGGCTGCATTACAAAATTTAATCAGCGGTAAAAAAACTCCTGATAACTATATTTCATTGCCACAACTCACCATCAGTGAGTTGTGCGAATATACCGGACCGCCACCACATATAATCATCCTGGATGTCCCACCAGGAAGATATGTGGCATTAATCCTGGCTCTCCGTAAAAGTTTTCCTCAAGCACAAATGATTTGTACTCAGCATTATTTTCTCTACTCAGATCGTATGGTTGCTGAGTATTTTGGTGGGATATTGCTAAAGGAATATGATGCTTTAATATCTGGATATCCCAATATAGGCATTGCTGAGCATCTTACGTCACCAATATTCTCAGCTGCATATCCTCGGCTCAGATTTTTTTGTGCAAGCGTTCCTCCGCAGGTGGTATTAGGTTCACTTGAAAAGTGGATCAGAAGAAGGTTATCAGAAGTGATACCTTCATCACGCACACGAACAATTACGCTGGATTGGTTAGCCAGAGGCATTTCACTTCGGGAAACTGCAAAACAATTGAAAAGAAGTGAAAAAGTGATGTACCACTATCGCTGGATGATGATGCAAGCTTTAGGTATACGCCATTGCAGCAGAGATTTCATTCACTCACTGACGGTAAATGCAGGACCAACAAACTGGAAAAAACCCGACAAGAAAACCGCGCATAAATAATAGTATGTCGCGTATATAGAGCTCATTTAAATTCCAAAATAAAAAATCGCTATCAATCACGATGCGGTTTCTATTGTTTCATCCCTATTTTATAGAAGTGCCATGTGTTAGCAAATATAAGGATTTATTTATGTCGCAAAAAAGCGTTTCTTTCTCAAAAAAGATATTAGTCGTCTCTATACTACTCGCAATATCAGGTACCGCTACAGCTTCTGATGAAGGCTCTGGTATGGTGAGTGGGCTTAACTGGAGTTTGTTGGAGCCTAACTCTGGCGCCGGTGATACTGCCGTTAAAGGAATTTATGCCTGGAACTTTAGTAACACCCAGGAGGAAGCCTCTCTCGATTCCGCCAGTAATAAAGGTAATATCTATTTTAACCCTCCACATCACGACCTTCTAAGTCGAACAGTAAATGTTACTGATCTTGACCTGAGCGGATACTACATTAATTTTAGCAAAACCGATCTTGCTGGTAATCAGTCTACCCTCAATCTGACCAAGGCCACCGTTGATTTTATCGAATCAGGAGGGTCTGGCACCGACACTAATATAGCCATCAACTTAAAGGACGCTCAGCTTAACGGCGCTCAGATGGATACCAACTATGATAATGCCCTTAAAAATGGGGTGGCAAAGAACAAAAACTGGGTGGCAAATCAAAATGGTGATGGCGGATATGGTATTTATGTCGATCTCGGTGACACAGGCGATGTAATTGTCGATATTGATAACAGTCAGTTAGGCTCAGAAACCTGGAAAGCAGGTATTTTTACCGGCGGATCTGACTCCGTTAACATTACTGCTTCTGAAAGTAACATTTTCGGTTCTGTACAAGCCGGATATTCTGAAGATGTCAATATTGAACTGACAAAGCAAACAACACTCACCGGTAATATTGTCACCGGTAAGGGCACAAGTATTGTCAGTATTAATGACAACTCGAAAGTACTCGGCGACATCAACGTCAGCAAGAGCAATCAAGCCCAGGTGTCTCTGGGCGATAATGTTGCAACCAGCAATGTTAGTAAAATCACCGGCAACAAAACCAATTCCACTCTTGAGTTAGGCCAAGAAGTCACTGAATTAGACGGCAGTAAATTTGTCGATTTTACGGTGTTAAACGTGCTGGGTAAAAGTACCATCCTCAATGGTCTGAATGACACAAACGTAGGGTCAGCACTCAATCTGACGGGGAATCACATCATTGCTGATGTTAATATAACGGGCAATGGCGCACTCACCGTAGCAGGTAATTCCACGCTACAGGCAGATAATATCTCTTTGAGCAGCGACGCTTCGTTAACCATCGATAATGGAACTTTGCAAACCAGCTCAGCGCAAATATTTACTGATGGTCTGGGTAGTAACGGTCTTAATACTTCTGCCACCGGCCTGAACACCACAGGCCAGCAGGTATCTTTCAACGATGGCACATTAGCGCTCTCTGATGCGCTATTTAACCTCGATTATGTAAAATCTGTTAATGGTCTGGTGGACAATGCCAAACTTATTATGCTGGGCAACGTGGTGTCTGCTGATGGTACTGGTCCTGCTGGTAGTGTAGATTTTGACACGGTTGGTGCTGTGGGTGAAAACACCGTGCTTGCCGGTGTTACCGTTAAATCTGATAAAAGTGACGTCGTTATTGGCGCTGACGGTGATGACGGCAGCAAAAACAGTATTGCAGTGAAAAATCTGGAATTAACTGCTGATGGTGACAATAAAGCAAATGTATTCGTAACAGGCCAAAAAACGCTCACCTTAACTGGCGATGCCACAGGCATGAATAACACCAGCCTTGTTTCCGCAGGGGAAGACGCCAGCGTCAGTGTTGATGTCAAAGAGGGTACATTGCAGTTGGGTCATGCTTCTCTGTCCGGAGCCACAGGTTCGTTGAATGCCACCGTAAACCTGGACAATGGGAATTTACAGGTCGCTGGTGGCAAATACAGCGTTTCCGGAGAAATTTCAGCAAACAAAAACAGCGCCATTACCATTGCAGACAGCGCGGCGTTACAAGCGTCTAAAATTGATATGAAAGACGCCAATATGCAGGTCAATGGTGTATTGCAAACCGCTGCACTCAACGCCGACTCAGGTACGACTATCAATGTGGGCACTACCGCAGATCAGGGCGCTGCGGGACATCTGCTCGCACAGAACGTAAGCCTGAACGGGGCATCTCTGTTCCTTGATCCGCAATGGCAAACCAATAGCACCATCAGTCAGGCTTCCAAAGCTGCGCTGCAATTTATCGATGACAAAATTGACGGCAAGCTCACTGCCGGGCAAAACGCCTTACTGATCCTGGGTGAGGCAACGACCGAGTGGGCTGAAACACAGTTTGCCAAAACGGGTCTGCAATGGTCTGCTGACGGGATTACCGCCGCATTAGCCATTAATGCCCCGCAATTGCTGGATAAAGACCATGGTAGTCTGGTTGTGGATGGTTCACAGACCTCAGCCCCCAGCGCAAATGCCAATACGGCTACTTTTGCCGATAATTCACTGTTAATGGTGAATGGCAAAACCATTGCCGGCGGGCAGTATGCGCTCACAGCTGAAAATGGAACGCTCAACGTCAGCGACAGCGCCAGCCTTTACATTGCCGACGCCAAAGCCAGTCAGACCTATTATATTGTCGACGGTTTTAACGGTGGTTCACCAGGTCCTATCGATGATTCCACTCAAACAGGTGTATCGGAAAAGGGATGGAATGGTGAAAATTTACTGACCAACCGACTGCTTTCTGCAACACGTCACTGGGATGTAGACAGCGGACAATTGCAGGTCACCACGGAGGCTAAATCCTCTGCTGACGCGTTACCTGGCGTCGCACTGACGCAAACGCTGGATACTATGATGGGCCAGGGAATCAATGACACGCAAAGTCAGTCTGCCGGCGTTCGTTTCCTGTCACGTGCGATAGATAATCCTTACGTCTCTACGCAGGATATCGTGAAAACCATTAACAGTGCAGCGCAGTTGGCTGTGGCCGGAGGTGTGCAGAACACTACCCTGTCCACAGGGTTGTCTGCCACCAAAGCGATCAACGATCGTAACTCAGTGCTTAACAGCAAACTCCAACCTGACGCAGGAGCTGAAGGTCTGAATTTCTGGGCCAGCACACTGTATGGCCACGACAGTAACAGTGGTTTTAAAACTGGCGCACTGGAAACCGGCAATAATGTTAATTACTTTGGTTTAATGATTGGCGCAGATATCACTCATCAAACCTCTCTGGGTAATTTGCGCAGCGGTTTAGCATTCCATTCCGGAACCGGTAAATCATCGTCCAAAGGAGATCTGCAATATACCAAAAATGATGTTGATTTTTGGGGTGCAACGTTTTATGAAAACTGGACAAATAATAATTTCAGCGTGACCGTTGATTTAGGATTGTCCAGGAACAGTAATGACGTTGAGCAGAATCTTCCGGCTTGGGTGGATATGGGCAGTAAGTTAAAAGCGGATATTGATTCCGAAATGCTGACTGCGGGAATTACGGGTGAATACCTGTACAACCTGTCCTCTATCGATATCGTTCCACACGCCGGTGTACGCTATGTACAACTCAAAACTGAACGTTTTGATACTACTACCCAGTCCGGAGAGAAGCTGTTTGATACCGCTGAGCAGAAGCAGAACCTCTGGCAATTCCCGGTTGGCGTGCGTTTAAGCACCACATACTCGCTTGATTCTGGCTGGGCAGTTAGCCCGCAAGCCGATCTGTCGGTCATTCCGGTTACTGGCGACACCAACGCGAAAACGCATATTCGTACCTACGGTATTAACGCATCCGATACACTGTCTTCAACGATTGTTGATGATACTTCGTTCTCAGGACAACTCGGTGTGAAGGCGCAGAAAGGAAATGTAAGTTTCGGTATCAACTACAACCTCGACGCATCTGAACACCAGACAGGTCAGGGGGCAATGGCCGTATTTAATTATAACTTCTGATGTGATTTAAAAAATACTCGCCCTCCTCAAATCGGGAGGCGAGTATTTCTTTTCAAGAATGACGTACAGGAGAAAATATTTATGTTTAGATATCACAAAGTGATGCAAGCCATTTTCTTCATACTGACACTTGCCACAATAAGTTGCACCATCACTTCGCTTTGTTTAGGCTATGGGAACTGGGCTTTTTATTATGGTATTGTTTCGGTAGGCTCGATGATAATTTATATGATTCACCGCTGATTATTAATTATTACGGATTATTTAATTTATCCCCCGCTTCTTACTTCTGTATAACACGTTTAACCGGTTAGCACTTCTACAGCCGTTGGCACAACAGCATTAGCCTGAGTCACAGACGCTTGCGCCACACTGCACAGCCCCTGGGCAGGGACTGCAATGAGAGATTAAAACGCGAAACAGGAACAGCCAAGCGCGCCCCAGAAAGCCCGGTCATCCGACACCGGAATGCCTGATTGACGCGCAATATCATGCTGATGACCGTGTACGCCGCAGCTACCGCAGCACTGGTGCATCTGCACTATGGCGCCAATTTTTGCCGCACCAGGCGGCGCTGCGCGATAGTGCCCCGGCACTTTCACTACCGGCGACCAGTCAGGTATTACCGGGATAGCCGGCGGTGCAAGTGGGGTGAAGTGCCCGGCCGCGTACACCACGTTGCCATCGACAATGGTCATCACTGACTCAATACCTTTAATCTCTTCTTCCGGCACGCTGAAGTAGTCTTTGGACAGCACCACCAGGTCGGCCAATTGATCTTTCTCGATGCGCCCTTTCTTACCCTGCTCGCTGGAGAACCAGGCGCTGCCAGCCGTCCACAGTTCCAGCGCCACGTCGCGCGGCAGGCGGTTGTTATCATCGTACATCGCCATTCCGCCAACAGTACGACCCGAAACCAGCCAATAGAGCGCGGTCCACGGGTTGTAGCTGGCCACGCGGGTGGCGTCAGTCCCCAGCCCGACCGGAACTTCAGCCGCCAGCATTTTTGCCACTGGCGGCGTATGTTTGACCGCATCTTTGCCATAACGATCGACAAAGTATTCCCCCTGGAATGCCATTCGGTGCTGAACCGCAATCCCGCCACCCAGCGCTTTAACGCGCTCGATATTCCGTTCAGTAATCGTTTCGGCGTGATCGAAAAACCAGTGCAGGCCATTGAATGGGATATCGCGATTTACCTTCTCAAACACGTCCAGCATACGGCTGATGGATTCATCGTAGGTGGCATGCAGGCGGAACGGCCAGCGGTGCTCCACCAGGTGACGAACCACGCGCTCCAGTTCATCTTCCATACCCTCCGGCAGATCCGGGAGCGGCTGGAGGAAGTCTTCAAAATCCGCAGCCGAGAAGACCAGCATTTCCCCTGCCCCATTGGCACGGTAAAAGTCAGTCCCCTGCCCAGGCTTGAGCATGTCGGTCCAGCGTTCAAAGTCTTCCAGCTCCTGCTTAGGACGCTGGGTAAACAGGTTGTAGGCAATACGCACCGTCATCTGCTTGTTGGCATGTAACTGTTCAATTATCTCGTAATCTTCCGGATAGTTCTGGAAGCCACCGCCCGCGTCAATGGCGCTGGTCAGTCCCAAACGGTTCAGCTCTCGCATAAACTGGCGGGTCGAGTTAACCTGCATTTCCAGCGGCAGTTTTGGTCCTTTTGCCAGCGTCGAATAGAGGATCATGGCGTTGGGTTTGGCAATCAGCATGCCGGTCGGGTTGCCGTTGCTGTCACGTACAATCTCGCCGCCCATCGGATCCGGCGTTGCTTTGGTGTAGCCGACGGCTTTCAGCGCGGCGCGGTTCAGCAGCGCTCTGTCATAGAGATGCAGAACAAAAACCGGGGTATCCGGGGCAGCTTCATTGAGTTCTTCGAGGGTTGGCATGCGCCGTTCGGCAAACTGAAATTCGCTCCAGCCGCCCACCACGCGTACCCATTGCGGCGACGGCGTTCTGTCCGCCTGCTCTTTGAGCATACGTAGCGCATCCGCCAGTGACGGCACGCCTTCCCAACGTAATTCCAGATTGTAATTCAGACCGCCGCGAATCAGGTGCAGGTGTGAATCGTTCAGACCGGGGATCACCGTATGCCCCTGCAGATCGACAATCTGCGTCCCTTCGGTGGCAAAGATCATGATCCGATCATGGCTACCGGTCGCCAGAATCTTACCGTTGGCGATCGCCACCGCCTCGACCTGCGGGTTTTGTCTTTCGAGCGTATGAATTTTTCCGTGAGTCAGAATCAGTGTGGCAGTTTGCGACATAACAATCTCCTGAGAAACCGGTCAGACTTTTTTCAGCCATCCGGCAAACAGACGGGTTACGATGGGCATCCAGAACCAGACCACCAACGCAACCACACAGGCATCATTGATCAGATGCAGGAGTAACGAACCCTTCAATGCAGGCAACACAATGCCGGTCAACCACGGCACCAGATTGGTGCTGGGAAAAATCACCAGCAGGGTTATCAGAAACTGTTTCCAGCGTCTCGGCTGACGTACATGGGGCGCGGGCGGAGTAAACCAGAACGCGGCTTCGGTACGAATTTCGGTTTTATCACCTTCCGCCAGCATCGGAGCAATCTCTTCTACCAGCCCACGGCGCGTATCGGACTGGGTCCAGTTATAAAGATGCTCAAGCGTGTCGAAACGAATAATGATATTCCACAGGTTGTCGCCATCCGCAGGGCGAATCACATTCGCCCCGAGATGACCGGGAAACTCGGCCGCCACTGGCATAATTTTCCCCAGCCATTGCTCATATCGCTGTGCCTGCTCAGGCAGCAGGGTGTGGGTATTCACCAACGTCACATGTTTGTTCTGCGCCATGAAGGGTTCCTTGTTGAGAGGAAACAGACCGCTTAGGCCAGGAAAGCAATACACAAAATCATTCATGGTGCATCGAGGCGGCAAGGTTGTGGATCCCCGGGAGCTTACATCAGTAAGCGACCGGGGTACGCAAGCGAAGCCAACAAAGATGCAGCATGAAGGATGAAGTGTATTCAGGCTTTACGTTCCGGCGCGCCATGCACCATGGTATAGGCGTAATCCACGCCCATCCCGTAGGCACCGCTGTGCTCGCGCACCAGATCCATGACAGCGTCGTAGGTTTCTTTACGGGACCAGTCGCGCTGATACTCAAGAAGTACCTGTTGCCAGGTCACGGGTACGGCACCCGCCTGTACCATGCGGTCAATGGAACGCTCATGGGCATCCACCGACGTGCCGCCTGAAGTATCTGTTACCACATACACTTCATAGCCCGCTTCCAGCGCCATCAGCGCCGGGAAAGTCAGACACACTTCGGTCCACAGCGCGGAGATAATCAGTTTTTTACGCCCGGTCGCTTCTACGGCCTTCACAAACGCCGCATCTTCCCAGGAGTTCATCGAGGTGCGTTCAATCGGTTTCACATCAGGATGTACGGCTAATAATTCTGGCCAGATATATCCGCTAAAACTTTTTGTTTCCACAGAAGTATAAATCACTGGAACATTAAATATTTTCCCGGCTTTCGCTAATGCGACGGTATTATTTTTCAATGTCTGGCGATCGATATTCGCCACACCAAATGACATTTGCGGCTGATGATCAATAAAAATTAGCGTAGAGTTTTGTGGGTCAATCAGTTCCCGAATAGACATAGCACACCTTCTTAATCAATAAGTTAAAAGGCAACGGTCTGTTTCTGCCGTCAGCAGCAGGATCCTGAATCAGAAAGCTTGTTGAGTATAGCGGGAAATTTCTAACGAGTTATTAAAGAAAACTTACCGTCTAGTGAAACTATTCGTTCTGTGTTGCGATATATCTTAAACAATGTCAAAAAAATGCGCATGTCTCATCTAATTTATTCACTGGCATTGTTTTTCTCCATTCGGTAAAACAGAGGGGTTTAATTTTCAGGATATTTTTTGCTTATGCGCATCAATCTGGATGTATTGCTAATCCTCGACGCACTCGACAAACAGGGGTCCTTTGCTGCGGCGGCCGAATCGCTGTTTAAAACCCCTGCTGCACTCAGCTATATGATTCAGAAGCTGGAAAGCGATTTGAATATCGAATTGCTTGACCGCTCTGGGCATCGGGCAAAATTTACCGACACCGGGCAGATGATGCTGGAAAAAGGACGTTTGCTGCTGAGCGCGGCCAAAGATCTCGAAAAGCAAGCGATACAGCTAAGTTCAGGCTGGGAAAAAGAGCTGGCGATTGCGTTGGACGACTCTTTTCCTTTCACCGCGCTATTGCCCATTATCGATGAATTTCACGCGCTTAATATGCAAACCCGCCTGAGCTTTACCCACCACACGCTGGCAGGATCATGGGAGGAGCTGACCCATAATGGAGCAGATATCATTCTGGGGGCGATTAATGAACCGCCAACGTCAGCGGCCTGGTCCTACAAAATGCTCGGTACATTGGACAATGTATTTGTCGTGGCACCTGAGCATCCGCTGGCCGCAGCACCTGATGGCCTGACCAACGAGCAGTTGTGCCTGCATCGGGCGATTGTTATCAGCGACAGCGCCCGCTTTTGTCATCCGTTACAAACCAACCTGATGGATGAGCAGGCGCAGATCCGCGTCGATGATTTCCACAGTAAGGTGATGCTATTGCGAGCAGGCATGGGATGCGGATTTCTCCCCCGCCATATTGCCAACCCGTGGCTTGCCACGGGCGAGCTGGTGGAAAAAGCGGTCATCTCATTTCGCCAAAAAGACGTGGCCTATATGGCATGGCGTAATAACCGCGATGGGCTGGCGCAGCGCTGGTGGCGGGAAGCGCTGCTGGCAAGCCCGCAGGTGGCGCGCTTGTATCAATGACCTGACCACACCGAGGCGGAAATTGCCGGCAGCGTCAGGATATCGTCGACAAGCACGCCTGTTCCTTCTTTGAGCTGCCATTGACTGACGCTCAATAATGGCGAGGCAGGCAGGACCACTTCGCAGGCGTGACCACGGTTAATCGCCACCAATACGCGCTGGCGGTTTAGCACCCGTACAAACACCACCACGTTATCCTCGGCGTAAATCACCTGACATCCACCGTGGCGGAGCGCCTGGCTCTGGTGACGTAATTTGGCCAGACGCTGATACAACGCCAGCAGGTCAGCGTCCTGTTTTGCAGGCTGCCACGGGAACGGTTTGCGACAAAACGGATCGTTATTTCCGTCCAGTCCCACTTCGTCGCCGTAGTAAACACAGGGTACGCCCGGCCAGGTAAACAGCCACACCACCGCCAGCGGTAAACGTGCGACGTCTTTACCGAGCAGAGACTTAAAGCGAGCGGTATCGTGGCTGTCGAGCTGGTTGAACATGCGCAATTGCTGTTGATGCGACAACCCCGCGCGGTAGTTATCCATCCACGCCATACAGGTCTGGGCGTCAATAGATTGCGGATCGTATGAGATATCGGTATTGGCGAGAAATCCCCAGATCGGAAAGGTAAAACCGCGATAGTTCATGGCGGCATCTTCCGCGTCGGCCTGCAACCACTGGCGCGCGTCGCCAAAATGCTCGCCCACTATATACGCCTCTGGCTGGGTTTCTTTCGCCGCCTGCGTAATGCCAGCCACGTGTTGTAGGTTGTTACGTGCGCCTCCTGCCTCTCCCAGCATGTGCACCACATCAAGACGCCAGCCGTCCATACTCCACGGCGCTTTCAGCCAGTGACGGACGATACTGTCTTCGCCGCGATAAATTTCATTTACCAGGCTTTCCGAAGAAAAGTCCAGCTTAGGCAAGCTGGCATATCCCAGCCAGTCGAGCGCAACGCCGTCGGCTGAGAAATGATACCAGTCGCGCCAGGGAGATTCTGGGTTATGGCACGCCCCGTCCGTTCCCCGATTATGTCGGTCAAACCAGGCGTGCGAATCGCCGCTATGGTTAAAAACACCGTCCAGAATCAGGCGCATGCCCTGCTGTTGCGTGTTGTGACGCAGGCGCAGCAGCGCCGTGTCGCCGCCAAATTGCGGATCAACATGACGGTAATCTTCGGTATCGTATTTATGCACGCTCGGCGCGGTAAACACCGGATTCAGGTACAGCGCCGTGATCCCTAACGTTTTCAGGTACGGCAGCTTTTCGCTGATACCGTCCAAATCACCGCCATAAAACGTTGAGCCACCAGCCTGAGCCGTAAGCGGTTCATCCCATTCGCGCCGCACAATATCGTGTCCGGCAGCGTGGTGATAATAGACGTTATCCTGATCAGCTTCACACGACTGGCTGCGGGCAAAACGGTCCGGGAAAATTTGGTAAAAAATCTGGTCAGCGACCCACTGAGGACCATTATCCGGCACATCAACCGCAAATTGTTCCAGACGCGCAGGCGGAAAACGGCTGAATCCTTGTGGGGTAAACCACAGCTGACGGTCGCGCCAAAGTAATTTAAAACTATAGCGTCTTCGAGGCTGACCGCTGGAGAGATCGATCGCCGCTCGCCACGCGGTCACGCCCGACTGCGGCTGGCTACGCTGCTTGTGCATGCTCAGCGAAATCTCTTCGTTATCATTTTCTGCGCGTAGCGTCACCCGCTGGGGTGGATTTTCCCCCGCCAGCCATAACGTAATCGTCAGTTGATCTTTGTTTTGCTTAACAAATGGGGCAACCGGAAGGTGCCAGGCGTTCAACATCACGTATCCCCTTTGATGATAATGACGTCACCTTGCCATAGCGAAGTGCAGGATCACTCCTCATCTTAACGTTTATTGGGGGAGGAGCTTGGGGGAGGAGAAAATTGCCGGGTAACGACAGGCTACCCGGCAAAAATATTACTGCGCTTCAGCCAGTTGACGCTCGCGACGGCGTTTGAAAACCCACCCAGCCAGCAGCAGGACAATCCATGCAAAGCCAACGTACAGCGAAATGCGAGTATCCGGATGGTAGCCGATGAGCCCGATGATAAAGACCAGGAAAATCAGGCCAATAACGGTCGTAACCACCCCACCCGGCACTTTAAATTTCAGCGCTTTGACCTCTTCCGGCGGCAGACGACGACGGAAAGCAATTTGTGAGAGCAGGATCATAATCCACACCCAAACAGTTGCGAAAGTTGCCAGAGAGGCGATCACCAGGAAGACATTTTCCGGCATGATGTAATTAAGATACACCGCAAACAACAGCGCAATGGTCATCACCATCACCGTGACCCACGGCACGCCACGACGCGACGTTTTGGCAAACATTTTCGGGGCGCTGCCCTGCTCCGCCATACCATGCAGCATACGACCCACACCGAAGACGTCAGAGTTGATCGCCGACAGCGATGCGGTCAGGACGACAAAGTTGAGGATCCCGGCGGCAAAAGTAATCCCCATATGCTGGAATGTCAGAACGAATGGACTACCGTCGGTACCGACCTGGTTCCACGGGTAAATCGACATAATGACGAACAGTGTCCCCACGTAAAACACGAGGATGCGCATCGGTACAGAATTGATGGCGCGCGGAATAGATTTTTCCGGGTCTTTGGCTTCGCCTGCGGTAATACCGATAATCTCAATCCCGCCGTAGGCGAACATCACCATTTGTAGCGACATCACCATGCCGAGCCAGCCGTTGCTGAAGAAACCACCGTTACTCCACAGATTATGGATCCCGGTTGGCTGCCCGCCGTTGCCAATCCCCCAAATAATGATGCCGAACCCGGCGACAATCATGATGATAATGGTGGCAACTTTAAAGAACGAGAACCAGAACTCCAGCTCGCCAAACACCTTCACGCTCATCAGGTTGATGGCGCAGATAATCAGCACCACGCTGAGTACCCATATCCAATGCGGTACCGCCGGGAACCAGACGCCCATGTAAATACCAAAGGCGGTCACATCGGCAATGGCGACAATCAGGATTTCAAAACAGTAGGTCCAGCCGGTGATGTAGCCTGCCAGCGGTCCGAGGTTTTCCTGCGCATAGCGCGAGAAAGAGCTGGCAGCCGGGTTATGAACTGACATTTCGCCCAGCGCGCGCATAATAATATACGCCGCTACGCCGCCGATAATGTAGGCCAGCAACACGCTTGGCCCCGCCATTTTGATGGCATCGGCCGAGCCGTAGAACAGCCCGGTACCAATTGCTGAACCTAATGCCATAAAGCGAATGTGCCGGGTGCTCAGCCCACGCTTTAGCTTGTTATTACTTTCCATCGATTCCTAACCTGTTAACACAATAAAAAAACCACGGGGCCATGTTAATAGCCCCGTGGTTAAAACTTATTGTCAGTGATATTAGTGTGCGCTGGAGGTCACTTGTCGACCCGCCGCGCGATCCCAGATAACGGCCAGGACCACCATCACGACTGTTGGCATCAACCACGCCAGCCCCTGCTCCGCCAGCGGTAAACGCTGGGTCCAGGCTGGTAACACGTCGCCAATTGCAGAAGCTTTAATGCCATCAAGGATACCAAAAATCAGGCTGATAAACATCGCAGGTGCAATGACGCGGGAAGAATTATGCCACCAGGAGCGGGTAAAACTTAATACAACCAGTGCGATACATGGCGGATAGATGGCCGTCAGCACTGGAATAGAGATCTGAATCAGATGGCTCAGTCCCAGGTTAGACACCACCATCGAGAAGCCGCCGAGGATGAATACCAGCGTACGATAAGACAGTGGAACATACTGGGCAAAGAACTCTGCGCATGCGCAGGTCAGGCCAACCGCGGTGACCAGACAGGCGATAAAAATCAGCGCCGCCAGCAGGAAACTCCCTGCACCACCGAAGGTATGCTGAACATACGCATGCAGAATTGCCGCGCCGTTAGCAGACTGATCGACCAGAATCGCGCTATCTGAACCCAGACGGAACAGCGCGAGATACAACAGCGTTAAGCCCACGCCCGCCATCAAACCCGCCCAAACGGTGTAACGGGTCAGCAGACGCGCTTCTGTAACGCCACGCGAGCGAGCGGCGTTAACGATAACAATACCAAAGACCATCGCGCCCAGCGTATCCATGGTCAGATACCCGTTCACGAAGCCATTAGAAAACGCCGCAGTTTGATAGGCTTCCATCGCATTGCTGATCGGACCTGCTGGCCAGACGATTGCGGCGACAGACAGAACCACCAGCGCCAGAATTTTCAGCGGAGCCAGGAAATTACCCACCGTATCCAGCAGTTTGCCGGGATACAGCGAAACCAGAATCACAATCGCGAAGTAGACCACGCTGTAGATAAGCAGTGGCAGTGCGGAGTCACCGGTCAGCGGTGCAATCCCGACTTCGAAAGAGACCGTCGCGGTACGCGGGGTAGCAAATAACGGCCCAACAGCCAGATAGCAAACGGTCGCCAGCAGCAGTCCAGCGACTTTACCAATAGGCGTGCTCAGTCGGTCCACACCGCCACCGACTTTCGCCAGTGCGACAACGGTAAGCACCGGCAGACCCACGGCGGTAATCAAAAAGCCAAAAGCCGCAGTCCAGACGTGTTCACCTGCCTGCAAACCAACCATTGGGGGGAAGATAATGTTACCTGCACCAACGAACAGTGCAAATGTCATAAATCCCAAAGCGATAATATCGCGCGATTTTAACTGATGGGTCATAAAGTCTTACTGCCTGTGGATGTGGTGTTGAAAATAGTAAATTTTTGCCTTTCCCTGGGGGACAATACAGCGGCATTTTTGCTCAATTCCAGCGGGAAACACTCCCGACCTGGCGCGGCGAAGAATAGTTTTTCGATTTACCGCGTAAATGCAGTCGGTATGACAGCACCTGGGGCGCAATTTAAACGCTTATAACGTTTTAAAGCAAGGTGGGATCCAAAAACCAGAACAATATAGCGATATGAAAAATAGGGTTAGCACAAAACACCATTTCATGGAAAAAGGTATGGGTAATAGTTCGAACAAAAAACAACCAAACGTCGTAAAATTCAGGATACTTATATTGACCATATAGAAAAAGCCAGCTTACGCTGGCTTTTGGAAAGATTATCTTACGAATACGCCTTAACCGTTATTTTTGGCAATTAAACGTTCCGGGATCACGAAACTAAATCGCGTCCCTTTGCCGGGTTCGCTGTCGATATTCAAACGGCTGTCGTGATGATGCAAGGCATGCTTCACGATGGCCAGCCCGAGTCCGCTCCCGCCCGTTTGCCGCGATCGCGCCTTGTCTACGCGATAAAAACGCTCGGTCAGGCGTGGAATATGCTCGGCGGCAATGCCTGGACCGTTGTCTTCCACACAAAATTCCGCCCCCGAAGGCACATGCTGCCAGCGTACGGTAATGTGCGTTCCCGCAGGCGTATGGTTCACCGCGTTATAGACGAGATTCGAGATAGCGCTACGCAACTGCTCCTCGTTACCCCGCACATTCAGGCTGTTATCAACATCAAAAGTAAACGTATGTTTGTGCTGGCTCAGCGTTTGCGCTTCGTGCTCAACCACGCGCAGCATCATGGGCACATCGACCTTCTCATTCAATTGCAGCGCTGGCGCAGCCTCAATTTTTGACAGCGTTAGCAGTTGCTTCACTAACCCTTCCATCCGGTACGTTTGTTCACGCATGGTATGCAGCGCTTTTTCGCGCGTTGTCCCTTCTAACGGATGCTCCTGCATCATTTCCAGATAGCCTTGCAGCACCGTCAGCGGGGTACGCAGTTCATGGCTGGCATTGGCGAAAAAGTTACGTCGTGAACCTTCCAGTTGATGCATCTGGGTAACGTCGCGCGCCACCATCAGCAATTGCTTATCGGTATAGGGCATTACGCGAATTTCCAGATGCCGTCCGGTATTGAGCACCAGATTGATGGGCCGGCTAAAATCGCGCGTTTTTAAATATTGTGTGAATTCCGGGTAGCGCAGCAGGTTAAGAATATTTTGCCCGCTATCGTCCGGCCAGCGCAGTCCAAGAACCTGCTGAGCCAGTCCGTTACACCAGAAAATACCGCCTTCTTCGGTGGTTAGCACCACTGCGTCGGGTAGCGATTCCGCCCCGCTGCGAAAGCGCTTAATCAGATTACCCAGTTCACGACGGCGCTTTTTGTTGCGCAACTGCATTTGATGCAGTCCATGCAGCAGCGGTTCCCAACTGCCGCGCCCCGGCGGGGGCGTCATACTTCTGTCGACCCATAGCCACCAGGACAAACGTAATAAATTCCAGAAATGCCAGATAAGCAGGCCCGTTACCGACGCCAGTAAAAACCAGGGCAGGTAACCAAAAAAAGCACTAAGGATAAATGCCGGTATGCAGCACAGGATCAGCTCCAGTACCAACCTTTTCCATGACAATCGTTCTAGCAAACGCCTTACTCCCTAAACGGCCTAATCCTTCAGGCCCTGATTCTTGTCAGTCAGAAGCGGGTCGAAAAACGATATCCCGTTCCGCGAACCGTCTGCACCATACGATCGTGTCCGCTGTGCTCCAGCGCCTTACGTAAGCGGCGGATATGCACATCGACAGTCCGGTCTTCCACGTATACATTGGTTCCCCAGACATGATTGAGGAGTTGCTCGCGGCTGTAGACACGCTCTGGGTGAGTCATAAAGAAGTGCAACAGCTTGAATTCGGTCGGCCCCATATCCAGCGGATCATCACCAGTCATCACGCGATGCGAGGTGGGATCAAGGCTTAGCCCCTGCATCTCAATAACCTCTTCCACTGCCATCGGCGAAATACGACGCAAAACAGCTTTAATACGCGCCACCAGCTCCTTAGGAGAAAACGGTTTGGTAATATAGTCATCCGCGCCGGTTTCCAGACCACGAACGCGGTCTTCCTCTTCTCCCCTCGCCGTCAGCATCATCACCGGGATGTCCCGCGTCATCGCTTCACGCTTGAGATGTTTAATAAACTGTAGACCCGAGCCACCGGGAAGCATCCAGTCAAGCAGGACGAGGTCCGGCCAGGGTTCATTGAGTTGGTTCACAGCACTGTCATAGTCTTCGGCTTCTACGGGTTGAAAACCGTTTTGCTCGAGCACGAAGCAGACCATTTCACGAATTGGAGCTTCATCTTCTACGACCAGAATACGTCTCGCCATGATTTGCCCTGTTATTAGTTGCTTGTCATCATCAGTATCAATACGGCGTCATTATGCGTCAGATTTATGACAGATTTATGAAAAGATCATCCAGGTTTAACGCAGGCCATTGAATTATGACAGCCCGGAGACAAGATATTCTCTCCCATGCAGGGTTATAATCCCCGCCATTGTTTTATCGTCATGGAACTCTTATGCGCATCCTTCACACGTCTGACTGGCATCTGGGCCAAAATTTCTACAGCAAGAGCCGCGCCGCTGAACATCAGGCCTTTCTCGACTGGCTGCTGGAAACGGCACAATCCCATCAGGTGGATGCCATTATTGTGGCAGGCGATATTTTTGATACCGGCTCACCGCCAAGCTATGCCCGTGAGCTGTATAACCGTTTTGTCGTTAATCTGCAGCAAACCGGCTGTCATCTGGTGGTACTGGCAGGCAACCACGACTCCGTCGCCACACTCAATGAGTCCCGCGATATTCTGGCGTTTCTCAACACCACAGTCGTTGCCAGCGCCGGTCATGCGCCGCAGGTTCTACTGCAACGTGACGGCACGCCGGGGGCGATCCTGTGCCCGGTTCCTTTCTTACGTCCGCGCGACATCATAACCAGCCAGGCGGGGCTGACCGGACAAGAGAAACAGCAGCATTTGCTGTCAGCCATCACCGACTATTACCAGCAGCAGTATCAGGACGCCTGCACGCTACGTGGTGACCAGAATCTGCCCATCATTGCGACCGGGCATTTGACCACTGTCGGCGCCAGTAAAAGTGACGCCGTCCGTGAGATTTATATCGGTACGCTGGACGCCTTCCCGGCGCAAAACTTCCCTCCGGCGGACTACATCGCGCTGGGCCATATTCACCGGGCGCAGGTTATTGGTGGCACAGAGCATATTCGCTACTGCGGCTCGCCGATCGCTCTCAGTTTTGACGAGTGCGGCAAAAACAAATGCGTGCATCTGGTGAGCTTTGAAGCAGGGAAACTCAACGCCGTCGAAAATATCACCGTACCGGTCACCCAGCCGCTTGCAGTACTGAAAGGCGATCTCGCCGCCATTACCGCCCAGCTTGAGCAGTGGCGCAACGTACAGCAAGAGCCGCCGGTGTGGCTGGATATTGAAATTACCACCGATGACTATCTGCATGATATGCAGCGTAAAATCCAGGCCTTGACCGAAGATTTACCGGTAGAGGTGTTATTGGTGCGCCGCAGTCGGGAACAGCGCGAACGTATTATGGCCAATGAACGTCGTGAAACATTAAGCGAGCTGAGCGTGGCGGAGGTTTTTGACCGCCGCCTGGCGCTGGAAGAACTCGAAGAACCGCAGCGCGAGCGGCTTAATCAGCTGTTTAGCGCAACCGTACAGACGCTTGCCGGGGAGGCTGAAGCATGAAAATTCTCAGCCTGCGCCTGAAAAACCTCAACTCCCTGAAGGGAGAATGGAAAGTCGATTTCACGGCAGAACCTTTTGCCAGCAACGGGCTGTTCGCCATCACCGGGCCCACAGGCGCGGGGAAAACCACCCTGCTGGACGCAATTTGCCTTGCGCTGTACCACGAAACGCCGCGCCTGAATACTGTGTCACAGTCGCAAAACGACCTGATGACCCGCGACACAGCGGAGTGTCTGGCCGAGGTGGAATTTGAGGTGCGGGGCGAAGCCTACCGCGCATTCTGGAGCCAGAACCGGGCGCGTAATCAGCCAGAGGGCAATCTGCAGGTTCCGCGCGTAGAGCTGGCCCGCTGCGCCGACGGAAAAATCCTCGCCGATAAAGTCAAAGACAAACTGGAGATGACCGCCGAGCTTACCGGGCTGGATTACGGCCGTTTTACCCGCTCGATGCTGCTGTCACAGGGGCAGTTTGCCGCATTTCTCAATGCCAAACCGAAAGAGCGCGCCGAACTGCTGGAAGAGCTGACCGGCACCGAGATCTACGGACAGATTTCGGCGATGGTATTTGAAAAGCACAAATCAGCGCGCACGGAGCTGGAAAAACTGCAGGCCCAGGCCAGCGGCGTGGCGCTGTTAGCGCCAGAGCAGGTACAGTCCCTGACGGAAAGTTTGCAGGCACTTACTGACGAAGAAAAACAATACCTTACCAGCCAGCAAGCCCAGCAACAGCACCTCAACTGGCTCATTCGGCAAAATGAGCTACAGGCGGATTTAAACCGTCACCAGCAGGCATTACAGGCAGTGCTTCAGGCGCAAGAAGATGCGCAGCCGCAGCTGGCGGTACTGAGCCTGGCACTGCCAGCCAGAGCGTTACGTCCGCACTGGGAGCGAATCCAGGAGCAAACGGCTACTATTGACCGCACAAGACAGAAGATTCAGGAAGTAAATGCTCGCTTACAAAGCAGCTTAGCGCTGCGCGGTCGTATTCGTCAGCAGGCGCAAACGCAGTCAGCCGCCATGCTCGCCGGACAACAAACGCTAACCGACTGGCTGAAGGAACATGAAAACTTCCGCTTATGGAGTAGCGAACTGGCAGGATGGAAAGCGCTTCTGGCCCAGCAGTCCGACGCCAGAACCCAACTGCGCCAGTGGCAGCAGCTACGGGAGAACGATACGCGCAAGCTCGATGCGCTGACGCAACCCTCGCTGACTCTTTTGCCGCAAGAGGTAGCGACGGCGCTGGCGCAGCATGCGCAGCTTCGCCCATTACGCCAGCGGTTGAGCAATCTGCACGGGCAAATTGCACCGAAGCAAAAGCAACTGGCGCAGTTACGCACCACGCTTGTGCAGCGTCAGCAAGAGCTGACGCAACGTAACGTGGTATTAGCCGAAAAACGTCAGCGCTATAAAGATAAAAATCAGCAACTTACTGATGTGAGAGTCATTTGCGAGCAAGAAGCCCGCATCAAAGATCTGGAAAGCCAACGGGCATTGTTGCAATCCGGCATGCCTTGCCCGCTTTGCGGCTCGACCGCTCATCCGGCAATTGAACGCTATCACACGCTCGAACTGAGCGTGAATCAGACGCGACGTGAAGCACTGGAAAAAGAGGTCAAGGCGCTGGCCGATGAAGGGTCAACGCTACGCGGTCAGCTCGAAGCAATAACTCAGCAGCTTCAGCGAGATGAACGCGAAGTACAGACGCTTTCTCAGGAGGAGCAAGCGCTTACTTTGGAATGGCAGACGGTCACCGCCAGCCTCAACATAACGCTGCAACCTCAGGATGATATCGTCCCATGGCTTGCCGCTCAGGAAGAACACGAGCAGCAGCTTCACCAGCTGAGCCTGCGTCATACCTTGCAGGCGCAAATCACCGCGCATACGGAACAGATTACTCAGCTCCAGCAACATATTGACCAGCGACAGGCGACGCTAACCACCGAGCTGGCACGCCATGGTCTTGTCCTGCCTGCCGAGGATGACGTCGCCTCATGGCTGAGCGAACGGGCGAACGAAGCGCAAATTTGGCAACAGCGTCAGAACGAACTGGCCGCTTTACAGGCCCAAATAGCCCAGCTTGCTCCGCTGCTGGAAACACTGCCAGAAACCGAGGCGCTATCTGAAAGCACTGAGGATCTGTCGCTGGAAAACTGGCGGCAGGTGCACGACGATTGCCTCTCTTTACAGGGACAGTGGCAAACGTTGCAACAGCAGGAGGCGCAGGACGTTCAGCGCGCTGCGGAAATCCAGGCACAGTTTGATGCCGCATTGCAGGCCAGCATCTTTGCCGATCGCGACGCCTTTATTGCCGCCCTGCTGGACGAAGAGACCTTTAACCGCCTGGAGCAGTTAAAGCAATCACTGGAAGGCCAGCGACAGCAGGCGCAAACACTGCTTAATCAGGCCCAGCAAGCGCTGGCGGCTCATCAACAGCAGCAACCAACAGAAGTGGATCTCACGCTGACGGCGCAGCATCTGCACGACGCGCTGGCGCAGCTCACCCAGCAGTTACGGGATAACACCACGCGTCAGGGTGAAATTCGTCAGCAGCTCAAACAGGATGCAGACAACCGCCAACAGCAGCAGACGCTGATGCTGGAGATTGAAAGGGTCGCACAACAGGTCGAAGACTGGGGCTATCTGAATGCCCTGATCGGCTCAAAAGAGGGGGATAAATTCCGCAAGTTCGCCCAGGGGCTAACGCTGGATAATCTGGTCTGGCTTGCCAACAACCAGCTAACCCGTCTTCACGGCCGCTATCTGTTGCAGCGCAAGGCCAGCGAAGCGCTGGAGCTGGAAGTGGTAGATACCTGGCAGGCCGATGCGGTACGTGACACGCGTACGCTTTCAGGCGGTGAGAGCTTCCTCGTCAGTCTGGCGCTGGCGCTGGCGCTGTCCGATCTGGTAAGCCACAAAACGCGAATTGACTCCCTGTTCCTCGACGAAGGTTTCGGCACGCTGGATAGCGAAACGCTGGATACCGCTCTTGACGCGCTGGATGCACTCAACGCCACCGGCAAGACTATTGGCGTCATCAGCCACGTTGAAGCGATGAAAGAACGTATACCGGTGCAAATCAAAGTTAAAAAAATCAACGGACTGGGCTACAGCAAGCTCGACAAGATGTTTGCGGTGGAGTAATCGACCCGCGGATATGATTTCACAGGCTGGATAAGCGCCAGCGCTATCCAGCACGCTATGTAGCACAATATTGCATACTCAGGGACGGATATGAAATGGCATTCCACTTCGCTTATCCGCAAGCTATCCCGATTGGCAGCGAACGTTCGCCGCTATGGCGCAAATCCTGCGTCTTTCTTGTTGGCAGGTGGTATGAAAAAAGTCATTTTCTCTTTAGCGTTGGGAACATTTGGGCTGGGCATGGCCGAGTTTGGTATCATGGGTGTCCTCACTGAGCTGGCGCGGGACGTGGGAATTTCCATTCCTGCCGCTGGCCATATGATTTCGTTTTACGCCTTTGGCGTGGTGCTGGGCGCGCCCATTATTGCGCTCTTTTCCAATCGCTTTTCGCTCAAGCATATTTTGCTGTTTCTGGTCACACTGTGCGTAATTGGCAACGCCATCTTCACCCTCTCTTCCTCGTATTTTATGCTGGCGGTGGGCAGGCTGGTTTCCGGCTTCCCACATGGCGCATTTTTTGGCGTTGGCGCTATTATCCTGTCGAAGCTGGCTCGTCCGGGAAAAGTCACCGCCGCCGTCGCGGGCATGATTTCGGGAATGACCGTTGCTAATCTGATTGGCATTCCCGTTGGCACCTGGTTGAGTCAGGAATTTAGCTGGCGCTACACGTTTCTGCTGATCGCCGTTTTTAATATCGCGGTGATAGTCTCGGTCGCGTTTTGGGTACCCAACATCAGCGATGAAGCAAAAGGGAAACTGCGCGAGCAATTTCACTTCTTAAAAAACCCCGCCCCGTGGCTCATCTTTTCCGCCACCATGTTTGGTAACGCCGGGGTTTTCGCCTGGTTCAGCTACGTCAAACCGTACATGATGTACATCTCCGGCTTCTCCGAGGCGCTAATGACTTTCATCATGATGCTGGTGGGATTGGGAATGGTGTTGGGAAATCTGCTAAGCGGTAGGTTGTCTGGCCGCTATACGCCGCTGCGAATTGCGGTAATAACCGACTTCGTCATTGTGCTGGCTTTGCTGTTGCTCTTTGCTTTTGGCGGGATCAAAGCCGCGTCGCTGACCTTCGCTTTCATTTGCTGCGCGGGTCTGTTTGCCCTGTCGGCACCGCTGCAAATTTTGCTGCTGCAAAATGCTAAAGGGGGCGAGCTACTGGGTGCTGCTGGGGGGCAAATTGCCTTTAATCTCGGCAGCGCGATTGGCGCGTACTGCGGGGGCATGATGCTGACGCTGGGATTTGCCTACAACTACGTGACGCTGCCGGCGGCACTGCTGTCGTTTTCTGCGATGTCGTCGCTGCTGCTCTATGGTCGCCTGAAGCGCGGCGTGCAACAACAAGTTGCACCCGCGACATAGAAACCGTTTATATATGCGGCCACAGCCAGGCTGCGCCGCGTACACCGCTGGAGTCACCGTGCAACGCCTTGCGTACAGGCGTTTCACACTCGCCGCCAAAAACAAATTGCTTCATCAACGTCGGAACGGTTTGATACAACCTGTCGACATTGCTCATTCCGCCGCCCAGCACAATGACGTCTGGATCAAGAATATTCACTACATGCGCCAATGATTTCGCCAGGCGAAGCTCATAACGACTCAGCGCCTGCTCTGCCAGCGCATCCCGCACATTAACAAGGTTGATAATTTCACTGCCCTTGAGCGGATTACCGCTCAGACGCTGGTAATCGGTGGCAAAACCGGTCCCGGAGATGAAGGTTTCAATGCAGCCTTGCTTGCCGCAATAACAAGGTACTTCCTGCCGATAACGCAGCTCATCTTCGTCCATCCACGGCAATGGGTTATGTCCCCACTCGCCCGCAGTACCGTTGCCGCCCGTGTGCGCCCGGCCGTTCAGCGCCACGCCTGCACCACATCCGGTGCCAATAATCACCGCAAACACGGTTTGCGCCCCTGCCGCTGCGCCATCCACCGCTTCAGAAACCGCCAGGCAGTTGGCATCATTTGCCAGCCGCACTTCGCGGTTAAGACGCGCACTTAAGTCTTTGTCAAAAGGCTGCCCGTTAAGCCAGGTCGAGTTGGCATTCTTCACTACTCTGGTGTAGGGCGATATTGAACCAGGAATGCCCATCCCTACGCTTCCCGTCTGCCCGGTGGCTTTTTCCGCCATCTCTACCAGCGCGGCGATGGTTTCTATCGTTTGCCGATAATCATCACGCGGCGTAGGCAGGCGATGGCGAAAAAGCTGTTCGCCCGCATCGCCAAGCGCGATAACTTCCGTTTTTGTACCGCCCAAATCGATACCTATACGCACTGTTTGCTCCTCTTCCCGATTAACAATGCAAGCATAGCGACAATTCGCTATCATGCCCGCTGGATTTAACGACAAGGCCGTGGAAATTATCATGCTGTGGTTCAAAAATTTAATGGTTTACCGTCTTAGCCGCGATGTTTCTTTGCGTGCCGAAGAGATGGAAAAACAGCTGGCATCAATGACGTTCACCCCTTGCGGTAGCCAGGATATGGCAAAAATGGGCTGGGTTCCGCCGATGGGATCGCACAGTGATGCATTAACGCATACCGCCAATGGCCAAATTATTATCTGCGCCCGCAAAGAAGAAAAAATTCTGCCGTCGCCGGTTATCAAACAGGCGCTGGAAGCCAAAATATTCAAACTGGAAGCTGAGCAAGGTCGCAAACTCAAGAAGACTGAAAAAGACTCGCTGAAAGATGAAGTTCTGCACTCATTGCTGCCGCGCGCCTTTAGCCGCTTCAGCCAGACAATGATGTGGATCGACACCGTCAACGATCTGATCATGGTCGACTGTGCGAGCGCGAAGAAAGCGGAAGATACGCTGGCGCTACTGCGTAAGAGCCTCGGTTCGCTGCCGGTCGTTCCGCTGACGATGGAAAACCCTATTGAGCTGACGCTGACTGAATGGGTTCGCTCCGGCACAACGGCACAAGGGTTCCAGTTACTGGATGAAGCTGAACTGAAAGCGATCCTTGAAGACGGCGGTGTGATCCGCGCGAAAAAACAGGATCTGGTCTGCGACGAAATCGCCGTGCATATCGAAGCAGGCAAACTGGTCACCAAACTGGCCCTCGACTGGCAGCAGCGCATTCAGTTCGTTATGTGTGATGACGGCTCCATTAAGCGTCTGAAGTTTAGCGACGAGCTGCGCGATCAGAACGAAGATATCGACCGCGAAGATTATGCTCAGCGTTTTGACGCCGATTTCATCCTGATGACGGGTGAACTGGCTGCTCTGATTAAAAGTCTGGTGGAAGGATTAGGCGGCGAAGCACAGCGCTAAGCCGTATTTACCGAATGGCGGCTCAGTGTCGCCATTCGTTATTTTTACGCTTACAGATAGCGGCAAAGATAGGACGTTGGCTCTGCCACCTGCAGATGAAACTCGCTGTTGCCCGGTACGTTAAACACGTCCCCTGTGGCATACACCTTCCACTCTGTTTCCCCTGGCAGCAACACGTTCAGTGCGCCACTGACGACCGTCATCTCTTCAGGCGCCGCAGTACCAAAGGTATATTCACCTTCAGCCATTACGCCAACACTGGCGCGGCCAGTACTGCTGCTGGTAAAACCGATCGATTTTACTTTGCCGGAAAAGTATTCATTACTTTGAAGCATACAACTGGCCCTGTCTCGTGATTAAGTTAACAACCAATATAGGGGGCTGACGTTCCACCTGTCACGCAAAATTACGTCAACAATTCCGAAGCCAGTCGGGCAATTAGCACATTGGACAGAAGTACCGGGACATCCAGCGATTTTTGCAGTAGATCACGGTGGCGTTGATTAAACCCAAGGCAATCCAGCATGATCACATCCGCACCTTGCTCCAGCAGTTCTTTCCCCGCATCAATCAATTGTTCTTCGCTACCGTCGATCGGATTTGCCACGGCATACACTGGCGGCGTTTGTAGCACCTGCCATTTTTGCGTCTGGGCTTTGAGTAATTCGGTGACGGGGACAATCACCCCGACCTGATGCCCATCGACAATCGAGGCCACCAGTGGCGGGATAATCCGTAACGGCTCCAGCAAAATGCTATTGCGTGCGGTCAGACGAGCGATTGAGGCGGTACTCATCAGCAGGATAACGTCAAAGCCCTGGTTATCCAGCACCTCTACAATGCTTTGCAGGGAGCGCTCCACCTTCTGACGTGAGACATGTGCAAGTTGATGGTCACTGAGCAACGTTAATAATAGCTCGTCACCGGGCGAAACCCCGTATTCAGCCATCACATCTTCTCGCCGCATCTGCCCCAGCAGGCTGTGGTGAGTAATGTGCTGTTCATCGATATATTCCGTCAGGAGCGGTAACACCTCACACATTGGCACCACGCCAATCGTGAGGATAGCCAACGACGTACTCATTTGTTGCTCCACCGTCTTCTTACTTTGCTGTGAAATCCCGGACAATTGCCGGGCGCTGACCTGCACTATAAATGCTCAAAAGCGTAGCAGTAGATCGGCGGTGTATTGTGTAAAGATTCCAAATCATTCCAGTACTGGATTGTTATTGTTTAATTTTCAATTTTGACTGTACACGGCGAAATTTAAAAAAATGTGATGCACGCCCGTACTGGCACTTTTAAGACACGTGCCCGGGCGGTGCTTATATCAGGTTTTATTGGGGTCTTCGTAGCGCTTTTTGGCATCCATGGCTTCCTGCGCAGAAGGGTGCTCACTGATCAACGAATTCGGTTTAGGGTGATCGGCTCGAAGTTGATACCAGGTTACCGTCTGGCCTGGCGTCCCTTTTTCAACCGTAACAATGGTCGCTTGACGTGGGTAAGGTGGTTTTGTCGGCATAGTTCTTCCTTTTCACTGGATGAACACTAAGTATAGACACCGCCCTGTAACCGTGGTGCTGCCTGCGCCAGTATCCCAAGAATGTCTTCCACCACCTGCGCAGGTTCATTGGTGGCATCAACGATATAGTGCGCTACCTCACGATACAGAACATCGCGCTGGGCGAGAACCTCCTGCACTTCCTCAGTCAGAGGTTTACCGGTTAAGGTTGGACGCAAGCCCTCTTCAGGCGTGGCCTCCAGACGATCGACCAGTACCGATACCGATGCGCTTAAATAGATAACCACGCCGTGGCTGCGCATGTAGTGACGATTAAATTCGGTAAGAATAATGCCGCCGCCGGTCGCAATAACCGTTGCCGGGGCTGTGACGGCCTGCAGCGCGGTCGTCTCCTGGGCACGAAACCCTTCCCATCCTTCTCTTTCAACGATCTCCGCCACGGTCATCTGCACGTGCGATTGCAACCAGCGATCGGTATCGACAAACTGGAAATCGATAGCCTTCGCCAGCGCCATACCGGTAGTTGTCTTACCACACCCCCGGGGGCCAACAAGAAATAGAGGTTGCGTCATCACAGAAATTCCCCAGAGAACCGCAAACGAGCGGGATCTGATGCGGTTAAAGATCTAATCATATCATCAAACTAGTACATCACCAATTCGTAAAGATTAAATTACAGATAGAGTGGCGATACCTATTAAAACCCACTATAACAAGAATTCACAACGAATGTAGTGTAAATAATAAATTACACATTTTATTTTCTCCGCTGTACTTCCAGCCACCACTTATCAAGTTCAGCCGCAAAATGCTGCCTGTCACGAGGGGAAAGGCTGTCTGGTCCCCCGGTCTGAATACCGCTGGCGCGTAGCGTATCCATAAAATCACGCATCATCAGACGCTCACGGATCGTGGCTACGGTATAACGTTCGCCGCGTGGATTAAGCGCCGCCGCACCTTTTTCAATCACTTCTGCCGCCAACGGGATATCCGCCGTGATCACTAAATCACCGGCACTACACTGGCGCACAATCTCGTTATCCGCCACGTCAAATCCGGGGGGAACGCGTAGTGTACGGATAAGACGCGAAGCAGGGACGCGCAGGCTTTGGTTCGCTACCAAAATAAGCGGCATTTGCATGCGCTCTGAAGCGCGGTACAAAATGTCTTTGATCACATTCGGACACGCATCGGCATCCACCCATATTGTCATAACCTCTCCCACTGATGTGCAATCGCACATTGTCGCGTGCTTTTACTTTCAGGCAAAGTGCTGTTTATCCTTCTGCACATATTCTTTCCGCGCTAGACTTAGCTTTCCCCGGTTTACCTTAAATAATTCAAGTTACTTGAAGTAATTAGGGTATAAAACAATGAATATCATCCATAGGGAGTGACAAATGGACAAGAAAATTGGTTTTATCGGCTGCGGTAATATGGGCAAAGCGATACTTGGCGGCATGATCGCCAGCGGCCAGGTTCTCCCCGGCCAAATCTGGGTCTATACTCCCTCCCCCGATAAAGTCGCTGCGTTGCACGACCAGTACGGTATTAATGCGGCGCAGTCTGCACAAGAAGTCGCACAAATCGCCGATATCGTATTTGGGGCCGTAAAACCAGGCATCATGATTAAGGTGCTGAGCGAAATTACCTCCAGCCTGAACAAAGACTCTCTGGTCGTCTCAATTGCCGCAGGCGTCACCCTCGATCAACTCGCCCGCGCGCTGGGCCATGACCGTAAAATCATTCGCGCGATGCCAAACACGCCGTCTCTGGTGAACGCGGGAATGACCTCCGTCACACCGAACGCTTTAGTCACGCCGGAAGATACGGCCGACGTGCTGAATATCTTCCGCTGCTTTGGCGAAGCAGAAGTCATTGCGGAGGCAATGATTCACCCGGTTGTTGGCGTCAGCGGTTCAGCACCGGCCTATGTCTTTATGTTTATCGAAGCAATGGCGGACGCCGCCGTACAAGGCGGCATGCCTCGCGCACAGGCTTATAAATTCGCGGCACAAGCGGTAATGGGTTCGGCGAAGATGGTGCTGGAAACGGGTAAACATCCCGGAGAGCTGAAAGATATGGTGTGCTCGCCTGGTGGAACCACCATTGAAGCGGTACGCGTCCTTGAAGAACGCGGTTTCCGTTCAGCAGTGATCGAAGCGATGATTAAGTGCATGGAACAGTCTGAAAAACTCAGCCGCTCCTGAGTCAACACCTCCGGACGTCAGGCCGCCGCTTCAGTGCGGTTACGTCCGGAATTCTTTGCTTTGTAAAGAGCCATATCCGCCGACTTTAACCATTCCCGATAATGCTCGGTTTCTGAGGTCAGCGGCGCAACGCCCACGCTAATACGCAGGGCAACCTGTGGCGCGCAGGATAAACGCAAGTGGCTAAGTCGTTCGTGCACACGAGACATCGCTGCTATCGCGCTGGTTGCCGGCGTACCACACATAATCACTGCAAATTCATCACCACCAAAGCGCCCTATCACATCGCTACCGCGTAAGGTCATTTGCAACTGGCGGGTCAGCGCGACAATCGCCTGGTCCCCAACGTCATGACCCCAGGTATCATTAATGCTTTTGAAATGGTCAATATCGATAATCAGTAACGTGGCGTCACGCTGGTAGCGGCGACAATTATCAAATTCATTACGCAGTAACAGCTCCCAATGACGACGGTTATACACTCCGGTCATGCCATCTCGCGTACTCATCACCTGTAAGCGGCGCTTATGCTCCGCCAGTTTGATGACCGTTTGATAACTTACCCAGGCAAAAATCAGCGGATAGATCACCAGCACCGGCAGCGTCAATAGTACGCTAAGTTGAGTACTGCTGAACGCGACGGAGATATCGGTTAACTGTAACGTCACCAGGCATGAAACCACCATCAAAACAGCGCCTGCAATGAATATTCGCATCCCCCCTGCACCCATCAGGTTAATGCAGGTAATCATCAGCAGCGCCGTGGATGGCAACAGATTCACTCCCATAATTCCTATCCACATACCGGCAAGAATGGCATCAGCTTTTAAGTTGGTAAATTCACTATGCAGAGGATCGTCAGCTTTGCTTGCCAGCTGCCAGGCCAGATGCGGCCAGACAAACGCCCATCCCACCAGTAACAGCCACCAGCCACCGGTAATGGGCTGAGTAACGAGTACCGACGCGATAGATAAAAACATTCCCCCCAATCCCACCGCTCGCGGCAGCCTGATCCGTCGGGCGAATCGCAGACCGGAGCGCTGGTGGTCATTCTGATGAAGCGATAAAAACGCGTCATTCGGGACGACCTTCTTTTGATAAAAGTTTTCATCATTCATCGTATTTGGGAATATTCTGAAACAAATTTCCCAAATTATAGGAAGGGGTCTGGCGGCGGAAGTATGATATTTCGGGTGAGCGATTTTACCTGCTCACCCGTAAGTGCTACGCAGATTTTTTCAGGCAAGCGCTCATAAATTTATTACGATCATCACCTTTCAGGGACTGCTCCGTCGCCTTGACGTTGCATTCACGCATTTTCTGCTGCTGCGGCGTCAGGCTCTTTTCCTCAGGCGCAGATTTACTGTTTTTCAGGCAATCACTCATATATGTCTTACGCGCATCCCCTTTTAAGGTCTGCGCCGTTGCCTGCTGATTGCAGGTGGTCATACGTTGTTGTTGCGGGGTTAATGTCTTCTCGGCAGCACCGACGGTAGTTAAAAAAATAAGACCAAAAAGCAACGTCATTAATAATGTAATTTTCATAGCACCATCCTTTTCTGAACGACGACACACAGGTAAGTTTGGCTGCTAACGATAAAAATACCACCCGACGGCAAAAGTATTGCCGCCGGGCGTCGGGTTATTTCAGTCCTAACGCCGCTTTCATGGTGTAGAACAGGTCGGTCTGGTCGGTCAAACCAACCACATTCGCCGCATGCGGGCCGTAGGCTGCAATTCGCAGTTGGCTACCAGTGTGCTCCTGAGATTCCTCTTCAGAGTTACCGTAGCTAATAACCATCACCGCGCCATCTTTGGTGTTCAGTGCCTGAGTCAGGCCTGGTGCTTTGGTATCCGGTGCGACAATCTGGCTGGCATGCGCGTGGTCAGCGGTTACCACTACCAGGGTGTTGCCATCTTTCTTCGCAAAGGCAAGCGCGCGCTGTACCGCTTCGTCCAGATCGACCGTTTCGCCAATCTGTCCGCATGGGTTGGCGGCGTGGTCCTGTTTATCAATTGACGCCCCTTCCACTTGCAGGAAGAAACCTTTCTCATTTTTGCTTAACAGTTCAATCGCTTTATCCGTCATCTGCGCCAGCGTCGGCACACTGTCATTACGCTTTGGATTTGGCGCACAGGTCACAACCGGTTTATCCAGATTGCCATGATAAGATGCCTTCGGTCCTTCCCAGCGTACCGGCATATTGCCGTCAGAGAACAGACCCAGCAGCGGTTTATCCTGATTAGCTTCAGTAATCGCCGCCAGCGTAGCCGCATCACTCACCAGTTGATAACCGCGGGCCTGGGCTTGTTCACGCAATGTTTTACCCTGCCATTCGCCTGCCGCTGCGGTTTCCGCAAACGTTTTTGCCCCGCCGCCCAACGTAACGTCAGCCCTGGAATTGAGTAATTGTTCGGTGATTGACCCTTTGCCGCCTTTTTCCAGCGCATTAGTTGGACATTTTTCACGGGTCACGTCAGGGCCATAGCACTTACGCGAGGTCACATGAGCAACCAGCGCTGCCGGAGTCGCATCCTGCAATTCAGCGGTAGAAACGTTGCCCGTCGCCAGCCCCGCTGCTTTTGCCATTTCAAGAATTGTGGTGTGATCTTTTTCGTGGATATCCACGCCCAGAGCACCATTATAGGTTTTCACACCGGTGGTCCACGCCGTGGCGGATGCCGCAGAATCCGTCACATAATCGGGTTTGCCCGTTTTTTTATCCAGCGCATAATGCGTGTATTGTCCGGTCAACGGTAAAGCATCAATACCTTTAAAAAAGCCGCCTGCGCCTTCGGCATAATTTCGTGCTGCCGTTATTTCTGAGTCACCCATCCCATCACCAATCAATAGAATAATATTTTTGGCAGGTTTATCGTTCAGAGAATCGCGCAGAGCCGCCGTTTGATCGGCAGCCAATCGGCGGGCACCGCCCGGTGTGGTGATATCACCCTGAGCGGCACGATTATCCAGAACCGGCATAGCAGATGATTCTGCATAAATAACCGGGGTAAACAGCAAAGGTAACAGGGCAATAGCGAGTGCGCTTTGTTTCACTTTATTTTCTCCATGTATAAATACAGTAAAATTAAAACAAAGCGACTATAAGTATTTGATGTGACACTTTTATGATAATTCGTGGACGACGCGCCACAGATGACTCAAAACGCTTTTGGCACACTCTCGCCTGCGTTATGAATGCTGGTCAGAAATGCAGGCATACGGCCTACCCCAGCCACAGCATCCTCTATCTGGCGAATAAAAATTTGCCGATCGTTCCACGTCATATTACGCAGCATTTCGATGATTACCTGCTCGAGCGTTTCAACCTGCGTCGCCAGCTCTTGCGACTCTTCTTCTTTTTGGGCGAGCTTAAGTAACAACTCAGTGATGAGATTTTTCATTTGCGTATTCCCTTAACCAAATATGAGCCACGTTATCATTAAGACTCACCACTGCCTAGAGGATGAAAGTTGTATTTTTATAAAAAATAAAACATTTTGCGAAAACAATCACAACACAAAATAAGGAGGGGCGTAGTAACGTAGAATCATTGCATATAAAAGGGTATGGGAATTAATAATA
Organism: Citrobacter sp. VF227; assembly: GCF_052950715.1. Classification (NCBI taxonomy): domain Bacteria; kingdom Pseudomonadati; phylum Pseudomonadota; class Gammaproteobacteria; order Enterobacterales; family Enterobacteriaceae; genus Citrobacter; species Citrobacter sp. VF227. Next base: position 863,501 of record NZ_JBRFVF010000002.1, read on the forward strand.
ACATAGATATATAATGCACAATTATGGATTAACAACGCTGACGAGCAGCGTTGTTAATCAGAACTTCAGCGTACGCTACGTCGACGTCGCAGCGCGATAGCCAGTTGCCAGATATTGATAAGCACAATGCTCGCCGTGGCAATAAACACCCAGCGAAAGCCCGCCATTGCTGATACCGTTGCTCCCATTAATGGCCCGGCCACGTTACCGAGGTACATAAATGACTGGTTATAACCAAAAATTCGCCCGGTTATCTGGTCGCTGGAGTATTTCACCAGCAGTGTCTGCACTGCGGGCAACATTGCGCCGTCGGCAAATCCGAGCAGAAAACGTAAGATTCCCAACTGCAATGGCGTGGTGACCCATGACATGGCGAAAAACAACACTACCGCGAAGATTAACGTCGCCATTAAAATCCGTTCGGTCCCAATACGGTCGCCTAACTTACCTAGCCGGGGCGCTGAAATCAGGGCCGAGACGCCCGGCACCGAAGCAATCAACCCGCTGAGAAAGGCAATATTCGAACTGTCTGGCACCATCGATTTAATAAACAGCGCCAGAATCGGTCCAATTGAGCCGTTACACAGTTGGATAACCATAGTAGTAAAAAACAGGCTAATCACCAGCGCCGGGTAAGGCAGTGAGGCAAAGACGGCCTTACCGCTCTGACGTTCGCTTTTTTTGATAGTCGGGCGCACGCCCTCTTTGATTAAGAACAGCGTGACCAGGAAACTCACCACCAGCAAGGCTGCGGTAATACAGAATACTGCCCGTAAACCAACATGATCGGCAATAAAGCCCCCCATCAGCGGCCCGCCAATGACGCCGCTAATTTGCGCCGTCGAAAGTGTACTCAGTGCCCATCCGCTGCGTTCGCGCGGTACCTGTGAGGCCACCAGCGCCATCGCATTGGGAATATAGCCAGAAGTTAACCCCATCACCCCACGCAGAAGAAAAAGCTGCCAGACGTTGGTGGCAAAGGCCTGCAGTAAAATCGCAATCGCCATCCCCAGAGAAGCACGCAGCAACATCAGCTTACGTCCTTTACGGTCCGCTAAACTGCCCCACATCGGAGAGACAATGGCTGAAATCAGAAAGGTGACGCTGAACGTTAAGCCGGACCACATTGAGAGCGCTTCATGCGAGGTCACTCCCAGTTGGGAGATATAGAGCGGTAAAAAAGGCAGGATTTGGCTAATCGCCAGTCCGGTAAAAAAGCAACCGAACCACACGGAAATAAGGTTAACTCTCCAGGATTCCATAAGGACTCATAACGATAAATAGCTGAAAACTGCGAGCAGCTTAACAAATTACTTAGCCAAATAAGGGTTCACAGGTGCGATAAATCACAGTTTAGGATTTTATCTCCCCTCTCATCATATTTGTGATACACCTCACACCAAACCCATAATTTAAACAGGGAATTATGCTTCACGGTCGATCTGCGCGTTTACGCCTATCACTTCCCCGGTTATCCACTAAAACAATCTGCCAGAAGCCGAGGAAACCTACGTTTTGTCGTGGTAATGTATGTGCTTTGCATTCATGGAATGGGTTTTTAAGATGGCAAAGTTGCGGGTAGGAATCGTATTTGGTGGTAAATCAGCGGAACATGAAGTGTCATTGCAATCGGCAAAAAATATTGTCGATGCCATCGACAAGACTCGCTTTGACGTTGTGCTGTTAGGTATTGATAAACAAGGGCAATGGCACGTCAGCGATGCCAGTAATTATCTGCTCAATTCAAACGATCCGGCGCATATTGCGCTGCGTCCCTCCGCGACCAGCCTTGCTCAGGTACCGGGTAAACAAGAACATCAGTTGATCGATGCGCAAAACGGTAAGCCGCTGCCTACGGTCGATGTTATTTTCCCAATTGTACACGGCACGCTGGGTGAAGATGGCTCTTTGCAGGGGATGCTGCGCGTGGCGAATCTACCATTCGTCGGATCTGATGTATTAGGTTCTGCGGCCTGTATGGATAAAGACGTGACCAAACGTCTGCTGCGCGATGCCGGATTAAACATCGCCCCGTTTATTACGCTGACTCGCGCCAATCGCAACAGCATCAGCTTTGCCGAGGTTGAGTCTCGCCTGGGTCTGCCGCTGTTTGTAAAACCGGCCAACCAGGGATCGTCCGTTGGCGTCAGTAAAGTGACCAGCGAAGCACAATACGACCAGGCCGTCGGACTCGCATTTGAATTCGATCATAAAGTCGTCGTCGAACAAGGGATCAAAGGCCGCGAGATCGAATGCGCGGTGCTGGGTAACGATCATCCGCAGGCCAGTACCTGTGGCGAGATCGTGCTGAACAGTGATTTTTACGCTTACGACACCAAATATATTGACGACAACGGTGCCAAAGTGGTTGTTCCGGCAGCAATCGCACCGGAAATTAACGATAAGATCCGAGACATTGCAATTCAGGCTTATCAGACGTTGGGCTGTGCCGGCATGGCCCGCGTGGACGTTTTCTTAACCGCAGAGAACGAGGTTGTGATCAACGAGATCAACACACTGCCGGGCTTTACCAACATCAGCATGTATCCAAAACTGTGGCAGGCGAGCGGTTTAGGCTATACCGATTTGATCACTCGCCTGATCGAGCTGGCGCTGGAACGCCATGCGGCAGATAGCGCGCTGAAAACCAGTATGTAAACCCGTCAGGATGCCCGATCTCTATTGGGCATCCTTTGTTTCATCTTCATCTTCATCTTCCACCCGGCGACGAATAATTAATCCGGCCAGCCAAAAGCTAATCACCCAGGTAACCAGCCCCACCGCATAGGTTTGCCACCCCTGCGCTTCAAAACCGAGCAAGCCCACCACGCCGTTCAGAATAAAGATAAGCCCGATTGCGAAGGCATAGTAGTGCCAGTCTCGGCGGATTTTTACAGGCAGGTTCATAACAGCTCCGGTAGAAATACAACATGGAAGCGCATCCTCGCACATTTCCTCATGGACGTCTGTGGCCTGTACGGAAATTCTGAAATGTAACTTAATTTCACTTAAGGTTACTCAATTGTGACGGAAAGCAAAAAACCGAAATCCAGGAATAATCTCTACCTGAAATTACCATCATTCTGATATTGACATTGCCGATCACCTGTCAGACTCACGGTGAGTTCCAGGCATTACGTCAAAAAAGCAGGTTATTTCCGGAGGTCTTTATGGCTGATTTTACGCTCTCAAAATCCCTTTTTAAGGGCAAGCATCGGGACACCTCCTCCCTGCCCGGCAACATTGCGTATGCCGTATTTGTGCTGTTTTGCTTTTGGGCGGGCGCGCAGATTTTAAATCTGTTGGCCCACGCTCCCGGCATCTATGAACAACTAATGCAGTTACAAATGCAAGAGACAGGGCGACCGCGAGTTGAAATCGGTTTGGGTGTCGGTACCCTTTTTGGGCTGGTCCCTTTCATCACCGGAAGCCTGATTCTGGGTGCTATCGCGGCATTCGTGCACTGGCGCCGTCGTCATCATAACGACGACTGACCCATACATCTCGCCCGACGATCGTCCACGCGTTTCGCAAACCACGCGGTAGTCAGATTTCGCGTGATCTTCGGGCTTTCCAGTTGAATGCCTGGCAGCATTTCACGGGGGAGCGCTTTCCCGGTCTTCGCTTCCGCCAGCTTATAGACCTTCTCGTACAACGCAGTCTCTTCAAACGCCAGGCTGTCACCTTTTTGCAATTGACGGCTGATCTCACTCTCGCTCATATCCAGTTTCCCGGCCAGTTTACGCACTGCCAGCTCGGTTTTACCCGGTTCGCTGCTACCGTAGAGAATCAAATCCCCATCCATCGCCAGCTTCACCCCGCTGGCTTTACTGACCGCATTCTGGAAAGCCGCATTGCGGCTGGCATACCATCCGGCATTAAAATCGGCGAAGCGGAAGATGGGCGCACTGTAGTTCGCCGGGTAGTTAAGCAGATGATACGTACCAAACCACAGCCCGCCGCGACGGCTAAACACTTCCTGACGCACGGTTCCCGCCATTTTCCACGGATAACCGCCAGCATGTTGCTCGGCAAAGGCGATACTGACCTGCATCGGACCGCCGGTATGCACCGGATTAAGCGAACCAAATAGCGTCTGCCCCATCGGTACCATATTAATAAAATCATCAAAGATGGCACTCAGCTGTTTTTCCGTCTTCACCGAATCCAGACGTTCGCTGTAGCTTTTCCCCGTTGGCGAGTTAATCTTCAGCGCGGTATGCACCACAAACAGCGGAATGTGCATACGCTCGGCGCGGCGGTCGATTTCTTTCCAGGCGATTTTATTCAGTCCTGGAACAGCAGGGTCCGCCTGATAGTTAGACTCCTGCTGAGCCACCGCCAGCACCGAACAGATATTTTCAACCGTCGGCGCCAGCTTCTGGCTTTCAAACGTCTTTGCCAGGTCCTGTGCCCACGCGTCCCTGTCTTTCACGCTGGCGGGCATTTTCTGGCGCACCACGCTCGCCACATCGACGGCTTTCTCCCCCTTTTTTAACGGCTGCGCAGGTTGGCTACTACATCCCACCAGCACCAGAGCGGCCAAACCGGACAAGGGGTAAAGACGGGAAACCGTCGACATAACATCTCCTCATTATTAACCAAGGGTATGGGTAACTTCCTGAATATCCTGATCATCAAGCTCACGTTCAAAGCTGCGCAGACGCTTATATATAGACATCAGTTCAACTAACGTTGTCCAGGAGTTAATCAAATACTGGAACGAGCCGCGCACCTGACCAAACACGTTTGTAATTTGCGTCATCAAACCAAGCGTAATCGTACCGGCAACAATCGACGGAAACAGCAGGAACAAACCGAAAACGTTATCAACCTGCAGGTACAGAATACGGGCGATATTGAAGTACATATAGTGAAAATAGAGGCGGAAGTAGTTCTGGCGTACCGCGTGAAACAGTTCACGCACCGTTGGCGGTGTCGCACGATTGGCGTCATCTTCACCGTATACCAGTTCTTTACGGTAGGCCGCCTCCACGCGCTGGTTTTTAAACTCCAGCCCTGGAAGTTTAATCCCGACTACCGCCAGTAAGCCAGTTCCCATCAGGGACCAGACAATCGCGGCAATCACCAGGCCATAAGGCACATGCCCAATAATTGGCAGGTCAGGAACATGGGCAGAGAGTGTGACCAGCACGGGCAAAAAGGCGATCAGCGTCATAATCGCGTTGATAAAGCTGACTCCCATATTTTCCAGCGTGGAGGCAAAACGCATAGTGTCTTCCTGCACACGCTGCGCAGCGCCTTCGATATGACGCAGATGCTGCCAGTGCGCCATATAGTGTTCATTCATTGCGGTCCGCCAGCGGAAGACATAGTGACTGACAAAGAAGTTGTTCATCACGCCAATAATTACGGCAATCAGTGCAATGCCGAGAAAGATGCCCACTTCATGATAGAACTGCTCAATCTTCACCTTGTGCGGCGCGCTGAGTGCGGTTTGAATCAGATCATAGAATGGCGCATACCAGGCGTTGACGGCGACGCCAACTTCAACCAGAAACCAGGTCACGAAAATAATCAGCGATGTGCCGAGTATCGACCAGTACTGCCAGCGGTGCGGGCTGTAGATAAACCAAAACAGCGCGAACACCCCAACGCAAAGAATGTAATACGCATAAAAAATCAGGTAATCCAACGACCAGAATCGGGCCGCGCTAATCGGTACATCTCCCGACGCGCCGGTAAAGCGTGCAACCCAGGCTCCCCCACCTGCTTGCCAGAATACAACAGCGACCAGTGCCCAAATAAATGCCGAAATAAAGAACGCTCCCGGCTTTGGGAAAAAAGACTTAAACATAGTGCTCTCCTGCTAACTTCTTATCGTTATGACGACTGCTGTGCATTTGCCACTCTGAAAGTACGTGGCCAGATGGCTTACGCCCAAAAACACAAGCTGAAACCCACATTGTGACCAAAACCGGGGCACTTAGTTCGCCCCCCAGTTATGAAGAATTGTTTCTGTGGTTTTCACACTCGACAACGTTCCAATCTGTGCTGATTATCACAGCGTGAGATCACAAAAGCGAATATGCATAATCCCGAAAACGATCGCGTTTACTCATCGTTACGTTTTTCACACTATCATTGGCTGATAAGCGCTTTGCAATACGCTGATGAGTAGTATAAATACGCATACGCACGACATCCTTTTTCACTTTCTCTAACTCATGGACACCACCGTTGAAACGTAGTCTGCTTTTTTCTGCCGCGCTGTGTGCGGCGTCATTGACATCTGTCCAGGCGGCACAGCCTATAACCGATCCGGTCTTCGCCTCTGATATCGTTGATCGTTATGCCGACCATATATTTTACGGCAGTGGTGCTACAGGGATGGCACTCGTAGTGATTGATGGCAATCAGCGCGTATTTCGCAGCTTTGGCGAAACGCGTCCCGGTAACAACGTCCATCCGCAACTGGATTCCGTAATTCGTATTGCCTCCATCACCAAATTAATGACCAGCGAAATGCTGGTAAAATTACTCGATCAGGGCACAGTTAAACTCAACGATCCGTTGAGTAAATATGCACCACCTGGCGCACGCGTGCCGACTTATCAGGGCACACCGATTAGACTGGTGAATTTGGCGACGCATACCAGTGCGCTGCCGCGCGAACAGCCAGGCGGCGCAGCAAAGCGCCCCGTGTTTGTCTGGCCAACCCGCGAACAGCGCTGGAACTATCTCTCAACCGCCACGCTAAAAGCCGCACCGGGCTCGCAGGCTTCTTATTCCAACCTGGCGTTTGATCTACTGGCCGATGCGCTGGGAACCGCCTCAGGTAAGCCTTATCCGCAGCTGTTTGAAGAAAAAATCACCCGTCCGCTGGGGATGAAAGACACCACCTTTACGCCGTCCCCCGATCAATGTCGACGCCTGATGGTCGCGGAAAAAGGAGCCAGCCCTTGCAACAACACGCTGGCGGCGATGGGCAGCGGCGGCGTCTATTCAACACCCGGCGATATGATGCGCTGGATGCAGCAGTATCTCTCATCTGATTTTTATCATCGTAGCCAACAGGCCGATCGGATGCAGACGCTGATTTATCAGCGTACACAGTTGACCAAAGTGATAGGGATGGATGTTCCGGGCAAGGCCGATGCACTTGGTTTGGGCTGGGTCTATATGGCACCGAAAAATGGCCGACCGGGAATTATTCAAAAAACCGGCGGCGGCGGCGGATTCATCACCTATATGGCGATGATCCCGCAGCAAAACGTTGGGGCGTTTGTCGTGGTAACACGTTCTCCGCTGACCCGCTTTACCAATATGAGCGACGGTATCAACGATCTGGTTGCAGAGTTGAGCGGAAACAAACCGCAGGTTATTCCCGCATCCTGACTTAATACTCAAAAGGCAAACGGTTAATGTTCACCAGTTTGCCTTTATTCATTTCAATGTAACCACCTTTACGCAAAGCCGCGAGAACTTCAGCAACAACTGAGCGTGAAATTCGCGTGCGTTGGTGAATATAGTTCATGACACCGACACGCGAACGCAGTTCGTCGTCCCATTTCGTCATGGATATCAGCGTCGCGCGGATCTGATCGTAGGAGTTATTGCCAATTAACTGTAAGTCGCGCATTTCAAGCATGCAGTTTTGCCACGCTAACCAGCAGAAGGCTTCGCGCCAAACCTGGCATTGTTCAATTATATTAATCGTTTGTGAAGCCGGAAGATGATATCCCGTACAATTACTTTCGGTTATTAATCTGTAAGGTACATCTGTTTTCATCACGCCATCCGAAAGCCCCATAATAAACGGAGCCTGCGCGATGCCAACCAGCACATTTTCTCCTCGTCGCAGGGAAATTACGCCGCTTAATATAATAAAGGTATCGTCACTATTTATATCACTGGAATATATAATTTGCTTTTCGTTATCATATTTGAAATGTTGTCCGTATTTTGACAAACATTTATCAAGCTTACCAAATTCCAAAAGAGGTTTATTCGTCGAGAACATTTGTGCATTCCTTGCAACAAATGCCCGTCAAATCCGTGACGGGCATTATTCTGAATTAAATTACCTTATACTTCTCAGCGAGAAAATTCTTACCAGGTATATTTAACACCAACGTTTGCAGCCCAGTCTTGATCAACATCACCGCCACCGAGGTAGTTAGCATCGGTGTAAGCACTGAAGTTCTTGGTGAAGCTGAACTGAGTACCCAGTCCAACACGTACCGCAGAACCTTCTACGCCATTGTCGATAGAGTCTCCGTTTACGTTAGAATCGTTGTTAGAGTCATCGTAAACATAGGCCAGTTTGAAGTACGGGGTCAGCGCCTGATCTTCGCTGTAGGCGAAGGTATAACCTGCATCTACACCCAGTTCATAACGCATGCTGTCATAAGACTGACCGTCAACTTTCATGTCGTTGCTCAGCTTATAGTCATCACCAGACTGGAACAGACCGGATACACTACCGTAAGGCGTCACGTAACCGGCATCACCCAGTTTCAGGTCGTAACCCAGTTTCAGGCCAAAGCCCCAGGCATCAGCAGAGGTGCTGCCATCAACATACTGACCGTTGCTCATGTTAGCAGACAGATCGTTGTTGAAGTGGGAGTAGCTTAAGTTACCGTCAACAAAGATGTTGTTGTCAAAGCGAGCAGAAGAGTAGATGTAGGCCGTCTGGCTGTCTTGATCCACCTGACCAGTACGGTCGCTCATATCACCTTTCGCAAAGCCTGCCGCAGCACCGACAATCCACTTAGCGTTGTTGCCATCGATTTTGGAATCAACACCGACCATGATGCCGCTGACATCCTGATCGTAGTTAATACTGCCGTTATCCGCGTCGAAGCTGCCGCCGAAGTAGCTTACCCATGCACCACCGTTATCTGCCAGACCATGACGAGCGTTAGTCAGACGAGTTCCAACGGTGTCTTGTTCCAGGTTCCAGATATTGGTGTTAGCAGACGGAATGCTCAGCGCCATGTTCGCGTAGTCGGTCAGCTCCATCTGCTGCAGAACAACGGTGTTACCCTGCTGCTGCGCCTGATAGGTGTAAGCACCCAGATCCGCTTTGTTAGCTGCAGAGAAGGTCGCAGTGCTGTTGGTGTCGTTAACATAAACCAGTTCTTTGCCTTTGTAATCAGCAATAGAACCAGTACCGGTCGCGTTATCGATACGTACTTTATAGTTACCAGTTGCAGCTGCAACGTGGTCACCATAGTTATCAACTTCAGACTGATCGTAGGAGGTGTCGGAATCGCCGTTACCATTGATAGTCAAGTGACCATCAGAGTTCATTGCGATCACGCCGTAACCATAGTTAGCCTGAGTTTTGTCGTTAGTACGGTCGTTGGTCAGGTCGGCATTCAACACATAGTTGGTACTGTTGATGTCGAAAACACCCGCATTAACATGGTTGTAAGCGTCGGTGTAGCTGGTCAGATTCAGCGTATCAACCTGCAGTGCATCACCTGTGCTGTTACCCACATCCAGAACACCATTGTTGGTTACGTTGATAGTATTTGCATACAGCGCAGCATCACCTACGCCCCAGCCAGCAGCAACATCATCCGCAATTGTGACGGTACTGTTGTCAATAGACAGGGTATCGGTCGCAACATGACCATCCTCGTTGATGTTCAGGGCAGAAGCACCGGTCAGCGCGATAGAGTCAGAAATCAGATCAGAATCGCCTACATTCACGACGGAACCACTGTTGATGCTCAGGGTATCAATCAGAGAAGTTTTGGTGGTATCCCACTGTGAAGCGCCGTTCAGCGTGACGTTGAACAGACCGCTCTGGTAGACGGCGTTGCCAACCACATGACCATTTTCATTATAAGAACTCGTATCGCTGTCAATACCGTAGGTTGAATCAGGCCACAGGCTATTGGCTGCAATATCAATCAGCGTAGCGGTAGCTTCTGTACCCGCAGTATAGCTGTCGTAAACACCATCGCCATCAACATCAACCTGATGTACGGACATCGCTGCGCCAACCCACTTGCTGCCGTTGTTCAGGGTCAGGTCCAGACGGTCAGTACCGTCCCAACCATTGGTATCCAGATCGGCATCAGTATCACGGTAAGTATCAGCGCCGTTCGGGAAGAAGTTCTCATCGAAGTTGCTGGAGAACACCACGTCGCCCATCAGCGTGGAATTGTTAAAGGTGGCAGTAGTCTGCATCGCGTTGTCGGCATCTGGATGCGCAATAACAGCCAATGCAACATCATCAGCAGTATAAGAACCGCTGTAATCGCTTGCATTGCTGGTATTACCAAACCAGCCAGAAGTGCCTTCATCAGACCATGAACCTGAGGTCACAGTAGAATCACTGACAGCAATAGTATTATTAAATACTTCGCTGCTGTTTACACCAGTACTAACGGTATTATCGTCAATATCTTCCCACTCGTAACCCTGAGTCAGCGTAATACCCGCAACGTGAGAGTTATTGGAGATAGACAGATCAACTTCCTGATCCAGAGTAATAGCCGTGCCCAGATTATAAACATCGACAACATGCGTATCAGCGGCGTCATTATACGTACCGTTGTAGGTATAATGTTCGTAGTTGTCATCGATAGTTGAATTAATGACGTTCATCGCCAGACGATCGTAGTAATAGTCGGTGCCCGTACGGTTAGTACAATCCGTGGTCATACACTCGGATGTCACCATACCGTGAATAGTACTATTTTTAATCGTCAGGCTATTGTTATTGCTGTCAGCATAAACTCCATCATCCAGGTAATAAGTCGAAATAACGCCGTTGACAGTAGCGTTATTGATTACCGGATAAATATCACCGTTATAAATACTATCAGTGTCGTAATTATTCCAACCGACATATTCATCATAGTAAACGCCATCAGTATAAGATGCGTCGTTATAATGCGTGAAAGTAGTATAAGTAGTGCCAGAGATATCAGTGGAAGCATTCGCCTGAGAAGTGATTGCCAAAGTGCAGGCTAATGCTAATTGTGAGACTACAAGTTTCTTTTTCCAAGTGTGCATTTGTCATCCCTCCTCAGGGACGTAATATAGTTGATCCATCAATTATCAATGCATAGAAAACATTTTATGTTTCGCAGGAACGATTATGCGGCGTCATGGAGGAAAGGTTCAATTATTCTTTGCCCGTTGTCCGAAAACGGACAACACCACGAATGCCAACTTCTTTATTTAAGAAACAAAAAAATCATTACCTTCAATTAATTACGGACAACCAGTCGTTCAAAATATATTATTTACCAATGAATTACGATGCATACAAACAAATAACTAATAAATAGACGCATCTTATGCATCGGGATATAAAAGCAAACATATAGATATTTAAAATAATAAATAATAATAAACAACATAATGAATATGAATAAATGGCTCTAATGACTCAACCTTCCATCAAGGGAAATCCAGATATAACGCCAACTTTCGTAACCCCCTCGCCTTCAGGTTCGGGTATACTGCGATCTTCGATTCCACAAACATCAGGCATACCATGACAGACCTAATCCAACGCCCTCGCCGCCTGCGCAAATCTCCTGCGCTGCGCGCTATGTTTGAAGAGACAACACTCAGCTTAAATGACCTGGTGTTGCCGATCTTTGTTGAAGAAGAACTCGACGATTACAAAGCTATTGACGCCATGCCTGGCGTGATGCGTATTCCAGAGAAGCATCTGGCGCGCGAAATTGAACGCATTGCCAATGCGGGCATCCGTTCGGTCATGACTTTCGGCATTTCCCACCATACGGATGACACCGGCAGCGATGCCTGGAAAGAAGACGGTCTGGTGGCGCGCATGTCGCGTATCTGTAAACAGACCGTGCCGGAAATGATTGTCATGTCCGACACCTGTTTCTGTGAATACACCTCGCATGGCCACTGTGGTGTGTTATGCGATCACGGCGTTGATAACGATTTAACCCTTGCTAACCTCGGCAAACAAGCGGTCGTTGCCGCAGCAGCGGGTGCGGACTTCATTGCGCCTTCCGCCGCTATGGACGGTCAGGTGCAGGCGATTCGCCAGGCGCTGGATGCTGCGGGCTTCACCGATACCGCGATCATGTCCTACTCCACTAAGTTTGCCTCTTCTTTCTACGGCCCGTTCCGTGAAGCTGCAGGCACCGCGCTGAAGGGCGATCGTAAAACCTATCAGATGAACCCGATGAACCGCCGCGAGGCGATCCGTGAATCACTGCTGGATGAAGCCCAGGGCGCAGACTGCCTGATGGTAAAACCGGCTGGCGCATACCTCGATATTCTGCGCGATATTCGCGAGCGCACCGAGTTGCCGATTGGCGCTTATCAGGTCAGCGGCGAGTATGCGATGATTAAATTCGCAGCAATGGCGGGCGCTATTGATGAAGAGAAAGTGGTGCTGGAAAGCTTAGGGTCGATCAAACGCGCTGGCGCGGATCTGATCTTCAGCTACTTCGCACTGGATCTGGCTGAGAAAAAAATCCTGCGTTAATAACGTCGCCTTATCGGGCCTGCTTTTTCAGGCCCGATGAAAAAGCACCACCGGACTGTTAGCCTGCACGGAAGTAAGGCTTATCTCCCAGAATCGTTGCCCGATGCATAATGCGCCGCTGCGGTAGATAATCCGCATTCGCATAATGCTGTGTCACGCGATTATCCCAAATCGCGACATCGTTAGGCTGCCAGCGCCAGCGTACCTGGAACTCCGGTTTAGTGATATGCGCGAACAGAAATCCCAGTAACGTCTCGCTCTCTTTTTCCGTCACATCGACAATTCGCGTCGTAAATCCCTCATTCACAAACAGCGCCTGTTTTCCGCTTACCGGATGTGTGCGCACCACCGGATGCAACAGAGGCGGATGCTTCACTACCGCCTCCAGCCAGCGCTGATGCTCCTCCTCCGTTTTGCGGTATTTATATTCCGGGAATGATTTACGGAAATCATGCTCTGCCCGCAGACCGCTCAGCAACTGACGCAAAGGCTCTGAAAGCGCCTCAAAAGCAGCAATTCCGCTGGTCCACAGGGTATCGCCCCCGGTTGATGGCAGCTCTTTCGCCGCTAAAATCGCCCCGGCAGGCGGCGTGTCAATAAAGGTTACATCGGTGTGCCAGTTGTCGTTATCCGGGGGATTATCATTATGCGTATCCAGCACGATAATCTCTTCTACCCCTTCGGCATGCGGATAGACCGGATGAATATGCAGATCGCCGAAACGCAGCGCCAGCGTACGCTGCTGTTGCGGCGTAATCACCTGCTCACGCAGAAACACCACCTGGTGACGCAGTACTGCGTGATAAAGCTGCTCGAACTGGTTATCACTCAGCGGGCGCGCCAAATCCGCACCGGTAATTTGTGCGCCAATATACGGCCCCAGCGGGGTAATGATCAGACGTTCACTCATTGTACTTCTCCATGCCAGGGCGTCAGACGGCGCTGAAGCGCACGCAGACCCAGTTCTAAAATAAACGCGATAACGGCAATCACCGCGATCCCCGCCAGCACCACATCCGTTGCCAGAAACTCACCGGCTGACTGCACCATAAATCCTAAACCTCGCGTGGCGGCAATCAGCTCTGCGGCCACCAGCGTCGACCAGCCCACGCCAAGCCCGATCCGTAACCCGGTGAGTATTTCCGGCAATGCCCCCGGCAAAATAACAAACCACAGCACCTGCGCACGGCTGGCTCCCAGCGATTGAGCAGCACGTACTCTCACCTGCTGCGCGCTTTTGACCCCCGCCAGCGCAGACATTGCTACAGGGGCGAAAATCGCCAGATAGATCAGCAGGATCTTCGAGGTTTCGCCAATGCCAAACCAGATGACCATCAGCGGTAGATAGGCCAGGGGCGGAACCGGACGATACAGCTCAATGATCGGATCGAGAATGCCGCGCATCGTCGGACTCAGTCCCATAGCGATTCCAACCGGAACGCCCAGCAGCACCGCCGCCAGCAGCGCGATAACAATACGTGTCAGACTCGCCGCCAGATGCTGCCACAGCGTGGCATCCATAAATCCCTGCGGACCGGCAATAACGATCAGCTTTTGTAAAACCTGTCCCGGTGGCGGTACAAACAGCGGACTGACTAACTGCAGCGCCGCCACAGCCCACCACACCGCCAAAATAACGGCCAGCGTACCGAGGCTTAAAATAATCTGCCGCGAGAACGGCCAGCGCCAGTTGAGCGCGCGCTGGCGACGGGGTTTATCATTAATGACCACGCTCATGAAAATGCCTCCCGTTGTTCAAAGACTCGACCTAACACGTACTCGCGCATGGCGATAAACTGCGGATCGGACTTAATGCTGCGACTCGACTCTCCAGCCACAAAGCGACGGGCGAAATTCAGCGGCAGACGCTCCAGTACCCGGCCAGGGCCTGGCGACAGCAATACCAGCTCCGTTGCCATAAACACGGCTTCTTCAATATCGTGGGTAATCAACAGCACCTGTTTGCCCGTCTCATGCCACAGCTTCAGCAGCAGAGTTTGCATCTGCTCGCGAGTAAAAGCGTCGAGCGCGCCAAAGGGTTCATCCAGCAGCAACAGCCGCGGGTTGGCCGCCAGCGCCCGGGCAATACCGACGCGCTGCCGCTGCCCGCCAGAAAGCTGCCAGATAAAACGTTTTCCCGCATCCTCCAGCCCAACTTTCTGCAGCATCTCCTGCGCGATTCGTTGACGCTGGAGCTTCTCCACCCCCGCCAGCTGCAACCCAAAGGCCACGTTGTCCTGCACGTTGCGCCAGGGCAGCAGGCCTTCGTTCTGGAACACGACTCCGCGATCTGCGCCGGGACCGTCAACTTTCTTACCCGCCAACGTAATGCTACCGTGCTGATACGGCGCAAACCCGGCAATCAGATTTAACAACGTGGTTTTCCCGCAGCCGGAAGGTCCGAGTACTACCAGAAGTTCGCCGCTATCAAGCGTCAGGTTGATATCCTCCAGCGCCGGTTTTCCACCGTAGCTGGCGGCAAGATGTGAGATTTTCAGCATCAGTGCCTCCTTATTTATTGCACGAAGCGATCGGTCACGTACTGGCTATAATCTGTCGCCACGGCGGGGACTTTGCCCTGCTCTTTAAGGAACTGCGCGGTGTCGATAATCGCTTTATTCACCGCTCCATTTAGTTCGGCAGTCTGCTGTTGCGGCGTCAGGTAAGCGTTACCTTTCACCAGCCCCGGTACATCCGCCTCCGGCACACCGCTTAAACGCGACAATTTACTGATATTTTCTGACTGCTTTAGCCACTCATCAGGATTGGCGATATAAGGTTGCTGCGCGTCGATAGCGCTTTTGGCAAAGGCTTTAACTACCTCTGGGTATTTCTCGGCAAAATCTTTGCGCACCACCCATACGTCCAGCGTCGGCGCGCCCCACTCGCCAACCTGCGATGAGTCGGTTAACACCCTGCCATCTTTTTCCAACGCATTGACCGCAGGCGCCCAGACGTACGCGCCATCAATGTCCCCACGCTGCCAAGCGGCAATAATTGCCGGTGGCTGCAGGTTCACAATCTCAACCTGACCGGGCTTGATGCCCCAGTGTTTTAACGCTGCCAACAGGCTGTAATGAGTAGTAGAGATAAACGGCACGGCAATGCGTTTACCTATCAAGTCTTGCGGTTTACTGATATTTTTCTTCACCACCAGCGCTTCAGAATTGCCAAGTTTTGATGCCAGCAGGAAAACCTCAATCGGCACCTGCTGACTGGCTGCTACCGCCAGCGGACTGGAGCCAAGATTACCGATCTGCACGTCGCCGGAGGCCAGCGCCCGGACGATGCTCGCGCCGCTGTCAAATTTGCGCCAGTCAACAGTCGCGCCGCTCTCCTTCGCAAAAGTGTTATCCGCCTGCGCCACTTTGGCGGGTTCGGCGGAGGTCTGATAAGCGACGGTGACGTTCACCGCCTGTGCCTGAAATGCGATGAATGCCAGTACGCCGAGAAATGCGTTACGCGATGAAATAGCCATGATTTTCTGTTCCCCTGTCTTGTTATGGGGGCAGTATTTCGTTGCGGCACAATTTGATAAAGGAATTAAAAATTCTGGCTAAGAACAAAGCGTTTTTAGAAAAAAAGCGGCAATGCTTATACACAAAATCATTCAAGATACGTTGAGGCGGTAACGGAAGCCCCCCAGGAGCATAGATAACTATGTGACTGGGGTTTCTGACAAATCTGCCGGGAGCAGATTTGAACGCTGTTTGCAGCGGCCCCATAAGGGGCGAGGCCCAGGGATGGGCCGAGTAATCCGCAGCCAACAATGAGGCAGCTTGAAGGATGCCTTGTATTGCGATTTTGTTACATTCGTTACATAACTGCACCTGGATGATTGCCAGCGCGGCGCTGGCAGGCATCATAGACTGCATTATCAGGCAAGAGAGCAATATCATGATTCATGTTGTGCTGGTGGATGACCATGTGGTGGTGCGTTCCGGCTTTGCGCAATTACTCAGTCTCGAAGACGATCTCAACGTTACCGGTCAGTACAGCAGCGCAGCTCAGGCGTGGCCTGCGTTACTGCATGATGACGTAAACGTTGCGGTGATGGATATCGCCATGCCGGATGAAAATGGTCTGAGCCTGTTAAAACGACTGCGAGCACAAAAGCCCGGTTTTCGCGCCATTATTCTCAGCATTTATGACTCTCCCACATTTGTGCAAAGCGCGCTGGATGCCGGCGCCAGCGGTTATCTGACCAAACGCTGCGGACCAGAGGAACTGGTGCAGGCGGTACGTTCAGTCGGTATGGGCGGGCATTACCTGTGCGCCGACGCGCTGCGGGCGCTACGCGGCGGCGAACAACCCGCACGGGTCCTGGAGGTACTGACCCCCCGCGAGCGCGAAGTGTTTGATCTGCTGGTCAAAGGCGACAGCGTGAAAGAGATAGCCTTCAAGCTCGATCTCAGCCATAAAACGGTGCATGTTCATCGCGCGAACGTGCTGGGCAAACTGCAATGCCACAGCACCATCGATCTGGTGCATTTTGCCCTCGACCACCAGTTGCTGACGGGGCATTAATGTCGCGTAACCTTCGTCATTGGGTTATTTCTCTGTTTATTCTGCTGGCCTGGGGATCGGGCTGGCTGATGCTGTGGACGCTGGGTTTTTACCTGACCCACAACGGCCAGCAGGCGGCGCTATTCCTGCCGCACGGCGTCTATCTCGCGCTGCTCATCCTGCTTTCTCGCCGTTACTGGCCCGCGCTGATATTGCCGCCGGTGCTGATGTTGTTCTGGCTGCACAGCGAGCAATTATTGAGCGGCTATATCCTGCTGGCTGCGCCGTTTATTAGCCTTATTCCGGCAAGCATCGGCCAGTCATACTGGCACCGCTTCCCCCTTTACTGGCAGCGCTTAACGCTACTGCTGGCTGCGGTGACGCTTACCTCATTGCTCAATACCGCCCTGCTTTCACCATTTATCCAAAGCCCGGCAACGTTAATTGGCCTGGCGTCATTTACCGGTGGCGTGCTGCTGACGCCGTTTGTCTATCTGATCTATGAATTTCTGCGCCAGCAGCACCGCTATCATCTGCTCGGGTTGGATACCACCAATCCCCCGCTGCGCACCTCACTTATCATCTGGTGCAGTCTGTTTTTTATTATTGGCATTGGCACCCAGATGGTGCTGTCACCAGAGATTGAGCGTCTGCTGCTGATCGTGGTGTTCCTACCGAACGTGGTGATGGCATGGAAATTCGGCTGGCAGGGCGGCGTGTTGTCCGGATTGCTCGGCAGTATGATGATCACTATCGCCCGGCAAATCGGCGTCGGGTTCAGTAATTTACTGGAGCTGGAGATTTTCCTCGCCACCCAGGCGCTGCTGGGCATCGGGCTTGGGATCGCTATCAGCCGCCAGCAACATCTTGCACAAAACCTGCACCATTATCGCCAGCGTCTGGAAGCCGAACTGGCGGCACGCCGCGAGCTGACCGAGCAACTGATCCGCACCGAAGAAAATACGCGCAAAAGCCTGGCGCGGGAACTGCATGACGAAATTGGTCAGAATATCACCGCCATTCAAATTCAGTCGCAGCTGGTCAAACGCGCGCCGGGACGCGAGCAAACGCTTGTGGCGGCAAATCAGATCAACGACCTTGCCCGGCGTATTCACCACTCCACCCGCCAGCTGCTGCGCCAACTGCGCCCGCCCGCGCTCGATGAACTGGCCTTTAAAGATGCCCTGCATCACCTGGTGAATGAATTTGCCTTTGCCGAACGAGGCATTCGCTGTTGGTTTGACTATCAGCTTGAAAATACGCCAGAAAATGAAACGGTGCGCTTCACACTGTATCGGCTGCTGCAGGAGTTACTCAACAACGTCTGTAAACATGCCGACGCCAGCGAAGTATCGATTACGCTGCGTCAGCAGGAACAGCGCTTGTTTCTGGAAGTCGCTGACAACGGCGTGGGCATTCTGCCGGAAAAAATTCCCGGTTTCGGTATTCAGGGGATGCGTGAGCGGGTCAGCGCTCTTGGCGGCGAACTGACGCTCGAATCGAACGGTGGCACACGGGTAATTGTTAACCTGCCCACAAATTTGCAACAAATCAGCCGCTAACCAGGAAAAAGTCTTAGCCACTCTGGACTTTCTCTCATCCTCTTTTGCTTTCACTTTCCTATAGTCAGCACAAACGGAGACAGCCATGCACGCACGCTCAGCCAGCGAAACAGACCAACAATACCGGGCGCTACGCCCTCGGCTGCTGATGTGTATGGTAATTGGTTACGCCGCGTTTTATCTGACACGCAAAAGCGTCAACTACGTTCTCCCGGCGCTGCAAACGGACCTCGGTCTGGATAAAGGCGATATCGGCCTGCTGGGATCACTGTTTTACCTGACCTATGGCCTGTCGAAATTTACCGCCGGACTGTGGCACGACAGCCACGGACAGCGCGCGTTTATGGGCATCGGCCTTTTCGCCACCGGCGTTTTGAATGTGCTGTTCGCCTTTGGTGAATCGCTAACGCTGCTGCTGGTGGTGTGGACGCTAAACGGTTTTTTCCAGGGTTGGGGCTGGCCGCCCTGCGCTCGACTGCTGACTCACTGGTACTCGCGCAACGAACGCGGATTCTGGTGGGGCTGCTGGAATATGTCGATCAACATGGGTGGGGCAATTATCCCGCTGATAAGCGCCTTTGCCGCCCACTGGTGGGGCTGGCAGGCGGCGATGCTGGCACCGGGGATTATCAGCATGGCGTTAGGCATTTGGCTCACCCTGCAACTGAAAGGCACGCCCCGGGAAGAGGGATTACCGACGGTTGGAGAATGGCGACACGACCCGCTGGAACTGCGCCAGGAACAGCAAAGCCCGCCGATGGGACTGTGGCAAATGTTGCGCACCACCATGCTGAAGAACCCGATGATCTGGCTGCTCGGCGTGTCGTATGTGCTGGTCTATTTGATCCGTATTGCGCTTAATGACTGGGGCAATCTCTGGCTGACAGAAAGCCACGGCGTGAATCTGCTCAGCGCCAATGCCACGGTGATGCTGTTTGAGGTCGGCGGCTTGTTCGGCGCGCTGTTTGCCGGATGGGGATCAGATCTGCTGTTCAGCGGTCAGCGTGCGCCGATGATTTTGTTGTTCACGCTGGGGCTGATGGTCTCTGTCGCCGCGCTGTGGCTGGCACCGGTACACCACTACGCACTACTGGCAATGTGTTTCTTTACGGTGGGCTTTTTTGTGTTTGGCCCACAGATGTTGATTGGCCTCGCGGCGGTGGAGTGCGGACACAAGGCGGCGGCAGGTTCAATCACCGGTTTTCTCGGACTGTTCGCCTATCTGGGGGCCGCGCTTGCGGGTTGGCCGCTGTCGCTGGTCATAGAACACTACGGCTGGTCGGGAATGTTCAGTTTGCTCTCGGTCGCTGCTGTCTTTATGGGTTTATTGCTAATGCCGCTGCTCATTGCGGGTATTACCCCTTCTCTCAGTCAAAGGATAAAACAATGAAACTGACGCTTACCTCTACCCTGATTGCTTCCGCTCTGACGCTGGCGGCCTTCAGCAATGCCGCTCAGGCGCAGGGCCGTCTGGTGGTGTATTGCAGCGCCACTAACGAGATGTGCGAAACCGAAACCAAGGCCTTCGGTGAAAAATATGACGTGAAAACCTCATTCATTCGCAACGGCTCGGGCAGTACGCTGGCAAAAGTGGATGCCGAGAAGAAAAACCCGCAGGCGGATGTCTGGTACGGCGGGACGCTGGATCCGCAGTCCCAGGCCGGTGAAATGGGTCTGCTGCAGCCCTATAAATCCCCCAATCTCGAACAGATCATGGAGAAATTCCGCGATCCCGCGAAGGTGAAAGGCAACCTGTCCTCTGCGGTTTACGTCGGTATTCTGGGTTTTGGCGTCAATACCCAGCGCCTGAAAGAGAAAAATCTGCCGGTGCCCAAATGCTGGAAAGATCTGACCAAACCGGAATACAAAGGCGAAATCCAGATTGCTGACCCACAAAGCTCCGGTACCGCCTACACCGCGCTGGCGACTTTTGCCCAACTGTGGGGTGAAGATCAGGCCTTTGACTACCTGAAACAGCTCAACGCCAACGTCTCTCAATACACTAAATCAGGCATTGCCCCAGCGCGTAACGCCGCACGTGGCGAAACAGCGATTGGTATTGGCTTCCTGCACGACTACTCGCTGGAAAAAGAACAGGGCGCACCGCTGGAGCTAATTTCACCGTGCGAAGGTACTGGCTATGAGATCGGCGGCGTCAGCATTCTGAAAGGCGCGCGCAATCTCGATAACGCCAAACTGTTCGTTGACTGGGTACTGTCAAAAGATGCTCAGGAACTGGCGTGGAAGAAAGGCAAGTCCTATCAGATCCTGACCAACACCACCGCCGAGACGTCTCCTAACTCGCTGAAACTCGACGACCTGAAGCTTATCAATTACGACATGGATAAGTACGGCTCAACCGATGTCCGTAAAGCGTTGATCAATAAGTGGGTCAGCGAAGTGAAGATGGGTAAATAAACCTACATCGGCGATCATTTGCCGGGTGCGGCGTAAATACCGCATCCGGCCTGGAATACCGGAACCGCTATGTCACACACACTTGCACTCCATCCCGTGAAAAAACGGGATGCGATATTTCTTTGGGTTTTGCTTGGCTGGCTGGCGTTTGCCCTGTTACCAAGCTGGAGCCTGGACTACGGCCTGCTGGAGTCGACGCGCGAGGAAATACTCGCCGCCTACGGTTGGTCACAGTTCAATATCAGTTGGTTATGGTATCTGCTGCCGAGCCTGCTGCTGGTACGTCCGTTCCATGAGGCCAGGCGCGAACAGCGCGGCCGCCATTATCTTGACGCTGGCTGGGCATTCTTCTGTATGGCGTTTATCGTCGCCAGCGCGACTCTTGAGGGGCGCGGCTTAGGCTATGCCACCATTGTGCTGTTTGTGGCACTTGGCGCGATCATGACCCTGGCACTCACCCGTCTGGAATGGCTGGGCGGCGACCGTTTCGTCATCGGTTCGCTCACCGCGATTGTCGCGCTAATCGGTATTTTTATCGTCTGGCCGAGCATCGCTATTTTTATTCCGATGTTCACCAACGACGCCGGAGAATTTGCCCCGCTGGCATTTATGAATGTGCTGTCTCAGGCGCATATCATTCAGGTGATCCTCAACTCGATTATGCTGTCGATTGCCGTCGGCGTCGGCTGCACCTTCTTTGGCCTGGTGCTGGCTATCTACACTACCCGGATCGCCAAACGCAGCGCCATTATCGGACGAATTTTCTCGATTCTGCCGATCGTCACCCCGCCGTTTGTTGTGGGGTTAGGCGTCACGCTGATGATGGGGCGATCCGGTTACATCACCGAATTTATGGTCGAATGGTTTGGCTTAACCAACACCAACTGGCTGTACGGTTTTACCGGCATCTGGCTGGCGCAGGTACTGGCCTTCACGCCGATGGCATTTATGATCCTCGACGGGGCGATTAAAACCATTCATCCGTCGCTGGAAGAGGCCTCTTACACCCTGCGCGCCAGCCGCTGGCAGACCTTTAACGGCGTGTTTGTCCCGCTACTGAAACCAGCACTGGCCAACGCCTTTTTGATTGTGGTGGTGCAATCGCTGGCTGACTTCAGTAACCCGCTGGTGCTCGGCGGAAACTTCGACGTGCTGGCAACGCAAATCTACTTCTACATCACCGGTTCGCAGCTCGACTACCAGGCCGCCAGTACGCTGGGCGCATTCCTGCTGCTGTTCTCGCTGCTGGTGTTCTGCGTGCAGTACATGTGGATTGGTAAACGCTCGTACGTCACCGTTTCCGGTAAATCCTACCGGGGCGACGTACAGCCACTGCCGGTGACGCTGGTGTGGAGCGTGGTCGCGCTGTTGGCAGTGTGGATTGCCTTTAACGCCCTGCTGTACGGCAGCATTTTCTACGGCAGTTTCACCGTTAACTGGGGCGTGGACTACACGCTGACGCTGGCGAACTTTACCAAACTGTTCGGCCAGGGGATGAGCGACGGCGCGTGGCCTTCACTGCTCGACACCCTGCTCTACGCCGGGATTGCCGCGCCGATCACTGCTATCTTCGGCCTGCTGATCGCCTGGATTGTGGTGCGCCAGCAGTTTAAGGGCAAAAAGACCATCGAATTCACCACTATGTTGTGCTTTGCCGTTCCGGGCACCGTCGCGGGCGTGTCGTACATTCTGGCCTTTAACAGCGCCCCGGTGTACCTCACTGGTACGGCGGCGATTGTCATTATCTCGATGGTAATGCGTAACGTCCCGGTCGGTATTCGGGCAGGTATCGCGGGCTTAGGCCAGATCGATAAATCACTGGATGAAGCTTCGCTTAGCCTGCGCGCTGGCTCGTTGCGGACCATTACGCACATCCTGCTGCCGCTGCTGCGCCCGGCGATCCTCTCGGCGCTGATCTACAGCTTTGTGCGCGCCATTACCACCGTCAGCGCCATTGTGTTCCTCGTCACGCCGGATACCCGCGTAGCCACAGCCTATATCCTTAACCGCGTGGAAGACGGCGAATACGGCGTGGCGATTGCCTACGGTTCTATTCTGATCGTGGTGATGCTGGCGATTATTTTCATCTTTGACTGGCTGATCGGTGAATCACGAACCTCCCGTTCAAAAGCCAAAAACCAGGCGTAATGGAGCGCACTATGACTCAGAAAAATTTCGTTGAACTGCGCAACGTCACCAAACGATTTGGCAGCAACACGGTTATCGACAATATCAATCTCACCATTCCGCAGGGACAAATGGTCACGCTGCTCGGCCCGTCCGGCTGTGGCAAAACCACCATTTTGCGCCTGGTCGCCGGGCTGGAAAAACCGAGCGAAGGACAGATTTTCATTGATGGCGAAGACGTCACCCATCGCTCAATTCAGCAGCGTGATATCTGTATGGTGTTTCAGTCTTATGCCCTGTTCCCGCATATGTCGCTGGGAGAGAACGTTGGTTATGGCCTGAAGATGCTCGGTGTGTCCCGCGCTGAGGTGAAATCCCGCGTCAAAGAGGCGCTGGCGATGGTCGATCTGGAGGGGTTCGAAGAACGCTATGTTGATCAGATCTCCGGCGGTCAGCAGCAGCGCGTGGCACTGGCGCGCGCACTGATCCTCAAACCGAAAGTGCTGCTGTTTGATGAACCGTTAAGTAACCTCGACGCCAACCTGCGTCGCAGCATGCGCGACAAGATCCGCGAACTGCAAAAGCAGTTTGATATCACCTCGTTGTACGTCACCCACGATCAAAGCGAAGCCTTTGCGGTTTCCGATACCGTGCTGGTGATGAACAAGGGACACATCATGCAGATCGGTTCACCGCAGGATCTCTATCGCCAGCCCGCCTCGCGCTTTATGGCAAGCTTTATGGGTGATGCCAACCTGTTCCCGGCCACCTTCAGTGACCAATACGTTGATATCTACGGCTATCACCTGCCGCGCCCGTTGCACTTTGGTACGCAAGGCGAAGGTATGGTCGGCGTGCGCCCGGAAGCGATCACGCTCAGCGATCGCGGCGAAGAGAGTCAGCGCTGCGTGATCCGCCACGTGGCCTATATGGGCCCCCAGTATGAAGTCACGGTGGAATGGCACGGGCAGGAGATCTTATTACAGGTCAACGCCACACGTCTGCAGCCGGACGTCGGCGAGCAGTATTATCTCGAAATCCATCCGTACGGCATGTTTGTTCTGGCGGATGCGGCATGATTTATGCCGGGTGGCGCTGCGCTTACCCGGCATTATTCTTAGCGCTGCGCGTTCAGCTCAGCAATATCTTTCGGCGTGGTGCGACAGCACCCGCCAATCAACCGGGCGCCAGCGGCCTGCCACTGCGGCAGATAATCCGCCAGCTGCGCACAATGCTCACCGTGATGATGCCAGGTTTTGCTCGCGGCATCGTAGTGCTCACCCGAGTTCGGATACACCACCAGCGGCAGCGTCGTTAAGCTGTGTAAATGCTGCAACGCGGCGGTGGTGTTTTCCAGCGCAATGCAGTTAATCCCTAACGCCACCACCTGCGGATAACCCGATAGCAGCGCAACTACGTCACGCAGCGGCGTACCGTCACTCAGGTGTTCGCTGTCGCGCAGGGTAAATGAGAACCACGCCCGTGCGCGCGGATACGCTGTCAATAGCTCAGCCAGCACGCTAATTTCGGCAAAATTTGGCAGGGTTTCACAGGCTAACAGATCGGCCCCGGCATCCAGCAAGGCTTCCACGCGCGGGCGGTGAAACGCCTGAAACTCTTCAGCGCTACATTGGTAATCACCACGGTATTCAGAACCGTCCGCCAGATATGCGCCGTAAGGCCCGACGGATCCTGCTACCAGCAGCGTGCCTGCCTGCGGGTTCTCGGCCAGATACGCTTCACGGGCTTTACGCGCCAGCTCCACGCTTTTACCAATTAGCGCTTTCGACTGCGCTTCATCCAGACCACGGGCGGCAAACCCCGCCGGTGTCGCCTGATAGCTGGCGGTGATCGCACACTGCGCCCCCGCCCGGTAGTAATCGAGATGGACTTCGCGGATAAGCTCCGGATTTTCGACCAGCACTTTGGCTGACCACAGGCTATCGGCTAAGTTACAGCCACGCGCTTCCAGCTCCGTCGCCATCGCACCATCGAGCAGCAGGAAATCCTGTTTATCGAGGATGGCGCTTAACGGATTATTCTGCGACATGTTCGGGCTCCTGTTTGGCTTTACGCGGTTGAGTAAGAAAATAGGCACCATAACACACCGCCACAAACGGTAACCCGCACCACAGCGCAATTCTCTGCGCTGGATCGAATGCCAGCCCGACACAAGCCACCAGACACAGCATAAATCCCAGTACCGGCACCAGTGGATACCACGGCGCGCGATAATGTAATTCACTCAATGCCTTACCCTGCTGCAGATGACGGCGGCGAAAGACGAAGTGCGAAGCGCAAATGCTCAGCCACACCGCCACCACTGCGAACCCGGAGATTGCCGACAGCGCGACAAATACCGTATCCGGGGCCACCACGCTGGAAAATAGCGCCAGTACGCCGCCAAGCATACTGACCGACAGCGCCGTCAGCGGCACGCCATTTTTCGTCACTCGGGCAAAACAGGCTGGCAGCGTGCGTTCATTCGATAGCGACCACAGCATGCGTCCGGAGGCATACAGCCCGGAGTTCGCCGCGGAAAGAATAGCCGTCAGGATCACGAAGTTAAAAATATCGGCGGCGTAAGGAATCCCCACCTTTTCAAACACCAGCACAAACGGGCTTTTCTCCACACCCGCCTGCTGCATCGGGATCAGCGCCGCCAGCACAAACACGGTGCCGATAAAGAAAATAATCAGTCGCGCGATGGTAGTACGGATCGCCACCGGAATGACCTTGCGCGGGTTTTCTGTTTCTCCGGCGGCAATACCGATAAGCTCGGTTCCCGAAAAAGCAAAATTCACCGCCACCATCGTCATCAGGATCGGTAAGCCACCGTGTGGAAACCAGCCTTCCGCCGTGATATTACTCAGTCCAGGCGCGGGCGAGCCATCCTGCATCGGGATAAAACCAAAAATCGCCGCCCCGCCGAGAATAATAAAAGCGATGATGGTGACCACTTTCACCAGCGAGAACCAGAACTCCCCTTCGGCAAAAAAGCGCGTGGAGATGACGTTCAGACCAAAAATAATCGCGCAGAACACCACGCACCAGACCCATACAGGCACCTGTGGAAACCAGTATTGCATACAGAATCCGGCGGCGGTAAAACTCGAACCCAGCGCGACAGTCCAGGTCAGCCAGTAGAGCCAGGCCACGGTATATCCTGTTGCGGGGCCGAGATAACGCGCAGCATATACGTGAAACGCCCCGGTCTCCGGCATCGCGACCGACAGCTCGCCCAGACACTGCATAACCAACCAGACCACCAGCGCGCCAATCAGATAGGCCAGTAGCGTTCCCGCCGCCCCGGTGGTGGAGATGATGTACCCGGTATTGAAGAATAACCCTGTGCCAATCACGCCGCCTAAGGAGAGCATTATCAGGTGACGCGTTTTCATTGTGCGCTTCAGTGGCGCATTTTGTTGTGCTGTTTGCATATAACCTTCTAACCGTATGGACATCTAAACATCCAAAGAAGGTTTGTTATACCGCGTTTGTTAACAGAATGCAAAGTCAACCCTGCACCAGGCGCAGATGCCCGCGCCGGGCGCTTAAGATCGGGTGGGAATTAATAATCAAATACAAAAAGGGCCGCCAGCTCATAACGCCTCCGTTGCCAGGCTTTATGTAAACTCTGGCAACGTCCTCACCGACTGGCGTTCACCCGGAAGTGGGAACCGTATCTCCCTGCTCATACTACCGAATGAGCGCTTAAGCACCGCTGGCCGGGATCGGCATCTGCGATTTGCGGCTCATCAGAATAAATACCGCCAGCCCTGCCAGCAATATCCCCGGCGCAGAAGCCGCCATCACCCCCACCGTTCCGGTGCCGAGCGCTAACATTTTTCCTGCCAACAACGGACCACTCATCGCACCCAGACGCCCGACGGCAACAGCGGTACCCACACCGGTGGCGCGGATCTGCGTGTTGTAAAACAGCGGTGCCAGCGCATACAACACGCTTTGCCCGCCGGTGGCAAACATCCCCGCCACAAATCCGGCCATCAACATGCCGCTCAATGACGATACCGTGCCCAGCGCCAGCAGAGATGCCAGCATCCCGGTGTAGATCAGCAGCGACATGACCACCGGGCGCAGTTTGTCCATTAACGCCCCGAGGATTAAGGTGCCGCTGGCTGCGCCAATTTGCAGGGCAAACATCACGCCCGCCGCCTGCGAGGGCTCAAAACCCTGCCCGACCAACAGCATCGGCAGCCAGTTGATCAGCATATACACCACCAGGAGGGTGAAGAAATAGCATAGCCACAGCAACAGCGTGGCGGTGGCCGTCGCTGGCGCAAACAGGGCGCGCAGCGGTGCAGCGGCAACCTGCGTTTGTTGGGTGTAAACCTGCGATTCCGGCAGCCAGCGCATCAACAGCGGCACCAGCAGCAGCGGGATCGCCCCGCCGACCCAGAACACCGTTTGCCAGGCTGAAGCCAGGCCGCTAAACCCGAGCGCCGCCGCCAGCGCCGCGCCAATCGGCACGCCGCAGTACATCAGGCTTACCGCCGTACCGCGAAAACGCGGACCCGCCGCCTCGGAAGTCAGCGCAATCAGATTCGGCAACGCCGCGCCCAGCCCGACGCCGGTCATCAGACGGGCAAACACCAGCGATGAGAAATTCCAGGAAACCGCTGTTGCCAGCGAGAAAAGGCCGAACAGCGCCACGGAGGCAATAAGAATCCGTTTGCGGCCATAGCGATCGGCCAGCATGCCACCCACCAGCGCGCCGGGCAGCAGCCCGAGAATGCCCGCGCTGAAGATCCAGCCCATTTGCATTTTATCCAATGCAAACGCATGGGCGATACCGACAGCAGCGATCCCGGCGGCCTGTAAATCCAGCCCTTCCATCAGGGCGACTAAAAAACACAACCCGACGGTCAATGTCAGGCGGGATGAGGATGCGGGGGTACGAGTAGTCATAAGATGTACCTCTGAAGTCACGATGCAGGTGAATCGCGGCTGATACATTGCCAGCCGCGTAATCATTTTTATTTGCTGTTGCGCAGATCCAGCGCCACGTCGACGATCATATCTTCCTGGCCGCCTACCATCCGGCGTTTGCCCAGTTCAACCAGAATATCTACCGCACTCAGGCCATAACGCGCCGCCGCGACTTCACAATGGCGCAGGAAGCTGGAGTACACCCCGGCATAACCCAGCGCCAGCGTTTCGCGATCCACCCGCACCGGGCGGTCCTGCAACGGGCGTACCAGATCGTCGGCGGCGTCCATTAGCGCATACAGATCGGTCCCGTGCCGCCAGCCGAGCTTATCCGCCGCGGCGATAAACACTTCCAGCGGTGCGTTGCCTGCGCCTGCACCCATACCGGCCAGGCTGGCATCGATACGGTCACACCCCTCTTCCACCGCGGCAATCGAGTTCGCCACGCCGAGGCTCAGGTTGTGGTGGGCGTGCATCCCGGTTTCCGTCTCCGGTTTCAGCACCGCTTTCAGGGCGCGGAAGCGGGCGCGAATATCGCTCATGTTCATCGCCCCGCCGGAATCGACCACATAGATACAAGTTGCACCATAACCTTCCATCAGTTTCGCCTGCTGCGCGAGGTTTTCCGGCGTGGTCATATGGCTCATCATCAGAAAGCCGACGGTGTCCATACCCAGTTCACGCGCATACTGAATATGCTGGGCCGACACATCCGCTTCGGTGCAGTGGGTCGCCACACGCACGACGCGCGCCCCAGCCTGATACGCATTTTTCAGGTCATGAATCGTGCCGATACCCGGCAGCAGCAGCGTGGCGATCTTAGCGTGCTTCACCACGTCCGCTGCCGCTTCAATCCACTCCAGATCGCTGTGCGCGCCAAAGCCGTAGTTAAAGCTGGAACCTTGTAAGCCGTCTCCGTGTGCCACCTCAATGGAATCGACCCGCGCGTCGTCCAGCGCTTTGGCAATCTGGCGCACGTTTTCCAGTGAATACTGGTGACGAATAGCGTGCATGCCGTCGCGCAGGGTCACGTCAGAGATATAGAGTTTTTTACCGTTCATGCTGCTTCTCCTGCCTTGCGTACCAATGACTGCGCCATCTTCTCAGCGGTCGCCAGCGCGCTGGAGGTCATAATATCGAGATTGCCCGCGTAGGCTGGCAGATAGTGCGCCGCGCCTTCCACTTCCAGATACACCGCGGTTTTCAGCCCGGAGAACTGACCGATGCCCGGCAGATTGACCGGTTTATCCTGCGGGATGACTTCAAATTGCACGCGCTGTTTCAGCCGATAGCCCGGCACGTACGCCTGTACCGCCGCCGCCATCTCATTAATAGACGCTTCAACTTCAAGCTGGGAAGCCGCTTCGCTCAGCACATACACCGTGTCGCGCATCATCAGCGGCGGCTCGGCCGGGTTAAGGACGATAATCGCTTTACCTTTTGCCGCGCCGCCAACCACTTCAATCGCCTTCGAGGTGGTTTCAGTAAACTCATCGATATTAGCGCGCGTGCCTGGACCCGCAGATTTACTGGCGATCGAGGCGATAATTTCGGCGTAATGGACTTTTGCCACGCGAGAAACTGCCGCCACCATCGGGATAGTCGCCTGCCCGCCGCAGGTCACCATATTGACGTTCTGTTGGTCAACGTTAGCGTCCAGATTCACCACCGGGACGCAGTACGGACCGATCGCCGCAGGCGTCAGGTCGATCAGGCGGATCTCCGGTTTTACGGCGCGCAGCGCGGCATCGTTTTTCACATGCGCACCCGCACTGGTGGCATCAAACACGATGTCGATATCGGCAAATTCCGGCATGGCGATAAGTCCCGTAACCCCTTCATGGGTGGTAGCAACGCCCATACGTCTGGCACGCGCCAGACCATCGGATTGCGGGTCGATACCGACCATCACCGCCATTTCAAGCTGTTTCCCGTGACGCAGAATTTTAATCATCAAATCGGTGCCGATGTTACCGGAGCCGATAATGGCCACTTTACGCTTACTCATGACTGACTTCCTTTTGTAACCGCCGCTGAAAAGGTGGCGGCGACTGAACCAATACCCTCGATATGGGCTTCAAAACGATCGCCCGCATTCACCGCTACCATCGGACCTAAGGCCCCAGTGAGAATAATGTCTCCGGCGCGCAGCGGCTCGCCGAGGCTGGCCATTTTGCGCGCCAGCCAGACGGCGGCGTTGATCGGATGTCCCAGACATTCGCTGCCGCGCCCGCTGGAGACCTCTTCGTTATTGCGCGTCATTTTCATCGTGCAATTTTTCAGCTCTAACCCTGCCGGACGCTGTGCCGGACCACCGACCACATACACGCCACAGGAGGCGTTATCCGCCACGGTATCAACAAACTTGATTGACCAGTCGCGGATACGGCTGCCGACCACTTCCAGCGCGGGCAGTACCCACTCAATGGCGTTGTACAGCTCGTCAAAGGTAGTGTCGGCATTGGGCAAATCGCGGTTCAGCACCAGCGCAATTTCCGCTTCAATTCGCGGTTGCAGCACGCGCTCAAACGCAATGGTGTCGTTATCGCCGTAACACATATCGGCAAACAACGTGCCGAAATCCGGCTGATCGACCCCCAGTTGCTGCTGCACTTTCGGGTGCGTCAGCCCTACTTTGCGCCCCACCACGCGACGCCCACGTGCCACGTCGTACTGTACGTTGATGCGCTGAATAGCGTAGGCCGCTTCGCCGTTGTCCACGCCGATCAGTTCACGCAGCGGAGCAATCGCTTCCCCTTTTTCCTCAGCCTGACGTAAATCGGCGGCTAACTGCTCAAGATTAAGATTGGTCATGTCCGTTCCTTAAGGGCGTGCGAGGAAATTCAGCACCAGCTGGTTAAAGGCATCCGCATGTTCCCACTGCGCCCAGTGTCCGCAGTCGCGGTAGATGTGCAGCTCAGAACCCGCAATTCCGGAGAGCAAGCGCAGTCCGGCGTCCATCGGTACGAAGCGGTCATTGCGTCCCCAGACAATCAGGGTCTGGGCTTTAATTTCCCCCAGGCGTGGGCCGAAGTCCGGGAACTGTTTCGGGTTGGCTTCGAGGCTTTTCACAAAGTTTTCCAGGTGATCGCGGCGCGACAGCATATTGTTCAGACGCGCTTCAAACAGCGCCTCAGTGAGATCGCTGGTATCGAAGACAAAGATCTCCATCATTAGCTTCAGGTTCTCGATGGTCGGCTCGCGGTACAGCTGATTCAGCCGCTTGATACCTTCGGTCGGCATCGGGGTAAACAGACTCATGCCGCCCGTTCCGCCGCCCATCAGCACCAGTTTGCCCACGCGCTCCGGCCAGCTCAGGGTAAACGCCACAGCACTGTGGCCGCCCATCGAATTGCCCAGCAGGTGGATTTTGTGAATATCCAATTGATCGACCACGCTTTTCAGGATGCGAGCGTTGAGATCGGATCGCGAACCGCGGTTAACGATCCCATCGCTTTTACCCCAGCCAGGACAATCCAGCAGGATCACCCGGTATCCGGCCTGCACCAACGGATCGATATTGCGACTGAAGTTCGCCCAGCCGGTCGCCCCCGGACCGGAGCCGTGCAGCAGCACAACGGTTTCTTCTCCCTGTCCACAGTCATTGAAATGCACGCGTAGGGTTTCGCCTGCTTCCTGCACCTCCAGGAAACGACTGGTCGCGGCTTCGGTTTGCGGTTGGTAAGTCATGGTTTTCTCCTGCATATTCAGTTCTGTTTCAGTTCTTTGTGGTGGCGCTCAGGGAGCCGAATCCGGCGATCCACTCCGGGATCGGGCGGTAATAACGGCCTTCGCTGCGCCAGTTTCCAAAGGCAGAAATAGCGGCGAAGGCGGCAACCCAGGTTTTTACTTCGTGCGTTGATTTGCCCGCCATCGCAGACAACTCTTCGTTACTGACCGCGTCCAGCTCCTGCAAACGCCCCTGTTCAAGCAGGGTCATAAAGCGGTTATCCCAGACAGGGTTCAGCGGGTGCAGCGTGTTTTGATCGGCCACGAACTTCTCGGCGGCGCTAATCACCCGCTGCTGGCGCAGCTCGCGCTCGTTTTCGGGCAGCTGCTTACCGCTGCCGAGCAGACGGTCGCGCATATGAGCATCGGCCTTCGCCAGCTCCGGTACCGGCGGCTGATGTGACAGCCCGCCGGAGCCTAAAAACAGTACGCGTTTATTCAATGAGCTGGCGAAACGGCCAATCGCTTCCCCGAGCATGCGGGTACGCTGAAAGCCCGGCAGCGGCGTGGCGACGCCGTTAATAAACACTGGCAGCACAGGGACCTTATCCAGCCCCCCGAGCAAGAACTCCAGCGGCTGGGCGAAACCATGATCGACTTGCATGTTGTAGGACACGGCGAGATCGATGCCGCTTTTCATCACCGCGTGGGCGCAAGCTTCAGCGAGATCTGTCGGCACTGGCAGTTCCCCCGCCGCGCTGCCGAAATCGCCGATCGCCGTGGCTCCCACACCTAAACAGAACGGCGGCATCACATCGTAAAAAAAACCGTTGTAGTGATCGGGGGCAAACAGCACTACCAGTTCAGGGTCAAACGCCGCGATACGCGCCCGGGCGTTGGCGATCACGCCGTTAACCTCGTCGAGCACGGCCTGAGCCGGGTCGACGTAACCCACCAGCGGCGAGTGGGAGAGACAGTGAAGATAAGCATGCATATCAGGCTACCTTTTCAACGGGAATGTCGGCGCTTACTCGAGTGAGGGTCATCACCGACGCCAGTTTATTCAGGGTACTGCCCAGGGTTTGCGGAATAGCGGTAGCAGCGACGAAACGGTCCGGGCGCATAATCACCAGCGAGGCGTTATGTTGGGCAAACCACGCGCGCAGGCGGTTTTGCGTATCGCCAAGGCGGGTCACGCCGTCATAGTTATCCTGCTCGGTGCTGATTTGCGTGTCGGGTACCACCTGGATAAACCGCGTGCCCAGCGCCTGCCACTGTTGGATCTGCGCCTCGCTCATGCTCCATAGCGGGTTACACCCCCAACCGATTACAGCGAAATTCGGTCCGATGACATTGTCGAGCAGCGTCACGTCGCCGGTTTCCAGCGTCACCTTCGGCTGGATAAACATCTTGCCGACCGGAGAAGTTTTCGCGTCGCCCTCACGCACCAGCGCCCCGGAGTGGTATTGCGGCATCGGTTTAAAACGCATCTCAAGGAAGTAGCGTTTGACCGGCGGAATGTAGTTCAGCAGCAAGGAAACCCCGTCGCGCACAGCACCGTGCCAGCGTTTCGGCGGCGCCAGTACGTTGCCTGCGGTCACGGAGAGATCGATCATCGCTTTGGCGTGGTCGCGACGTTCCTGCTGGTAGGAATCCAGCAGCGCATCACCGGCTTTGCCCTTAATCACCAGCGCCAGTTTCCACGCCAGGTTAAAGGCATCGCGCATGCCGCTGTTGTACCCCTGCCCCTGCCAGACCGGCATAATGTGCGCCGCATCGCCCGCCAGCAGCACGCGGTCAATACGAAAACGTTCGGCCAGACGGGCGTTATGGGTATACACACGCTGGCGGATCAGTTCGACGTTGTCCGGGTTCGGCAGCACTTTGCTCAGCAACTGGCGCATATTTTTCGGCTCACTGAGCTGTGCTTCGGTTTCTCCCGGCATCACCATAAATTCAAAGCGGCGCACCGCATGCGGCAGCGCGGCGGAGACATACGGGCGCACTGGATCGCAGCACAGATACACATGCGGTGTGCTGAGCGGATCGTTGGCGATATCCACCACAATCCACTGATTTGGAGCGGTTTTGCCTTCAAATGGCACATTCAGCGACCGTCTGACGTAACTGGCCCCGCCGTCGCAGGCCACCAGCCACTGGGCTTTCACCGTTTCGCGCTGGCCGTCCGGCGCTTTCAGATTCAGCGTTACTTCACCGTTCTGTTGGCTGAAGGCTTCCAGTTCGCGGGAAAACAGGCAGCGCACGTTGGGAAAACGCGACAGCCCTTCCAGCATCACTGCATCCACCTGCGGCTGAATAAACGCGTTGCGCCGCGACCAGCCAAATTCGTCGGTCATCGGCTGGATATCAGCAAAGCAGCGGCCTTTCGGGGTGAGGAAACGCATCGCGTGCCACGGAGTGGTATGCGGCAACACGTTTTCGACCAGACCGACGGACTGCATGGTGCGCAGCGCTTCATCGTCAATCCCGATAGCACGGGGATAGTCGATAAGCGTGTCGAGCTTCTCCACCACCAGCACTTCAATGCCCATCTGGCCAAGATAGTTCGCCATCATCAGCCCTACCGGACCGGCTCCGGCAATCGCGACCTGAACGGTGTGTTGCACTGCGGGTTGGATATCAGGGTTTATTGTTGTCATTTCAGAACCTCACGACTCGGTCAAAACGCAATTGCTACCCCAGGTGAGGTGCAATTGCGTTTTGTTAAAAAGATGTAAATTATTTTTTATTGTGCGGTCAGTATAGAAGTGAGTTTTTGCGCTACAATCAAAACATGCCTGGATGTGCACCAGGTGCACAACGTTGTTTTACCTTTAGATTTGTCAACGAATATGAAAAATGATGACAACACCGAATACAAAACCGTGCGCGGGCTAACGCGCGGATTAATGTTATTAAATATGTTAAATCGACTCGATGGCGGGGCCAGTGTTGGCCTGCTGGCTGAGCTGAGCAGCCTGCACCGCACCACGGTCAGGCGGCTGCTGGAAACGTTGCAGGATGAAGGTTACGTCCGACGCAGCTTGTCCGATGACAGCTTTCGCTTAACCATTAAAGTCCGCCAGCTCAGCGAGGGATTTCGTGACGAGCAGTGGATTTCTGCGCTGGCCGCCCCGCTGCTGGGAGATTTACTACGCGAGGTGATCTGGCCGACTGACGTTTCCACGCTGGATGTGGATGCCATGGTGGTGCGTGAAACCACCCACCGCTTCAGCCGCCTGTCGTTTCACCGGGCGATGGTCGGGCGTCGACTGCCGCTGCTGAAAACCGCCTCCGGCCTGACCTGGCTGGCATTTAGCCCGGAAAATGAACGTCAGGAACTGATTGAAATGCTGGCCTCACGACCGGGAGAAGAGTTCCAGTTGGCGCGAGAACCCTTAAAGCTCGACGCCATATTGGCTCGTGCGCGAAAAGACGGTTTTGGCCAGAACTATCGCGGCTGGGATCAGGAGGAGAAAATCGCCTCTATCGCCGTTCCCATCCGCAGCGAACAGCGGGTCATCGGCTGCCTGAATCTGGTGTATATGGCCAGCGCCATGACCATCGAACAGGCTGCGGAAAAGCATCTTCCAGCCTTACAAAAGGTGGCGAAACAGATAGAGGACGGCGTCGAGTCACAGGAGATTTTGGTTGCCGGGAGGTGAAGTTGATCACAGTTATGCAGATAATCTGATTGAGCGCTGGAATAACTCACTCACCGACCGATATATCACTGTGGCGTCTTCCCCGCAATATATCTTCATTACATAGTGTGCTTACGTTTTTTGCCAGGAGGTTGAATGTTAAAGATTATTGCCGAATGATTTCATCAAACTTGAGTATATTGAAACCGGTCTTGCTTTGTATCGTGAGCAAATATCGACCACCAGGAAAGAACCGCGCTGTATTGCTTATAACCTTTATATTGATGAAAAAGATCCGGGCCATGTTATTTTTATAGAAGAATGGCCAGAGCACGCGGCTCTCGATGGCATTTATTACAGAAGGCTTAAATTACTGAGTTGACTATTTGATGCAAAAAAACCGAAACCCACTCAGAAAGAGCAGCGTTTCGGCATTCATTCACTCTGAAGGGCTTCAGACTTTAAGCAGTTTCACCGTCTCGTCGATATCGATTTCATCTTCCGAGAAGATCAGCGTCGTGCCCTGGAAGGTGGTGATGGCCAGCTTTTTCAGCGTGCGCATTTCGCCAGGCTTGACGTCTGATTTCGGTCGGATGCTGTTCATCAGCACGCCAACAGACAGTACCGCGTTCTCTTTATCGATACGGGTCTCGGCAGGAACGTCTTCGCTGTAGACCAGGTATGATTTGATAGAGGTAAGCTTCAGGCGCTCACCTGCAATATAGATGTATTTGCTGTCCGGAATGACTTTCACCGCATAGGCAGACAGGCCTTTGTTGTTGGTGGTGGGTTCAAAGGTCACCGCCGCGTCTTTTTTGATCAGCTCAGGATTCGCAACCTTAATCACATGAAAATAGCGGTTATCGCCGTTTTCATCTTTGATAAATCCAAAGCCTTTATCTTTAAACCACGTTGTGATTGTTCCGTTCATTGCTGTTTCCGCCTGATTAAACCTATTACTTGTAGAGTATACCTACTCAATTTGCGCGCAGTGTAAAACACAGGCCACACCTTTGGCTACTCGTTACCCCAACGATTGAGAAACTCCGCGATATCATCGATGCGCTGCGCGTCGACGCCGGCCAAGGTTGCCATCTCCTGCTGTGCTTCTTCGCTGATCTCTTCGTTGTTCATTAGACGGGTGATCAACTGCTGGAAGTAGTGCGCCAGCGCGTCGCGTTCAGCGTCGCTCACCGGCTTTGCCGCTTCGGTCGCGTACTCGTCAGCGATATCATAATATTTTAGCGCTATGTCGTTGTTCATCAGGTACTCCGAGGTGAATGCGTGGGCCAGCAGGTTCCTGCCGTGTCTGATGTGAATGATAGCATTCTTATTTCGTGGTTCGCGATCTGTTTCCTGTCTGTGATGCGTAGCAGATATCAACACTATTTTCCGGAGTCGCTTCGAATTTAATAAATCTTCCTTTTATTAAAATAACTGCATTTTTATTCAGACTCTGATAATACCTGCAGAATAAATAATGCAGAAAAAAGGAAGATAGATGTTTATTAATTTAGGCAATGAGACGGAGATTAAACGCAGTAAATAACATTTACTGCAGGCTGAATGCAATTGGCCCAATCTCATCGCTAGTCGCCCATTTGCCCACATTCATCTTCTGGACAACACTCTACGATGACACCACAGACCCAACACGTGGAGTAAACACCATGAACATTACGCAAATCCGTAACGCTACGCAGCGCATCACCTTTGGCGGTAAAACTTTTCTGGTTGATCCGATGCTGGCGAAGAAAGGGGCTTATCCAGGCTTTGCCGGAACGGCGCGCGCCGAGATCCGCAACCCGACCGTGGAATTGCGTGTCGATATCGACACGCTGCTCAACGTTGATGCGCTGATCGTCACCCATCTGCATGAAGACCACTGGGATGAAGCTGCGGCTCGCATCGTCCCGAAAGATAAACCGATCTATGTGCAAAATGAGCAGGACGCACAGGTGTTGCGGGGTCAGGGGTTCACACAACTGACCGTCCTGATGCAGAACACCGTGATCGGCGATATCACCCTGCGTAAAACCGGCGGCCAGCACGGCTCAGATCGCGCCTACGCTATCCCACAAATGGCGGAGCGTCTGGGTGATGCCTGTGGGGTTATATTCCAGCATCCGGCAGAAAAAACGCTGTATCTGGTCGGTGACACCATCTGGCGCGATGAGGTGGAAACTAACATGCGGACATTCCAGCCAGACGTGGTTATTTTGAATGCAGGTTTTGCCCACGTTATCGGGTTTGGCCCAATTATTATGGGCGCGGAAGATGTGCTGAAAACCCACTTCACGCTACCCGAAGCACACATTGTGGCGACCCATATGGAGGCGATTAACCACTGTCTGCTGACCCGAGAGGTGCTGAAAGAGTACGCCCGCGACAACCAGATTGCGCAATTCATTAACGTGCCGGAAGATGGCGAAACCCTGACGTTCTAACATCCACAGAGGAATCGTATGCAGCCGCTCAACGTCGCCATTGTTGCCGTGGAAGATTTCAGCCCGTTTCACTTCTCGGTGCCGTGCATTATTTTCAGTGACAAAGTGGCAACGAAAAAGCGTTTCGAGGTGCAACTGTGCGCCGAAAAACCGGGCATCATTTCCTCGCAGGATGGCTTCTCAATTACTGCCGCTTACGGCTATGGAGCGGTAGAGGCCGCCGACATCGTGGTGATCCCCTGGTGGAGCACCACCGCACATCGTCCACCACAAAGCTTGCTGGATGCGCTCAACCGCGCACGACAAAACGGCGCACAGATTGTCGGGCTATGTCTGGGAGCGTTTGTCCTTGGATATGCCGGCCTGCTGGATGGAAAACGGGCGGCTACGCACTGGGAGTTCGAGCAGGATTTTCAGGCGCGCTTCCCGGCGGCCCGTCTGGATATCAACGCCCTGTACGTGGATGACGACGGAATTATTACCTCGGCAGGCACCGCTGCGGCGCTGGATTGCTGTCTGTATGTCATCCGTCAGCGTTTTGGCAGCACGGTGGCGAATCAGATTGCCCGACGGATGATCGTGCCACCGCACCGCGAGGGCGGTCAGGCGCAGTTTATCGAACAACCGGTAGCGAAAAATACCCAGGATCAACGCATCAACGCCTTGCTCGACTATTTGCGCCAGCATCTCCACGAACCGCATAATCTCGACGAACTGGCACAGCGGGTGATGATGAGTCGCCGCACCCTGACCCGCCACTTTATGAAGGCCACCGGGTCGAGCGTAGCCGACTGGTTGATTACCGAGCGTCTTCGGCGTAGCCAGACGTTGCTGGAATCCAGCCCATTGCCCGTTGAGCGCATCGCCGAACAAGTTGGTTTCCAGTCGCCCGTCACCTGGCGCCAGCATTTTAAATCCCACTTTGGCGTTAGCCCGGCAGAATGGCGTAGAACCTTTCGCGGCGACTAGCTTCTTTTTTGCGCCAACCAGATGGTATGCCCGGCGCAGTGCGGATCTTCCATCACCATCTCGACCACCGTAAAGCCGTGTGCTGACAGCAATGCGCGGTATTCATCCGGCGCGAGGCTGGCGTGAAACAGCGGTTCGCCCTCAAATTCCCCCATCGCAATGCCGTTTTCCGTACCACTGGTAAACATCAGCGCGCTGCCAGGATGGCTGAGCTGGTCAAAAATCGGGAACATCTTTTGCTGATCCGGTTGGGTTAAATGGAAAAAGCTGTCCCAGGCGATCAGTCCGTCGAATGTCTCGTTAAGCGCCAGCTCGCGCATATCCTGCTCCAGCCAGCGCTGTGCGGGGAAAGAGTGCCGCGCCCGCGCCAGCATTTCCGGGGAACCATCAACGCCCGTCAGCTGAAAGCCTTGCTGGATAAAATAATCCGCAATCGGCTGACCATTGCCGCAGCCAATATCCACAATGCAGCCCTGCCCGCCCATTACGGTAATGAACTTGTCCAGCCAGCTTTTCTCAAACAAGGCGCGAGAGCGCTGGCTGGCAAAAGCCTCCGCATGGCGTCGGTAGATGGACAAAATATTATTTGCCGCAGAGTCGCTCACGATGTCCTCACTTTTTATTCCGTTCAGCATCACGACGATAAATCCTCCAGCACACAATCCGCAACCCTGGAATGCGCCTCGCATAACCCATGCGTAAATACCCCAAAACCTTCCCGCTGTGGCATCATAGCGCGCAGATAACGTCATGACAGGGGTGATAAACGTGAAACCGGTAACGCTATACGATGTGGCAGACCATGCAGGTGTCTCTTACCAGACCGTCTCTCGCGTCGTGAATCAGGCCAGCCACGTTTCCGCAAAAACCCGACAGAAAGTTGAGGCCGCGATGGCGGAGCTCAATTACATCCCCAACCGCGTCGCACAGCAGTTGGCAGGTAAACAGACGCCGCTAATTGGCGTCGTGACGGCGAACCTTGCCCTGCATGCCCCCTCGCAAATCGTGGCCGCCATAAAATCCCGCGCCGACCAGTCCGGTGCCAGCGTGGTGATCGCCATGGTCGAGCGTAGCGGCGTTGAGGCATGTAAAGCCGCCGTCCACAACCTGCTTTCTCAACGCGTAACCGGACTTATCATCAACTATCCGCTGGATGAAGAAGATGCCATTGCCGTGGCCACCGCCTGCGGTACGGTGCCGGTACTGTTTCTCGATGTCTCTGACCAGACACCGATTAACAGCGTGATTTTCTCCCATGACGACGGCGCACGCCTCGGCGTTGAACATCTGGTACAGCATGGACATCAGCGGATTGCCCTGCTGAGCGGGCCGCATACTTCAGTGTCGGCAAGGCTTCGCCATACGGGGTGGCATAAATATCTGGCGCACTACCAGCTAAAACCCGTCGCGGAGCTGGAAGGCGACTGGAGCGCGATGTCCGGTTTTCAGCAAACGCTGCATATGCTTAATGACGGCAACCTCCCCACCGCCATGCTGGTCGCTAATGATCAAATGGCGCTAGGCGCGATGCGTGCAATCAGCGAGTTCGGTCTGCGGGTGGCGGTGGATATCTCGGTGATCGGCTACGATGACACCGAAGACAGCGCCTGCTACATTCCACCGCTGACTACCATCAGGCAGGATTTTCCGTTATTGGGTGAAACCAGCGTCGACAGGCTGCTGCAACTTCCCCGTGGTGAATCAACCGTTGGCAATCAATTACTGCCCGTCACCCTGGTTAAGCGCCAAACAGTTCTGCCACCCGATACACAGACCACCTCGCCCCAGGCGCTGGCCGATTCACTGATCCAGCTTGCGCGGCAAGTTTCTCAGCTCACCCCCAAATTGTGAACGCGTAACAATTGTGTGAGTCAGTTCACTCATTGAACGCCCCATCCTTTACAGTTGGGATCGCTTATCCGTATTTTGATTGAAATTGTGAGCGAATAACAAATTCAAACAGGATACCGTTATGAACCTGAACACAGATTCACTCTCCGCTGTTCTGAAACGTCGCGACTGGGAAAATCCCGGCGTTACGCAGCTCAACCGCCTGGAGGCGCACCCACCGTTCTGTAGCTGGCGTTCAGCAGATGACGCGCGTACTAATCAGCACTCGACTCAGTTACGCTCGCTGAATGGCCAGTGGCAATTTGCCTGGTTTCCCGCGCCAGAGGCAGTGCCGGAAAGCTGGCTGACAAGCGATCTGCCCCAGGCTGACATTATCAACGTCCCCTCTAACTGGCAGATGGACGGCTACGACGCCCCAATTTATACCAATGTCACCTATCCGATTCCGGTTAACCCCCCGTACGTTCCGGCACAGAACCCGACAGGATGTTACTCGCTCACATTCAATATTGACGATGCATGGTTAGATGAGGGTCAGACGCGCATTATTTTTGACGGCGTGAACTCCGCATTTCATTTGTGGTGCAACGGCCGCTGGGTGGGATACGGACAGGACAGCCGCCTGCCATCTGAATTCGATCTTAGCGATTATCTGCTGCACGGCGAAAACCGTCTGGCGGTGATGGTGCTGCGCTGGAGCGATGGCAGCTATCTGGAAGACCAGGATATGTGGCGCATGAGCGGTATTTTTCGCGACGTATCTTTACTACATAAGCCTACAACGCAAATTCGCGACCTGCGCATTAATACCCGTTTTAACGACGACTTCAGCCGCGCTGCGCTGACAGTGGAAGTCAGAGTGGCGGGCAACGCGAGCGAAGATTTACGCGTAGCCCTTCAATTGTGGGAGGGAGAAACGCTCACAACCGAAACGACTTCTCCACTCGGCAGCGAGATTATTGATGAACGCGGTGCTTATCATGACCGGGTTACCCTGCGTCTGAACGTCGAACACCCGGCGCTGTGGAGTGCCGAAACACCCAATCTGTACCGTGCCGTTGTGCAGTTACGCACCGCGGACGGAGCGCTGATTGAAGCGGAAGCCTATGACGTCGGCTTTCGTCAGGTTTGCATTGAAAACGGACTGCTGTTACTCAATGGTAAGCCACTGTTGATTCGCGGCACCAACCGTCATGAGCACCATCCGGTCAATGGTCAGGTTATGGACGAAGAAACGATGGTGCAGGATATTCTGTTGATGAAGCAGAACAACTTTAACGCCGTGCGCTGCTCGCATTACCCGAACCATCCGTTATGGTACACGCTGTGCGATCGCTACGGGCTGTACGTGGTGGACGAAGCCAACATTGAAACCCATGGCATGGTGCCGATGAATCGCCTCACTGACGATCCCGCGTGGTTGCCAGCCATGAGCCAGCGCGTTACGCGCATGGTACAGCGCGATCGCAACCATCCGAGCATTATCATCTGGTCTCTGGGCAATGAATCCGGTCATGGGGTCAATCACGACGCGCTCTACCGCTGGATAAAATCAGAAGACCCGTCACGCCCGGTACAATATGAAGGCGGCGGCGCAAATACTACGGCGACTGACATCATTTGCCCGATGTATGCCCGCGTCGATCAGGATCAGCCCTTCCCCGCCGTACCCAAATGGTCGATTAAAAAGTGGCTGTCGATGCCCGGCGAGCAACGTCCACTGATCCTTTGCGAATACGCCCACGCCATGGGCAACAGTTTTGGCGGCTTCGCCAAATACTGGCAAGCGTTCCGTCAATATCCGCGCCTGCAAGGCGGCTTTGTCTGGGACTGGGTGGATCAGTCGCTGATTAAATATGATGAAAACGGCAAGGCATGGTCCGCCTACGGTGGTGATTTTGGCGACACACCTAACGATCGTCAGTTTTGCATGAACGGACTGGTGTTCGCCGATCGCACCCCACACCCGGCGTTATATGAGGCCAAACATGAACAGCAGTTTTTCCAGTTCACGTTACTGCCGGGCGCTGAACGCCAGATTGAAGTGACCAGCGAATATCTGTTCCGCCGCAGCGATAACGAAGTTCTGCACTGGTCGATCGCCCAGGATGGCAACCCGCTAGCCGCCGGAGAAATCGTTCTGGATATCGCTCCACAGGGTCGCCAGGTGATTACCCTGCCAGATGTCCCGATGCCGAAAACCGCAGGTCAGGTGTGGCTGACGGTACGCGTAGAACAACCTCAGGCAACTGCGTGGTCAGACGCCGGGCACATCAGCGCCTGGCAGCAATGGAAGCTTCAAGAGAAACTCAGCCTGCCGCAACTGCCAACTGCCCACATCGCGCCACAGCTTAACGCTAGCGAAAACGTCTTTACTGTTGAGAGCGGCAACAAGCGCTGGCAATTCGACCGTCAGTCTGGCCTGCTGGCACAGTACTGGATTGGCGATACAGCCCAACTGTTAACTCCGCTAACCGATCAGTTCATCCGTGCCCCACTGGACAACGACATCGGCGTGAGCGAGTCAACCCGCATCGACCCTAACGCCTGGGTCGAACGCTGGAAGTCTGCCGGTCATTATCAGGTCGAGGCAACGTTACTGCACTGTGCAGCCGACACGCTGAGCAATGCGGTTCTGATTACCACCGAACATGTGTGGCAGTATCAGGGTGAAACGCTGTTCATCAGCCGAAAAAGCTACCGTATTGACGGCAAGGGTGAAATGCAGATAACGGTGGATGTCAACGTCGCCAGCGACACGCCGCATCCGGCCCGTATCGGTCTGAGCTGCCAGTTGACGCAGGTCGCTGAGCGGGTGAACTGGTTAGGTCTTGGCCCGCATGAGAACTACCCGGACAGGCTGAGCGCCGCCTGTTTCGACCGTTGGGATTTATCGCTCGATGAAATGTACACGCCGTATGTTTTTCCAAGTGAAAACGGTCTGCGCTGCGGCACGCGAGAACTGCACTACGGCGCGCACCAGTGGCGCGGAGACTTCCTGTTCAACATCAGCCGCTTTAGCCAGCAGCAATTGATGGAAACCAGCCACCGCCATCTGCTGCAACCGGAAGCGGGTAGCTGGCTCAATATTGATGGCTTCCATATGGGCGTCGGTGGCGATGATTCGTGGAGTC
This sequence comes from Citrobacter sp. VF227, assembly GCF_052950715.1. Taxonomy (NCBI): domain Bacteria; kingdom Pseudomonadati; phylum Pseudomonadota; class Gammaproteobacteria; order Enterobacterales; family Enterobacteriaceae; genus Citrobacter; species Citrobacter sp. VF227. Next base: position 907,235 of record NZ_JBRFVF010000002.1, read on the forward strand.
CTTCGGTATCACCGGAATTTCTACTGAGCGCAGGGCGTTACCACTACCAGGTTATCTGGGGTTAAACATAATAAAGGGTAGGTCGCAACCTGCCCTTATTTTGCCTAAGGAAGTCCATTATGTATTATTTAAAGAACACGAACTTTTGGATGTTTGGCTTTTTTTTCTTCTTTTATTTTTTCATTATGGGTGCATATTTCCCCTTCTTCCCTATCTGGTTACACGATGTAAACCACATCAGTAAAGGGGATACGGGAATTATTTTCGCCTGTATTTCGCTATTTTCATTATTGTTCCAGCCGGTTTTTGGGCTGCTTTCCGATAAGCTTGGTCTGCGTAAACACCTGCTGTGGGTGATTACCGGAATGCTGGTGATGTTTGCCCCGTTCTTTATTTACGTCTTTGGCCCGTTGTTACAGGTTAATATTTTACTGGGGTCGATTGTCGGTGGAATTTACCTTGGTTTTATTTACAATGCCGGTGCCCCGGCGATTGAAGCCTATATTGAAAAGGCCAGCCGCCGAAGCAACTTTGAATTTGGTCGCGCGCGTATGTTCGGTTGCGTGGGCTGGGCGCTGTGCGCCTCGATTGCCGGAATTATGTTCACCATCAACAACCAGTTTGTCTTCTGGTTAGGTTCTGGCTGCGCGGTGATCCTGGCATTGCTGCTGCTCTTTTCAAAAACCGATGCGCCCTCTTCTGCAAAAGTCGCGGATGCGGTAGGCGCCAACAACTCGGCATTCAGCCTGAAGCTGGCGCTGGAGTTATTCAAACAGCCGAAGCTCTGGTTCCTCTCTCTGTACGTGGTCGGCGTGTCCTGTACTTATGACGTGTTTGACCAGCAGTTCGCCAACTTCTTTACCTCGTTCTTTGCCACCGGCGAACAAGGCACCCGAGTGTTTGGCTACGTCACGACCATGGGGGAATTACTCAATGCCTCAATCATGTTCTTTGCGCCGCTGATTGTGAATCGCATCGGCGGTAAGAACGCTCTGCTGCTGGCGGGGATGATTATGTCGGTGCGGATCATCGGCTCCTCCTTTGCCACCTCTGCGCTGGAGGTCGTTATTCTCAAAACGTTGCATATGTTTGAGATACCGTTCCTGATCGTCGGTTGCTTCAAATACATCACCAGTCAGTTTGAAGTGCGTTTCTCGGCGACGATTTATCTGGTGTGTTTCTGCTTCTTCAAGCAGTTAGCCATGATTTTCATGTCAGTCCTGGCTGGAAAAATGTATGAGAGTATTGGTTTCCAAGGGGCTTATCTGGTACTGGGAATAATTGCGCTGAGCTTCACCCTGATTTCCGTCTTTACCCTTAGCGGGCCCGGGCCATTTTCCCGCGTTTTCACTCAAACAAGCAAACAAGTCTGAAGACGAATGACAATAAAGGAATAGCTGCGATGAGCATGTCTATGAGAGACAGAATAAAAGCAGGCAGATTGTATACCGATATGTGCGAAGGGCTGCCGGAAGAGAGATTGCGCGGAAAAGAGTTGATGTATGAATTTAACCACACGCGTCCATCGGAGATTAAAAAGAGGGAAAAACTGATTCGTGAAATGTTTGCCACCGTGGGAGAGAATGCGTGGATCGAGCCCCCGATTTATTTCTCTTACGGCAGCAATATTCACATTGGCAAAAACTTCTACGCCAATTTTAACTTTACCATTGTGGATGATTACACGGTCAGCATTGGCAATAACGTATTAATTGCGCCAAACGTCACCATCTCAGTAACAGGTCACCCTGTTCATCATGAATTAAGGCAATCCGGAGAGATGTTTTCCTTTCCGGTCACCATCGGCAATAACGTATGGATTGGCAGTAATGTGGTCATTAATCCAGGCATAACGATTGGCGATAATTCCGTGATTGGCGCGGGGAGCGTCGTCACAAAAGACATTCCGGCAAATGTCGTGGCCGTGGGGATTCCCTGTCGGGTTATCCGCGAGATAAATGACAGAGATAAGCAATATTATTATAAAAACTATAAATTAGAACATGCTCTTTGATACCGGGCATAAGAGCCGAATGGTGCCGCATTGCGACTCATCCGGCTACCAGTTGTGCCGTTTGTAGGCCCGGTGAGCTTCGCGCCACCGGGCCTGGTCAAAACAGCTATTCCTCGATAGCCTGACGGATTTGCTGCAACGACGCGGGATCGTCAATGGTCGTCAGATCGCCGGGATCGCGGCCTTCGCAGATCGCCTGGATCGTCCGTCTGAGCATTTTACCGGAACGTGTTTTCGGCAGTTGCGATACAAACCAGACGTGCGCCGGGCGGCCAAAATTGCCAATCTGGCTGTCCACCAGCGCCATAATCGCCTTCTCTTCGGAATGCGCGATGTCGCTGTCTTCCAGGCTGTCGCCCTGTTTTGGAATGACAAACGCCACCGCCACCTGCCCTTTAAGCGCATCCTTCACGCCGACCACCGCCACTTCCGCAACGTTCGGATAGCTGGAAATACTCTCCTCGATCTCTCGCGTACCGAGTCGGTGTCCAGCCACATTTATTACGTCATCCGTACGTCCCAGAATGAAGTAATAGCCATCGGCGTCGCGAATGCCCCAGTCAAAGGTGGCGTACACCTGGCGAGAAAACAGCGACCAGTAGGTATTCACAAACCGCGCGTCATCGCCCCAGATGGTCTGGATACAGCCCGGCGGCAGCGGGCCTTCAATCACCAACATGCCCTTTTCGTTCGCCGCACAGGGTTCACCAGTGACTTCATTGAGCAGTTGTACGTTGTAGCCGTACATCGGCACCCCAGGACTGCCCAGACGCGACGGCCTGTCGTCCAGCCCGCGGGCAATCGCCATAATTGGCCAGCCGGATTCGGTCTGCCAGTAGTTGTCGATAACCGGGACACCCAGCGTTTCCGTTACCCAACTGGCAGTTGGTTCGTCCAGCGGTTCCCCCGCCAGATACAGCACCTCCAGCGAGGAGAGATCGTGATTGCGGATTTGCGCGGTCGGGAATTTCTTCAGCACGCGGATAGCTGTCGGGGCCGAGAACATCCTACTGACCTGATACTTCTCAACAATTTTCCACCACACGCCGCAGTCCGGGTACGTTGGCAGCCCTTCATAAACTACCGTCGCCATCCCCGCCAGCAGCGGGGCATACACGATATAGGAATGTCCAACTACCCAACCGATATCCGACGCGCAAAAGAACACGCCGCCCGCTTTACCACCGAAAATGGTATCCATCGAGGTCGCCAGCGCCACCGCGTAACCGCCAACATCGCGTTGCACGCCTTTCGGTTTACCGGTTGTCCCGGAGGTATAGAGAATGCAGGAAGTTTCGTTCGATTCCAGCCAGGTCACCGGCACCCGCGCCCCGAGATGCTGTTGATGCAGGGTAGCAAAGTCGAGGTCACGCCTCTCGACCCGCGCCATTTTCGCCAGACCACGATCGACCAGCACCACATGACGCGGCTGGTGATGCGCCTGTGCGATCGCATCATCAAGCAGCTTTTTATACGGCAGGATCTTGCCCCCACGCGCCCCGGCATCCGCCGAGACGATAACCACCGGCCGGGCGTCGTCGATGCGCGCTGCCACGCTGTGTGAAGCAAACCCACCGAACACTACCGAATGAATTGCCCCAATGCGCGCGCAGGCCAGCAGCGTAATGTGCGCCTCGGCGATCATCGGCATATACACCAGCACCCGATCGCCACGCTGTACGCCCAGCGACAGCAGCATTGCCGCCGCGACGTTCACTTCGTCATACAGCTGACGAAAGGTAAACGTGCGCTCTTCTTCGGTTTCGGATGACACCGCAATCAGCGCCAGCGCCTCGGGCTGTTTCTCCAGCCAACGGTCGATGGCGTTATGGCACAGATTGGTCATGCCGCCGCAAAACCAGCGGGCAAACGGCGGGTTGCTGTGATCCAGTACCTGCGTATACGGCTGCTGCCAGTCAATACGCTGGGCCTGCTCGGCCCAGAACGACTCCGGTTGCGTTATAGAACGTTGATAAAACTCGCTATAAGACATAATGCTCTCCTGTTGAACTTACGCCTTGCTGCACGCTGGTTTAAATAATGAAGAGATCCATATACTCATTGACCGGCATCTGCTCCAGGCGAGTTCTGTCCAGGGAGACATCCAGAATGCGCTGCTGCTGTCGGGTCGGGAACTGACGCGCCAGGTTGATTTTGAACTTCTCGACCAGCTTCGGTATGCCGTCAGTACGACGACGCGCGTGGCCGATTGGGTACTCCACCACCACTTCTTCAAAGCGTGAACCGTCGGTGAACTCCAGAGTGATGGCGTTGGCGATGGCGCGTTTTTCCGGATCGTGGTAATCAGCGGTAAAAGCCGGATCTTCGAAGCAGTTGATCTTCTCGCGCAGGGCATCAATGCGTTTGTCCTGCGCCACGCCATCTTCGTAATCTGCCGCCGTTAAGCGCCCGAACAGCAGCGGAATGGCAACCATATACTGGATACAGTGATCCCTGTCCGCCGGATTATTCAGCGGGCCTTTTTTGTCGATGATGCGGATACAGGCTTCATGCGTGCGAATAGTGACTTTTTCGATATCCGCCGCCGTTTTACCTGCGGCCTGTAGCTGCTCGTACAACGTCATTGCCGCTTCTACCGCGGTCTGCGAGTGGAACTCTGCCGGGAAGGAGATTTTAAACAGCACGTTTTCCATCACATAAGAGCCGTACGGGCGCTGGAAGCGGAACGATTCGCCTTTGAAAGAGACATCGTAAAAGCCCCAGGTTTTCGCCGTCAGCGCGGACGGATACCCCATCTCACCGGTTTTCGCCATCAATGCCAGACGTACCGCGCGTGAGGTCGCATCGCCTGCTGCCCAGGATTTACGCGTACCGGTATTTGGCGCATGGCGATAAGTACGCAGCGACTGCCCGTCGACCCACGCCAGCGACACGGCGTTGAGAATTTCATCCCGGTTCAGCCCGAGCATCTCAGCGACCACCGCCGTGGAGGCCACTTTTACCAGCAGGACGTGATCGAGACCAACGCGATTAAACGAGTTTTCCAGCGCGATACAGCCCTGAATCTCATGAGCTTTGATCATGCCGGTCAGCACTTTTTTCATGGTCAACGGCGCTTTCCCCACCGCCACCGCATTGCGTGACAGCCAGTCAGCCGTGGCCAAAATACCGCCGAGGTTATCGGAAGGATGACCCCACTCAGCGGCGAGCCAAGTATCGTTAAAATCCAGCCAGCGGATCATCGCGCCGATGTTAAACGCCGCCTGCACCGGGTCGAGCTGGAACTGGGTGCCAGGTACGCGTACGCCGTTCGGCACCACTGTACCTGGGACGACCGGTCCCAGCAGTTTTTTACAGGCCGGATATTCCAGCGCTTCCAGGCCGCAGCCTAATGTATCAAGCAGGCAATAATGCGCGGTGTCATACGCCACCTTCGAGGTGATCTCGTAGTTCATGACGTAATCAACGATATCAACGATTTCACGGTCAAATTCCGGGCGGACGTTCGAAATATGTGCGGACATAGGGTACATTTCCTGTTTTTTATCTTTAGAGGTTTTTGAATTAGCAACGTTTTTCAATCGGGACAAATTCGCGATCTTCCGGGCCGGTGTAATTGGCGGAAGGACGGATAATTTTGTTGTCCTGACGCTGTTCGATGATGTGCGCCGCCCAGCCGGTGACGCGGGCGATGACAAACAGCGGGGTGAACATTTCAGTGGGGACGCCCATCATGTTGTAGGAGACCGCCGAGAACCAGTCGAGGTTGGGGAACATCTTTTTCGTTTCCCACATCACGTCTTCCAGACGGTCGGCAATGTTGTACATTTTCAGCGAACCGCCTTCCTGAGAAAGCTGTTTCGCCACGCGCTTGATCACCTGATGGCGCGGGTCAGCGATGGTGTAAACCGGATGACCAAAACCAATCACCACTTCTTTGTTTTCCACGCGTTTACGGATATCCGCTTCGGCTTCGTCCGGCGTTTCGTAGCGCTGTTGGATCTCCAGCGACACTTCATTCGCTCCGCCGTGTTTCGGACCACGCAGTGCGCCAATCGCGCCGATAATCGCGGAATACATATCGGAGCCGGTCCCGGCAATCACGCGGCTGGTAAAGGTGGAGGCGTTAAATTCGTGCTCGGCGTACAGCACCAGCGAAATATGCATCGCTTTTTCCCAGCTTCGCGACGGCTTTTCGCCATGCAGCAGGTGCAAGAAGTGACCGCCAATAGAATCATCGTCAGTTTCTGGCTGAATACGCTCGCCGTTATGGCTATAGTGATACCAGTACAAAAGGATTGAACTGAGCGACGCCAGTAGCTTGTCGGCGATATCGCGCGCACCGGAGACGGTATGACCTTCTTTTTCCGGCAGCGTACAGCCCAGCGCGGAGACGCCGGTGCGCATCACATCCATCGGATGCGAGGCGGCTGGCAGCGCTTCCAGCACGGTGCGCACGTTAGCCGGCAGTCCGCGCAGCGCTTTGAGTTTGCTTTTATAGGCGGTGAGTTCATCGCGGGTGGGTAATTTCCCGTGGATCAGCAGATGTGCGACTTCTTCAAATTCGCACTGCTGCGCCAGGTCGAGAATATCGTAACCGCGATAGTGCAGGTCGTTACCGCTTTTGCCTACGGTACACAGCGCGGTATTTCCGGCGGCAACGCCTGACAGCGCAACCGATTTTTTAGGTTTAATGACATGGGTACTATTTTGCAGGATCGTTGTGTCGCTCATGTTGTCCTCGTCATTTTTATAATATGTAGGGTACAAATTTATTGCCGGATGGCGGCTGTGCCTTATCCGGCCTAAGACGGTTACTTTTTGCTATACAACGCGTCGAGTTTCTCTTCGAACTGGTAATAATTGATGCTTTCGTACAGTTCGTTGCGCGTCTGCATAATGTCGATCACGCTCTTCTGCGTTCCTTCCTGGCGCAGCACGTTGTAAACCTTTTCCGCAGCGCGGTTCATGGCGCGAAAGGCCGATAACGGATACAACGCCATCGCAACGTTCGCGCTACGCAATTCATCGGTGGTGAACAGCGGCGTAGCGCCAAATTCAGTAATGTTGGCGAGGATCGGCACCTGCACCGCGTCGGCAAACTGGCGGTACATCGCAAGCTCGGTGATGGCTTCCGGAAACAGCATGTCCGCGCCGGCTTCGACGTACGCTTGGGCACGATCGATGGCCGCCTCTAACCCTTCCACTGCCAACGCATCGGTCCGCGCCATGATGACAAAGTTGGGGTCGGTACGTGCATCCACCGCAGCGCGGATCCTGTCGACCATCTCTTCTTTAGAGACGATCGCTTTGTTCGGGCGATGGCCGCAGCGCTTGGCGCCGATCTGATCTTCAATATGCAGCGCGGCAGCCCCAGCTTTGGAAATCGACTTCACGGTACGCGCCACATTGAACGCTGACGATCCAAACCCGATATCCGCATCCACCAGCAAGGGCAGCGGGCAAACATCAGTAATGCGACGAATATCGGTCAGCACATCATCAAGGGTAGAAATACCGAGATCCGGCAGCCCTAACGACCCTGCCGCCACACCGCCGCCGGAGAGATAAATCGCCTGATACCCGGCGCGTTGGGCCAGCAGAGCGTGATTGGCGTTGATGGTGCCAACGATTTGTAATGGATTTTCTTTAGTGAGCGCAGCGCGAAACGCCAGCCCTGGGGAGTGTTGAGACATATCCCGTCCTCTTGTTATCAACTTGTTAGCATTCGTTGATTTACCTAAAGCAAGGGATATGCCAAAGACCTTAATTTTTAATTAATTTATATATTCACCTTCAAAAACAATAGATTAAAATAAATTCCTGTATCTTTGTTGTACAAAAGCGTGTCAGCTATCGTTTCATGAAACCGACCTTAACGTTTCATTGCAACATTTATGAAACACGACTAAACCCATTATTGGGTTCCTTACTTTTTTGGGTTGGTTATGGCTGATAGGCATCTTCCGCCGCGGGTGAACGACGACAAACCGGTTATCTGGACGGTTTCTGTCACCCGTCTGTTCGAACTGTTTCGCGACATCAGCCTGGAGTTCGACCACCTGGCAACCATCACCCCTATTCAGTTGGGTTTTGAAAAAGCGGTGACGTATATCCGAAAGAAGCTGGCCACCGAGCGTTGCGATGCCATCATTGCGGCAGGCTCCAACGGGGCGTATCTGAAAAGCCGTCTATCGATCCCGGTTATTCTGATTAAACCCAGCGGGTTTGACGTGCTACAGGCGCTGGCAAAAGCAGGTAAGCTCACCTCGTCGATTGGTGTCATTACCTATCAGGAAACTATCCCTGCGCTTCTCGCCTTTCAAAAGACCTTCAATTTGCAACTTGAACAGCGCAGCTATATCACCGAAGAAGATGCTCGTGGACAAATCAACGAACTGAAGGCCAGCGGTACACAAGCGGTAGTCGGCGCGGGGTTGATTACTGACCTGGCTGAAGAAGCAGGCATGACCGGCATCTTTATCTATTCGGCGGCCACCGTGCGCCAGGCCTTTGTTGATGCACTCGATATGACGCGTCTGACGCTGCACAGAAACGGTCAGTACGCGTCCGGCGATACGCTACGTACCCGCTATGCGCTGGGGGATATGCGCGGCCACTCTGCGCAAATGGAACAGGTGCGGCACACTATTATGCTTTACGCCCGCTCCCGCGCCCCGGTGCTGATTCAGGGCGAAACCGGCACCGGTAAAGAGCTGGCGGCGCAGGCCATTCATCGTGAGTTTTTCACCCGTCAGGAGAATCGGCGCGGTAAACCTTCGCCGCCGTTTGTCGCCGTCAACTGCGGGGCCATCACCGAATCACTACTGGAAGCGGAACTGTTCGGCTATGAGGATGGCGCCTTTACCGGCTCCCGTCGGGGAGGACGCGCGGGCCTGTTTGAAATCGCCCACGGCGGAACGCTGTTTCTTGATGAGATAGGCGAAATGCCGCTGCCGTTACAAACCCGACTGCTGCGCGTGTTGGAAGAAAAAGAGGTTACCCGGGTTGGGGGACATCAGCCGATTCCGGTCGATGTACGGGTGATCAGCGCCACGCACTGCAACCTGGAGCAGGAGATGAAACAGGGTGAGTTTCGCACCGATCTGTTTTATCGCCTGAGCATATTACGCCTCACGCTGCCGCCGCTACGCGAGCGCTTACCCGATATCCTGCCGTTGGCGGAAGGTTTTTTAAAACAGTCGCTGGCGGATCTGGACGTGCCGTTTTCTGAGTCTGTGCGCAAGGGGCTGAGTCTGAGTCAGCCGACGTTACTGAATTATGGCTGGCCGGGAAATATCCGCGAACTGCGTAATATGATGGAGCGCCTTGCGTTGTTCTTAAGCGTCGAGCCACAGCCGGAACTAAACATACAATTTTTGCAGCAGCTGTTACCAGAACTGGCCGCTGCGGCTGACACGCCACAGGTATCCTCAGCGCTGACGCCGCAGCAGGTACTGGCGCAATTTAATGGTGATAAAACTGCGGCCGCGCGATATCTCGGGGTAAGCCGAACCACATTCTGGCGTAGATTAAAAGAAAACCCGCCAGCACAATGACCGACGGGAGTCGTGATTTTTACAGCAGCGTATTATTTTTTCTTGTAGATATTGGCTGTGCCATGGATTTTATTATCCGTTTGACCGGAAGTTAATACCACAACATCGGCACCTTTCTGTTCGGCTTTCTTCAGCAGTTCTTCTTTGGCATCTGCGACAGAAACTTCATTACTCGTTGAGATATCACCGATTTTTGTGTACTGCGACTCAACCTTTTCAAACTCAAGTTTTGTCATAAATTCTGCGGCATATGCGTTGGTCACGACAAAAGCTAATGCACCAATAAGTACTTTAATTCCAGTTTTCATAGACGAGCTCCAGGTTTTGTTATGATGCCATCATCCATCCCTGAACATGAGATAACGCGATTCAAGGATGATTAATAACTAGTCCAAACTGGATAAAAAATCCACACTCAGCAGAAATATATAGAAATTTTGTGGCGCAGATAAAACTGCGCCATCGAGTATCAGCACATCAACTTGTTCAAAGTTTCAATAGCCAGTGTGAGTTGATCCTCAGAACAGCCCGCTCGCTGAAATTATAGTGTTAACTTTATGAATATTTGAGGAATGGTTGTCTATGGAACCGCTACATGCCGTCGTGCTCACCGTCAGCCTGTTTGTTTTAACCTTTTTTAATCCCGGCGCGAACCTGTTTGTGGTGGTGCAAACCAGCCTGGCGTCAGGGCGGCGTGCGGGGGTGATGACCGGTATGGGTGTGGCCCTAGGCGATGCATTCTACTCCGGCCTTGGGCTGTTTGGCATGGCGACGCTTATCACCCAGTGTGAAGAGATTTTTTCGTTGATAAAGATTGTTGGCGGAGCCTATCTACTATGGTTTGCCTGGAATAGCATTCGCCATCAGGCGACACCGCAAATGCCAACGTTACAGCAGCCGCTTTCCGCCCCGTGGTATGTGTTTTTCCGCCGTGGGTTATTAACGGATTTATCTAATCCGCAAACCGTACTGTTTTTTATTAGTATCTTCTCGGTCACCTTAAGCGCAGACACGCCAACGTGGGCCAGGCTGATGGCCTGGGCTGGTATTGTGTTGTCTTCCATTATCTGGCGTATTTTTCTCAGCCAGGCATTTTCGTTACCCGCTGTACGCCGTGCATATGGCCGAATCCAACGCGTTGCCAGTCGGGTGATTGGCGCAATTATTGGTATCTTCGCGCTCAGGCTTATTTATGAAGGTATTAGCCATCGATAAGAGAGTTTAACTTGACCATCGTGAGGTAATTGTCCGTAATACCGCCTGAATTTTTTAATCGTATTTTGAGTGGTTGTGAGATGGAACAAGTTGATCCGGTAAACGACACATTACTCCTTACAGAATGGCAGGCGCTGTTACGTCAAACATCTCCAGAAGTTCATTCGCTCCTGATGTCATTAAGCGATGAGGAGATTCGTCATTTAGTAACCGTTTTTTATGACTATATGCTCTCCCACGCGGAGAGCGCATTGTTCCTCAATACAGAGCAAGTCAGCACCCGCCTCAGCGGCAGCATGTTTGACTGGCTGCGCAGTGTCCTTGGTAGCGCGCATGAAGATCTCTCACAACTCCTGGCCAAACAGCGCAAAATTGGCGTGGTGCATGCCCGTATTGGTCTGCCCATCGATCTGGTGAACCGCGGCGCGCGTAAACTGAAAGATGAATTGTATCGGGTCCTGAAAAACAAAGCGCATGACTCACCCGCCCTGCTGAGCGATGCCATCTGTTTCAGCAGCCTGGCAATGGACACGGCGCTGGAGGCCATGACGGTCTCCTATTCCCCCAGTTTTCAAAACTCAATGCATACGCAGGAGCAGTACCGCCTGCAGACTATTTACGATGACGTTAACGTCGAGCGCGAGCGGCAAATCCGTTCATTTACCGACTGGGAAAACCAGTTTATCTATAACATCGCCACCGGAATGCCTTTCGGTGAGATGGTGCTTCTGGCGAATTCTGATTTCGGTATGTGGTTCTCACACAAGGGAAAACACATTCTCGGCAGCAGCAATCTGTTGAAAAAGATGGAATCACTGATTACAGAGATCGACAGCCGTCTGACAACCACCCTGTCGCATCAGCATCAGCCGACAGAATCTGAGCGGATGAGCTTATTGCAGGATATTCGCCAGCTATCGGCACAAATCCATTTCCTGCTCGCCTCAATGTTTGACGCGCTGGTTAAGCAGGAAAATGGTAAGGACTCACTGACTCAGTTGCTTAACCGGCGTTTTATTCCAACGATTATGCGCCGTGAGATTTCGCTGGCGTTGCATACGCGTAAGCCTTTTACCCTGGCAATGCTGGATATTGACTACTTTAAGCAAATCAACGACAGCTACGGACATAACACCGGCGATCAGACGCTCAAAAACGTTGCAGCGATCATATATGATCATATCCGCAGCAGCGATTACGTATTCCGCTATGGTGGCGAAGAATTTATGATTCTGCTCGTCGAGTCTGACAAATCGCAGGCCAGTATTATTCTGGAAACACTGCGCATGAAGATTGCCGAGATGCGCATGACAACCTCAGCAACAGAGTCATTTTCTATTACCGTCAGTATTGGTATTGCCGAATATGACTATCATCCCGACTATAAACAGTTGGTTGATAAAGCCGATCGCGCACTATATCTGGCAAAAAGCAATGGCCGCGACCGCGTTGAGGTTTACCATGAATGACCGTTATCATTCGCTTAATAAGATGCAAATCAAATACATCATATCTGAGTCGCGTTAGCATATCCCTGAGCTAACCCCGCTGAATGTAAGTGGGAAAATATGAGGGAATGTAGAAGACCATGAACGGGAAGAAGAGAATGCGCTGGCAGCGCCGTCCAGGCACAAGCGGGGGCAAACTGCCGTGGAATGACTGGCGCAACGCCAGCAGCTGGCGAAAAGCCACCCAGTTTCTGCTGCTGGCTATCAATATTTATATAGGTGTAACGTTCTGGTACTGGGTTCGCTATTTTGAAACCGCCGGTAACAGCGTCTATATATCAAGACCCGGCGGTATTGAGGGATGGCTGCCGATAGCGGGCTTGATGAATATCCGTTACACGCTGGAGACTGGTTTTCTTCCGCCCATCCATGCCGCCTCTATGCTGCTGTTAGTTGCGTTTATCCTGATTAGCCTGTTGTTAAAAAAAGCTTTTTGTTCGTGGTTGTGCCCAGTGGGCACGCTTTCCGAATTGCTCGGGAAACTGGGAAAAAAAGTATTTGGTCGTCACTTCACGCTACCGCGCTGGCTGGATATCCCGCTGCTCAGCCTGAAGTATCTGCTGCTGAGTTTCTTCCTGTATATCGCCCTGTCGATGTCTGCTCAGGGGATCCAATATTTTCTGACGTCGGCCTATGGCATCATTATCGATGTGAAGATGCTCGATTTCTTTCGCCATATTGGCTCCGCCACGCTCATCTTCGTAGGAGGTATCAGCGTCCTGAGCCTGTTTATTCGCAACGCCTGGTGTCGTTATCTGTGCCCTTACGGCGCGCTGCTTGGTCTGTTTTCGCTGCTCTCGCCGTTTAAAATCCGCCGCAACGCTGACAGTTGCATCGACTGCGGGAAATGCGCGAAAAACTGCCCGTCGAATATCCCGGTCGACAAGCTGATTCAGGTGCGTACCGTGGAATGCACGGGATGCATGACCTGTGTTGAATCCTGCCCGGTGGCCTCGACACTGACCATGTCACTGAAAACACCACCTGGCGCGCAATCAGGGCACAGTGCAGCGTCTAAACCATGGTGGCGACAAGGTAGGTTATCAGGGTGGACAATGACGCTACTGCTGCTCGGTATTCTGTTTGCCGCCGTAGGCTATGCGATGTATGCCAATGTCTGGCAGACGCCGGTGCCGGATCATATGTATTTCCAGTTGATCCCGAAGGCCAAAATGATCGGCCATTAATTCTTCACCGTATGCTCAAAAACCCTGCCAATTCTGGCAGGGTTTGCCGCCTGATACGCCATTTTAAGACTTTTGAACTTGTCCCCCCGCCTCCCCGTTTATACAACCTTAAATATCGCCCGTAATAGCTGTTATGGGTGACCGGGACCACAATAATGAACGGGACAACATCATGACTAAACTAAAACTGGCGCTGCTATTACCTCTGTTTCTGGCGGGTTGTACGATGAGCGACGGAGAATTAAGAAATGCTTATACTCAGCATTATCAGCAACCCGCCGCGTATGTCGATATCTATAAGCAGAAAATAGCCGGGATGGATATTAATGCGCTGGCGCAATATGCCGCCGCAGAAGATAAGAAAAAAATGCGTGGGCAGCCAAGACTAAAGATCGACGAATTCATTACCATTGAGAACGTGCAGGCAAAAGGAAATCGAGTGGTCTACGATTACTCGCTGTCCGAGAGCTGGCTGGCGCTGTCTGCAGATAAACAGCGCGAGAAGCAAAGCAATATGAATAAAGACCTTATCTACCGTACCTGCTCGCTGGAAACGGTACGTCTGGCGCAGGCGAAAGGGTTGGAAGAAGAACATAACTATTACAGCCAGTACCCAGATAAAGTCGCCTTTACTCTGAGAACCAGCGCGCAGATTTGTATGCAAAACGGTTTTACGCAATAACCGCGCCACCCAGCCGGATGGCGCTTCGCTTATCCGGCCTGGATAAGTGTGCCCCCCTTAGGCCGGATAACGTGTCAGCGCCGCTATCCGGCTGAAGCATCAGAATTTCCAGGACACGCTACCGACAATGCTACGCTCGGCGCCGAAATAACAGTATGAGAGCGAATTACAGGCCGCAACGTAACGCTTGTCGGTCAGATTGTTGACGTTCAACTGCGCGCTCCAACCTTTAATACCAATACTCGTTAAGTCGTAGCCAACCGCCATATCCACCAGCGTGTAGGAAGGCAGGGTGTGAGTATTCAGGCGGTCGCTGGTAATACCGTTGACGTAACGCACACCTGTGCCCAGCGTCAAACCGTTCAGCGGGCCGCTTTTTACATCGTAACTCAGCCAGGTACTGGCCTGATTACGCGGCGCGTATACCGCGCGCTTGCCCTGCTCTGCCGGGCTGCTTTTCTTATAACGAATATCGGTATAGGTATATGCCGCCTGCAGACGGAAACTCTCCGTCAGTTGGCTAATCGCCTCCAGTTCTATCCCTTCAGACTCAATTTCCCCAATCGAGCGATACGGATCGGTCGGTTCTTCTTTGGTGGCGATATTGGTTTGATTGATACGGAACACCGACGCGCTAAACTGGCTGTTGAGTCCCTCCGGCTCATATTTCAGGCCGGCTTCCCACTGCTTACCTTTCATCGGGTCCAGCAGATTCCCGTTCTCATCAGCAAAGCTGGTTGGCGTAAAGGCAGTGGAATAACTCACGTACGGTGCAAAACCATTATCGAACAGATAAAGCAGCGCGGCGCGGGTGCTGAAGTTGTTTTTATCCAGGTCGCTGCGGGTATCGTTTTGCTTATCAATGTTAGATACGCTGACTTGATCGTAACGACCACCGAGCGTAATACGCCAGCGATCCCATGACATCTGATCCTGCAAATAGTAGCCCGTCTGACGTAGTTTGTGCTTCTCACGCGCATACATGTTGATGTACTCAGGCTTTGCACCATACACCGGATTAAAGGCATCAATCGGCGGAAACGCCCCGTAGTAGCCGGTGGTATTGTTACTGCGATCCTGATAGTCGATCCCCACCAGCAGACGGTGGTTAACCTGCCAGGTATCAAAGCTGCCATCGAGCTGGTTATCCAGCGTAATCGCCGACATTTTTTCATCAGAACCGGAGTAGCCGCGATTAAGCTCGGCTTCATTCAGCCAGCCTGCCGCATACACCTGGTTCAGTTCAACGTCGGTATGCAGATAGCGCAGCTTTTGCCGTACCGACCAGCCGCTGTCGAACAAGTGCTCAATGTTGTAGCCCACCATGTTTTCGCGACGATCGTATTTATCGTAATCATCCTCGCCTTCATAAAAGGTGTTGGAGATCTTTTGGCCGTAATGTGGAACCACGGTACCGTCATACGGCAAACCGGAGTGGCTACCACCTTCGGGGTCACGGTGCAGATAGGCCATCAGATCCAGACGCGTTTGATCGGTGATGCGCCAGGTGAGGCTCGGCATCAGCGCGTAACGTTCTTCCTTCAAGGGACCAAACTGCGAGTCCGCATAACGCGTCATTCCACTCAGTCGTGCGGCGACGCGATCGTTATCATCCAGCGCCCCGGTAACGTCAAACGCCGCGCCGCGCTGGTTGTTGTTGCCGGCAAACAGCTTCACTTCTCCGCCCGCATCAAACGACGGCTTACGTGATGTCAGCGCCACAATACCGCCCGGAGAGGAACGGCCATACAGTACGGAAGCCGGGCCGCGTACCACTTCGATATCTTCAAGGAACCACGGATCGACCACCAACGAGCTGTGCGAATTGGTGTCGCCCATCATCTTGAGGCCGTCGAGATAAACGTTGTCCAGGCTACCGTCGGAGAAACCGCGCAGTACGATGTAATCAAAACGGTTAGAGGCGCCAATTTGGTTGCTGTACACCCCTGGCGTGTAGCTGACGGCCTGACGCACGCTGGTAGCGCCCTGCTCTTCAAACTGTTCGCGAGTAATAATTGACACCGACTGTGGGGTTTCAATATCCGGCGTGGCAAGTTTGGTGGCTCCGCTCTGCATTTGCGAGGTAACCACCACTGTATCGTTTTTTGTTGTTTCCTGCGCCAGCAGAGGAAAAGCTACGCTACCGGTCACCCATCCCACCATCAGCGCCAACCGAGTCTTCGCGAACATGAATATCTCCCAAGGCATGTCTAATTGTAAGTGAGAATTATTACCTTTTTGCTGGCAGAGATAGCTATGCCGGATGCCAGGTTGCCTATGCGCAGTGCCAAATTGTCAGGCAGAAACGTGCGCAAAACGCAAAAATGGATTAGCAAAGTTTGAGCATATCGCCCGGCGAAAAGCCGTAACGACGACGAAAAGCGGTAGAGAAGTTAGTCGCGTGCTGATAACCCGACATCCAGGCCGCCTGCTGTACGCTGTATCCTTCCAATAAATATCCGCGCGCACGTTCCAGACGGCAATCGCGCAGGTGGTCAAAGACGGAACAGCCATACGCCGCACGGAACTTGCTGCGCAGGCTGCTGGGACTCATCGCTGCGCGTTGGGCCAGTGCGCTGAGGGTGTAGTCATTCTCGGGACTCAGCTCCAGCAGTCGGCGCACGATCTCGAGGCGCTGCTGTTCGCTGCTGGCGGCCTGGCGCTTACCGCTCTCCAGCTGACAAATGCTGAGGCCGTGGCCAAACAACTGCAGAATTAGCCCTTCCAGCATCAGTTGGCGAGAAACATAGCTGAGCGTACTTTGCTGGGCATACTGTAATCCGCTAAGCAAAAAACCCGGCACCTGCCAGATAAGCGTCGGCGTCAGGCATCTTTCCCACTCGCGCATCAACGCCTCCAGCAATCCCGTACGCCACGCGCCATCAGGATACAGCCCCAGCGATAACGTACGCAGTTTGCAGTGCGCAGCGTGACGGGCATTCATGGTCTGGTGTTCGCTAAGGCGCGAGCTAAACGCCATCCCGGAGCGCACCACGTGTTCCAGCCCGTTGATCGTCAGGATCACACAGCCTTCCAGCACCACCAGCATATACAGAGGGCTACTATGACGGGAGGTGGTTTCGTAGGGTTGCAGCACCTGGACATCAGAGTGGGTGACGCACATTCCGCAGGGTAATGTCATCTCTTCGACATTCCCCTGCAGTACGGGACTAGAGTGAAGTAAAGCTGGCTTTTGTGACAGTTGCGGAAAGCGGTAATCAATTCCGTAGCGCTCACCAAAATCCATAAATTCACTGACGGAGTAGGTACGTGTCAGGCGTGCGGATGTATTTTGGCCGGTGGTGTTGTTCATGCTCTCTTCTGCACAGAAAATGGGATTAATGGTTTATGACTGATAGCAACATTACCATTCCGCGCAGAACACAACAATAATAATGAGAACCATTATCAATTAAGTGATAAAAAGTTTCTCAGTAGCCAGCCATCTCATCAGGCTGAATAACCCACTGATGAGATGAGCAGTGCCTGGTTAACGTCTTGAATACTATGCTACGATTTTTCTTCCACCTGGAACACAGCCACCGCCTCAGATAACATTGCCGATTGTTCTTCCACGCTGCCAGTCGTCGCAGCAATTTCTTCCACTAACGAGGCATTTTGCTGGGTCACCTGCTCCATTTGAGTCACGGCAACACGGATCTGCTCTATGCCGCGACTTTGTTCCCCTGATGCTCCGGATATATCTTCCATTAGTACATTAATGTTGCGTATTGCCTTCGCAATATCCGCCATCATGGCGCCACTATTTTCGGCTATTTCCACCCCTTCTTTGACGCTAATTGCCGCTTTGGCAACCAGTTCACTGATCTCTTTCGCCGAGGAGGCGCTGCGCTGCGCAAGGGTTCGGACTTCACTCGCCACTACGGCAAACCCACGCCCGGACTCACCCGCGCGTGCAGCTTCCACCGCCGCGTTTAATGCCAGGATATTGGTTTGAAAAGCAATACTATCAATAACATTGGATATTTCGTTCACGCCTTGCGCATTTCGGCTGATCAGGTGAATTTTCTCAACCATATCGCTCATTAAACGCTCACCACGCAATGCCATTTCCGTACTTTCACTGGTCATGACGGATGCCTGATGTGACTTATCCGTATTATTTTTTGTGGTAACTGAAATCTGCTCCATACTGGCTGCCGTTTCCACCACTGCCGCAGCCTGTTGTTCCGTACGGGTTGATAAATCGGAATTACCGGAAGCAATTTCCTGCATACCGACATTAATCGATTCAACACCATCACGAATAGTGCTGACAGTCTCCCGCAGGCCGTTTTGCATATTATGCAAATTTAAGCACAATACCCCGATTTCATTGTTACCCGACACCTTGACAGGATGGCTTAAATCACCTTTACCAATCCGCTCAAAATGCTCAGATACGATTTTTAAAGGCTGAATGATGGTCCGGTTCAACCAGAAGTTACAAATAAAGAAGATAAGCACCGTAATGACCAGGATCACCGATACCTTCAGGATTGAGTTATTAAACTGAACGTGTGTTTGTGCAACGATCTTCTCACCAATCAGCATTGTTGACTGGTAATAATTCGTCACTTCGTTATCAAAATTTTTGCGGGCCGCGAGCAGTTCTGCATTAGCATTTTCTTGTGTATTAATCACACTATTGCTGGAAAGCGTCACGTTTAATTTATCAACAGACTTTTGTTCAGCATCCATTTGTTGCTCAAAAGCCGTTCTGATAATTTTACCGATTTGCGGATCGTCAGCAGTCAAGCCAGGAATCCCCCAGAAAACATCGAACTGTTTTCTGGCATACGCCAGCTGATCTTGCACCTGTTGTAATGTCTGTTGGACATCAGTCGGATTATGTTGTTGAATATTATCAAGCACGCTTCTTACTTTATAAACAGCCTCAACGACATTATGCAGTGTATCCTGCTCCTTAATGATATTATGTAGTAACAAGGTGTTTTTTTGATTTCCTTTGAGATCTACCAACTCAAATCCATTGGAAAAAAACTGCATGAAAGTAAATAGCAACAGCAATAATAACAGGCTGGTTTTAATTCTCATATCCTTTAACATTTAAACATCTCCATAACAATAAAGTCATCTGCGACTTAATAGTTATCGACACATCACGCAATATCTTAACCTGTAAAATGGTTAATTATTAGAAAGTTTCCGCATTCATTCTCACGTAATAAATTAATTACACAGGTGTACATACTGCGATTAACAGCCACCCTTTTGTATCGGCAATAATAAGGCCAAAACCATTCAACATTAATATTACTTATAGATATGAACGGTAACCTCTTCCTGATAATCGACGGGCGCCCGCACCCAGGACAACGAATCAACAACGATCTGCGCCATTTCATTTTCTAAACGTAACAAAGGTGTACTGGCTTCTGGCGCGCCTGTTCTTTCAGCTATCTCGAGAACTCCGCGAAAAGAAATGGACACGCTGTCTGGAATATCAGATAACCTTATCCATTCGCTGGTAATCACTAACTTTCGAGTAAACATTCGCTATCCCTGGAACGTGGTTTATATCCGATAATCTCACATGTTGATCAACACAATGTTTTAATTAACAGCACACTGCTCATTTCTTCAGTTAAGCATTACTTACCAAAAGAAAATGGAAGTGATAAAATTCATTTGAAATGTGCTTTACAAACTCAGCCGGAAGGTTATGTTTAATGAAAGTTAACTTGGCAAACTCAACATCACCATATACCCGGATACAGAATGGTTTGACAATCTCACCCTGTACGCCAAAACACTCCTGAAGCCGTGTGTCATCCATAAAAATAAAATCACCTGCTCTTACTTTAATCTTTTCATGCAGATCACGCCACTTCTCTGGCGTAAGCAGAAAGCTTTCCCAGCCATTATTTCTCAATACCTCAATCGAATGAGTAAACTTAAAGTAGTCATTTTGCATCGATACATCACCACTCGACGTTGAGTATAGATATTCTATTTTAAATTTAAGTTGCGCATTGAGACTTTTTTTCTTTCCTTCATCAATTAACCATTGAAGTTCATTGACGACGTTCCTTGAGAAGAGCTTTCTTTTTTTAGCGATCGCCAGCCATTGCATAATAAAAAGATGCTCTGACATTTTAGAGTGAATCTTGCGGTCCTGTATTGCGATACCAATTGCGACTAATGCACTCCAGGTAAATGCTTCAAGATCATCCTGATAATGGTGTCGTAACGTACTAACTTTTCCTGAATCCCTTACCACTTAAACCTGCCCAAATAAATCATTGATACATGTAAACATTGCATTATTCCATTTGAAAAATTACTACAACTAAAAACATCAAAATATGATCCAGATTAAATTATCACCATGTAATAAAAATGCAATTTCAATACATTATTCTTATTAATCATTGATGACAGTGTGGTTCAGCAATAAATAATAAGAATTATATAATAAAGACAAAAACTAATAATACTTACCAGTTATCAACTCCGCCTTTCGTTAGCAATATGATTATCATAAAATTTCAAAAATTGCTGATTTGAGGAAATATCCTGGCATGTTCCGCCTGACATTCCAGGAAATCCCCCCTTTCAACACAAAACAGACTTTAAATATCCTGATGAAATCACATTTTTGCCTACGCAACGCAACGGATAGCCTCGCGGCCACAGGCCGTTTTTTTTAAAGAGGTATCAGTAATATTAACGCTTTTAATTTCGTCCAATACAAAAAAGCCCCCCCCGAGTCGATGCACAGGAGGTTGGCTTGTCTCAGATACCGTTAATAGAAAATACCGATGATCAGGGTGTGAGTCACAAACCCCACAATCAACGGTACGGCAGTACGCTTCACCACATCGAATGGGGTTATTTTCGCCCCACTGGAAACGGCAATCACCACGCCGGAAACCGGCGAAATTGCCCGGCCCATATGCGACGCCTGCTGCATCGGCAGGATCATAGCAACGGCGTTAGCGCCCATGCTGGCGGCGATTTGCGGAATGAGCTCAACAAAGGCGAGGAATGGTGCATTCCCCGAGCCCATAATGATAGCCGCGGCCAGCGTCACCAGCGCAAACACCACCGCCATAGCAAACGGCGGTAATCCCACGTGTTCTGCCATCAGAATGAGTTGATCGATCGCACCGATTACTTTGATGCCGTGAGCAAAAACCCCTGCAGCAACTAGCAGTCCAACCACACCGGTAAACGCGGTCCCCATTCCTTTGAGGAAATGGCTGAACCCTTCGCATACCGACTTTAAATCACGCACTCGAATCCATTCAATCAGCATACAAATGGTCATTGAAATAAGGACAATAGTGATGATATTCAGGTTAATCCCCCTGACGAACATTTCGGATGATCCCACAGCCATCAGTATCGGAAGCATGGGGAGCAGTGCGTAAAAAGCAGGGGCTTTTCCTGAGTCAGTCACCTCAGCGCTCCCTATTTCCCGCGGTAACGTCCCTGCTTTACGGTCGCAATGCCGCTGCCAGAAAAAATGACATACCCCGACGACCAGAACCGTAGCCAGCGCGGCGGGTCCCTGGTGGTAGACAACATATTCCACCACATCCATGTTCACCGCTTTAGACCCCCTGATAGCATCGATTGCCGTCGGGGTGTATGCCACGCCAAGCGAAGTCGCAATGACCCCGGCAGCTGAGGCTGCTGAGAGGCCTAATCCCAGCATAATGGGGAACATCGTCCCCATCAGCAATACGGCAAGCCCGGTTGCTGAAGGAATGGCCAGTTGCAGAAGGCTGGCGAGCAGGTAGGAGAAAAAGAGCAGCACATAGGGTGAACGCAGCGCCCGTAAGGGTTTCGTGACGACACGCACGACCGCTTCATTTGCGCCGATATGATCCATGTAATGCGCAAATCCCATTAACGCCATGATCATCAGACCGAGATCGGCGGCGCGCGTGCTGAAGAGATCGCGCATCACCTCAAAAGGATCGAGAAATGAAATTCCCGTACTGGCAACGCCCTTCGGTAATACGGAACCCCATCCGGTTAACGCGGTGCAAATCATCAGGACTAAGCCTGCAATGAATAGTACGGGCTCAGCGCGATAACCTTTCAGAATCAGACGCGCGACCACCACGATAACCAGTAGCGCTATTAACACCTGAATCATGGCTGGGTTCCCCGCTGCGCGAACTCAGCATAAGTTTCCTCAATGACAGCCACCACAACATCACTGGCAGCCCGAAGGGAACGCACCGGCAAATACTCATAAATTGAATGGAAGTTATGAGCACCGGTGAAAATATTTGGGCATGGCAACCCTTTCTGCGACAACACGGCACCATCATATCCGCCACGCATGGCGACAGGGGTTGGCGTTATGCCGCATTTCTGATAAGCGCGTAATGCAATATCAATCGGATAACGCGCATCACCTTGTAGGCTATTAAACACATTCTGATAGCGATCGGCTAAATGACAGACCACGCTGTTTTCTCCCCACAGCGCACAGGTGCTGACGGCAAGCTGGCGGATAAACGCCATCCGTGCCTTATAACCTTCTTCACTGAAATCGCGGATATCCAGCTTAAGTACCGTGCGGGCACTGTTCCCCTGCAGCTGTTTTACCCAGTAATAACCTTCGCGCCCTTCCGTATACTCAGGCGCTTCTCCCCCGGGTAGCATGGAAATAAACTTATGCGCCATCAGCAGCGAGTTCTTCAGCTTACCTTTGGCCGACATTGGGTGTGCGGACTGGCCGGTAAAGATGATTTCCGCATCACCCGCATTCCAGTTCTCGTAAACAAACTCACCGATACCGCAGCAGTCCAGGGTATAGCCAAAATCAGCGCCAAACGCAGCAACATCAAACGCTTTTGCGCCACGCAAGCCCTGCTCCTCATCCGGGACAAACCCCACTTTTACCGGCCCATGTTTAATCTCCGGGTGAGCGACCAGATACGCAAGAGCATTCATGATCGCAGCGATGGCGGCTTTATCATCAGCACCTAACAGACTGGTCCCGTCGGTCACCAGCAGGTCATCACCGATATAATTTTTCAGTTCCGGGAATTCACTTTCGCGCAGGTAAATATTCAGCGCTTTGTTCAGGCATAAATCCCCACCGAGATAATGCAGGCGCTGTGCTTTGGTGTCTGCGGTTTGTTCCGCACTGGTATCCAGATGACCAAAAAAGGAGACGACCGGAATTGTGTCGTCGGTATTTGCTGGTAGGGTTGCCGTCACAATAGCGGTATCCCTGACCTTAATGTTTTCCATTCCTAATGCTTCAAGTTCTGCTGCAAGCAGTTTTGCCAGTTCCATTTGACCGGGAGAAGAAGGCATTATCCCATTAGCGCCGTTTTCCCGTGACGTCGTGGTATTGATTTTCGTGTAGTTAATAAAACGTTCAACAATATCCATTCCTGGAGATCCTTTAATTTGTCATTTACGAGGTACTGCGAGAGGTGTTCGGCATGCAGCGCGGGTTGAATTATCTGAAACCAAATAAAATCAGCGTTCATCCTGGAACGCTGATTTTATGGGCATTACGACAACGATTTATGTAAAGGAAGATAAAAAAGGCCAGTAATTATACCTGTGATTATAAAACTCCTTTCTGATTGATAAAATCATATTCCCTGTCTGTTTTTACTGCTATTTCCCATGGCGTTAAGCTAACAGAAGTCATAAACAGTATGCCTAACCTAAGAGATAATAGAAATCATTTAGATTCCTGTGTTCTGTATTGGCACAAGACATACTATCGCTATATTTTTTTAATGAACAAATACTGTATCAGCTACATGCAACCGTTTGCACCTCTCTACAAATAGCCACTTAGCACACTAAAATCCGTGAACAAAATCACAATTACCTCAAAAGCAAAAAACTTCTATCGCACTGAAAAAAAGGCAGTTATAAGAAAAACTATATAATACCCATACAAACATAGTTACATTTATACTATTTCAGTACGAAATAGCTTCAGAGTAATACGATTACAATACAGCCGTAGACTTCGACAAAACAGCATCGTCATAATTAAGAAAACAAAACTTAAATATTAATAACATTAATATTTAGGTTTCTATTTATGGTAATTAACCAAATAACATCCAGGCAAAAAAAACCTCTCCCCCGAGAAGAGATTCAGGGCAGAGGCAATACGGGTGTCAAGGACATACTTATAGTTTTAATGATAACAGAAGAGCTTCTTGCAGGATCGAGTATACACACTTAGCCACGTTAAGAAAATTCCCAAAACCATCAAATTGAAAATTTGATTTAAAGCTACAATTATAATACAGGAGTATTTATCAAAGTGTTTAAACAACCAACAAGAAGATTAAATCAAACTAATCAATGATGTAATACGGATAAAAGCAACAATGCTGCATGGCTACCGATAACGTTACTGGTGATAATGGAACATTAAATTACTTTAATGAATCAATGCATTTTCACTTAACGAAAATTAAAAAGTTAGTAAATAAAAGAAATACAATTTCTCGTTACAGATCGCACTTACTCCAAAAGGGGTTTTCCCCTGAAGTTCCTTGCTGGTATGATTCAGCAGGTAAATACCTTTCAACTCAACCCGAGGCTTTGATGCTGGAGAATGTAATCATCTGATAATCAGCTTCCCGACCTTTTCAGGCCGGACTGGTTATCAATGCGCCGAATTCGAATGCGGACACCGTTGTGTGTTTGCACGTTTTGCACATGATGATTAAACAGGTTTTCCAGTATGAATTTATCCCGTCAGGAACAACGTACTTTACACGTTCTCGCCAAAGGTGGCCGTATTGCTCACGTCCGTGATGCCTCAGGCCGCGTAACTTCTGTCGAATGCTATAGCCGCGAAGGGCTGCTGCTCTGCGACTGTACCCTTGACGTATTCAAAAAGCTCAGAACCAAAAAACTGATCAAATCCGTCAATGGTCAGCCCTACCGTATCAATACTACCGGGCTGAACAACGTTCGCGCCCAACTGGATAATCGCTAAGGAGAGAGAAATGGATATCCCGAAGATTTTTACTATCAGCGAAAGCGCACATCGCATCCATAACCCGTTTACCGCGCAGAAATACGCTACGTTAGGTCGGGTTTTACGGATGCCCCCGGGCACCCGCATTCTGGATCTCGGTAGCGGTTCGGGTGAGATGTTGTGCACCTGGGCACGCGATCACGGTATTTCCGGCTTGGGTATCGACATGAGTCTGCTGTTCAGTGAGCAAGCTACCCTGCGCTCCAGGGAGTTGGGCGTCACTGAGCACGTGCGTTTTATTCATGCCGATGCAACGGGGTATATTGCCGAAGAAAAATTTGATATCGCCGCCTGCATTGGCGCGACCTGGATTGGCGGTGGCGTCGCCGGAACGGTCCAACAATTGAAGCAGAGCCTCAAACCAGGCGGGATCATGCTCATCGGCGAACCGTACTGGCGTCAGATCCCCGCAACGGAGAAGATTGCCCAGGCCTGCGGCGCTACTGCGATGACTGATTTTCTTTCTCTGCCTGAACTCGTTTCGTCTTTCGGCCTGCTCGGTTACGACATGGTTGAAATGGTACTGGCTGACCAGGAAGGTTGGGACAGATACGAGGCGGCAAAGTGGCTGACGATGCGCCGGTGGCTGGAGGCAAACCCGGACGATGAATTTGCCCCAGAAGTTACAGAGCAACTGAGAAGTTCACCAGAACGCCACGTTGCCTTCACCCGGGAATACATTGGTTGGGGCGTGTTCGCCCTCATGCAGAGGTAATATGCGCAGTCGGTATAGCCGGACGGGTTATACCGACTTTCTCATCGCTTACTTCATTAATACTTCCACAAATTTAGCCAGCCATTGCGGATGCGCTGGCCATGCAGGCGCGGTAATCAGATTGCCATCAACGTGGGCCTGATCAATGCCAATATCTGCGTAATGTCCGCCGCTCAAACGAACTTCTGGCGCACAAGCCGGATAGGCGCTACAGGTCCGATTTTCTAACACCCCCGCAGCAGCTAACAGCTGAGGTCCATGACAAACTGCAGCGATGGGTTTATCAGCAGCATTGAAATCTTGCACCAGTTTAATGACATCCGGATTGAGTCGGAGATATTCTGGTGCTCGCCCACCGGGGATTAGCAGCGCGTCGTAATCTACCGCCCGCGCGTCAGAGAAATTCGCGTTCAACGTGAAACGATGCCCGGGCTTTTCACTGTAGGTCTGCGCCCCATCAAAATCATGAATAGCAGTTTGAACGTAATCACCCTGACTTTTATCCGGACAGACGGCATCAACACGATGGCCCAGCATTTGCAACGCCTGAAAAGGCACCATCGTTTCATAATCTTCGACATAATCCCCGACCAGCATCAGTATCTTCTTCATTCGTATCCCCTACTCCCGGTTATTAATGATGAGAAATAACGGCCTCCTTTACTATAGCCCACACGTCTCACGGCATTAATAAATACAGCAGAAAACACCGTCACCCGACGTCTGAAAGTAGTTATCCTTGTCCCTCCGATATAGGCATGTGATGATTCACCGCCGGCTGAACCCATTTTAATCTCTGTAATGATGCCGTGATTGCACCACTATTAGATACTATTCTGAATAATGGCGGCCTTTACAATATTCTATTTATCAAAGAAATATGAGAATCCTGCCATACATCCTCAGGGCTAATAAATCCTTTCGGATTATATGCAATGTTAACTCCGGCATTGTTGAAGCAAGCGTAGACGAGTTCAGAGCAAATGTACTCCCTGTCCTTTTTCGCTTTTCCTTTCCCAAGTGCGATCCTCGCAAGGATGCGTGCTATTTCTTCTTTATCATATGGGCGGGTTAGCTCATTAAGACCAAAAGCGGCTATTTGCTCAACGGCAGATTTAGCCAACGTATCATATCGAGCAAGAACAACCCGGCCTTTATAAGGTTTTCCAATATCATCATAATCAGATAGATATTTTGATAATGGAGCGAGTCGTACCCCCATATCTTCCACGCTTTCCAGGAGCAACACGCGATCTATTTGCGGTAAAACAAAAACAATCCCCACATGGCTCCATGGCGAATCCGTCACCTTTTCAATTGCTTTTGATACCAGGTAGTCTCCGGAGGCGAAAAAAAGGTCACCTGATTTTAGCGTTTCACGCAACGTGGCATAATTAACCACTTTCATCGCTTTGACTTGTGCTAAATCAATATGCTTTGGCATATGAACCTCGAAGAGAAAAAGGGTGGCATTAAAAGCTTATCCAACCTGGTGCCATATCTCTCTACGAAGAATTTACGAGGCCCGAACTCTTTTTACAGCTGAGGGCGTCCCTGACGGCACGCCCTGTGGTTTACGCCCGAAGGGACATTTAGCTGAATGTTATTTCTATCACTCCCAGGCGCGCTCAGATTTCGCAGCGTCAAACTGCGGCGGCGGTTTGCGAAAGCGTCCGGTCAGGTACGCGAGATAAATCAGCCCTAGCCCGGCCCACACCAGCCCAAGCGTCAGCGATGTCACCTCCAGGTTCACCCACAGTACGGCAACGGTAGCAGCGCCGACCATCGGCAGTACCAGATAGTGCAACTTTTCCTGCCAGGTATGCTTACGTCCTTCACGACGCCAGAAGTGGTTAAACACGGAAAGATTAACGAACGTAAAGGCCACCAGCGCGCCAAAGTTAATCAACGCCGTGGCGGTCACCAGGTCAAAAAACAGCGCCGAGAGTGCCACAATCCCGACCATAATGACGTTCAGCGCAGGCGTGCGCCATTTCGGATGGACATAACCGAAGTACTTCTCCGGAAAGACATTATCGCGGCCCATCACGTACAGCAGACGCGAAACGCTGGCATGCGACGCCAGACCGGATGCCAGCGTATTCACAAAGGTGGTACACAGAAAAATAGACTGGAACAGTTTGCCGCCGACGTACAACGCAATCTCCGGCAGCGCTGCATCCGGATCTTTAAATCGACTAATGTCCGGGAAGAACAACTGCATAAAGAACGAGGCGGCAATGAAGATCAGTCCGCCGTACAGCGCGGTGAGAAAAATGGCTTTCGGGATAGTACGTGCGGCATCTGGCGTCTCTTCTGAAAGCGTCGTCACCGCATCAAAACCGAGAAACGAAAAGCAGACGATGGTCGCCCCGGTAATAATCGGGATCAGATGCGCATTCTGACTGACAAACGGTTGCAGCGACCAGACGGTGCCGACCCCTTCGCCTTTATGCAGCCCCTGCACCACAAGGAAAATGAATACCACTATTATCGCGACCTGCACCAGTACAAACAGTGCATTAAAGTTCGCCACCAAATTAACGCTTTTCAAATTTGCCGCGGTGAGGATCGCCACGAACACCACCACCCAAATCCATGGCGCAACCCCCGGGAACAGCGCGGAAAGGTAAATTTTCGCCAGCAGAACGTTAATCATCGGCAGGAAAAGATAATCAAGCAGTGACGACCAGCCAACCATAAACCCCACATGCGGGTTGATCGCTTTTTGCGCATAGGTGTAAGCCGAACCGGCTTGTGGAAACTGGCGTACCAGCTTGCCGTAACTGATGGCGGTAAACAGTACACCCGCCAGAGCCAGCAGGTAGGACGCCGGAACATGACCATTACTGATACCTGAAACAATGCCAAAGGTATCAAACACCGTCATCGGCGTGAGGTAAGCCAGCCCCATCACCACCACCTGCCACAGCTTGAGAGATTTGCGCAGCTGTGCTTTGCCTGGCTGGGCTGCGAGATCCGCAGAAGAATTAGTCGACATAGCTTTCCTCCCCGCTACGCGCCCAGATCTGCGTTCGAAACGTGGGTACAGCAGATCGGGGTCGTGTCGGGGCGAACCGCCAAAAATAAGATGTTAATGTCATACGGTACAAAAGTGGTCCGTAATTACTGCGGGAGCCATGGATGCTCACGCGGGGCGGGTTTTTAAACATTGGCATCATCACATTTCCTCGTCACAAACTCTGTCGGTTATCTGAAGACCCGTTGTCGCCCGCGCTCCATTACGCGACATCCGGGAAATGGCAGGTAGTCCTGCAATTTTGACGGGCTGGCTCCGCTCAGCCCGCATGATGCGACTTCTTTTTAAATGGCCTGCAGGGTAGTCAGGCGTTTTTCAACATCCACTCAATTTCCGTGTCGGTAATCAGGCGTTCAAACTGGATCAGCTCATCGTTTTTACAGGCGTGGTATACGTGGCTAAAACGTTCACCAAGTAATTCGCGCAAGCGATCGTTTTGCATAAACTCCCACAGCGCATCGCTCTGACGGATAGGAAACGGTAACCCTTCCTGTTCCAGGCCGTTACCTTCCACCTCTTCCTGCAACGGCAGATCGTTATCCAGACCGTGAAGGATCCCGGCCAGAATGGTCGACATTACCAGATACGGATTGGCATCCGCCCCCGCCACGCGATATTCAACCCGATGGTTATCACGATCGCCGCAAGGAATGCGCAGCGCCACCGTACGATTGTTATGCCCCCAGGAAGCCTGGGTTGGAACATACATCCCCGGCTGGAAGCGGCGATAAGAGTTCACATTCGGCGCCAACAGCGCCATTGACGCGGGCATCAGATCAATCATCCCGGCAAGCGCACGCTTAAGTAACGCAGAATCATCGCCATTCGCATCGGCCAGTACGTTCTCGCCTTTATTATTCATAATGCTGATGTGGATATGCATCCCGCTCCCTGCATGCTCCTCATAAGGTTTTGCCATAAACGTGGCATGCATCTTGTGTTTCTCCGCCACCAGCCGTACCAGGCGTTTCAGTGCCAGCGCATCGTCGCAGGCGTCGAGCACGTTATCGGTATGGTAGAGGTTGATTTCAAACTGCCCGGGAGAGGCTTCAGCCACTGCACCGTCAGCCGGGATCAATTGTAAACGGGCCAGTTCATCAATATCGTTCAGGACATCTGCAAAGTGGTTCAGGTTATCAACGGAGTAAACCTGGCTTTGAGTATTACGATCGTCCGTACCCGGCGCGCACGGCGGCTGCAGATAACCTTCAGGATCGCGCTTACGATCGAGTAAATAGAACTCCAGCTCTACCGCTACGACGGGGAACAGACCGCGCTGGCGAAGTTTCTGCCAGAGTCGGTTCAGAACGTTCCGCGGCTCAACGTCAAAGGGAGCGCCATCTTCATCCAGCATCGTCAGCATCATCTGCGCAATAAATTCCGGATCGGCAGCCGAAGGGGTTAATGTGCCTGGTACCGGTACACAGGTCCGATCCGGCTCGCCAAGCTCCTGACCTAATCCCGCCTCTTCGACCACATTGCCGAGAATATCCATCGCGAAAACGGATGCCGGAAAATAGCAGCCTTTCTCTAACTTATGTAATCCCGCAACCGGAAGGCGCTTACCGCGAAAACACCCATTAAGATCGGTTAACAGCACATCCACATACTGCGTATTGGGATAGCGTTCCAGATACTGCTTAACCTCACGCGCAAACGCGCTACTTCGTCTCTCTTCAGAATGCTGCACAAAATTCTCAACTTCTACGATATTGGTTTCCATGATTCACCGCCGTTGGCCTGTAAGCTGTTCTGTGATTTGACTGTTAAATATAATGTCCACCCTTCGACTCTGGATGCAAATAAATTGTTTGTCAAATGTTAAATTAAGTTTGCTAGAAGGTTATTCCACTGCTAGATTGAGAAAATAATGAACGGAATGGCACAACATGGAACCGTTTGGCAATAATTTATTCCAAAACGTGAGGTCGATCATGGGCAATATATTTGACAAGCCAGTTATTGGTGTAGTGATGTGTAGAAACAGGCTTAAGGGTCATGAGACCCAGACTCTGCAAGAAAAGTACCTGAATGCGGTATTACATGCCGGTGGATTACCGATAGCGCTGCCTCATGCACTCGCGGAACCCGAATTACTGAACGCACTGTTACCAAAACTAGATGGTATCTTCCTGCCTGGAAGCCCAAGCAACGTGCAGCCGCACCTCTATGGTGAAAATGGCGATGAGTCTGACGCCGATCCCGGGCGTGATCTTCTGAGCATGGCGCTAATTACCGCCGGGCTCGAAAGGCGCATTCCCATTTTCGCCATCTGCCGGGGCTTACAGGAATTAGTTGTCGCCACTGGCGGGACTCTGTATCGTCGCCTGTGCGATCACTCACAGTTTCTGGAACATCGTGAAGATGCGGAACTCCCGGTGGAGCAGCAATATGCGCCATCTCATGAAGTTCAGGTTCAACAGGGAGGATTGCTATCTCAGCTAATACCAGGTTGCAGCACGTTTTGGGTTAACTCCTTGCATGGTCAGGGTGCAAAAACCCTTGGCCCGCAGTTGCGCGTGGAAGCACGCTCGCAGGACGGATTAGTGGAAGCAGCCAGCGTTCAAGACCATCCTTTCGCGCTCGGCGTGCAGTGGCACCCGGAATGGAACAGTAGCGAATACGCCCTGTCGCGTATGTTACTTGAAGGTTTTATCACCGCTTGTCAGAACCACCTCGCTGAAAAACAGCGACTCTGACTACTACAGTTAAGGAAATGCAATTATGAGCGATGACGGCCTGGCGCCGGGTAAACGTTTGTCAGAGATCCGCCAGCAATTGGGTCTTTCGCAGCGTCGTGCCGCCGAACTGTCTGGGTTAACGCATAGCGCCATCAGCACCATAGAGCAGGATAAAGTTAGTCCTGCCATCAGTACGCTGCAAAAGCTATTGAAAGTCTATGGGCTGTCGCTCTCCGAGTTCTTCGCGGAACCGGAAAAGCCTGACGAACCGCAGGTGGTTATCAATCAGGAGGATTTGATTGAGATCGGAAGTCAGGGAGTATCCATGAAGCTGGTACACAACGGCAATCCGAATCGTACGCTGGCAATGATGTTTGAGACCTATCAGCCAGGCACGACAACCGGGGAGAGAATTAAACATCAGGGTGAAGAGATTGGCACAATACTGGAAGGTGAAGTGATACTGACCATCAACGGTCAAACGTATCATCTTGTTGCAGGACAAAGTTATGCCATTAACACCGGCATACCCCATAGCTTCAGCAACACCTCGGCAGGGATCTGCCGCATCATCAGTGCCCACACTCCCACCACATTCTAATTAGTACCGGCCTGAGTTTCTCAGGCCTTCTTAAATAACGCGCATTAACAGGGTACATCCCTGGGGCATCGTGCAGCCTGATTTTGCCTGAATAGATCAGCAACGAACTTTATCTTATTGATATAAAAGGGGTAGCTATGAACTTTCAGAATCTTAAATATTGGCGTGAGAAAGCCAGCCATTATTCGCCAGAAACCCGTTTATTTATTAACGGCGAATATTGCGCGGCCGCCGATAACGAAACCTTTATTACGCTGGATCCAGCAGGACAGCGCCCACTGGCGAAAGTCGCCCGCGGCAAAAAAGCGGATGTAGACCGCGCGGTCACCGCAGCCCGCAGCGTCTTTGAACGTGGGGACTGGTCGCAAGCATCACCCGCAGAGCGCAAAGCAGTACTGCACACGCTCGCGGATTTAATGGAGCAGCATCACGAGGAGCTGGCGCTACTGGAAACACTCGACACCGGTAAACCTATCCGCCATAGCCTGCGTGATGATATTCCAGGCGCAGCGCGCGCCATCCGTTGGTACGCCGAAGCGATAGATAAAGTCTATGGCGAAGTAGCCACCACCTCGGTAAACGATCTGGCGCTGATTGTGCGCGAGCCGGTGGGTGTAATTGCGGCTATCGTGCCGTGGAATTTTCCCCTGCTGCTGGCCTGCTGGAAGCTAGGTCCGGCATTGGCTGCGGGCAACAGCGTGATCCTCAAGCCTTCGGAGAAATCACCGCTGACCGCGATTCGCCTGGCCGCACTGGCTAAAAAAGCAGGTTTGCCCGATGGCGTGCTCAGCGTTGTGAGCGGATACGGTCATGAAGCAGGCCAGGCGCTGTCTCAGCACCCGGATGTCGATGTGATCACTTTTACCGGATCGACTCGCACCGGCAAACAACTGCTCAAGGACGCTGGCGACAGCAATATGAAACGCGTCTGGCTGGAAGCCGGCGGTAAAAGCGCCAACATCGTGTTCGCTGACTGCCCGGATCTGCCGAAAGCCGCCGCCAATGCCGCGGCAGGTATTTTCTATAACCAGGGCCAGGTTTGTATTGCCGGTACGCGTCTGCTGCTGGAAGAGAGTATTGCCGACGAGTTCATCGCGCTTTTAAAAGAACAGGCGAAAAACTGGCAGCCGGGCAACCCGCTGGATCCGGAAACCACGATGGGCACGCTTATCGACAACACGCATGCCGACACCGTACACAGTTTTATTCGCGACGGTGAAGCGCAAGGCACGCTGGCGCTGGATGGCCGCAGCCACGTACACCCGGCGGCCATCGGCCCGACTATTTTTGTCGACACCGCGCCGCAAGCCCACGTCAGTCGCGATGAGATCTTCGGGCCGGTACTGGTCATCACCCGTTTTAGCAGTGAAGCCGAAGCTCTGGCGCTGGCCAACGACAGCGACTACGGTCTGGGCGCCGCAGTCTGGACCCGTGATTTGTCGCGCGCGCACCGCATGAGTCGCCGCCTGAAGGCCGGTTCCGTCTTCGTGAACAACTATAACGACGGTGATATGACCGTGCCATTCGGCGGCTATAAACAAAGCGGTAACGGACGCGATAAATCCCTGCATGCGCTGGAAAAATTTAGCGAATTAAAAACCATCTGGATCTCCCTGGAGTCTTAATCATGACTGAACATACCAGCAGTTATTACGCCGCAAGCGCCAATCAGTACGAACCGTTTCCTACCCTTAGCGAATCGGTGAGCTGTGATGTTTGCGTTGTCGGCGGCGGTTATACCGGACTCTCCTCTGCCCTACATTTATCAGAGATGGGTTACGACGTAGTGCTACTGGAATCCGCACGAATTGGCTTCGGGGCCAGCGGGCGCAACGGCGGCCAGTTGGTAAACTCCTACAGTCGCGATATCGACGTCATTGAACGCACCTACGGCCCGGACGCCGCTAAAATGCTTGGCAGTATGATGTTTGAAGGCGGCAATATCATTCGCGAACGTATCAAACGTTATCAGATCGACTGCGACTATCGTCCTGGCGGGCTGTTTGTGGCTCTGAACCACAAGCAGATGGAAACGCTGGAGGAGCAGAAATCGAACTGGGAACGCTACGGCAATACGCAGCTTGAACTGTTAGACAGCAGCGAAATTCGCCGCGAAGTCAGCAGCGATCGTTATGTCGGGGCACTGCTCGACCACAGCGGTGGTCATATTCATCCGCTCAACCTGGCGATTGGCGAGGCTAACGCCATTCGTCTGAACGGTGGGCGCGTCTTCGAACAATCGCCTGTGACGCGTATTCAGCACACCACCCCGGCGGTAGTTAGCACCGAAAAAGGTCAGGTTACGGCACGTTTTGTGATTGTCGCGGGCAACGCCTACCTCGGCGACAAACTGGAACCTGCGCTGGCAAAAAGCAGCATGCCATGCGGCACGCAGGTGTTAACCACCGAACCGCTGTCGGCGGAGATGGCGCGCTCGCTGATCCCAAAAAACTACTGTGTGGAAGATTGTAACTACCTGCTGGATTACTACCGTCTGACCGGCGATAACCGCCTGCTGTACGGCGGTGGCGTAGTCTACGGCGCCCGCGATCCGGACGATATTGAGCGTCTGGTGATGCCGAAACTGCTGAAGACCTTCCCGCAATTGCAGGGGGTAAAGATTGATTACCGCTGGACCGGTAATTTTCTGTTAACCCTGTCGCGCATGCCGCAGTTCGGTCGTCTTGATAGCAACATTTACTATATGCAGGGCTACAGCGGCCACGGCGTGACCTGTACTCACCTGGCCGGACGCCTGATTTCCGAACTACTGCGCGGGGATGCCGAGCGTTTTGACGCGTTCGCCAAACTGCCGCACTACCCGTTCCCGGGAGGCCGCAGCCTGCGCATTCCGTTTACCGCCATGGGAGCGGCATATTACAGCTTACGCGATCGCCTTGGGGTTTAAGTTCTTCCGCGATAAACCCGACGCACAGGGTGGTCCCCCCTGTGCGTTTTTTTATTGCCAAAAAGCGAAAAACAGATAACAGGCACGAAAATATCGCAATAGGACATAACCACATGTTTTGCATTGTTTCTCCCCGCTAATCGGATAGGCTTTTTTAGATTATCGCTGGCGGCGTACGCCAGAACTCAACGGGGGAAGAAACGCGTGTTATGAATACGAATAACGAGGAGACCTTTTATCAGGCGATGCGCCGCAAGGGCGTGAGCAGACGCAGTTTTCTTAAATATTGTAGTCTCGCGGCAACATCGCTAGGGTTGGGAGCCGGAATGACGCCCAGAATCGCCTGGGCGCTGGAAAACAAACCCCGGATCCCGGTCGTCTGGATCCACGGTCTGGAATGCACCTGCTGTACCGAATCATTTATCCGCTCCTCTCACCCACTCGCCAAAGACGTCATCCTCTCTCTGATTTCCCTTGATTACGACGACACCCTGATGGCAGCCGCCGGAACACAGGCCGAAGAGGTTTTTGAAGACATTCTAAGCCGCTACCACGGCCGATACATTCTGGCAGTCGAAGGTAATCCTCCTCTGGGAGAACAAGGGATGTTCTGCATTAGCGGCGGGCGACCGTTTATTGAAAAACTGAAAAGAGCCGCCGCCGGAGCCAGCGCGATCATCGCCTGGGGCACCTGCGCCTCCTGGGGCTGCGTGCAGGCTGCGAGGCCTAACCCAACCCAGGCCACTCCGATCGATAAAGTGATTACCGATAAGCCGATCGTGAAAGTGCCCGGCTGCCCGCCGATTCCGGACGTCATGAGCGCCATAATCACCTACATGGTGACGTTTGACAGACTGCCTGAACTCGACCGTCTGGGGCGTCCGCTGATGTTCTACGGTCAGCGTATTCACGACAAATGTTATCGCCGCGCCCACTTTGACGCTGGAGAGTTCGTTGAAAGTTGGGACGATGACGCTGCCCGCAAAGGCTATTGCCTGTACAAAATGGGCTGCAAAGGGCCAACCACCTATAACGCCTGCTCCACTACCCGCTGGAATGGCGGTGTTTCTTTCCCCATCCAGTCCGGTCACGGTTGTCTGGGGTGTTCGGAGAACGGCTTCTGGGATCGCGGTTCGTTCTACAGCCGCGTGGTCGATATTCCACAGATGGGCACCCATTCAACCGCCGACACAGTGGGCCTCACCGCGCTCGGCGTGGTGGCGGCCAGCGTCGGCGTCCATGCGGTTGCCAGCGCCGTCAATCAACATAACCGCCACAAACAGCAATTAACTGAAGCCGAACAACCGCAGCCGGACAAAGAGGATAACCAGGCATGAGCAATTCGTATCAAACCCAGGGATACACGTTAAACAATGCGGGTCGCCGTCTGGTTGTGGACCCAATAACCCGCATTGAAGGACACATGCGTTGTGAAGTGAACATTGATGAGCAGAACATCATCACCAACGCGGTTTCCTGCGGCACCATGTTCCGCGGACTGGAAATCATTCTGCAGGGGCGCGACCCACGTGACGCCTGGGCGTTTGTCGAACGTATTTGCGGAGTATGCACCGGCGTACATGCCCTGGCATCGGTGTATGCCATTGAAGATGCTATTGGCATCAAGGTACCCGACAACGCCAACATCATTCGCAATATTATGCTGGCCACACTCTGGTGCCACGATCACCTGGTACACTTTTACCAGTTAGCCGGAATGGACTGGATTGACGTTCTGAATGCCCTAAAAGCAGACCCGCGCGCCACATCACAACTTGCCCAAAGCCTTTCCGCCTGGCCAAAGTCCTCCCCAGGCTACTTCTTTGACGTCCAAAATCGCCTGAAGAAATTTGTCGACGGCGGTCAGTTGGGGATTTTCCGCAACGGTTATTGGGGTCACCCGCAGTACAAACTGTCGCCTGAGGCTAACCTGATGGGTTTTGCCCATTATCTGGAGGCACTCGATTTTCAGCGCGAGATCATAAAAATCCATACGGTGTTCGGCGGTAAGAACCCGCATCCTAACTGGATTGTCGGCGGTATGCCGTGCGCGATTAATATCGATCAGCGCGGCGCGGTAGGTGCGGTTGATATGGAACGCCTGAACCTGGTGCAGTCGATAATCACCCGCACCGCCGACTTCATCAACAACGTCATGGTTCCGGACGCACTGGCTATTGGCCAGTTCAATAAGTCCTGGAGCCAGATTGGCACCGGGCTTTCTGATAAGTGCGTTTTGAGCTATGGCGCGTTCCCGGATATCGCTAACGACTTCAGCCAAAAGAGTCTGCTAATGCCGGGCGGTGCGGTGATTAACGGTGATTTTAAAAACGTGCTGCCAGTGGATCTGGCCGATCAACAGCAAATTCAGGAGTTTGTCGATCATGCCTGGTACCGTTATCCGGACGATCAATTAGGCCGTCACCCGTTCGAAGGGATCACTGAACCCTGGTATAACCCGGGTGATGTCAAAGGCAGCGATATTGATATTCAGCAGCTCAACGAACAGGAACGCTATTCGTGGATTAAAGCTCCGCGCTGGCGCGGACATGCCATGGAAGTTGGCCCACTGGCGCGCACGCTGATTGCCTATCACAAAGGGGATGCCGCCACGATTGAATCCGTCGATCGCATGATGTCTGCCCTCAAGCTGCCGCTGTCAGGTATGCAGTCAACGCTGGGGCGTATTCTGTGTCGCGCACACGAAGCCCAGTGGGCCGTGAGCAAACTGCAATATTTCTTCGACAAGCTGATGACTAACCTGAAAAACGGCAATCTGGCAACCGCAAACACCGAAAAATGGGAGCCAGAGAGCTGGCCGCAGCAGTGCCGCGGGATCGGTTTTACCGAAGCACCGCGCGGCGCGTTAGGTCACTGGGCATCGATTCGCGACGGGAAAATCGATCTCTATCAGTGCGTGGTGCCGACCACCTGGAATGCCAGCCCACGCGATCCAAAAGGACAAATTGGCGCTTACGAGGCGGCATTGATGGGTACTCAAATGGCGATTCCCGATCAGCCATTGGAGATCCTGCGCACTTTGCACAGCTTCGACCCCTGCCTGGCATGTTCAACACACGTGCTCGGCGACGACGGCAGCGAACTCATCGCCGTCCAGGTTCGCTAATCGCTGAGGAAAGGAACGATGACTGGAAAGACATCCCCCCGCGCCGGGGAGGCGCGTGATACCGCTATCAGCCACTATGTGTTTGAAGCACCTGTGCGCCTGTGGCATTGGCTGACGGTCGGCTGCATGTTGGTGTTGATGGTGACCGGCTACTTCATTGGCCGACCACTGCCGTCGGTCAGCGGCGAGGCCACATATCTGTTCTATATGGGCGACATCCGGTTGGTGCATTTCGCCGCCGCCATGGTGTTCACGGTGATCCTGCTGGGTCGCATTTACTGGGCCTTCGTCGGGAACCGCTATTCGCGCGAGCTGTTTATCGTGCCGGTCTGGCGTCGTAGCTGGTGGCAGGGCGCGTATTCGGTGGTGCGTTGGTATCTGTTTCTGGAGAAAAAACCGGGAAATGATATCGGCCATAACCCCGTCGCACAGGCGGCAATGTTCGGCTATTTCCTGCTCTCCGTTTTTATGATCCTCACCGGCTTCGCCTTATACAGCGAGCACAGCCAGTACGCCATTTTTACCCCTTTTCGCTATGTGACGGAGTTTTTCTACTGGACCGGCGGGAACTCTCTCGACATCCACAGCTGGCATCGGCTGGGAATGTGGTTCATTGCGGCCTTCATTGTTGGTCATGTCTACATGGCGATTCGCGAGGACATCATGTCTGACGATACCGTCATCTC
The DNA here is from genome assembly GCF_052950715.1 of Citrobacter sp. VF227. Lineage (NCBI taxonomy): Bacteria > Pseudomonadati > Pseudomonadota > Gammaproteobacteria > Enterobacterales > Enterobacteriaceae > Citrobacter > Citrobacter sp. VF227. The sequence goes on from NZ_JBRFVF010000002.1 coordinate 946,130, forward strand.
CACCATGGTCAACGGCTACCGTAGCCACAAATTTAACCGTCGTCAGCACGACAAGGAGGCGTTATGAGTGAACCACACGTCATCGTGATGGGTCTAGGCAACCTGCTGTGGGCAGACGAAGGATTTGGCATTCGCGTCGCCGAGCGCCTGTACGCCCATTATCACTGGCCGGAATACGTTGAAATCGTCGACGGCGGCACGCAGGGACTGAATCTGCTGGGCTACGTTGAGCAGGCCAGTCATTTGCTACTGTTGGACGCCATCGACTACGGACTCATGCCGGGTACCCTGCAAACCTACGCCGGTGAAAAAGTCCCCAGTTACCTCAGCGCCAAAAAAATGAGTCTGCACCAGAACAGTTTCTCCGAAGTGCTGGCGCTGGCGGACATTCGCGGTCATTTGCCCCCGCACATCGCCCTTGTAGGACTTCAACCGGTACAGCTGGACGACTATGGCGGCAGCCTGACCGACATCGCCCGCGCTCAGCTTCCGGCGGCGGAGCAGGCCGCACTTACGCAACTGGCTGCGTGGGGGATTGTGCCACAGACCAACGATGACACGCGTTGCCTGAACTATGAATGTCTGTCGATGGAAAACTATGAAGGCGTGCGTATTCGCCAGTATCGCGTAACGCTGGAGAGATAAGCAAGATGTTGAATGACAACCCGTTTTCTACTCTATGGCAACGTATGATAGCGCGAGGCTGGCAGCCGCTAAACGCCTCCGAACTGGATGACTGGGTAACCCACGTTCGCGACGGTGTGGTGCTGCTCAGTAGCGATCCCCGCCGGACCCCCGAAGTCAGCGATAACCCGGTGATGATTGCTGAGTTGCTCCGCGAGTTTCCCCAGTTTGACTGGCATATCGCCATGACGGATCTTGAGCACAGTGAGGCGATTGGCGATCGTTTTGGCGTATTCCGCTTTCCAGCCACACTGGTGTTTATCCACGGCGAATTGCGCGACATTCTCAGCGGTATCCACCCGTGGGCCGATCTGCTTAACCTGATGCGCCCGTTAGTTGAACCACACATGCCGCCGGAGTCCGTACGATGAGCGACACTTTTTTTCATCTTCTGGGGCCGGGGACGCAGCCAAATGATGACAGCTTCAGCATGAATCCTTTGCCCCTTACCTGCCAGGTTAACAGCGACCCCAGCATGGCGTCCCTGGAAAACTGCCCGCACAGTCCGGCGGTAATGGGATTGTTAGCCGATGTGCGCCACCAGCTCAGGAGGTGTATTCCGGCCAAACAGGACGTGCTGGGGTGGGAATTATCCGCGCTCAACGCAGACGATCTCACGTTTTTAAATACGCTACTCGGCGAAGGCGAAGTTTCAGTGCGCATCCAGCATGCTGACGGCAGAACGAGCGAAATTCAGGAGTCGATTTTCTGCGGTATCTGGCGGGTACGTAGTCAGAATGACAAGGGACAGTGGGAGGAGCATCTGGAAGCAGGTAGCGCGCCGCGGGCGCTGTGGCTGGCGGCAACATTCAATACACTGCCGGACGACAGCTTGTTGCCCCCGCCGGTGGACGGGCTAATGAATGGCCTGACGCTGGCACAGGAACTGCTGGCGCACGTGCGCGATCCGGCCTTGCAACCCCATAGCATTAACCTCACCCAACTTCCGATTAGCGATGCGGATCGCCTGTTTCTTGCTCGATTATGTGGCGAAGGACGCATCCAGATCCGCACTATCGGTTACGGCGAGAGCCAAATCGACGCCACGGCGCTGCGCCATGTCTGGCATGTGCGCTGTCTGGATACCCTGAAAGGGCTTCTGCTCGAAAGTTATGAGATCTGCCCATTACCAGAGCTGGTGCAAGCTGCGCCGGAAGATCTTCGCGACTCGCTCCAGCGCCTGGATGAAGTCTGCAGCTGGCTGGCATCCGGCCCACCGGCCTGAACATTCTCTTCGGACCCGCGTATTTTTTGCAGCGGGTCTGACGTTTTCTTCCTTACCTATTCTCTCTCTAATGCCTGATGGAGTTCGCATGTGGGACGTCATTGACTTATCGCGTTGGCAGTTTGCGCTGACCGCGCTATACCATTTTCTGTTTGTTCCCCTGACGTTGGGGCTGATTTTTATGCTGGCCATCATGGAAACCATTTATGTGGTGACCGGCAAAAAAGTCTACCGCGACATGACACGTTTCTGGGGTAAGTTATTTGGGATTAACTTTGCGCTCGGCGTGGCGACCGGCCTGACCATGGAGTTTCAGTTCGGTACTAACTGGTCGCTGTATTCCAACTACGTGGGTGATATTTTCGGCGCGCCTCTGGCAATGGAAGCCCTGCTGGCCTTCTTCCTCGAATCGACGTTCGTTGGTCTGTTCTTCTTCGGCTGGCAACGCTTAACCAAATACCAACACCTGATGGTCACCTGGCTGGTCGCGTTTGGTTCTAATATCTCGGCCCTGTGGATCCTCAACGCCAACGGCTGGATGCAATATCCCACCGGCGCTCACTTTAATATTGATACCTTGCGTATGGAGATGAGCAGCTTTAGCGAGCTGGTCTTTAACCCCATCAGCCAGGTGAAATTTGTACATACCGTGATGTCCGGTTATGTCACAGGCGCTATGTTTGTGATGTCCATCAGCGCCTGGTATCTACTGCGAGGTCGCAATCGCGAGTTCGCCCAACGCTCCTTCGCAGTGGGCTCCGTCTTTGGCACGTTGGCGATTCTCGGCACCCTGCAACTGGGTGACAGCTCAGCCTATGAGGTGGCACAACGCCAGCCGGTAAAACTGGCAGCAATGGAAGGTGAATGGCAGACCGAGCCAGCACCAGCCCCCTTTCATCTGATCGCCTGGCCGCAGCAAGAACAAGAACGTAACGCCTTTGCCGTGAAGATACCGGCTCTGCTGGGCATCCTGGCGACGCACTCTTTAGACACGCCTGTTCCCGGGCTGAAAAACCTGATGGCGGATGCTCTCCCCCGCCTGCAACGAGGTCGGGAAGCGTGGCTGCTGATGCAGGAAATCGCCAAAGGTAACCGTACGCCACAGGTGCTCAAGGCGTTTTACGACGTGGAAAAAGATCTGGGTTACGGCATTCTGCTGGCAAACTACGCGCCTGATATGAACCATGTCACTCCTGAGCAATATCAGGCAGCGCAACGCGGCGCAATCCCGCAAGTTGCGCCGGTATTCTGGAGCTTTCGCATCATGATTGCATGCGGTTCGCTGCTGTTGCTGGTAATGGCGATTGCGCTAATACAAACCTTACGCAGGCGCATCGACCAGCATCGCTGGGTGCTGCGCATGACGCTGTGGAGCTTGCCGCTACCGTGGATTGCCATTGAAGCTGGCTGGTTTATGACGGAGTTTGGCCGTCAGCCGTGGGCGATTCAGGATATTTTGCCAACCTGGTACGCCCACTCCGCGCTGACCGCAGGCCAGTTGGCCTTCTCCATGGGGCTAATCCTGACGCTTTACACTTTGTTCTTAATTGCAGAGGTCTACCTGATGCAGAAATACGCGCGTCTGGGCCCGGATACGATGCAACGTCAGCAACCGGCGCAACAACAGGGATAAAGGAGATAATCATGTTGGATTATGAAACGTTGCGGCTCATCTGGTGGCTGCTGATTGGCATCATCCTGGTGGCATTTATGGTCACCGACGGGTTTGATATGGGGGTTGGTTGCCTGTTGCCGCTGATCGCGCGCAACGACGAGGAACGTCGGGTACTAATCAATAGCGTCGGGGCGCACTGGGAAGGTAATCAGGTGTGGCTCATTCTGGCGGGCGGCGCATTATTCGCAGCCTGGCCGCGGGTCTATGCCGCCGCATTTTCGGGGTTTTATGTGGCGATGATTCTGGTGTTGTGCGCGCTCTTTTTTCGCCCGCTGGCCTTTGATTACCGTGGAAAAATAGCCAATGCACGCTGGCGCGCCATGTGGGACACAGGGTTGGTGATCGGCAGTCTGGTGCCGCCGGTTATCTTCGGCGTGGCGTTCGGTAATCTGTTTTTAGGGGTACCTTTTCTCTTCACGCCACAGCTTCATGTGCACTATCTGGGTACCTTCTGGCAGCTACTTTCTCCTTTTGCCCTGCTGTGCGGCGCATTAAGCCTGATGCTGGTTATTCTGCAGGGAGGCGTGTGGTTACAGTTGAAAACCGACGGCATACTTCGCCAGCGTGCGTTATCTGCCACCCGCCGCAGCGCGATGCTGGTAGTGCTCTGTTTCCTGCTAGCCGGATACTGGCTGTGGACGGGGATTGACGGCTTTGTGCTGCTTAACCAGGATCCTAATGGTCCTTCTAACCCGCTATTAAAAGTCGTAACGATCGCACCGGGCGCGTGGATGGGGCACTTTGAAAACTCACCTTCACTGCTGTTGATCCCGCTATTGGGCATGATTTTCCCGATGCTGACACTCTATACCTGCGACCAGCATCGGGCCGTGTGGGGATTTTTGTTTGCTTCGTTGACTCAGGCCTGCGTGATCTTCACCGCCGGCATTACCCTGTTTCCATTTGTGATGCCTTCAAGCGCGTATCCGCTCTCCAGCCTGACGGTGTGGGACAGTACCTCCAGCCAGATGACGCTCAGCATCATGCTGATTATTGTGCTGATTTTTTTACCGATCGTTCTGCTTTATACCGTGTGGAGTTATTACAAGATGCTGGGGCGCATAAATGTAGAAACGATCCGCCGCGACAACCACGAACTTTATTAGGGAGGAGTGTACGATGTGGTATCTATTTTGGTTTGTCGGCATTCTGCTGATGTGCGCGCTCTCCACACTGGCGCTGGTCTGGCTTGAGCCACGGCTGAAATAATCCTGAAACCGGAGGGAGCGATGGACTGTCTCCGGTTTATTTTTGATTGCTGCAAGCCATACCGTATTTAAATATTATTTTCCTAAAACCATGCAGGTTTATGCTACACCTAAGATTTAATTATACTCCTGCCAGTTTACACAACCTGATTTATAAATCAGGATCGCTAATCTGGTGACTCACCATCCAGTATAATTTCCAGCTAATGAACAAGGTTGTCCATGAAGTATTTAGTAGCAGTGTTAATCCTTTCTTATTCAACATTTGCGATGTGTAGCGAGAAAACGTTGTATGCGATCAATCCGACCGCATTCGTTTATCATGCCTATAATCCAGCCAAAAGCTATACCCAATATTTTCAGAATCAGTATGTTGCTTTTGAGAGAAGGCTTAGCCCGGATTCTGACTATAGTTTGGCCATCGGCTCACTGAAAAATAGTTTTGCTGACAGATGTTTACTGCTAGGCGTACGCAAAGACTGGATTACCGAGGGACGCTGGATCTTTAAAGGTGGATATGCCTATGCCGGGGAGTTTTTCCTCAACACCTTTAGCCATTGTGGCGATGAAGGAGTCTATAAAAACATTAAGGATGTTACCGGCATAGGATTTGCACCTTACATCTATCATGCTTTGCAATATAACATTAATAAATCTGCCAGTGTTGAAGGAGGGGTGATATTACCTGGGATTGTTATTTTCAGCGTACAACTGCACTTTTAGTAATGGATATCCAATTGTTATCTCAATTATCACAAAATAAGATAATTTTATTTAGCCATTAATACCACAATCATTATTTAGTTGATAAATCTCATCAACTCCCCTCCGAATTCATATAACACAGACAAAAATTTTCACGGTATATAGTTAGTTATGAAAGTAAAAACATTGTTATATTCCTGGCTGTTAATCAACTCAGGCGCGTCAGCGCAGCCTTTGACTATTGATCCCCAAGATATTGCTGGCAATTTTCCCGATAACGCCACCTCCAAAATTACCGCCATTGCCGAAAATGGTTCTCATGCGGTGGGAACGGTCACCATCAAGCAAAACAGCCAGGCGTTTATTATCAATCTGGATAATCTTATTGCGCATGATTTAGGTACGTTGCAAAGTGATAACCAAGGGTATTCAGAAGCAACCTCCATTTCCAATGACGGGAGCGTTATTGCAGGTTGGGCGGATACCAATACCAGCAGAAGCCAGGCCTTTGTTTTCCGCATTGGCGATACGCATCTGACGCCAATCGGTACTTTCAGGGCGAATAATATCGGTTATTCCAGCGCTCATGCCTTATCGGGTGACGGTCAGGTGGTTGTTGGAGAGGCTGATGTCGACGCTCGTTATTCTCACGCTTTTCGTTATCTGGTGAGCAGTGGCAGCCTGAGCGATCTGGGCACACTTCGCGCTAAAAATCAGGGTTATTCTTCGGCCACCGCGATTTCAGATGATGGCAGCATTCTTACTGGAAATTCAGATACCGACTACGGTAGCAGTCAGGCCTTTTTCTATCGTGATGGAAGTACTCACCTGACAGGGATAGGGACGCTACGCAGTGACAATAAGGGCAGTTCACAGGCGACAGCCATTTCTGCCGATGGAAAAATCATCGTCGGCTCCGCACAAACCGACAGAGGTGTCAGCCAGGCATTCCGCTATTCTATCGATGAATTACAGATGACAGGATTAGGGTCGCTGCGCGCTGATAATAGCGGTTCTTCGCTGGCCCTGGCCACTTCGGCCGATGGTAACGTCATTGTCGGGAACGCCGCCAGCGACAGTGGCGGGATACAAGCATTTTTGTATAATGCAGGCGATCGGCGCATGACCAATCTTGGATCGCTGCAAACAGATAATAACGGTCCTTCCTACGCTTATGCCATTTCTGCTGATGGTCAGGTTGTTGTCGGTAGCGCGCATACCGATTCAGGCGATTCCCAGGCATACCTGTACCGTCAGGGAAACGCGAAGATGACGGGACTCGGGACTTTACGCCGGGACAACAGCGGCAGTTCTGTGGCGCGGGTTGTTAATCACGATGGAACCCTTATTGCAGGCAGTGCTGACACTGATGCAGGAGAAACTCACGCCACTCTCTGGAGAATAAAATACCCCGCGCCTGTTCCTCCGGTAAATCCCCCCGTGGCACCACCACCGGTTAATCCGCCCGTGACACCACCGCCGGTTAATCCGCCCGTGACACCACCTCCGGTTAATCCGCCCGTGACGCCGCCAGCGGTTAATCCGCCCGTGACACCGCCAGCGGTTAATCCGCCCGTGACACCGCCAGCGGTTAATCCGCCCGTGACGCCGCCACAGGACATCCCTCAGGAAAAACCGGAGATCACTATCATTGATGTTATCAATAGCCGCCAGGCAATGGCCGACACAGCAAAGAGAAGCTACCAGGTATTGGATTTATACCAGCAGGCATTAACATCACTGTCGGACCAACGTTGCTATAGTACCCCTGGCAACCGTTACTGCCTGAAGTCTTTTTTCCAGGCCGACGCGATGCAAGGCAATCGCCGGGATAGTGCGGGCTTCAATGCCAGTATGTCACTTCTCGCGGATGGTTCACTGGTATCGGGGATCGCATTGAGTTTTCCGCTCGGAGGCAGGATCAACGATAATTATCGTTTTCGTAACAACCTACACCCTGGTATCGCCGGATATCTGCAATACCACCGGGGAACACAACCCGCAGGATTGACTGTCGCTCTCTCAATGGCAGGGATCCGGGATAACGTTACTATCCAACGTAATACACGAGCTAACACCGAGGCAGGAAAAGGTCACTCGACCATTAAGGGTTATACTGCATCGGCCGAGGCAAGTTATACCTTTGTCGTCTCGGAACCGTTTTTTTTCAGCCCATTTACCGGGCTTCGGTATTCATCCTTAACCCGCGATGGCTATCAGGAGAACAGAGATATAGCCTTCCCTGCACATTTTGAGCGACTTGAAATAGCCACAACAGAATTACAGACCGGGCTCAAAACTCAGTATCAGCTCGCCAAAACGCTCAGGCTCAATTCGCAATTCGGCGTCAGCACCAATCTCTCCAGCCGTTCTAATGGCTTTCAAGGGGATATTGAATATGCCGGGGGATTCAGCAACAAACCTCATGAAAATCATAGATTAAGACCATTCATGGCGATAGGCCTGACGGGTAACGTGACCGCGAATGCCGCCTACACGTTACAGGCGGGGTATCAGAAAAATAGCAGCAATAAAGGCAGCACGCAGGTCGGTTTTAATTTCTCACTAGGATGGTAGCTGGAAATGTAATTTAATTATGCCCTTTTCATCAGCTCTGCAAGACGCTTAATCTGCCGTCCCTGGTTATCGAAATTCCCCTCATCGAGCCACATATCGTAGGCGGGTCTGAGCGTCGGGTACTCCCCGTCAATGATTGAGTACCATGCAGTATCACGATTACGTCCACGGGTAACGATAGCCTGACGAAATATGCCTTCAAAACTGAAGCCAAAGCGCTCTGCCGCTTCACGGGAAGGCGCATTTAAAGCATCACATTTCCATTCAAAACGACGATAGCCCAGGTCCTCAAAAACGTACTTTAAAACCAATGACATGACTTCCGTTGACGCTCGCGTGCGTTTCATCAGAGGGGAGTAAGAAATGTGCCCAACCTCAATCACACCATTGGAGGGATCAATACGCATAAGCGCAACCGTACCCAAAGGTTTCATACTGGCTAAATCGATCACGGCAAAATGCATGGGATCTGTTTGTTCTTCAATCTTTTTTAAATAAACGAAGAAGGCATCAAAGGTCTCAAAGGGTCCTACCGGCAAGTAAGTCCAGTCGCGAAAATCACTCGCTTCGCAGTACGCTTCGTAAAGACCCTTTGCATGGCGAGCGGCGTTAATACGTTCAAGCTGGCAATAGCGACCTGTAATTTGTTGAGCCTCGGGAAAAGGGGCTCCACGCCAGTCAGACAAAGACATACCAATGGGTTGATGGAATTGATTAAAGATGTCTGACATATCCGTACCTCTTACAAAACAGGATTAAACCCGCGCAGAGTATGATCAAACTGACCAGGCCAAAAGAACCACAATGCGTATTTTTTACGGATCCACTGTATTAATGATAAAAATTGAATAAGTTACAATTTAAATAACCTGAGCAAGGCGACGTATCCCATCAACAATTTCCTCTGACGGATGATTGGCAAAGCCAATTAAAATCCCCTGTCGTAAGACATCCCCGTGGTAATAACGGCTTAGGGAGAGTATTCCCATGCCAAGTAATCTGGCTTTCTCTTCAACTTCATTTCCGGTTAAGCCATTTTGTAGCCAACACACAATATGAACGCCGGAGTCAGAAGGCTGAACGATCATTTTATCAGCGAGATAATCCTGAATGGCATTGACCAGCGTCGTTCTTCTTTCATAGCACGCCTTGCGGATTCGACGCACATGACTGGCATAATGCCCATCCTCAATAAAACTCGTCATCACTGCCTGCTCAAGATAACTGGTGCCGAGATCGGTAAAATATTTCGTCACCATAATCTGTTCTTTTAAACCAGGAGGGACAACTAAAAAACCTAAACGGAATTCTGGATACATCATTTTAGAAAATGTTCCAGCATAGATTACCCGTTGATTCTGATCTAATCCCTGTAATGCTTGTAAAGAACGATCGGCATACCGGAATTCGCTATTATAATCATCTTCAAATATCCATGCCTGGTTTGACTTCGCCCATTCCAGCAATTCAAAACGCCGGGTTAAACTCAACGTTCCGCTTAATGGATATTGATCCGACGGAACAACATAGGCGAGATTAGCGTTTGGAAAATTCTCAATGCCATAGCGGACGTTCATTCCTTCGCTATCTACCTGGACTGGCCTCACCATAGCGCCAACTGACATAAAAACCCCTCGCGCACCTTTGTAACCAGGGTTGTCCAGCCAAACATCACTTCCCGTTGAAAGTAGCGCTCGCGCAGTAATGTTCAATGCCTGTTGGATGCCATTTACGATAATGATCTGATCTTCGTTACAGTTCACTCCACGCGTTGTTTTGATATAACGGCAAACCGCTTTTCTCAGAGGAAGATAGCCGCAAGGATGAGTGTGAGCGCCCAGTTGATACCTGGATTGTCTCCAGACCCGCTGCAGTAGTTTTCCCCATAACGCATGTGGGAAGAGATCCGTGCACCCAACGCCAACCGCAAACAGACGGTTCATGCCGCGCCCTTCATACTCATTCGACCATAAATCCAGAACCGGGTCATTTCGGTTGTTTACTTGTTCATCTGGCGCGACGACTTCCCCTAACTCTATCTTCGGATAACTATTGCTGATACTTAGATCCGGAATATTGTGCGCTACATACGTACCAGACCCTTTTCGGGTCAGGATATACCCTTCATCTAATAACCGGTCATAACCGGCAATCACCGAGTTGCGTGAAATTGACATCATCTCGGACAACGCCCGGGTTGAAGGCATTTTTGTTCCTGCGGGTAATCGGCCTGTAAGAATGTGATCACGGAGTGTGTGATAGATCTGTTCCTTCACGATGCCGTCGCCTAAAACAAATCCTTGAAATAAAGGTGCATTGTTTTTCTTCATTTTATTAACCTTTATGCTAAAAGTGGATCCTATCAATTGATGAAAAGTGTCACTTTACAAGAAGTTATAAAAAATCCAGGATAATCATCCGGGCACATTATTCTTATAATATCAGGATAAATATATGAACGACAAAAAGACTATTACTATAGTAACCGCAGAACAACAAGACTACACCAACTGGCTTCCTTTATGGCTAAACTACCAAACATTTTATCGCACTAAAATTTCCGAGGAAGTAACAAAATTAACATGGGAGCGTTTCCTTACGCCGTGCGAGCCTGTTTATTGTGCTGTCGCTAAATATGATGGAAAAATAGTAGGTCTGGTGCATTATCTCTTTCACCGTTCAACCTGGACAGATTCAAATTATTGCTATCTTGAAGATTTATTTGTTAGCGAAGATGTACGCGGACAACACATCGGTAAACAGCTTATCGAGTATGTTCAACAAGAGGCTCAAAAACACCACGCGTCAAGATTATATTGGCATACACATGAAACCAATCTGCGTGGACAACGCTTGTATGACTGGGTTGCTAAAAAGAGCGGGATGATCGAATATCGTATGTGAGGGAAATGATACTCTGAGCAAACTTTAATTATTCAGTACTTAAAATCAAAGATTAGCCTCTGAGTAGATATACTCAGAGGATGTATTGGTGAAAATCAAGCTGGAGAAGAGGCTGATTTTCATAATTCAGACTTTCTTTAAATTTACTTTGTATTATTACGGCGGCAAGAAAAGCCCCGCGGTCGCGATTAGGTATAGACAATAGCGCGGTAGCAATATGCCAGAGGCCCGGCAAGTTGGTAGGATTCGACCATGTCTACATTCGATAAATGGAGCAAGGCGAGTAACATCACCCGCCCCAGCCTTCATCTAATGGAGTCGTTTTACTTAAAATACCAGAGGCTAATACGTCGTCGGCTCAACCGGATGACTGTCTCCCGGAATATGCGGAGATTTAACAAAGACGCCTTTCCACGGAACCTCACCTCTGTTCACCAGAAAATGTGCTTCACCGGGATCGCAGTGCAAAACATCCCCCGAGCCTAACGTGTAGGGCTCACCGTTCAGATATAACGTCACTTCACCTGCCAGGGTATAAAAAATCTCGCAGGCTTCGATGTGACGATGGTTGGGAAAAGACTGACCGGGCTGGAGCATGACGACGCCCATGTCACATACCGGACCGCGAATGAGATATTTCGGGCCGCTATCGCCAAAACGGTACTCATGCTGCGCTTCGTTCGATTTAATCATTGCGATCTCCTGTTATAAACCCGGCGCTTTCCACAAAGAGGTCGTCAACCCGTGATCGACCAGACCTAACTGCTCCTGATATACCGCCTGCCATTTCTCACGTGATTCCCGATAAAGCTCGTGCTTCTCTTTATCCGGCACATGTTCCCGCTCCCAGCGTACCAGTCGTTCACCGGTCTCGGCCATAGATGACCAGATCCCTGCCCCGACACCGGCAGCAATGGCGCAGCCGAGCGCCGTTGCCTCTTTGACGACCGGCACATTAACCGTCAGCCCTGATACATCCGCCAGAATCTGGCTCCAGAGTTTGCCCTTCGAGCCCCCCCAGCAAATACCAGTGAAGTAGGATGGATGCCGGTAAAATCGGCGATTTGCTGCAAATTACAGGTCGATACAATGGCCGCATTCTCTTCCAGCGCACGAAACAGCGTAGCTTTATTGCATTTTTCCGGATCGATGGACAGGTTGATAAACGAAGGAGCGGCGTGATACCAGCTCTTGAAACGCATCCGGTCAGAGAAAATTGGCATCACTCCCCATGCACCTGCCGGTACCCGGGAAGCCATCTCCTCCAGAAGGGTGTAGGTATCTACCCCCAGACGCTCAGCGATCAGCTTTTCTTCTGCACAGAAAGCGTCACGAAACCAGCGCATAGTCAGGCCAGTAAAAAAGCTGATGGATTCGGTTTGCACCATTCCCGGAATGACGTGCGGATTAATGCGCACATTCATCTCCGGATCAACAATCGGAGCGGGTAAATTCACCACCTGCTGCCAGAATGTGCCGCCCAGCACGGCGGTTTGCGCCGGACGTACGACCCCAAGGCCAAGGCAGCCCAACTGAACATCTCCGCCGCCTACTACCACTGGCGTACCTGCTTTCAACCCGCACTGTGCAGCGGCCTGGGCCGTCACCCTTCCCAGGAGCGTTCCTGTCTCTTTAACCGGTGAGAGAATATCCGACCGCAATCCTGCCATCTGCAACAATGACGGTTTCCAGTCTCGCGTTTTGAGGTCCAACAGGCCCGTTGTTCCGGCATTGGAAGGATCCACCGCCAGCTCACCGCTGAGCATGTAGGCCATCCAGTCGCTGATCATCGTGACCGTTGAGGCGCGACGATAGATATCCGAACGATGATGCGCCAACCAGAGCAGGCGTGGGATGGCGCTCAGCGCCAGCGTCTGTCCCGTGCTGCGATAGACCTCACTTTCGAAGGTGTAATCGTGGATCTCCTTAAGTTCGCTGACTTCCCGTGCCGCTCTGGCATCCACGTTTGCGCAGGCCCAGACAGGCGTCCCCTCTGCATCATAGACCACAATGCCTTCACGCATCGAACAGGCTGAAACGGCAGCAATCGCTTCTGGCGCAATCCTGGCGTTATGCAGCGCCTGACGAATACACTCACAGGCCAGTTGCCAGTTTTTCCCCAGATCAAACTCCATCGAGCCGGGCACATCCGGTACGGCGAGATGCCGCCATTCCGCTTGCCCCACCGCGATTTGTTTACCTTCCAGGTCGAAAATCACGGCGCGAACGCTTCCGGTTCCGGCGTCCAGTGCCATCAGGTAATGTGCTGATTCAGAGAGGGTACAGAGTCGGGCCATCGTTTTTGTCCTCGGCTTATTATATTTGTCAGGTCGTCAATGCTTTCTCCACAGTACAAACGGAAATTCTGTTACTTCCCTGCCGCGCGACTGCACGGCAGATACGCATTACTGCCCGCTGACAATGGCGGCGGCAGTTTCCTGGTCAGTGACCAATGCGTTGATATAACCCCCTTTCATCGCCGCAGCGATCGCTTCCGCTTTATTCACGCCCCCGGCAACACCGATCACCGTCGGGATCGTCTTCAGGGTATTGAGGGTTAACCCGATAAGTTCATCGTGGATCTTCATATCCGGAATCACCTGCCCTTCGCCATCAAAGAAGTAGCCCAGAATGTCGCCCACAGCGCCTTTGCGGCCAATCATCAGCTGTTCACCCTGAGTGATATAGCCTGAGCGAATAATGGTGGCCTCATCTTTCTGGTTGATTGCGCCGATACCGACAATGGCCGCGTCGGCAGCCTGGGCAGCCAGCAGGACATCCTGGACGCTGTTTTCATTTTTTAACGTCCGGGCAATCTCTGCTGAGGAGGCGCGAAGCGGAGCCGGAATAATACTGACCGGACAGGCCGCGTTGAGTTGTCCAATCCCAGTCATGTAAGGCCCCACGCCACCCGAGAGCGTCACCAGGCGAATTTGTTGAGCAGAGATAAATCCGCTCAGTCGCTTTAACGTGTTCATGGTCGCTTCGCCGAAACCGGCCGCCAGAATCTGCTGTGGCTGGAGTGACTCCATCAGCATATGCGCGGCGCCAATCCCCAGTCGAACGCAGGCATCTGCTCCGGGAAGTCCCGGGATGACCCGTACATTGTTCAGCTCAAAGCGACGACGTAATTCAGTTTCATATTCCAGACAGCCTTCAAAGCGAGAATTAATCTGTACACGAATAATCCCGGACTGATGCCCCTTCTCCAGCAGGCGCGACACTTTAAGCCGCGTCAGCCCCAGCCTGTTGCTGATGTCGCTCTGCGTCATACCGTCGTGGTAATAGAACCACGCAATGCGTGCCACCAGCTCTTCTTCACACATCCCTTGCCCGGAAATCATCGGGTCGTTAATAGTCATCATTCTGTCTTCACTTTGAACATATCGAATTTCTGAACGCAATTGTTCATTCATTGGTAGTTAATAACTGTGATTAAACCCACATTTCGGTGGCTTTTTATTGAACAAATTTAATTACTCCGATCATTTTAGCATAAAACGTGATCTATTCGTCGGTTTTATGAGCAGTTAGGTCATAAGGTTATGAACAATTCGAATCGCTCAATACATTTGTTCAACCTGATTCTACCCAGGCCGAACGGAGGTGGCACGTAAATGAGTCACGAAAAAATCGCTCCGCTACTCAGCGCACAGTCTGTCTGTAAGCAGTACTCCGGCGTTAAGGTACTGAAAGGTATTAACTTTACCTTGCGCAAAGGCGAAGTCCATGCGCTGCTGGGAGGGAATGGTGCCGGGAAATCCACGCTGATGAAAATTATCGCCGGTATTACTCCGGCGGACAGCGGAAGCATTGAGATTGAAGGATCCCGCTGTACAAAACTGACGCCGATCCTGGCGCATCAGTTGGGGATCTACCTTGTACCACAGGAGCCACTGCTCTTCCCCAGCCTGACGGTAAAAGAGAATGTCCTGTTTGGTCTGCCCAAACGCCAAAGCTCGGCGCAAAAAATGAGCGCGATGCTCGCCGCGCTGGGCTGCCAGTTTGATATCAACAGCCAGGCCGGTTCACTGGATGTCGCCGACCGGCAAATGGTCGAAATCCTGCGCGGGCTGATGCGCGATTCGCGAATTTTGATCCTTGATGAACCCACAGCCTCACTCACACCAGCAGAAACAGATCGGTTGTTCAGTCGTCTGCGTGAGTTGCTGAGTGCCGGCGTAGGGATCGTTTTCATCTCCCACAAGCTGCCTGAGATACGCCAGATTGCGGATTACATTAGCGTGATGCGGGACGGAACCATTGCGCTCTCCGGTAAAACGGCGGACCTGAGCACAGACGAAATTATCCAGGCCATTACGCCAGCGTCACGTACTAACACGCTGAGCCCGACCCAGAAACTATGGCTGGAATTGCCTGGCAACCGTCCGCAGCACGATGCAGGCACACCAGTATTGAGCCTCGAAAATGTCACCGGTGAAGGATTCATGAACGTCAGTTTCGAGGTTCGTGCCGGGGAAATTTTAGGTCTGGCTGGCCTGGTCGGCGCCGGGCGCACCGAACTTGCAGAAACGCTTTACGGGCTACGACCTCTGCGGGCCGGACGCGTCGTACTCGGCGGCAAGGATATCTCCACGCTTTCCACACGCGAGCGTCTGCAGCATGGTCTGGTATATCTACCGGAGGATCGGCAATCATCAGGACTGAATCTGGATGCCTCGCTGGCGTGGAATGTTTGCGCATTAACCCATAACCACAGCGGTTTCTGGGCAAATCCGGCAAAAGACAGCGCCACGCTCGAACGTTATCGCCGCGCGCTCAATATCAAGCTGAACGATCCCGAACAACCTGCCCGCACGCTCTCCGGTGGTAATCAGCAAAAAATTTTGATCGCCAAATGCCTCGAAGCCTCGCCGCAAGTGCTGATCGTGGATGAGCCGACGCGCGGAGTGGACGTCTCTGCCCGTAACGACATCTACCAGTTGCTCCGCAGTATTGCGGCTCAGAATGTCGCGGTGCTGTTCATCTCGTCCGATCTGGAGGAGATCGAACAGATGGCCGATCGCGTTTACGTCATGCACCAGGGGGAAACAGGCAACGATGCCCTGCAGGGCGACGAGATTAATGTCGACACCATCATGCACGTTGCGTTCGGCGACCGCCCGTCAGGGACTACGCCACACACCGGGGAGGCGCCATGCTGAAATTTATTCAGAATAATCGCGAGGCAACCGCACTGTTGGCAGTGCTGTTGCTGTTCGTTCTGCCGGGGATGCTTGACAGCCAGTACCTCAGTGTTCAGACGCTGACGATGATCTTCAGCAGCGCCCAAATTCTCATGCTGCTGGCGATGGGGGCGACGCTGGTGATGCTGACCCGCAACATCGACGTATCGGTCGGCTCGATAACCGGGATGTGCGCCGTGCTGCTGGGGCTGCTGCTGAACGCAGGATATCCCTTGCCCGTGGCCTGCGTAGCGACGCTGCTACTGGGATTGCTGGCGGGGGTTATTAATGGCGTGCTGGTCGCCTGGCTGAAAATCCCGGCAATTGTTGCCACGTTAGGAACGCTGGGTCTGTATCGCGGCGTCATGCTGCTCTGGACGGGCGGTAAATGGATTGAAGGACTGCCTGCACAGCTTAAGCAACTCTCCGCCCCGGTTTTCCTCGGGATCTCCGCCATCGGCTGGCTGACCCTACTCCTGATGCTGCTGATGGCCTGGCTACTGGCAAAAACCGCCTTTGGTCGCTGTTTTTATGCCACCGGGGATAATTTGCAGGGCGCACGGCAACTGGGAGTACGTACCGAAGCCATCCGTATTCTGGCCTTCTCGCTCAACGGTTGCATGGCGGCGCTGGCTGGGATCGTCTTTGCTTCTCAGATTGGCTTCATCCCTAATCAGACCGGAACCGGGCTGGAAATGAAAGCCATTGCTGCCTGCGTACTGGGTGGAATCAGTCTGCTGGGCGGTTCCGGGACAATCATTGGCGCCGTGCTTGGTGCCTATTTCCTGACTCAAATCGATAGCGTACTGGTCCTGCTGCGCATTCCGGCCTGGTGGAATGACTTTATTGCCGGTCTGGTCCTGCTGGCGGTGCTGGTATTTGACGGCCGACTGCGCTGCGCGCTGGAACGTAATATCCGCCGACAAAAATATGCCCGCTTCACTCCGCAGCCTCAGCCGTGTCCGTCGACAAAAAGCGCCGCGGATACTGTGCGCACCGCTAAAAAACGTGAGGTTGCCTGATGACTCGTTTACATCGTTACGGCTGGGAACTGGCGCTCGCCGCGCTACTGGTGATTGAAATTCTGGGATTTGGCGCTCTGAACCCTCGACTGCTGGATCTGAACGTACTGCTGTTCAGCACCAGCGACTTTATCTGCATTGGTATTGTTGCCCTCCCCTTAACCATGGTGATCGTCAGCGGCGGGATCGATATCTCTTTTGGCTCCACGATGGGGCTGTGCGCTATCGCGCTGGGCGTGATGTTCCAGGGGGGCGTACCGTTGCCGCTGGCCATTATCCTGACGCTCGCGCTGGGCGCGCTGTGCGGATTGATCAACGCCGGGCTGATTATCTACACGGGCGTGAATCCTCTGGTTATCACGCTGGGAACGTTGTACCTGTTTGGCGGCAGCGCATTGTTGCTGTCGGGGATGGCAGGGGCGACCGGTTATGAAGGTATTGGCGGCTTCCCACAGGGCTTCACCGATTTTGCCAACCTTGATGTGCTGGGCCTACCCGTGCCACTGATCTTCTTTCTCGTCAGCGTGCTCTTTTTCTGGCTGTTGATGCACCGAACCCACGCCGGACGAAATGTCTTCCTGATTGGGCAAAGCCCCCGCGTGGCGCTGTATAGCGCTATCCCGGTGAATCAGACGCTATACGCATTGTACGCGATGACCGGCTTTGCATCGGCAGTCGCAGCGGTGCTGCTGGTTTCTTACTTTGGCTCTGCTCGCTCCGATCTGGGGGCCTCCTTCCTGATGCCGGCCATTACGGCGGTCGTCCTGGGCGGTGCCAACATCTATGGCGGTTCCGGGTCAATTCTCGGCACAGCCATCGCCGCGCTGTTAGTGGGCTATCTGCAGCAGGGGTTGCAGATGGCTGGCGTGCCTAACCAGATATCCAGCGCCCTCTCTGGTGCATTACTTATTGTCGTTGTCGTAGGTCGTTCCGTCAGCCTGCATCGTCAGCAAATTAAAGACTGGATGGCACGTCGTCGCGCTGTTCGGCAGGCCTGAAACCCATTGCCCTAAAGGAAAAGTACATGACTATTCAGAGCATTAAAAAAATTGCCGTAATCAGTACCCTTAGCCTGGCGGCGTTCACCCTCAACGCTTATGCCGCAGAGCGAATCGCATTTATCCCGAAACTGGTTGGGGTGGGGTTCTTTACCAGTGGTGGTAACGGTGCCCTGGAGGCCGGTAAAGAGCTTGGTGTCGATGTTACCTATGACGGTCCGACAGAGCCCAGCGTCTCTGGTCAGGTTCAACTCATCAATAACTTTGTTAACCAGGGGTATAACGCCATTGTGGTTTCCGCTGTTTCACCTGATGGGTTATGCCCGGCGTTAAAGCGCGCCATGCAACGCGGTGTGAAAGTCCTGACATGGGATTCTGACACCAAACCGGAATGTCGCTCGTACTACATCAACCAGGGTACACCAGCGCAGTTAGGCGGCATGCTGGTTGATATGGCCGCAAACCAGGTCAAAAAAGAGAAAGCCAAAGTGGCCTTCTTCTACTCCAGCCCGACCGTAACCGATCAGAATCAGTGGGTGAAAGAGGCCAAAGATAAGATCTCCAAAGATCATCCGGGCTGGGAAGTTGTCACCACTCAGTTTGGCTATAACGACGCCACCAAATCGCTGCAAACCGCAGAAGGCATTATTAAAGCTTATGCCGATCTCGACGCCATCATTGCGCCGGATGCCAACGCCCTTCCTGCAGCAGCTCAGGCCGCTGAGAACCTGAAGAATACCAGCGTGGCGATTGTCGGTTTCAGCACACCAAACGTAATGCGTCCTTATGTTGAACGCGGCACGGTAAAAGAATTTGGCCTCTGGGACGTGGTCCAGCAGGGCAAGATTTCCATATACGTGGCTGATGCCTTGCTGAAAAAAGGCGACATGAACATTGGGGACAAGCTGGAGATTCCGGGTGTTGGGCAAGTTGAAGTCTCGCCGAACAGCGTGCAGGGCTACAGCTACGAGGCGAAGGGAAATGGCATTGTGCTTCTGCCTGAACGCGTGGTGTTCACTAAAGATAACATCGACAAATACGATTTCTGATTTTCATTCCGTAACCGTGGAGTAAAAAATGGCTGATTTAGATGACATCAAAGATGGTAAGGATTTCCATACCGATACGCCGCAACGCAATACCCCGTTCACACTTAAGGGATGCGGCGCACTTGACTGGGGGATGCAGTCCCGACTGTCGCGCATTTTTAATCCTGAGACCGGAAGAACGGTTATGCTCGCGTTTGACCATGGCTATTTTCAGGGACCAACAACAGGACTGGAGCGTATTGATATCAATATCGCTCCCCTGTTCTCTCTCGCTGATGTACTGATGTGCACACGCGGCATCCTGCGCAGTGTGGTCCCCCCCGCCACCAACAAACCGGTAGTCCTGCGCGCCTCAGGCGCTAACTCAATTCTCACCGAGTTAAGCAATGAGGCGGTCGCGCTCTCCATGGATGATGCCGTTCGTCTCAACAGTTGCGCCGTAGCGGCACAGGTGTATATCGGCAGTGAGTATGAACATCAGTCGATCAAAAATATCATTCAGTTGATCGATGCCGGCATTAAAGTCGGCATGCCAACAATGGCGGTGACCGGCGTGGGGAAAGACATGGTTCGCGATCAGCGCTACTTCTCACTCGCCACCCGTATCGCCGCAGAGATGGGGGCGCAGATCATCAAGACCTACTATGTCGATAAAGGTTTTGAGCGCATCGCCGCGGGTTGTCCGGTTCCGATTGTTATCGCGGGTGGTAAAAAATTACCTGAACGTGAAGCGCTCGAGATGTGCTGGCAGGCCATCGATCAGGGCGCATCCGGCGTCGATATGGGGCGTAACATCTTCCAGTCCGAGCACCCAGTCGCCATGATGAAGGCCGTCCACGCGGTAGTGCATCGTAATGAAACCGCTGAACGCGCGTACGAACTCTATCTGAGCGAAAAAAACTAAAAAGGGTATGGGCCTGCCCTGGTGGGCCCATGCGTTTTAAGGAGAAAAGTATGCATGTCACTCTGGTGGAAATTAACGTCCACGAAGATAAAGTCGACGAGTTTATCGAGGTATTTCGCCTCAATCATTTGGGGTCGGTGCGTGAAGAGGGGAATCTCCGCTTCGATGTGTTGCAGGATCCGGAAGTTGAGAGCCGCTTTTATATTTATGAAGCCTATAAGGATGAAGCCGCCGTTGCGTTCCATAAAACTACACCCCACTACCTTGCCTGTGTGGAAAAACTGGAATCACTGATGAGCTGCCCACGAAAAAAACGCGTCTTCAATGGATTGATGCCATAAGGATCTAAAAATGAACCGTTCCTTTTCCGGTTTGAATCGCACAGAGTGCGTATCGTTAATGAAGCACTACCCGTTAAGCATCGGCATTCTTGCCGGTCAGTGGCTCAAACTCGGGGAGTATCAGCAAAATCTTCGCGCGCTTGAACAACCCGTTATTCACCTGGATCTGATGGACGGACATTTTTGCCCTCAGTTCACCGTTGGCCCCTGGGCTATCGCACAGTTGCCACAGCAGATGATTAAGGATGTCCACCTTATGGTGGATAATCCCTGGCCCGTTGTGCAGGCAAGCGTAAAGGCAGGAGCACACTGCGTCACGTTGCAGGTGGAAAACACGCCGCATCTACACCATATGCTTCATTGGCTTGGTGAGCAAAATGCTGAAGTTTCCGGTGGCACTATGCCGCTTTTGCGAGGGATTAGCCTGTGCCCTGCAACACCACTGGAATATATTCTACCGGTCATTGAAGACGTTGAAATAATACAAATTCTGGCGGTAAATCCCGGCTACGGTAGCAAACTCAGCAAGTCAGCGTTACTGAGACGCATCGCGCAGGTTGTCGCATTACTCAATGCAGCCGGCAAGCGAGACGCCATTCTGCTGGCAGTTGATGGTTCGCTAAACCTGGAAGAACTTCCAGAGATCATCGCCAGCGGTGTGGATCGTGTAGTATCCGGCAGCGCACTCTTCAGGAACGATGCTCTGACGGACAATATCTCTCACTGGCTCGCTACAATTCATTCAGCGCAATAAGTACTGCTATATTTTCTTTTATCACCAGGATACTAACGATTTACCACATGCCATTAAGTTCTACGCTCCCTTGGTAGAAAACCTGGATATACACAGGCATAAAGAGGGAGCGTCCTGCAACAAAGTGGGCGATAACAGTTACCGCGTTTTATTCATCCTCATTATTTCAAGCATAAATACTGGTCTCTCCAGCCCGTAACTTTCACAAACGTTGAGCGTTTTTATTCCACCCGGTTCACATTATTTTTTATTTGTGCAGCTTTGCGCGTTTTCACGTGAGCGTTCTCACAATTATTCGACCAGTGAGCGCCTATAAAACGCTCAACGAGTGATTGTTTTACGTTCTACGGAGATAGCTATGTCATTTTCTGTTCAGGAAACCCTGTTCTCGCTTTTGCAGCATAATGCGATTTCAGGACACGAAAACGCAGTCGCTGATGTCATGCTGCGCGAATTCAGGCGTCATGCAAAAGAGGTCTGGCGAGACAGGCTTGGGAATGTCGTCGCACGCTACGGTAGTGATAAACCTGATGCACTGAGACTGATGATTTTTGCGCATATGGATGAAGTCGGTTTTATGGTGCGCAAAATAGAGTCGTCTGGATTTTTACGTTTTGAACGCGTAGGCGGTCCTGCGCAAGTCACTATGGCTGGTTCCGTCGTCACCCTCGCCGGGGACAATGGGCCGGTGATGGGATGTATCGGGATTAAGTCATACCACTTTGCCAAAGGCGACGAACGCACGCAGTCACCTTCCGTAGACAAACTGTGGATTGATATTGGCGCCAAAGACAAAGACGACGCCTTACGGATGGGCATTCAGGTCGGTACGCCTGTCACTCTGTATAACCCGCCCCAACTCCTGGCAAACGATCTGGTGTGCAGTAAAGCGCTTGACGATCGTCTGGGCTGTACTGCGCTGCTCGGTGTAGCGGATGCTATCAGTACTACGGAGCTTGATATCGCTGTTTATCTGGTGGCTTCGGTACAGGAAGAATTTAATATCCGTGGCATTGTTCCCGTATTACGCCGTGTAAAACCAGATCTGGCGATTGGTATTGATATCACGCCATCGTGTGACACCCCTGATTTACACGATTATTCCGAAGTCAGGATTAATCAGGGCGTTGGGATCACCTGCCTGAACTACCATGGTCGGGGAACGCTGGCAGGATTAATCACGCCTCCTCGCCTGATACGGATGTTGGAACAGACGGCTCTTGAACACAACATTCCGGTGCAGCGAGAAGTGGCTCCCGGCGTGATAACAGAAACCGGTTATATCCAGGTTGAGCAGGATGGTATTCCCTGCGCCAGTCTCTCTATTCCTTGTCGCTATACCCATTCTCCGGCGGAGGTTGCCAGCCTGCGTGATTTGACTGACTGCATCCGCTTATTGACTGCTCTGGCAGGTATGCCAGCAGCACATTTCCCCATTGAGCCTGATTCAGGCGCTACACAAGAGGCACATCCATTATGAAAAAGATCCTTGTGGCATGCGGTACCGGCATGTCGACTTCAACCATGATTGCACACAAGCTGCAAGAGTTCCTGACTGAACAGGGCATTGCAGCCACTACCGCCCAATGCTGTCTGAATGAGATCCCTCTTAACTGTAACGGTATGGACCTTATTGTTACCTCCATGCGAACCAACAGTGATTACGGCATCCCTACGCTTAATGGCGCCGCCCTGCTCACAGGGATCAACGACGACGCGTTAAAACAACAAATCAAGGCTCTATTAACCCAATAAAAGGAGGCATTATGTTTGATTACATCCTGTCTCTCGGCGGTACCGTTTTCGTCCCTATCATCATGATCGTGATTGGCCTTATCTTCCGCATCCCCTGGCTGCAGGCGATTAAGGCAGGGGTAACGGTCGGGATCGGTTTTGTCGGTATGGGACTGGTGATCGTCATGGCGATCGACAGCCTCAGTCCCCCTATTAAAGTGATGATTGAACGCTTCGGCCTGACCCTGCATGTCTTTGACGTTGGCGCAGGACCCGCCTCCGGCGTTGGTTATGCGACTGCCATTGGCGCCATGATTATCCCGGTTATTTTTCTTCTCAATGTCGCCATGCTGGTCACCCGTCTGACCAAAACGATGAACGTCGATATTTACAATTACTGGCACTACGCCATTACGGGTACGGTGGTCCAGCTTATGACCGGTAGCCTGATTTATGGTGTGTTGGGGGCAATCTGCCATGCGGCGCTATCGTTAAAAATGGCCGACTGGACGGCAAAACGGGTACAGAACATCGTCGGGCTGGAAGGTATTTCGATACCGCAAGGCTACGGTTCCAGTTCAGTACCGCTTTTCGTTCTACTTGATGCTATCTATGAAAAAATCCCTTTCATGAAGGGACGCAATATCGATGCTCAGGAGATCCAGAAACGCTACGGCATGGTCGGCGATCCGGTGATCATCGGCGTAGTGCTCGGTCTGATTTTTGGCCTGGCAGCTGGCGAAGGCTTTAAAGGTTGCGCCAGTCTGATGATTACCGTTGCGGCAATCATGGTGCTGTTCCCACGCATGATCCGCCTGATTGTTGAGGGCTTAATGCCCATCTCCGACGGCGCAAGAAAATTCTTCCAGAAGTATTTCAAAGGACGTGAAGTGTATATCGGTCTGGATACCGCGGTGACGCTGGGCCATCCAACCACCATTGCCGTTGGCCTACTACTGATTCCCATTATGTTAATTCTGGCCAGCATTTTACCGGGCAACAAAGTATTACCCCTCGCAGACCTGCCGGTAGCGCCGTTCTTTATCTGTATGGCTACGGTTATCCACCGCGGAGACCTGATCAGGACGTTGATAAGCGGGATCATCGTGATGATTACCGTCCTGCTGATCGCCACCCAGTTCGCGCCTTACTTCACCGAAATGGCGCTCAAAGGCGGTTTCAGTTTTGCCGGTGAAAGTGCGCAAATCTCAGCGTTGTCCGTGGGCAATATGTTCGGTTGGTCGATTTCTGAACTGATGTCGCTTGGCATTATTGGCGTTGTCGTGGCGGTCGGTATTGTCGCCAGCGTCGTTCTGTTCTTACGTAAACGTGAATTATCGGAATAAGGAGTACTTTCAATGAGTTGGCTGAAAGAGGTTATTGGGACGGAAAAAGCGGTCATCGCCATGTGCCATCTACGTGCATTGCCCGGCGACCCGAGTTTTGATGCGCAACTGGGGATGAATTGGGTTATCGACAGAGCCTGGGACGATCTGATGGCGCTGCAAAATGGTGGGGTAGATGCAGTCATGTTCTCCAACGAATTTAGTCTTCCCTATCTCACGAAGGTGCGTCCGGAAACGACTGCGGCAATGGCACGAATCATCGGGCAATTGATGAACGATATCCGCATCCCATTTGGCGTGAATGTACTGTGGGATCCGGTCGCCTCATTCGACCTGGCGATGGCTACCGGCGCTAAGTTTATCCGCGAGATCTTTACCGGTGCCTATGCCAGCGACTTTGGCGTTTGGGACACTAACGTCGGTGAAACCATTCGTCATCAGCACCGCATTGGCGCAGGCGGAGTGAAAACGTTATTCAATATCGTCCCTGAAGCTGCCGTCTATCTGGGCAATCGCGATATCTGTTCCATTGCTAAATCGACGGTATTTAACAACCATCCCGATGCGCTCTGCGTTTCAGGCCTGACCGCCGGGGCACGTACCGACAGCGCGCTGTTAAAACGGGTCAAAGAAACGGTGCCTGACACCGTCGTGTTGGCCAACACGGGCGTCTGCCTGGAAAACGTGGAGGAACAACTCAGTATCGCCGATGGCTGTGTGACCGCAACCACCTTTAAAAAAGACGGCGTTTTTGCCAATTTCGTTGACCAGGCGCGAGTCAGTCAGTTTATGGAGAAAGTGCATCATATACGCCGATAAGATGGGGATAAGCAGAGCGCTTATCCCCGGCAGAGAGCAATAACCCTTCTGCGATCCCTGCCGCCTTCGTCAAAAGTATCGACGGGGATCGCTACCAGAGTAACCCGAATCGGCATGGAGTCAACGACGGATGATTAACGATATTAAATGGGTACAGTCACAACTTGAAGCCACAGACTGGCGTCAGGCCGTAGAAATCGCCGCCCGCCCGCTGGTAGCCTATGGTGCCGCGCAGCCATGCTACGTTGATGGGATCATCGAAAATACCCTTAACTGGGGGCCTTATTATTTGATAGCCCCGGGCGTTGCGTTGCCTCACGCCCGACCAGAGCAAGGCGCAAACTATAATCAGGTCAGCATCACCACGCTACGCACTCCGGTCGCCTTTGGTAACGAAGAGTGCGACCCCGTCTGGTTGCTTCTCTGCGTCAGTGCCACGGATGCCAACGCACATATTTTGACCATTCAGCGCATCAGCCAGTTTATTGATTCGCCACAATGGTTAGCGGCAGTGCGAAATGCCAGCACCGACGATGCACTTTTTGCGCTGGTATCAGGTTAACGGAGGCGCTTATGATCCTGCACCCTTCTCTCGCCAGCGCAAATCCTCTGCACTATGGTCGCGAGTTAACGGCATTAGACAACCTGGATTTTGGGTCCCTGCATCTGGATATTGAGGACAGCAGCTTCATTAACAACATTACGTTTGGGATGAAAACGGTGCAGGCCGTTGCCAGACAGACGCCTCATCCACTTTCCTTTCATTTTATGGTTGCCCGGCCACAGTTCTGGTTTAACGCGCTGGCTGAAATCAGACCCGCGTGGATCTTCGTTCATGCGGAAACGCTGGACTATCCCTCGGAAACATTAGCAGAGATCCGCCATACCGGCGCACGAGCCGGGCTGGCATTTAATCCGGCAACCCCGATCGACGCCTGGCGATATCTGGCGTCTGAGCTGGACGGAGTGATGGTGATGACCAGTGAGCCCGATGGGCAGGGACAGCGGTTTATTCCCTCCATGTGCGAGAAAATCCAAAAAGTACGCACGGCTTTTCCTCAAACCGAGTGCTGGGCCGACGGTGGAATTACGCTGGCGGCGGCACAGCAACTGGCAGCAGTTGGGGCGCAACATATGGTGATTGGGCGCGCCCTGTTCTCTTCATCTGACTATCGCGCGACCTTAGCCCAATTCGCCCCCCTGTAAGAGG
This sequence comes from Citrobacter sp. VF227, assembly GCF_052950715.1. Taxonomy (NCBI): domain Bacteria; kingdom Pseudomonadati; phylum Pseudomonadota; class Gammaproteobacteria; order Enterobacterales; family Enterobacteriaceae; genus Citrobacter; species Citrobacter sp. VF227. The sequence continues at coordinate 972,471 of NZ_JBRFVF010000002.1, forward strand.
AGATTGTTTCTGATGAGCCAACAGAGACCTGACCGTATCAAACAGATGCTGCATTACCTGTGGCAACATCGTCACCTCTCCACACAGCAGGCCATGGAACTTTTTGGCTATGCGGAAGCGACTGTTCGCCGTGATTTTCAGTATATTGCCAACCAGTACCCGGGCATGATCCGCGGTCACGGTTGTCTCGACTTCGACGACAGTACCGACGACAAAGAGTACGTCTTCGATGTGAAACGCACATTGCAATCTGTGGCGAAGAGAGAAATAGCCGCCCTTGCCCGAACAATGATCAAAGATGGCGACTGCTTTTTTCTCGACTCCGGCTCAACCTGCCTCGAACTGGCGAAATGCCTGGCCGATGCGCGGGTAAAGGTCATCTGCAACGACATTAAAATCGCCAATGAGCTGGGCTGTTTTCCCCATGTGGAAAGCTACATTATCGGTGGACTGATTCGCCCGGGTTATTTTTCGGTAGGAGAGAGTCTGGCGCTGGAGATGATCAATGCCTTTTCCGTAGAACGTGCGTATATCTCCTGCGATGCGCTGTCGCTGGAGACGGGTATCACCAATGCCACCATGTTTGAAGTCGGGGTGAAAACACGGATTATTCAACGCTCACGTGAAGTTATTCTCCTGGCCGATCACTCTAAATTTGATGCCGTTGAGCCGCATGCTGTAGCAACACTCTCATGTATTAAAACGATCATCAGTGACAGCGGGTTACCTGAGACTATTGCACGGCGTTATCAGCGAGCCGGATGTCAGTTGTTTTTGCCTCATTCAATAAAATGATAAACAGGTTCGTTCGAGAGGGATTTCAAGCAAAAATGCTCAATGGCACCCGTTGAAAAATATTGACGATGCACTCGAAAGAATAAAGAAGTCCTATACGCGATCCACACTCAACTATGTTGCAACAACACTCCATCTACTTTTTATTCTCATTTACTAAATGTGACTGTTCTGGATTCATTATTCAAACTGCGTACAAGATCACATTTAATCACTCCATTACGGTTCAGCATGCTGAACAAAGCATATTTTCCATTATGTAATGTCGATACCATTTATTCCATGAGCAAGGAGGAGCCATTATGGTTCGCAAAGGATGTAATTCATTAGTCCGTGCCGAAAAAATATTAACCCACATTGCATGGGTTGGCATGGCCAGTTATATGGAGTTATTAAATAAATTCCAGTATCCAAAAAGCAGCCTGCTTAATTTATTAAATGTAATGGTGGAATGCGGTTTCTTAATTAAAAACAAAAACGGCTACTATTCACTGGGAATAAAAAACTACGAGTTGGGTTGTCAGGCGTTACACCGTCAAAATATATTTGAGGTGACTAAGCGGCCAATGCAGGAGTTGTCGCTGAAAAGTGGACTGGTTTGTCATCTTGGGGCGATGGAGAGCATTTCAGCTATCTATCTCGACAAGGTCGAAAGTCCGGACTCGGTACCGACGAGCAAAAGCTGGATTGGTAAAAAACTTGAATTGCATATTACTGCGTTAGGTAAGGCGTTATTAGCCTGGAAGACACGAGAAGAACTGGATTATTTTTTAGAGGCACTCACGTTAACCCCGCATACGCACAACACATTTACCGATAAAAAGTTGTTTCTGGAAGAATTACAAAAAACACGACTTCGGGGATGGGCCATAGACAACGAAGAATCAACCTATGGAGCGGTATGTTTAAGTATGCCGGTATTCAATATGTATAACAGGGTTAACTATGCAATCTCTCTTTCTGGCGATCCAGTGGTTTATTCAGGAAATAAGATAGACAGCTATCTGGAATTGCTCCGGAAATGCGCCGGGCAAATATCATATGGGCTGGGATACAGAAACGAAAATGAGCATTTACGAAAAGGAAACTGAAGTAATGAAAAAATTCCGCGGCATTATTCCACCGGTATCCAGCACGTTTCATCGTGACGGAACCCTTGATAAAACGGCAATGCGCGAAGTTGCCGACTTCCTGATTAATAAAGGGGTCGACGGACTGTTTTACCTGGGTACCGGTGGTGAATTTAGCCAGATGAATACAGCCCAGCGCATGGCGCTCGCCGAAGAAGCCGTGGCCGTTGTGGGTGGGCGAGTGCCGGTATTGATTGGCGTCGGTTCGCCCTCCACTGACGAAGCGGTGAAACTTGCGCAGCATGCACAAGCCTGCGGCGCTGATGGTATCGTCGCTATCAACCCCTACTACTGGAAAGTCGCACCACGCAATCTTGACGACTATTACCAGCAGATCGCCCGTAGTGTCACTCTGCCGGTGATCCTGTACAACTTTCCGGATCTGACGGGTCAGGACTTAACCCCGGAGACCGTGACACGGCTGGCTCTGCAAAACGAGAATATCGTTGGCATCAAAGACACCATCGACAGCGTTGGTCACTTGCGTACGATGATCAACACAGTTAAGTCGATACGCCCGTCGTTTTCTGTATTCTGCGGTTATGACGACCATTTGCTGAATACGATGCTGCTGGGCGGCGACGGTGCGATAACCGCCAGCGCTAACTTTGCTCCAGAACTCTCCGTCGGCATCTACCGCGCCTGGCGTGAAGGCGATCTGGCTACCGCCGCGACGCTGAATAAAAAACTACTACAACTGCCCGCTATTTACGCCCTGGAAACACCGTTTGTCTCACTGATCAAATACAGCATGCAGTGTGTCGGGTTGCCTGTAGAGACGTATTGCTTGCCACCGATTCTTGAAGCATCAGAAGAAGCAAAAGATAAAGTCCGCGCGCTACTTACCGCGCAGGGCATTTTACCAGTCTGAGGAGAAACTCATGTCTGTTCGCAATATTTTTGCTGACGAGAGTCACGATATCTACACCGTCAGAACGCACGCCGATGGCCCGGACGGCGAACTGCCATTAACCGCAGAGATGCTTATCAATCGCCCGAGCGGGGATCTGTTCGGTATGACCATGAATGCCGGAATGGGCTGGTCTCCGGACGAGCTGGATCGGGACGGTATTTTACTGCTCAGTACACTCGGTGGATTACGCGACGCAGAGGGTAAGCCCGTGGCGCTGGCGCTGCACCAGGGGCACTACGAGCTGGATATCCAGATGAAAGCGGCGGTCGAAGTCATTTAAGCCAACCATGCCCTGCCCTATGCCGTGTACGTCTCCGACCCTTGTGACGGACGCACTCAGGGCACAACGGGGATGTTTGATTCGCTACCATACCGTAATGACGCCTCAATGGTGATGCGCCGTCTTATTCGCTCTCTGCCCGGCGCGAAAGCTGTCATTGGCGTGGCGAGTTGTGACAAGGGGCTGCCAGCCACTATGATGGCGCTCGCCGCACAGCACAACATAGCGACGGTGCTGGTGCCCGGTGGCGCGACGCTACCCGCAAAGGACGGAGAAGACAACGGCAAGGTGCAGACTATTGGCGCACGCTTCGCCAATGGCGAATTATCTCTACAGGACGCACGCCGTGCGGGCTGTAAAGCCTGTGCCTCTTCAGGTGGCGGTTGTCAATTTTTAGGCACCGCCGGAACATCTCAGGTGGTGGCCGAAGGATTAGGGCTGGCAATCCCACACTCAGCACTGGCTCCTTCCGGCGAGCCTGTGTGGCAGGAGATCGCCAGAGCTTCTGCACGAGCGGCACTGAACCTGTGTCAAAAAGGCATCACCACCCGGGAAATTCTCACCGATAAAGCGATAGAGAATGCGATGACGGTCCATGCCGCGTTCGGTGGTTCAACAAACCTGTTGTTACACATCCCGGCAATCGCTCACCAGGCAGGTTGCCATATCCCGACCGTTGACGACTGGATCCGCATCAACAAGCGCGTGCCCCGACTGGTGAGCGTACTGCCTAATGGCCCGGTTTATCATCCAACGGTCAATGCCTTCATGGCAGGCGGTGTGCCGGAAGTCATGTTGCATCTGCGAAGCCTCGGATTGCTGCATGAAGATGTTATGACGGTTACCGGCAGCACGCTGAAGGAAAACCTCGACTGGTGGGAGCACTCCGAACGGCGTCAGCACTTCAAGCAACTCCTTCTCGAGCAGGAACAAATCAACGCTGACGACGTGATCATGTCGCCACAGCAAGCACAAGTGCGCGGGTTGACCTCAACTATCACGTTCCCGGTGGGCAATATTGCGCCAGAAGGATCGGTGATCAAATCCACCGCCATTGATCCCTCGGTGATTGATGAGCGAGGTATCTATTACCATAAAGGTGTGGCGAAGGTTTATCTGTCCGAGAAAAGTGCGATTTACGATATCAAGCATGACAAGATCAAGGCGGGCGATATTCTGGTCATTATCGGCGTTGGACCTTCCGGTACCGGGATGGAAGAAACCTACCAGGTTACCAGTGCCCTGAAGCATCTGTCATACGGTAAGCATGTTTCGTTAATCACCGATGCACGTTTCTCGGGCGTTTCTACTGGCGCATGCATCGGCCATGTGGGGCCAGAAGCACTGGCCGGAGGGCCCATCGGTAAATTACGCACCGGGGATATCATTGAAATTAAAATTGATTGTCGCGAGCTTCACGGCGAAGTCAATTTCCTCGGCACCCGTCGCGATGAACAATTACCTTCACAGGAGGAGGCAACTGCAATATTAAATGCCAGACCCAGCCATCAGGATTTACTTCCCGATCCTGAATTGCCAGATGATACCCGGCTATGGGCAATGCTTCAGGCCGTGAGTGGCGGGACATGGACGGGTTGTATTTATGATGTAAACAAAATTGGCGCGGCTTTGCGCGATTTTATGAATAAAAACTGAAAGCATAAATAAAAACATCCAGACACCTGAATTATCCGGCTACACATCATTCGTTATTTACTCAGTCGGATAATGACGGGTCGCTACCCTGTTATGAGAGGACGTTATGCCACTAATTATCGTTGTGGCAGGGATTGCTTTACTCCTGCTTTTAACCATAAAAATTAAGCTTAATACGTTTGTTTCGTTAATTATTGTATCGATTGCTGTCGCCATCGCCAGTGGTATGGATTTGAGTAAAGTCGTCACCTCAGTCGAATCCGGACTTGGCGGTACGTTGGGACATATTGGCTTGATATTTGGTTTCGGTGTTATGCTCGGTCGCTTGCTGGCCGATGCGGGTGGTGCACAGCGAATAGCGCTGACCATGCTGAATTATTTCGGGAAAAATAAACTTGACTGGGCAGTGGTCTGTTCGGCGTTTATTGTCGGTATTGCACTTTTTTTCGAAGTCGGTTTAATTCTTCTGGTACCTATTTTATTCGCTATTGCCCGTGAAGCAAAAATATCACCGATGTTTATGTGTGTGCCGATGCTTTCCGGTTTGCTGGTCGCGCACGGTTTTTTGCCGCCGCACCCCGGCCCGACAGTTATCGCCAGAGAATATGGCGCTGATGTAGGATTGGTACTGATATACGGTATCATTGTCGGCATTCCAACCTTTATTCTTTGCGGCCCGATATTGAATAAATTTTGCCAGCGCATTATTCCAGACGCCTTTAAAAAAGAGGGGAATATCGCCTCTCTCGGCGCGACCCGCCGATTCAGCGAAAGCGAAATGCCTGGCTTTGGGATAAGTTTTCTCACGGCAATGCTGCCGGTGATCCTGATGGCGGTTGTCACCATCATCCAGATGACTCATGCCAAAAGTGCTGCGGATTCAGGCTTATTCAACAACGTGATACTGTTCTTAGGTAACTCGACGATCGCCATGCTGATTTCACTGCTGTTCGCGATCTATACCATGGGCCTGGGGCGCGGGAAAACAATCCCTGACCTGATGGATTCTTGCGGAAAAGCTATCGCGGGTATTGCTGGTCTGCTGCTGATTATCGGTGGTGGTGGTGCATTCAAGCAAGTTCTCATCGATTCTGGCGTCGGTCAGTATATTTCCACCCTGGTTTCGGGTATGGATATTAACCCGATCCTGATGGCCTGGGGCGTGGCCGCATTCCTGCGTATTTGTCTGGGTTCAGCCACCGTCGCGGCGATCTCTACCGCCGGTCTGGTCATCCCGCTGTTGGCAGTACATCCCAATACCAACCTGGCCTTGATTACGCTGGCTACCGGTGCCGGATCCTGTATTTGTTCTCACGTTAACGATGCCAGTTTCTGGATGATTAAAGACTTTTTTGGCCTTACCACCAAAGAAACGCTGTTATCCTGGACGCTGATGTCCACACTCTTATCCATCAGTGGGCTGATTTTCATTCTGCTCGCCAGCTTAGTTTTATAATCGGGTTCTCGCCAGTGAGCCAACCTGTCGGTTCACTGGCCCTCATCATTTAGTGAGTGGCGGCAACTGTCTGCGCGGTGACGAATCGCTGACGATCAAAAAGGGGTGATATTGAACCGTTTTATTGTGCTGAAGGAGTTTACCCTCAGTAATACTGATAAAGCCGGAGCATGCCTCCGGCTTTTTTACCAACCGTTATGCAATTAAGGGATACAGCCTAGAAAATTATCTGGATAAACACCGGGCAATAACTGAAATTTTCTGAATACCGCGGTGTAAGGTAACTAAGTCACTACATATGAATAATAGGGCGTAACTTATTTTACTGCTTATGGTCGAATGGCCTGATACCCATGAGGTAAAGCAGTAATTTATCAGACATGAAAAGCAAACTCAGAATATTTTTAATATGTTACAATTGATTACACAGTACAAAATCACTCGATCTTTATTGGTTCATAACTTTAAATGAAGAGCAGTAACCGACTGATTAATCGGTAACAATGAATAGTTCTAAAACACTACAGAAAATGACAACGGCAGAATATCACCAGCACATAACAGAGAGGGATGCTCAAAACTTCATGGAACTAATATTTGTCTGTTCACATATGTTCATTATGCTTTAAAAAAGGGAACAATGTAAGATAAAATAGTACGAGAGAAAATGCCCAGCGTAAATTCCGTTATTGCAGATATGTTTTTCGCCCCCTCATAATGAGAGGGCATCATATTTATATTTTTTAAAGGTAAGTCAGTAAAACTATTCATATGAAATTACAAATGTACCCGAGGCTCTAAGATTTCCTGGTTTGTAGTCATTCCTTCGTTTTATATAAAATGCAGTGATAGGAATTGATATTTGCGACGGATTATATATTTCAATCCCTGCTTGATTCTTCCCCTTCCAATAAACAGGTTGTTTATTTCCAAACTGATCCTTATAGATAAAAATAAATCCTAAACCACTATCTTCACCATTTTCATTTTTTGCTATAAGAGAAGTACTGTCGGAAGATATAGCACTTGAAAAAAATTCAAACTTAACCTTTTGAACAGATGAGCATACGGCATTAAGAGTATTACTACTAGATGCAGTATTTAATATAACACCCAACGGAGTATCAAGAAAGTCACTACTTGATATTACAGGTAGTGAAAAGTTTAAATCTTTAGTATTTAGTACACAAGCTGGAGCTTCTACTCTTCCTTTTAAAATAAAATTATAACTATTTGTGTATATTACTGATCCTGATGAGTCTACGCGACGAACATTCATTGAAAATAAAGGCTGAGAAATGTTTGTCATTCCTAAATTAACATTGGAGGTTTTTAGTAAAGATATAATCATATTAATTTTTGTATTTACATTTGGTTTACTTAATCCGCCTGAATTTTCAAAAGTATATGAAGCAGAAAAAGGTGTGCTACTAATTCTAATTAGGTTCGGACCTGTTATAGATACCCCTGGTGCACCTGAGACATTATTTATAGTTGGTGCGCTTAATGAATAGTAAATAGTCGTACGCTTACACTCTGTATAAGAGTTGCATACTTTTGGTAAAGTTATCATTTGAGAGTGAAAAGGTTCAGTATCACTGATTATTTTATCTGGTGCCACTGACACATCATTAAAGTCAATGATAATCTCCTCTGCATAAATGTAGCCAGAATAAATCAATATGATAATTACTTTAAAAAAACATTTAAGCATGTTTATGGTCCTATTGATAGCAGATGGCATTTACCACAGTAATTGGAGATGTACTTTCTGGCAAACTATACTTGGCTAAACATCTTTTGTCAGCAGTTCTTCCCCAACTCACATTCAAAACCCCCTTCATAGGCAAGCCAGCTAAGTAAACTTGTCCATTCTCAGAAGCAATTCCGGTTTGAATATTATCATCATCTTTTAACGTTACAATGGAACCAAATGGAACCGCTTTGTTATTTAATGAAATAGATATTAACGCTCTGTTTCCTATCGATGTTTTATACTGTGAGAGAACCACGGCTCCTTTTGTTGGTATAACGGATTTATCTGCACTGATTATCTCAACATTATCAGGAATGCTATTCACATCCAATGATATGGTGTTTTTTGAATAAGGCATTAAATTAGTAATAACGCCTAATCCGAATCTATTGGTCTTCGCATAACTATTACCGTTAAACTGAATACCTTCTGCATTAGGTGTTCTTATTAGAGCATTCCCTCCTGAAAAGGAAAGCGGTGTAGACATAGCAACCCCATACCTTGAAATTAGTAAACCGCCACGTCCATTGGCACTAATCTGTCTACTGTTTTTGCTCGAACTATAGCTTCCTCCAATATCTCCCATTGAACTATGGTAATTGGTATTAAAGCCAAAAGCATTATTTGAATGATTTCCTTTACTTCCATAAAGTGAATAACTTAAATTATTATGCTGAAACATCGATCCACTTATGCCTATTTGGTTTTGTGTTTTCCCAGAACTGTTTGCCATCATATAATTTGCTGAAGCATTACCATTTTTTAAAGGAACGGATAGCATTAAAGAAATGTTGTTTTCTTTTTTATTAGAGTATATACTTTTTGAAGTTCCGGCGGCTAAATTCATAAATACAGTCCCAATTAATAAATTATACCCAACTTGAAAATTTTGGCTTGGAAGTGAACTCCCCCAATAACTATCCTGACTTCCTGATAATGTTAATGAACCATATGAATTGAGATTTTGTGAAATTGATATTGAAATTCTTGATTTTATATGGGTATCGTTTATCGGGTTTATCTTTGACAGGTTTTGTGTCTCACTAAAATTATAAAAATCATGTGAGTTATATTTCACCCCAGTAACATTTATATTAGTATCAGTTTGCTCAAAGTTTCTAGAGTAATTAATACGTAAAGATTGTCCTTTTTTATTATCAAAATTACCATATTTATCTAAAATTCTTGCATTTGCCTGCGTTATGTCAAAAGATATTGCCCCTAAAGTTTCTAAATATTTAGCTATACCTAACAATTGTGCATTATAATCTTTTGATAGTTGAAATCCGCCATATAGCGTTTCTGTTCCAAACCCCCACCCAAGAGTTGTTTGAATTATTGGGGATTCTCTAAACATTGATTTATCATCTGCACGATATTTCCCTATTGCTAATGAATACCGTGCCCTACCTTTGCGCAATAGCATTGGGACCGAAGCCGCCACCTGATTGTAAGTCTGAACCTTGCCATCTGAACCTCTGATTTCAACTTTTAGATCACTACCGCTTATCGCTTGAGGAATATCATTAAATTCAAATGGGCCAGTTTCAACATTCTTTCGGAAAATTACATTGTTATTTTGTTTAACTGTTACAACAGATGGTGACGATGCTATGCCTCTAATTATTGGTGAATATGATGTCATGTATGGTGCCAACATTGAATCATTTGAAGCTAGCTGTAGTCCAGATAATGGGAAGCTATCAAAAATGACACCATCACTATTGGCCTGGCCTAAAGTTAATTCACCACCTTGTAATACCGAATAATCTTTTTGTAAATATGTATTTAATATTTTAAATTGTTGTTTTCCTCGGCTCTGCTTACTCCAACTAAAATCCCGACGAAACCTCCATGCGTTGATATTAACACCTGAATTTATTCCAATAAAACTCGATGTGTAATATTTATTGTTATTCTTTTGATTGTTTGTATTATAGTCATAATTCAACAAAATGGAATTAATGCCTTCATTCCATTTGTCTGGCACTGTATTATAGATTCCTGGTTGTTTTAAATATATTTGAGGAATTGAGATGTCTAATCTCATTTTCTTATGATCAAATTTCACTCTTGCATCAGGAATAATTGATTCAATTTTCTCGCATTCATCTAAACATTGTTGTTTCCCTAAAAAATAAATATCAACCCCCCATGAGGAAAGCATTTCCTTAGTAATGTAAGGGTATACCTCTCCGGATTTTTCTTTACTTTCTATAAATTTTATATTCTCAGAAGTGATATTTTCATTGTTGATGACAATGTCGACTTTGTATGTACCAGGCAACACACCAGAACCATCTTGCGAGAAGTATTTTAAATTAATATCCTTCGAACTTTTACCATCAGAGTAAAATAACAAATCATTATCAAACTCCATATCTGAGTATGCCAGAGATGAGTGATATTTGAATATTAAAATAATTGCAATTGCAATTTTTTTCTTATGCATTGATATAACCACAACTTAAAAATTTAATTTTTTTTCTGATGTCAATCCACCAAAATCATTTATGGCTTTAAATTTTACGCTATTGCAATTTTTCACACATTTCAAATATTCACTTCCAAATGGAGATAACATTAACCCTTCATAACCTTCATTTTTATTATTGCCTATTTCTATTTGTGTTAATGTTATATAATACGGAGTTGGATTTTTTAATGTAAATCCTTTAGGTTCTTTTTTTACTGAGATTTTATTGAAGGCTTCATTAGCGTTGCTCTGAGAGTTTATTGATTCAGGCCTATAAAACATTTTTATTTTATTGTTTATTGAAAATTGAATTTTTGTACTATCTGTAGATTTTTTATCAACCGGTGGAATAATCATTGCATTTATATAAAAAAGAGATTCTTTATTTTTTGGCAGGGCATCTGACAACCTGTTTATTTTTAAGTTTATGGTATTTTGTGGATCTAACCTATATAAAGGTGGTGTAATGATAAAATCATTGTTTTTTTCATCATCAGAATCACCTAAAGATACCCAAGAACGAACAAGCCAAGTTCCATTTTTACTAGAGTTTGTCACTGATAAAGATTCAGATGTTGCTGATGAAGGAAAAATAACTCGAGTGCTTCCAAGGTAAACACCACCATCATTAGCAAATGAAAATATTGTTGGTATTAATAAAAGAAGGAATAAGTATTTCATATATCTCTCTATCGGCAAAGGTTTTACCTCCTTTGCCGAATTGCCTTATTGTGCTATAAAATTTATTGGTATGCTAATGTATAATTAATGGTTCCTGCTAGAGGACCAGTCAGTCCTGACAGTGATCCGCTACCACGAACCAATTCAATATTCAATGGAACGACCTTATCTGCGGTATTAGCACCTGTTACAGCAACTAAGTTTGCAGCGCTTGTTACATTACCATTCAAATCAAGAAGTTTACTGTTATCTTGAGTGTATGTGCGATAATAAATTGTTGTCGTATCCTTCCCTGCGATTGTCAACGCACCTTTATTAGCAGAACCAGCAACTAATTTATTTGCAGTTAATCCGAATTTAATCGTTCCTGCTGGGCAGTCACCAAATGTAAAATTAACTTTCTGAGCAGCACCTTTAATAAATGAGTTTGGGTTTGTAGTTTTAACTACGTTAGCTTCTACATTACCAAAGTTGAAGGTGGTTTTATCTAAATCAACCGAGCATGTTGCAACTTTAAGCTGACCACTAATTGTGAGAGTTCCTGTGTTCCCAACAATTGGCGTCGTAGCAGCAAGGCATGAGGTAGTAAAAACAGAACCAATAACCACAGCAAAAATTGTTTTCTTTAAGGATGTCTTCATTTAAATACCTATAAAATGAAATATTATTTGAACTATTAATGTTGATACAAGCACATGTAACAACTGACTTCATTAAATCATTATGGATGCTGACTTTTCAAGTTGAATAAAAGCGCCAGTAATAAGTCTAATGTTTATATTCGAGATTTTATTTGCGTATTTATATCTAATACTTTCACTTCAAGATAGTTTACAAAGATGATGATTTTATTTTTCAGGCTGTTTTTGATATTTTTACAATATTACAAATTTGAAAAAATCCGATTATTATGTTTTTGGACCTTATATTGGCATCAATGATTTTGAAAACCAATTCAATTATCTTGTTTGTTACTTTTATTCTAGGTAAAATGAACCGTCAGATGCACCTAAGCTATTGTGTATTTAATGATTTTGAAATTATCACTCAATAATGAGTTTGTTTCTCAACTGTGATTCCAATCCGCTTAATCTTCCAAGAGGAAAGGATTTTTACATTAAAAAGCAAATTCGCCAGCGGGATTCATTGGGAATGTTAAGATTGGTTGCACTGATCGAGCCGCCAGACGGTATCTCAGATACCTTAAGCTGCCAGGCAGAAAAACAAGCTATAGAACAGTTACACGTAAACCTTCATGAACTGAATCGTCATAGGTTTAACAGACACCTCAGAGTCATTTATGGACTGACCCCGCCACGCTAGACGATCCTGCCCTATAGTTTGAGCATAGGGTAAGTATATGTGCACACTACAAGACGGCGAGGTCATCGTACATATCGATAGTAACAATGCAATGTCAGTTTTTATCATCACTCAGTTTGCCGTTTAACCGGATTGGTGTGATTACTGATGCAGTGAAGACCTTCCCGCATCCTGACTCACGCAGCGATCGACATTTTGTGTCCTGCCCTGGACTCGTCGGTTGCCGGAAGCATCTTCATGCGAGGCATCTCCTCACCGGTGCGCGTGACCCAAGAAGGACCTGACGGCTTGTTTCTTTAAGTTATCTGTCAGGAGATTCAATTCTGTTTCCTCACAAGAGCTCTGTCATGGCTGATAAAGTTACCGAAGCTGCCATTATGGTTGGCATGGATACACATAAAGATCTGCATGTTGTTGCTGTCGTTGATCAGAACAATAAAGTTCTGGGGACCCAGTATTTATCCACAACACGGCAAGGTGACCGGCAGATGCTGGCATGGATGACCTCATTTGAGGTGTTAAAGCGAATTGGCGTTGAATATACCGGTACCTATGGTTCCGGGCTGCTTCGCTATTTTCAGAACGCCGGGTTGGAAGTTCTTGAGGTGACTGCGCCAGATCGGATGGAGCGACGCAAGCGGGGTAAAAGTGACACGATTGATGCTGGGTGTGCTGCTCATGTAGCATTTTCGGGTATCAGGATTGTCACCCCAAAAACACGTGATGCCATGATTGAATCTCTCAGGGTGTTAAAAACTTGGCGAAAAACAGCGATATCAGCCCGCGGAGTCGCTCCCCAGATTATCCATTCCAATATTATCTCTACACCGGATGAATCACGTGAACAGCTCAGAAATATGACGCGTATGCAACTCATCAGGACTCTGAGATCCAGTCGGCCTGATGCCAGTGAATACCACAACGTTACAAACATTTATCGCATTGCATTAAAGTCCCAGGCATGGCGCTATCTCGAATTACATGATCAAATCGCTGATCTGGATGCCCTGATTGCAGCGATTGTCGACGAGCTGGCACCTGAACAGATCAAACGTAATGCTGTTGGGTATGAAAGCGCTTCACAGTTGTGATCACTGCCGGAAATAATCCCCAACGACTAAGCTCTGAATCATGATTTGCAACACTGTGTGGTGTTAGCCCTGTTCCTGTATCTTCTGGAAAAACGAATCGCTACCGACTTAACCGGGGCGGAGATCGTGCTGCGAATAGTGCACTTCATATCATCGCCATCGGGTGTTTAAGAACAGACGCAAAAACTAAAGAATACGTCACCCGGCGAGTAGCCGAAGGACATACAAAAATGGATGCAATACGCTGTCTTAAGCGATATATCTCACTTAAGGTTTATACACTACTACGAAATCAAAACAGGCAGGTCAACAGCATCCCGATAATGGCTTGACTCTTAGAAGGACGTTCAGGGTAGCCAGTATAGCAGCGGCGACTAGCAGCGCTTCTGTCGGTCCAATAACCTAGCACCTAGCATGAACCTCCGTGGCAACTGCCAAGATAATGCGGTTGCTGAATCGTTCTTCAGCTCACTGAAAAATGAACGCATCAGGAAGAGGATATACAAAACCAGGACTCTGGCTCGGACGGATATCTTCGTTACGATAAAAATTATTTTCAGTAGTAACTCGGGTAGTTAATCCACCTAACATAGTGACTTTTTTAATAAACTCTAATGGAGGAGTGTTTATAAGGATATTGTTCTTGATCTGTTCTCGAGAAAACCAGTGGGCTCCATAATATCATTCATTCCAGACAGCTGACTAACACAAATTAAGTTAAACCTACTGTTTGTAAATTCAGAGTAGGTAGTCTGTTTTTGGATGATATGAAGTAAGTGAAAATACAGAAGAAAAAATCAATAAAAGCTATCACCATATAGAGTTAGGAGTTTTTAATAAAAAAACAAAAGACTTGACAGTCTTATGCAACAAAGAAAGGCAGAACAACAGTACTAACAAAAGTGTTATATCAAGAAGCCAAACGCCATGACTTAACCAGGTCTTTATTTTATATGATTGCGTCTATTATTGTCTTTTTACTGTAGGATTTTACGTTTAAAATATAAGAATAATATATCAATTAACTTTATTTGTTATTATTGTTTAGTTCAGTTAATAATACGTATACTTCTCATAAGACACTTAATTTAGTAATCACGATAATTTTACAAGGTGTAAAATGGTTAATCATGAAAATTTATTCATAAAGCAAGTCTCAACTGGAATTTATGATGAAAAAATCAGAAACTTAGAAATATCTTTGCCTTTTTGTCTTTTGCTATATACAAAAGATAAACCTTTTTATATATCATTTGACGGTGTAATTCATTTAATTACTAAAGATTCAGCTGTTTTTATAAACAAGTCAATACCATTCTCAGTGTTGCTTAATTGGGGGAGGTTAGAAAATGGTTTAGCCAGGACTGATATTGTTTCTTTAAAAATACCTCAGCAAGCAATTAGTGAGTATATTCGTGACTATTTACAAGAAGATCTACTTGAAGCAAAAAAAGCATCAACGGATGATTATGTTTTGATAAATTTAAATGATAAAATATCAGAGGACTTTAAAATAATTGACTCACTAATAAACAGCTTTCATGTTACCTCCACAGGAGATGTTATTTACGACGATGTTGACAAGGCAAAATATATGCTCATTCTATCGTTAATACAAAAAACATCACCTAAACTAGAGGGGATAATATTGTCATGTTCATCGCTTACAATATCTGAAAAAGTTTCTAATCTTGTCATGAGTGATTATAGTAAAAACTGGACAAGTAAGGAAATAGCAAAAACATTAAACATGAGTGTATCCACACTCAAAAAGAAAATGTATCAGGATGTTGGTGCTGTTAATCACTTTATCACAAAGGTAAAAATGATAGAGGCTCTTAGGCAATTAAGACGAACGAACTTACCAATAAACATTATAGCGATGTCCCTAGGTTATACATCAGCATCTTATTTCACAAGTGTTTTTAAGAAACATTTAAATATATTTCCTTCGGACGTAAGAAAACAAGATAATAATTTAGATTAAATAGAGACTTATTTTCAACAACATAAAACCATCATGAAGATTTATTTAATGCTGATTAATTCAACTATCTAATTGTGGTAAGTAATTATGGAGTAGAAAAACAATTGATTTGTTGTTTCTTTCAATATTTTTATGAAGACGCATTTAATTTATTGTTTTCTCACTCGCATCAAATACATCAGTAACTTATTATAAAAAACCAATGATAAATCGCGATTTAGAGGTATATTTGAAGAAATTAATTTTCATTATTAATCCCTTGTTTAACTTGGATTAGTTGATATATAACTTAAAGACATTAAGAGGGTAACTGTATCTGTTAAGATGATGACATTGCGATTGTCATAAGTGCTGATAATACAGCAGAACAGGCTCCAATAGTGCAGTGTGATATAGGGAATATATCCTTAATGACTGCTTCACGGAAAAATTTGGATTGGCAGGCAATCCCTATTATTATATTATTGATTCTGAAGGCACTGGCTTTGTTGCTATACAACGCCAGTGCTTTATAGTGCTTTTCCAGATCGGACCGGGTGGTTTCAAAGTAAGTGAAGGTTGATTCCGATTTCACAAATTCGAGTTGTATCGTCAACGTAGACCAGATCAGTATAAGCGGGAGCGCGGTTCTCAACCAATAGTGGTTACTACAATCTGGATCAGTTCATCGCAGCAGGCACGGCGATAGCGTGGCTGCTGAATTTTTGGTGCTCGTTACTTGCGGGGCCCCATAGACCGACTTTAACTATAAGTGACCGGACAATCCAGATACTGCCAGACATGAAGATCTTTTCTCAGAAAACGATGATTTTCTTTGTCTTCAAAAGGATAAAGATTATATAGTGTCAGCTTTTTAGAATTTATGCTGGACCAGCCAAGTAAACATAGCCTGCAAATTCTCATCATTATCCAGAAGATGGTGAACATCGAAATCATCAATATGTCTTTCCGGGATATGATATGTCATTCATATAATATGCCATATTTATTTTTTGATGTGATGCAGAAAGTTAAGTCACGGCATTTATATTTTATTACTTATGTTTTTAAGAAATCTACAAGGAGTAACTCCATAAAAACACTTAAAGACAGATATGAAATATGATGGATTATGGTAACCACATAGTTCTGATATTTGATTTATATTCAGTTCACTAGTCCGCAAGAGCTTCGCTGCATGATGCATTCTACAATTAGTTAATATTTTACCATAACTGACTTTCTCAGATTTTAACTTCTTCTTTAAAATACTACTGCTTAAATATAGTGACTTTGCAACTATATTTAAATTCCATTCAAACTTCAAATCACTATTCAGTAGTTGGCGAACTCTATCACTTACACGTATTCGATTTATATCTATCAAATATAATAGGAATTCAGAATTAGTAAGAAAATTAGATAATAATGTAAAAAGGAGAAAGCGCATGCGCTGTGATTCACAAAAGTCAACTATTTCTGCTGAACTGTATTGCGACGCAGTCTTGAATATTTCTGGTGTTCGATTGTAACAAACGAACACTGGTGGCAAAGGAGGCTTATTCACTCTATGTTTAAAGCCAATAGAATCGCACTTGATTGAGTTTAGATAATCTACAATCACATCATGACCAATGTGAGTAACAAGTTTTGTATTTAATGATGAAAATTCTACATGCTCCCTTCCTGACAGAAATACCAGATGCCCCTCAGGTATCGTTATAGGCTGTAAATCATTGACTCTTACTTTAGTTGATTCCTCAGTTAATACTATCGCACACGTTTTTTTTGTATAAAAAATCATTTTCTAATCCAACTTGTTATTTGCTTTTAAATTATTAAAACTGAAGTTGAATGTCTTAACAACAATGTAATCAATGAATAAAACATCAACCAGCATAGTTCGTAAATTAAATTACATTTAAATCAACTCTTGTTGATAATAATAAAACAATAAAAACAATGTGTTTCAACATGTAGTTATCATACCATGATTTTTTTTGAAAAATGTAAATATCAGATAAATATACTGCAATTAATAGCAATAGAATAAACTACCTAATTCTTAAATTTAAATAACTAAAAGTGGTATAAATCATGTCTTAATATAATAAGGTAAATGCATTTTAGACTGGTCACGTAAATCACCAGACACTTCGCCTCTCTAAAAATAAGAGAGGGACTTAGCTTTATATTAAACATCAGTCAAAATGATTAGACGGTTGAAGTGTTATCATGACCTGAGCGGCGTCGACTCTATACACTGAATAAAAAAACAGCCATTATTCAGTAGATTATGGCGCCCGATATGACGGTGTCTCAAGTAACCCATCTGTATGGTATCAATGCTAGCTAAATCTTCAAATGACGCAGGCAGTATTAGGGCGGATCTCTGACCGCCGTTGCATCGAGCGAAGAGGTTGTACCCACCTATGAACTTGCTGCGACCAATAAGTAAATCCGCGAGCCCCAGCGTCTTCTGGGCAAAAAGACAGTAGAAGCTAAGCCTTACGCCAAATCGGACATCCGGGTAGTGTTAGCTTTCAATTATTACAACGAACCTCATCCGCGCAGCGCGATGGGATATCGTTCACCACAGGAGCATAAATGCAGAAGGCTATCGCAACCGTAGGAGATGAAACATGTAAGGATATATAGGTTAAAATCCATCTAAATATAACACTTAAATGCCAAATGTTTTTATCCTAAATATTTACGACATGATACTATGTAAAAATATATTAAAACACCATTTCTAGGATATATAAAGTAGGATGCACATGAAAAATAAACAGTATGATGAATGTCATGTTCTTAACTCAGAATCATTTGAACCCTATTTCCAACCGATAATTGATATTAATAATGATAGATGCATAGGTGTAGAGGTTTTGGCTAGACTGGTAAGTACTGAACATTCTTTTGCAAGTATTTTCCCAACGTTATTGGCGACTTATGTCGAGCAAAAAGAAATAACCAGGATTATGTTTGATAAAGTTATTTTACTTCTTAAAGACATTCCTTTCCCTCATGATTTTAAATTGAGCTTTAACATTCCAGCAAATCTTCTTTCTGAAGATTGGTTATCAATAGTTTGCGATGATTTTCTTCGAGCCTGTAATAATAATTTAAAATTAATACTTGAAATAACTGAGCATACTTCTCTTTCAATCAATAACGACTCAATTAAATCTGGCTTGTCTAGATTGAATAATAAAAACATTCAAATTGCTCTTGATGATTTTGGAACTGGATATTCAAATATTATACTGGTTAAAATGTTACCTGTGGATATAATAAAAATACCTAAAGATTTTATAGATCAGTTACCTAATAGTAAAATAGACAGTGCTATCATTGATAGCATTATTAACTTATCTCTGCATGCCAGTATTCAGCTTGTAGCTGAGGGAGTCGAATCAGCTAAGCAATCTCACTATCTTGTAAACAAAGGAATTAATTTTCAGCAAGGCTATTATTTTAGCCATCCAATAAACTCGAGCGACCTTGCGCTTTATTTAAATAAAAAGTTTAGTTTATATAACCAAATTGATAACTCTATGCCTTGTACAGAGAAACATAATTCTAATTTTAAATTCCCACAATCTTTATTAGTTAAGTGCGCAAATGAATTTAATTTATCCGGTCGAGAAAAGGAAGTTTTAACCTTTATATCTAAGGGGGTCAGTGTAAATACAATATCAAGAATTAAGCATAGAAGTTATAAAACCATATGGGCACATAAAAAAAACGCTTATAAAAAAATAGGTGTAAAAAATGATGCGGACTTTATCAATTATCTTCATGTATTAGCATCTGTTCTTTGATTTTATATATAGAGAGAATAGTATGTTATGGTATGTTGAAACATCAGTTAGACTAAGTTACCGAGATAGATACGCCCTGATTATTTATTCTACATCTTTAAGAATGATAGTTAAAGTTTCAACAACAGCGCAAATCGAAAAAAAAGACTTGCTTTATCCTATCGAAAATGCATTATATACTATCAATAAAAAAACAGATAAAACATTGAAAGTGCTATATGCGATAAAATACTCACGTCAAAAGTGGAATGCTATAATAAACATTACTCCATAAATTAATCATAATGATACTTTGTATTACTAAGTATCATTGAGTGGTAATTAGGAATGGTCATCTGCGATGAGTTATTACTGTTATTAAACATAATCACTGACGTTATAGCTGTCATCTAAATAGCTATGCCGAATACCGCTATGCTTTTGCCAGACCATGTTTATCTTTGAGGAGAGTGGGCTGGCTGTTTCCATAAAATGATGAACCGTTCTCAACAGTTGGTACATAGAACGTCACTGATGATTGCGCGTTATCGTGTCATGAAGCTCCTGCCATAGTCTCTCAACATCATTTACACATAGAGAGTAAATCATCTAAAAAATCATCCTAAATATTTAACCTGCGCTGTGTTTCTTTGCTTTTGTGGATAATGTAATTGTCCACAATGAGTGTTATCGTTTTTGCTAATCGGTACGTCAAATTAAAGTGATTTAATAGGCTGATAAAAATGACTGAGCTTTTGCTGTTACCCGCCATATAACTGAAGGGTCCCGTTCCGCTGCTCAATTCACCCACCAGATAGTATTTTTCATCTGTCCCGTCGTTACTGTAAAAGGCCCCGTTTTAGTTCCATGAATTTTTTGAGATCCCGGCCAAATAATGGTGCTGTCGAGACTCCTCCGGCGTCATATTGTTCAGTGATTCATGAGGGCGTTCACAGTTATATTCTGACCCCCATCTTTCCGTGATTTCCCGCACTTCATTCAGCGTTCTGAATAGATAAAAATCGAGTATTTCTTTACGGTATGTTCGGTTAAAGCGCTCAATAAAAGCGTTCTGCGTCGGCTTACCCGGCTGGATAAACTCCAGTTTTACTGCATGTTGCTCTGCCCATTCAGCCAGTGCAAGTGAGATAAATTCCGGACCATGCGTAGAGCTGGCAGATTCAGATCGATTTCAATCGACAACGCCTCACGGTTAAAGTCATCAACGACATTGAACGTGCGAAAACGACGCCCACAGACCAGGGCATCATGCATGAAATCGACTGACCAGCTCTGGTTCAGCGCTTCCGGTGTGGCCAGTGGCGAGGGATTACGCACCGGCAAACGCTGTTTGCCCTTACGGCGAAAATTCAGTTTCAGCAGACAATAAATACGATGGATCCTTTTGCGATTCCACGGGTATCCCTGATGCTACAAAACATGGAAAAGTTTTGGAAAAGTGTGTCGTGGATATCGCTCTGCCACTTCCTGCAAGGCAACAATTACGGGGTCATCACACGTGTTATCCGTACGGCAATAGTAAATCGTTCTGCCCAAATGCTGGATGAGACAGGCTATCTGCAGATGACCCGCGAGGAAGCCAGTCTGTCCTTCTGGTTGCTGCACCGTAGATATGAGAAAGCGAGCATCGTGCTGACGTCAAATACTGGGTTTACCGACTGGGGAGAGATGTTCGGCGATATCATGCTGGCAACGGCAATCCTGGATCGGTGCTACACTACTCAACCACACTGAACATCAAATGAGAATGCTACCGGTTAAGGGAAAAACGCAAAGCTGGAGTGCTGGAAAAAACTCCACGCCTATTAGTGATGATGAAATGGCGGAGAGCGGACAACATTAATGACCAATAGCGGATATTAAAAATGGCGAAAACGGCCAACAATCTTGGCCGTGACATTATGCGGGATACTTACATTACCACACGTTTTTGTTGTACGTGAAGTTGCTAGTCCGCATCTACTCTGGGATCAAGATGTATATCCACTTCATATTCATAAAAAACTGGATATTCTGAGCTATCTTTTTCCGGGGCTTTATGGATTGCTGCCATCTTTTCGTGTTTTATGTGGGGCACGGATATGCAGAGTTGACGCAACCCTGCGCCAAACAAGCTCTGCAGAGGATATCGGCGGCGAACAGAACAAGAAAAGTGAATTAACAAGTTAATTTATATAGTTTTTAAAAGCCCTTTTTTATAAAAGAAAGGGCTATAAAATATTATGGGAGTGTTGTAATGTCCTTTGGAATAAAAGCGTCTAAGATTACATTATTTTCGTCACATGTAATTACTGCGCGAGCATAAATGTTTAGTTCTATGATCCTCAATCCCGAATCAGACATGAATCGATGGTCAGAATAATCAGATAGAAAAACAATACTTTTATCAATATTATTTTCATTAATAAATCTAGTTTGTGCAAATGGAGTATCAACACTTACAACAAACCATTCATGATTTTCATCATCACCATTTATTCTGAGATCATTACTTAATGATTTTATTTGATGCTCACAAACAGGTGTATCTAGAGACGGAACTGTTAGGATCGTCTTTTTTTTCCCCATCTTAAATGATACTTTCTCAAGTGCAGTATTTACTAAACTGATGCTTGGTGGCAGTACCCCTCCCTTACGCATGATACCTTTATCAAGAGTGAGACGCATATCAGCAAACCATACACAATAATCTTCACCTAACATCAAATTTTCTGTGGATTTTTTAAATTCCATGTCTTACCTCTACCTTATATAAAAAAGTAATTACTTAAACGTACTCTCAACTTTCTATCGCTAAATACTAAAATTAGGTGTTTGAAGTATAACTTATAGATAACCTATATTCACTTTGATAGCTCTGTGAGATTAAATATATACTGATAAAATAGCAATATCAGAAATAGAACAAACAGGCATTAAAATAAAACATTTGCGCAAATATTTCTGTATCCTGTAACCAATATAAAAATGTACACTATAACTAATCATTATTGGGCCTCTAGCTATTCTGGTGTTCATTCACATTGATTATCATTACGGGTTAACCCGGGTAGGTAGCAGTTGTCATTTCCTCCCTGAAAACGGTGCCTTGATAAACTGAAACCTCCGGTCTTTCTCATATATCAAAGAGAGGCATATCGCCATGAAAAAGACCCGTTATACTGAAGAATAGATCGCGCTTACCATGAAATAGGCAGAAGTTGGTACTCACTCCAGAGAAGCCTGAAGAAAGATAGGCATTTTTGAAGCCACATTCATATCTATGGACTACCTTTGTTTGAAACTAGAGAGACTCATATGGCTAGTGTTTCATGGCATTGGCTAATATTACTGTTATACTTTAGAATCCATCATAATTTAGTCATAGTTACAATTGTTCTATTAAATTAAGATATAATTAATGTTCTGACAAGATCTGCGCCCGGAACTATTGTAATGCGGTGTAACTTTTAGATCTTTCCTTGTCATAAATTGGCATTTAAGTTTATTTTATGTTGATGGTTTCATTTTTATCATCTACCTTGAACGAGAACTCAGAGTACTGAGTTTCATCTATACGTTGTTGCGTTTATTTTTCTCTTGTTTATATTTTTACTTATGCGGCTTATGGCCGCATTTTTTCTAAACAAGATTTTAATTTTAGTAAAGGGATGATATAACTGATAAAAGTATTAGAAGCATACAGGGTTAAAGAATTTACAACTCCTAAGGAATGGAGCAGAACAACCTGAGTAGAGATTATGCAAGGCGCATTCAATCAGAAAAGTATAAAATGCTCAACATCTTCTTTCAGAAGGTAACTTGTCAGGTATTAAAGCCATAGCTTCTGAAATTAAATAAATTAGAAGCACGTGGCATAATAACATCAAAACGTTACTCATCCGTGCAGTTGAGTAATAGAGTAGAGAAATACTTAAGCAGAATGAATGATTCATTTAATAATTCCGCATTCCATTCATGAATCCGAAATTAAAGATTTTCATCCTCGAAATTTTTAATAAAGAAGTGCGGTTTATATAAAAAATAACCGCGACTCCAGATATTAAAGACGCACATACTAAAAAATTTCAGAACACTATCCAAATACAGTTCACTCTGTTGAGGGACAGGCACATTCCGCAATATTATACTTAATAAGTCATTTCAAAAAAACACGAACAATTTGTTATGAAATTGTTTAAATGGAGATAGTTTTATTGATATAATTAAAAACCTTAAAAGGATATTAATAATATAGAAATTTCAACTATAAAACCAAGAAAAGAAAAAACTTTTCAAGCGAGAATAGTGTTAATTGAACGTCACGTGAAGATGATGTGTGCGGGATTTTCAAGACCTTATCATCTATTATTTTTGCTATAGATGAGTCTATATATAACCAATTACAAATAGATACTACATCATGGGATGTAAATAACGAGTTAGTTTCATAACTTAATACTAACTAAATATATTTCATTACAAACATAAAACACTTCTCTTCAATAAGGCCGAATACGGCCCTGAACTTTTGTAAGAGTTCATTAATCTATTCAAATACGTAGATATAAAATAAAGATAGATTGTAAAAAGCCATTTGCAACTAAAAAGTCTCTTTTTATGAATGTTCTTTAATCCTTGTAATGGTGCTGTGCTAGACAAGGAATTGCTATGGAACACACTCTAAATTCATTTTCTATAAACTTTGCATACCACTGCATCATTTGCCCCCTCCCTTCCAGATATTGAGGATGGTTATCCGTCCCGCGAATTGAGTTTTATAGACGGGAGCCAACTGAGTCTCAATCCGAGCCGTATTGAACCCTTCCTCATGCAAAATTGTACTCATAGTGTGCCTAAAACCATGTCCAGTAACCTTTCCCCTATACCCAATCCGCTTGAACACCTGATTAATACTCGCTTCGTTCCTCGGTTTGCGAGGATCATTACACCCAGAAAACACCAGAGGAAATTACCCAGACATCACTTTGAGCTGCTGTATGATCTCCAGCGCTTGGGTAGAAAGGGGGATAAGGTGAGGCCGTTTCATCTTCATTCGCTCGGCAGGAATTTCCCACACCGCTTTCTCAAGATCTAACTCACTACAGAAAGCACCTCGAAGCTCGCCAGTACGAACTCCCGTAAGGATCAGCACATGAGGCAAGAACAACTAGCGGGCTTCCTGTATAGCTGGATAGGGCCTTAAAGAAGTTTGGTAACGCTTCAACGGTAAGGAAGGGATAATGCTTCGACTCATGCCCTGACATCGCACTGGTAAGGTCCGCAGCAGGGTTGTATTCCGCACGGCCGGAAACGATGGCGTAACGAAAAATCCGCTGCAGCGCTGGCGAACCTTCCTGAACTTTTCGGTCGCGCCACGACTTTCCATGCGACGTAGCACATTCGGCAGAACAAGGGGTTTAATGTCGTTGACTAGCTGCTGACCATCTCCAGGTAATTAGGCTTTAGCTTCAGGCTTAGCGCGGCGAATCTGCATATCCTTGAAAGGCATGTGTATAGGAATCCAGACCGAACAGGAACATATACACAATCCTATACACATTCAGTACCGGATTCTACTGGATGGTTACGGACTACTATGGACTTAAAAAAATAAAAAACGTTATAAGTCAGAGATTTTATGGACTAATACGGACGTTTGAGGAAGTTGAGATGGTGCCGATAATAGGAGTCGAACCTACGACCTTCGCATTACGAATGCGCTGCTCTACCAACTGAGCTATATCGGCCCTGAAAAGGACATGTCCACGAATGTGAACACGGGTAGAAGGTTAAAACTAACCGGGCGACGCGTCAATGGCCTTGCTAATCAAACGCCTATTTTTGCATCATCCGGTATCAATTAGGCACGAATCATGTCGTCACAGGAAAGCTTGTACACGGTCGGGTAATTCTATAACCAGCGTCAAACACGCTACTCTTAGCGTTCCCATTCCAGCCCCAAATGTATCCGCAGTTGCTCCTCTTCAAAATCAATATGCAATCTGGCAACCGCCAGCATAATCAATGATACAACCAGTACCCCAACCAGACTGACACCAGCCAGCAATGCACTGATTACGATACTCACTGCGCCAAAGATGATGACAATTGTTTAACCGAAACGCTGAAATAACGTGCCGAATCTGTTGTCTTGGTAATTTTTTTCGATAATGAACTCTCAGCCAAAGTCATTATCGACGTGATATCACCAACATTAATTGCCCAGCCGGAAAAAGATGTTACTAATCCTACCAACATCGCTGCCGGTAAATATTTATTCATGACATCATTCCTGATAAATTCTGGAGAAAAAAATCTCCTGAATTTTTATTTCTTAGGCAGACGGAGTCGTCCAGATTGCATTGAACTGTATTTTTACATCCCCAATCCAGTAGCCGTCTGGCAGACGCGGAGTAATCTGTGACCGGTGTACTACCATCAGGAACAAGACGTGAATTGCGGTCCAGGAAAATTCATGTGGGCACGGAAAATTCTGCGATATGCAGACTTCTGACGCGACGAAGGAGAGCAAAGATGATTAATAAATTGCAGAACGGAAAACAACCACGTACCAGAAGCAACAGATAAAACTAACCGGGAGATGCATTAACCTTGCGCATCAACGCCTGCTTGTGCATCACCCGGTTTCAATTACGCTCGGATCGTGTCGTCGCCGAAGCCAACCCACTTATATGTGGTCAGTGCTTCCAGCCCCATTGGACCACGCGCGTGCAGTTTTTGCGTACTTACCGCTACTTCCGCACCCAATCCGAACTGGCCGCCATCGGTGAAACGCGTAGAAGCGTTAACGTACACGGCAGAAGAGTCTACTTCATTCACGAAACGATCGGCGTTACGCAGCGTGCGCGTCAGGATCGCATCGGAATGTTGGGTCCCATGCTCGCGAATGTGGGCGATGGCATCGTCCAGGTCAGTAACGACTTTCACATTCAAATCCAGCGACAGAAACTCGTCGTCATACTCTTCGGCTTTCACCGCGACCACGTTAGCGGGCCCTGACTGCAATGTAGCCAGCGCCATCTCATCGGCATGCAGCGTGACGCCACTTTGCGCCATCTGCTCGCTCAGTGCAGGCAGAAAACGTGGCGCGATGTCCTGATGCACTAACAGAGTTTCTACAGTGTTACAGGTGCTCGGACGCTGGGTTTTGGCGTTGACGATAATCTTCAGCGCAGGGGCGATCTCTGCCGTGTCATCTACATAGATATGACATACGCCAATACCACCGGTGATCACCGGAATGGTCGACTGCTCACGACATAACTTGTGCAGACCCGCGCCACCGCGAGGGATCAGCATGTCGATGTACTTATCCATACGCAGCATTTCAGCGACCAGTGCGCGGTCCGGGTTGTCTATCGACTGCACGGCTGCGGCGGGTAAACCGCAGGCTTCCAGCGCCTTTTGGATCACCGCCACGGTTGCGGCATTCGTCCGGTACGTCTCTTTTCCTCCGCGCAGGATCGCCGCATTGCCGGTTTTCAGGCACAGGGAAGCCACGTCGACGGTGACGTTTGGACGCGCTTCATAAATCACGCCAATCACACCCAGCGGGACACGACGACGCTCCAGACGCAGGCCGCTGTCCAGCAGACCGCCGTCAATCACCTGCCCGACCGGATCGGCGAGATGACACACCTGGCGCACATCGTCAGCAATCGCTTTCAGACGCGCCGGCGTCAGGGTCAGGCGGTCGAGCATCGCATCGCTCAGGCCGTTGGCTCGCGCCTGCTCAACATCTTGTACATTTGCGCTGAGGATGCTTTCGGTTTGTGCTTCCAGCTCATCAGCGATTGTTTCCAGTACGCGATTTTTTTCGCGACTGGAGAGCAGCGCCAACTTGTATGACGCGGCTTTGGCAGCAATGCCCATTTTTTCCAGCATATGCCTGTTCCTTAACGGGTAATCATGTCATCGCGATGGACAGCAACCGGGCCGTATTCATAGCCCAGGATGGTATCAATCTGTTGTGAGTGGTGTCCGGCAATACGGCGCAGCGCGTCGCTGTTATAGCGGGTTACGCCGTGGGCAATATCGCGCCCTTCCAGATTGCAGATGCGGATCACTTCACCACGAGAGAAGTTACCTGTCACGCTTTTAATACCTTTTGGCAGCAACGAGCTGCCGCGCTCCAGAATAGCTCCTGTTGCGCCTTCATCGACGGTAATTTCACCGGCAGGTGGCGCGCCGAAAATCCAGCGTTTACGATTTTCCAACGGAGAAGCCTGAGCATGAAAACGCGTCCCAACGGAAACGCCTTCCATCACGTCGCCAATCACGCCTGGCTTGCTGCCTGCGGCAATAATGGTGTCGATCCCGGCGCGGCACGCGACATCGGCGGCCTGTAGTTTAGTCCCCATGCCGCCGGTTCCCAGGCCAGAGACGCTGTCCCCGGCAATAGCGCGCAGCGCATCATCAATACCGTGCACGTCTTTGATCAGCTCCGCCTGCGGATTAGTACGCGGATCGGCGGTGAACAGTCCCTGCTGATCGGTCAGCAACAGCAGCTTATCGGCCCCGGCCAGAATCGCTGCCAGCGCCGAAAGGTTGTCGTTGTCACCCACTTTAATTTCGGCGGTAGCCACCGCATCGTTCTCATTAATGACCGGAACGATGTTGTTATCGAGCAGCGCGCGCAGCGTATCGCGGGCATTGAGGAAGCGCTCTCTGTCTTCCATATCCGCACGCGTTAGCAGCATCTGCCCGATATGAATACCGTATATCGAGAACAGCTGTTCCCACAGTTGAATCAATCGGCTCTGCCCTACCGCCGCCAACAGCTGTTTCGAAGCTATCGTTGCCGGGAGCTCAGGGTAACCAAGATGCTCACGTCCGGCAGCAATCGCGCCCGAAGTAACGATAACAATACGATGCCCTGCGGCATGGAGCTGCGCGCACTGGCGAACCAGTTCTACGATATGGGCGCGGTTCAGGCGGCGCGATCCGCCCGTTAACACACTGGTGCCTAGTTTTACCACCAGCGTCTGGCTGTCACTCATGATTCTCTGCCATTCAAAATTGGGGAAAATGATATCAAACGAACGTTTTAGCAGGACTGGCCCCGGTTGCCAACAACCAGCGTACAAAGCATGAAATTTTATTGCGCAGGATCAGCAAGCGTAGCGGCTGATTTTGACGCCTTTATTACAGAAACAAAAAAACATCCTTTTTTAAAATTATTCTTACTTTGTCATAAAACGTTCATTGCCAGACGTTAAAAACCTTCCTGTCTTTTAGCGGGGATCACACCCAGTAAATATTAGCGCGTACTTTTTAATCAGGAATGAAAATGAAAAAGAGCACTCTGGCATTAGTGGTGATGGGAATTGTTGCGTCGGCATCCGTACAGGCAGCGGAAGTGTATAACAAGAACGGCAATAAACTGGATCTCTATGGCAAAGTAAAAGCCATGCATTACATGACGGATTATGACAGCAAAGACGGCGACCAGAGCTATGTCCGTTTAGGTTTTAAAGGTGAAACGCAAATTAACGATGAACTGACGGGATATGGCCGTTGGGAAGCGGAGTTTGCCGGTAATAAAGCCGAAAGTGACTCCAACCAGCAAAAAACGCGTTTGGCTTTTGCTGGTCTGAAATTAAAAAATCTTGGCTCATTTGATTATGGTCGTAACCTGGGCGCGTTGTACGACGTGGAAGCATGGACCGATATGTTCCCGGAATTCGGCGGCGACTCCTCTGCGCAAACCGATAACTTTATGACCAAACGCGCCAGCGGCCTGGCGACCTACCGCAACACTGACTTCTTCGGTGTTGTGGATGGCCTGGATCTCACCTTGCAGTATCAGGGTAAAAACCAGGACCGCGATGTGAAAAAACAGAACGGAGACGGTTTTGGTACTTCCGTGACCTATGACTTTGGCGGAAGTGATTTCGCGGTAAGCGGCGCGTATACCAACTCCGATCGTACCAACCAGCAGAATCTGCAATCGCGCGGTACGGGCGATAAGGCAGAAGCCTGGGCGACCGGCTTAAAATATGATGCTAACGATATCTATATTGCGACCATGTACTCCGAAACACGCAATATGACGCCAATTTCCGGCGGCTTTGCCAATAAAACACAAAACTTCGAGGCGGTTGTTCAGTACCAATTTGACTTTGGTCTGCGTCCGTCACTGGGTTATGTGCTGTCGAAAGGTAAAGATATTGAAGGCGTTGGGAATGAGGACCTGGTGAATTATATCGACGTGGGTGCAATGTACTATTTCAACAAAAATATGTCTGCGTTTGTTGATTATAAAATCAACCAGCTTGATAGCGATAATAAGCTGGGTATCAATGACGATAATATCGTTGCCGTCGGTATGACCTACCAGTTTTGATTATACCCTTCATACTTCAAGCTGCATGTGCGTTGGCCTTCCTGCAACGCGAATTATTTAGGGTCTAGCATAAAAAATGCCGGATGGGGTTGCGCCGCCATCCGGCATTTTGCTGTTCGTTATGCCGTTAATTTAACGGGTTCATCCTTAAAATCATCAGCAGGCTCCAACGCCAGATTCAGCGACGTTAACAATCCATGTAATTTTTCATGAAACTCACGCAAGGTGTATTCCAGTCGCTCGACCACTTCGGTCTCTTTCACTGGCACCGCAGTCCAGTTACCATCTTTATCAAACAAACCAAAATGATAGCTGTAGGTAAAGCGTTTTTCCTGCGCTTCCAGTTCCATCCACCAGCCCCAGAACTCGCGTTTCTCGGGGGCGGGTTTCACGTTGACGCAAACAGCCAGACAATCGAAGAAAAATCGATTATCTTCGCACTGTCCTTCGCGGATATACGGACCCAGCGCGGTGAATTTCTTGATCAATCTACTTTTCGGATGCCCACTCGGTAACGTCATTACGATCTCCTTAGGTGAAGCACCTGTTTTACCAAATCGATAAAATTTAGCAAACTTTTAACACAATCTCTGATTGATCCAACCGGTTATTTCCTGCAGCCCTTTGTCAAAATTGCGATACACCGGGTTGAATGGAATCTCCAGCAACTTACCGTCAGAAGATGAAGATGTGATTAAACGCGACTCCTCTTCCGGGCTAAATGGATCGTTTTTCCAGAACCCCGACAACATTGGCGTCGGACAACGTCTGCCCAGCAGACCCTGCACTTTTAATGAATAGCGATTAAGCTCTACACGCAGCGCTTCATCGGAGGCGTCATGCATCCCCAGACGACTTGCCAGAACGTCAAGATACATTTCCGGAACGCTTGCCTGGCGCTGCGGGTCGCTAAGCAGCGCGTGAACCACTGGCCCCAAACAGGCCACCGCTTTCAGACGCGATGATTCCAGATACGCCAGGCGTACCGCCACGTTAGCGCCAAAGCGAAAACCGAAGGCCGCCACGCGGGTGTGATCCACCCAGGGAACGTTTGGCAACGCTTTTAATACGTGCTGGTGCAGCAGGCTGGAATCCTGGGTCAGTTTCCATTTTGACGAGAACCCGACCGACGGCATATCCAGCGTCAGCATGGCGATACCGCGCGGGGCAAAGTAGCGCTCATACAGACTGTAGTAATCCGTTTGCATAGAGTCGAGGCCACCGCACATCAGCACCGTCGGGAACGGACCGTCGCCTTTTGGCATATGCAGGAAGCCAGTGATTGGCGCGCCGCCGGTAACGGCAAATTCCATCTCACGCAGCGTACCCGGCAGACGCTGTGCGGCCTCTTCATAGGCACGGTTGGCCAGAGCCTGCGCCTGCTCTGCCAGCTCATCACCTTTTAAGTGGGGATAAGCGGCAATGTTGTACAACGTGGAGGCATGTAGCCAGTGGCGTCCGCTCACCTGCGGATCCGCTTCCATAGACGCTTTCTGTTGCCAGTCCATCGCCTGCTTCGCCCACTCGTAGATCCAGTTCCCGCCGCGATACCCGATGACCGTGTCGTAGAGTTCTTTATCCGTACGTTCGGCTTCACTCATGACGATGCGGGCCTGCACTTCGAGAATTTCACGCGGATCGACGCCACGCCAGATCCACATCAGGCGATTCACCATGCGATACCAGTGCGGAACTGTTTTGCCATCAAGAGCCGATTGTACGGACGGCTGCGCGCCGCGATTAAAACGACGAACCAGCGTTGACGTTTCAGGGTGTTTGAAGCGGGGTTTAAACAGGACTTCGCTGAGGTTAGCCTGTGACATGATTGCAGCCTCCATGAATACTCACTAAGGCATAGTGTAACCTGACACCGCAAAAAAAGAACAACGCCCGGCATTGCCAGGCGTCGAAAACGTTATTGATTAGCGACCAGAGATCGGCGGGACAAACACAACGCCCATATCCCACGGCTGCTCAATCCAGGTATCCTGAGGGATATCAACAACATAATCATTCACCAGCGGACGACCGGCCGGCTTAGCGAAGATCGTGACGAAATGCGCTTTAGGATACATTTCGCGGATCGCAACGGCGGTACCACCGGTATCAACCAGGTCATCAATTACGATAAAACCTTCACCGTCGCCTTCGGCACGCTTCAGCACTTTCAGTTCGCGCTGGTTGTCGTGATCGTAGCTGGAGATGCATACGGTATCGACATGACGAATACCCAATTCACGCGCCAGCAATGCGCCCGGCACCAGACCACCACGGCTAACGGCAATAATGCCTTTCCATTGTTCAGAAGGCATCAGGCGGCTTGCCAGTTTACGTGCATGGATCTGCAACATGTCCCAGGTGACGACGTATTTTTCGCTCATGTGAAGTGTCCCAGCCTGTTTATCTACGGCTTAAAAAGTGTTCGAGGGGGAAATAGGTTGCGCGAGATTATAGAGATCTGACGCACTAAAAACCAGTGTTTCGCGGAATCCGCGCCTCTTTTTGCATGCTTTATGCTAGCCGTCGGCGGAGAAAGTGGTATTCTCAATCGCATCGCGCAAGCCTGACTTGTGGTGTTTTTAATTCTGCTAACCCTGTGGCCTGCAAGCAAGTTTTGCAGGACATCGCCAAGGAGACTCAACGTGTCTGAACTGTCTCAGTTATCCCCGCAACCGCTGTGGGATATTTTTGCCAAAATCTGTTCTATTCCTCATCCGTCCTACCATGAAGAGCAGCTCGCTGAACACATTCTGAGCTGGGCCCAAGAGAAAGGTTTCCACGTCGAGCGCGATCAAGTCGGTAATATCCTGATTCGCAAACCCGCTACCGCAGGAATGGAAAACCGCAAGCCGGTCGTTCTGCAGGCGCACCTGGATATGGTCCCGCAGAAAAACAACGACACCGTGCACGACTTCACCAAAGATCCTATCCAGCCTTATATTGATGGCGAATGGGTAAAAGCCCGTGGCACCACGCTGGGTGCGGATAACGGTATCGGTATGGCGTCCGCGCTGGCCGTTCTGGCTGATGACAATGTGGTACACGGTCCGCTGGAAGTCCTGCTGACCATGACCGAAGAAGCAGGTATGGATGGCGCATTTGGTCTGCAGGCTAACTGGCTGCAGGCGGATATCCTGATCAACACCGACTCAGAAGAAGAAGGTGAGATCTATATGGGTTGCGCAGGTGGGATCGACTTTACCTCTAACCTGCCGCTGTCCCGTGAAGCAATCCCGGCTGGCTTCCAGAGCTTTAAGCTGACGTTAAAAGGTCTGAAAGGTGGCCACTCCGGCGGTGAAATCCACGTGGGTCTCGGCAACGCGAACAAGCTGCTGGTACGCTTCCTGGCGGGTCACGCTGAAGAGTTGGATCTGCGTCTGGTTGATTTCAACGGCGGTACGCTGCGCAATGCGATTCCGCGTGAAGCCTTCGCTACCCTCGCCGTGGCTGCAGATAAAGTTGATGCGTTAAAAGCGCTGGTCAGCACCTACCAGGAAATCCTGAAAAACGAGCTGGAAGCTAAAGAGAAAAATCTGGCTCTGCTGCTGGATGCCGTTACTAACGACAAAGCCGCGCTAACCGCGCAGTCTCGCGACAGCTTTGTACGTCTGCTGAACGCCACCCCTAACGGTGTGATCCGCAACTCCGACGTCGCCAAAGGCGTGGTAGAAACCTCCCTGAACGTCGGTGTGGTAACCATGACTGACGATAATGTCCAGATCCACTGCCTGGTACGTTCGCTGATCGACAGCGGTAAAGACTACGTGGTGAGCATGCTGGATTCACTGGGTAAACTGGCTGGCGCCAAAACTGAAGCCAAAGGCGCGTATCCAGGCTGGCAGCCGGATGCAAACTCTCCGGTTATGCACCTGGTTCGTGAAACCTATCAG
This sequence comes from Citrobacter sp. VF227, assembly GCF_052950715.1. Taxonomy (NCBI): domain Bacteria; kingdom Pseudomonadati; phylum Pseudomonadota; class Gammaproteobacteria; order Enterobacterales; family Enterobacteriaceae; genus Citrobacter; species Citrobacter sp. VF227. The sequence goes on from NZ_JBRFVF010000002.1 coordinate 1,006,059, forward strand.
CGTCTGTTCAATAAAACGCCGAACATTCAGATCATCCATGCTGGTCTGGAATGTGGCCTGTTCAAAAAACCGTATCCGGAAATGGACATGGTTTCCATCGGGCCAACCATCACCGGTCCGCACTCCCCGGATGAGCAGGTTCATATCGAAAGCGTCGGCCACTACTGGACGCTGCTGACTGAACTGCTGAAGTCTATTCCGGCGAAGTAAATCTGCGTTAAATGCCGGATGGCGCTGTGCTTATCCGGCAATACATGTATGTCACAACCCCAATAACAGCTGCCTTTCTATTTGTGGATCCAGCAGCGTGACGTGTAACCCCACCAGCCTCACACCTCGCCCTCCCCGACGTGCTTCCCAGGTTTTGTGTGCCGTCGCAATTAAGTCGTCTTTATTTAAGCGCGGCCAGACATGCTCCTGAGTGGTCTGCTGAAAATCATTAAACTTGAGTTTTATTCCCTGGCGGGCGATCAGGAGATCCGGCTTAACCTTTGCCAGACGCCGTTCCAGTTCGGGATAGAGCCGCTCAATAATCGCTTCACACTCTGACCACTGATGAATATCTTCCGCCAGTGTCCGCTCGACGCCGACGGATTTGCGCAGCCTGTCGCTGTTGACGTCCCGCTCGTCAATTCCCTGACTGCGCTCCCACAACACGCGGCCAAACTTACCAAAACGTTTGAGCAGCGTAGCCAGATCGTATTTTTGAATATCTTCGCAGGTACGCAATCCCATCGACTCCAGCTTAGCGGCGGAGACTTTACCGACGCCAGGAATTTTCCCCAGCGGTAACGTTTTGAGAAATTCAGGGACATCAGCAGGGGTTATCACATATTGCCCGTTGGGTTTATTAAGATCGGAGGCGATTTTTGCCAGGAATTTAACCGGCGCAATCCCCGCAGAGGCGGTTAGCTGTAGTTCATTGAAGATCGTCTGGCGGATCTCCTGGGCGATCAGCGTCGCGGAGCCGTGGCAGTAAACGCTGTCGGTGACATCCAGATAGGCTTCATCCAGCGAAAGCGGTTCAATCAGCGAGGTATAGCGGGAGAAGATCGCCTGAATCTGGCATGACGCTTCTTTGTATGCCTCATAACGACCGGGTAACAGGGTAAGATGCGGGCACAGCTTTAACGCCATTCCGGTTGGCATTGCGCTGCGCACGCCAAATTTACGCGCCGGATAATTGGCTGTGCTGATAACCCCGCGGCGTTCACGACTGCCGCCAATGGCAATGGGAATGTCACGCAGGGCGGGATTATCACGCATTTCCACCGCCGCGAAAAAGCAGTCCATATCGACATGTATGATTTTGCGCATGACTCACCTCTCACAACACTGTTTAAGTATACAGTATTTTTGCGACATGAGAAGTCAGTTCCTCTGCAACGTCAGTGCGTGTCCATTCATCACAAAGCGCGCATCACACAGATAACGCACAAATTGTCCGTCGCGTACACACGCTCGCGCAGCGTCTCATTTAACTCATGAGGTTCGGTGTACCATAAAATTCGCTAACCCACAAAATACGCCACGCCTGACAGACTTTAAGCACAATTTTCCGTATAAAGAAAATCTAAAGTGTAAACGCAGCACGAGAGACTTGCGAAAAACTCTCTGGGTGATAATGTGAGCGCTCCAGATCCAGATTTATCCGATTTGGGGACTCTTTTTGCCGTCCTGGCGTGTGTAATCGTTTTATCAAGGAATAAGTAGTATGCGTAAAATCGCATTTTTTCTTGCGATGCTTTTATTGCCGTGCGTTTCGTTTGCCGGTTTGCTGAGCAGCAGCAGCCCGACTACGCCTGTCAGCAAAGAATATAAGCAGCAATTAATGGGCTCCCCTGTCTATATCCAGATCTTTAAAGAAGAGCGAACGTTGGATCTGTACGTCAAGATGGGCGAACAGTATCAATTGCTCGACAGTTATAAGATCTGCAATTATTCCGGCGGCTTAGGGCCGAAACAGCGTCAGGGTGATTTCAAAAGTCCGGAAGGATTTTACAGCGTACAGCGCGGACAGCTGAAACCGGATAGCCGCTTTTACAAAGCGATTAACATTGGTTTCCCTAACGCCTACGACCGCGCACACGGTTATGAAGGTAAATACCTGATGATTCACGGTGCCTGCGTTTCCGTCGGCTGCTACGCGATGACCGATAACGGCATTGATGAGATTTTCCAGTTTGTCACCGGTGCGCTGGTGTTTGGGCAGTCCAGCGTGCAGGTCAGCATTTATCCGTTCCGTATGACCGACGCCAACATGCAGCGCCATAAATTCTCGTATTACAAAGAGTTCTGGTCACAGCTAAAACCGGGATACGATTACTTCGAACAAACGCGTAAGCCACCAACAGTTTCCGTCGTAGATGGCCGTTACGTTATCAGCAAGCCGTTGAGTCACGAAGTGGTCCAGCCGCAGCTGGCATCAAACTACGCGCTCCCCGAGACAAAATAATGCCCACTCGCCTGGCATAATCTTTTGCCAGGTTTCATTGCCGGTTAACGGCTGCGTGGCAATCACGGTGACCACATCATTGGGTGTGGTCTCTGAGCTAAAATCGATTTCCACATCCTGATCCAGCAACGTCGCTACACCAAATGGCGCACGCCGGGTGATCCAAAACAGGTTAGTCGAACAGAAGGCCATCACATAACGCCCGTCAGACAGCAGCATGTTGAAGACCCCCTTCTCTCGCAGTTCTCCTGCCAGCACCGCGATATACTTAAATACTGCCGTCATATTGCCAGGCGTGCGTGGATAGCGCTCAGTCAGCTTATGCAGTAGCCAGCAAAATGCTTTTTCGCTGTCGGTTTCCCCGACCGGACGGAAATTACCGGTTTCCAACGATTTATAGCCGCTGAGCTGGCCGTTATGAGCGTACGTCCAGTTACGTCCCCACAGCTCTCGCGTAAATGGATGGGTATTTTCCAGTGCTACTTCGCCACGGTTCGCCTGACGAATATGGGCAATCACAGAACAGGATTTGATGGGATAGTCTTGTACCAGTTTGGCGATAGGCGAATTAAAGCTGGGTTGCGGATCTTTAAACGTACGGCAGCCCTTACCTTCATAAAAAGTAATCCCCCAGCCGTCTTTGTGCGGACCGGTACCTCCGCCGCGCTGAACCAACCCGGTGAAGCTAAAGCAGATATCGGTTGGCACATTGGCGCTCATCCCGAGCAGTTCGCACATATATCACCTCCACAACAGCGGGGGCGACGAGCCCCCAGCGAAGTCTTATTTAACCATCTCTTTTTCGATCAACTGGATCAGGATATGAATAACTTTGATATGAATTTCCTGAATGCGGTCAGCGTAGCCAAAGTGCGGCACGCGAATTTCGATATCCGCGCTGCCTGCCATTTTACCGCCATCTTTGCCGGTCAGGGTGATGACTTTCATTCCCTTCTCACGCGCCGCAGCAATCGCTTTAATCACGTTACCGGAGTTACCCGAAGTGGAGATGCCTAACAGGACATCGCCCTCGCGACCCACAGCTTCCACATAACGGGAGAACACATAATCGTAACCGAAATCGTTGCTGACGCAGGAGATATGGCTAACGTCAGAGATAGCGATCGCCGGGTAGCCAGGGCGGTTTTCGCGATAGCGTCCGGTCAGCTCTTCGGCGAAGTGCATCGCGTCACAATGGGAGCCGCCGTTACCGCAAGAAAGTACCTTACCGCCCGCTTTGAAGCTGTCTGCCAACAGGACCGCCGCGCGCTGAATGGCGTGAATATTGGCGTCATCTTTAAGAAAATTAGCCAGCGTTTCCGCCGCTTCGCTCAGTTCGTTACGAATAAGATCCTGGTACATGAGGATATCCTTCAGCATGAATGTAAATGACAAGATGCAGTGTACCGGATAGCGCTACCAGCGAGAAGTCCAAGCCACAGGAATGGCGGCGGCTTTTGATTTTTTGTGCCGGTTAAAACGACAACAATGTGAGCTTTGTTGTAATTATTTTGTAAACATATTGCTAAAAGAATTCACATCCACTACAACCATATCATCACAAGTGGTCAGACCTCCTACAAGCAAGGGAGCTTTTCGTTATGATGATTTTGAGTATTATCGCTACGGTTGTCCTGCTCAGCGTTCTGTTTTATCACCGCGTGAGCTTATTCCTCAGCAGCTTAATTTTGCTCGCCTGGACGGCTGCGCTTGGCGTAGCTGGCCTGTGGTCAGTCTGGCTGCTGGTTCCTCTGGCCATTATCCTCGTACCGTTTAACTTTACGCCTATGCGCAAATCCATGATCTCTGCGCCGGTGTTCCGCGGTTTCCGCAAAGTCATGCCACCGATGTCGCGCACTGAGAAAGAAGCGATTGATGCCGGTACGACCTGGTGGGAAGGCGACCTTTTCCAGGGCAAGCCAGACTGGAAAAAACTGCATAACTATCCTCAGCCACATCTGACTGCTGAAGAACAAGCGTTTCTTGATGGCCCGGTGGAAGAGGCCTGCCGCATGGCGAACGACTTCCAGATCACCCACGAACTCGCGGATCTACCGCCGGAGCTGTGGGCATATCTAAAAGAACATCGCTTCTTCGCAATGATCATTAAGAAAGAGTACGGCGGGCTGGAATTCTCCGCCTACGCTCAGGCTCGCGTTCTGCAAAAACTCTCCGGCGTTTCCGGGATCCTGGCGATCACCGTTGGCGTACCTAACTCATTAGGCCCTGGCGAACTGCTGCAGCATTACGGCACCGAAGAGCAGAAGAATCATTACCTGCCGCGTCTGGCACGTGGTCAGGAAATCCCATGCTTCGCCCTTACCAGCCCGGAAGCGGGTTCCGACGCAGGCGCGATCCCGGATACCGGCGTGGTTTGTATGGGTGACTGGCAGGGGCAGCAGGTGCTGGGTATGCGCCTGACCTGGAACAAACGGTATATCACGCTAGCGCCTATCGCTACCGTGCTGGGTCTGGCATTTAAACTCTCCGACCCGGAAAAACTGCTGGGTGGCGAAGAAGATCTTGGCATTACCTGTGCGCTGATCCCAACCTCAACGCCGGGTGTACAAATTGGACGTCGTCACTTCCCACTGAACGTACCTTTCCAGAACGGCCCAACGCTGGGTAAAGATGTCTTCGTACCGATTGATTACATCATCGGTGGCCCAAAAATGGCCGGTCAGGGCTGGCGTATGCTGGTGGAATGTCTGTCCGTAGGACGCGGTATTACCCTGCCGTCTAACTCGACGGGCGGCGTGAAGTCGGTCGCGATGGCAACCGGTGCGTATGCGCACATTCGTCGCCAGTTCAAAATCTCTATCGGTAAGATGGAAGGTATTGAAGAACCGTTGGCACGTATTGCGGGTAACGCCTACGTGATGGATGCTGCGGCATCGCTGATTACCTACGGCATTATGCTGGGTGAAAAACCGGCTGTGCTGTCGGCCATCGTGAAGTATCACTGTACCCACCGTGGGCAGCAATCAATCATCGATGCAATGGATATTACTGGCGGTAAAGGCATTATGCTTGGGGAAAGCAACTTCCTCGCTCGTGCTTATCAGGGCGCGCCGATCGCCATTACCGTTGAGGGCGCCAACATTCTGACCCGTAGCATGATGATCTTCGGTCAGGGTGCGATTCGCTGCCATCCGTACGTTTTGGAAGAAATGGCGGCGGCACAGAGTAACGATGTGAATGCCTTCGACAAACTGCTGTTCAAACACATTGGTCACGTCGGCAGTAACAAAGTGCGTAGCTTCTGGCTTGGCCTGACGCGTGGTTTAACCAGCAGCACGCCAACTGGCGATGCAACCAAACGTTACTATCAGCATCTGAACCGTCTTAGCGCCAACCTGGCACTGCTTTCAGATGTGTCCATGGCCGTACTGGGTGGCAGCCTGAAGCGCCGCGAACGCATCTCCGCGCGTCTGGGTGATGTGTTAAGTCAGCTGTATCTGGCCTCTGCGGTGCTGAAGCGTTATGACGATGAAGGCCGTAATGAAGCCGACCTGCCGTTGGTTCACTGGGGCGTTCAGGATGCGTTGTACAAAGCGGAACAGGCGATGGACGATCTGCTGAAAAACTTCCCGAACCGTCTGGTCGCAGGCCTGCTGAGTGTGGTCATCTTCCCTACCGGTCGCCACTACCATGCACCGTCTGACAAGCTGGATCATAAGGTTGCGAAGATTTTGCAGGTTCCGAGCGCCACCCGTTCTCGCCTTGGTCGCGGTCAATACCTGACGCCGAGCGAGCATAACCCGGTTGGTTTGCTGGAAGAGGCTCTGCTGGATGTGATTGCAGCCGACCCTATCCACCAGCGGATCTGCAAAGAATTGGGTAAAAACCTGCCGTTTACCCGTCTGGATGAACTGGCGCACAATGCGTTGGCTAAAGGACTGATTGATAAAGACGAAGCTGCAATTCTGGTGAAAGCCGAGGCGAGTCGTCTGCGCAGCATCAACGTGGATGACTTTGAACCCGAGGAGCTGGCGACTCAGCCGGTAAAGCTGCCAGAGAAGGTGCGTAAAGTCGAAGCCGCATAACGACACACGCACAACGTTTAGCCCCGCTTAATGCGGGGCTTTTTATTGCCACATTTTCGTAAGAGCTCATGCTACAGTGTCAAAATGTTATTCAACGAGGAGCCTCGATCGTGCCTGGTTTGAAAATTACGCTGCTGCAACAACCACTGAGCTGGATGGATGGCCCAGCCAACCTGCACCATTTCGACCGCCAACTGGAAACCGTCAACGGACGTGATGTCATTGTGTTGCCCGAGATGTTTACCAGCGGATTTGCCATGGAAGCGGCAGGCAAATCGCTGGCACAGGAAGAGGTCGTAAGCTGGATGCGCGCTAAGGCGCAACAGACGAATGCCCTGATAGCGGGTAGCGCCGCTCTCCAGTCTGAACACGGCCCGGTTAACCGCTTTTTATTGGTCGACCCCGAAGGTGATGTCCATTTTTATGACAAACGCCATCTGTTCCGTATGGCGGATGAGCATCAGTATTATCAGGCCGGTGACGCGCGGGTGATTATTGAATGGCGCGGCTGGCGTATTCTGCCGTTGGTCTGTTATGACCTGCGTTTTCCGGTGTGGTCACGCAACCGCGGCGACTACGACCTGGCATTGTATGTTGCCAACTGGCCGGCGCCGCGTTCGCTGCACTGGCAGGTTTTGCTCACCGCCCGGGCGATTGAGAACCAGGCTTATGTAGCAGGATGTAACCGCGTGGGCACTGACGGTAACGGACATCATTATCGCGGCGACAGCCGGGTGATTAATCCGCAGGGTGAGATTATTGCCACCGCCGAACCGCATCAGGCCGCGCGTATTGACGCTGAACTGTCTCTCTCGGCGCTGCGTGAGTATCGCGAAAAGTTTCCCGCCTGGCAGGATGCCGACCCGTTCACACTATAAATATCGCCAACCCTCCCGCTGCGGAACATTTTCCGTGGCGGGATTGTTTCACTCCGTAACCAACCGCAAAACAAATTCGCGTGGCGACACGCTTCTGGCAACGTATCCTGCCAGGGATAATTACTCGTAACCGACAAGTGGCAAATATTGTCGATAATTCCCTTCTCAGGATTGCAATAATGAAGAACTCCGTACGCATGACTTTGCTGGCAGTTACCGTGGCTGGCGCGTCTTTTAGCACGTTTGCAGCAACCACATCTAATGTTCCGGCTCCTGCCCAGGATCCGATAGTACAGCATCTTAAGCTGAGCACTGACCAGGTTGCGCAGATTAAAAAACTGCACCAGCAGCTTGAAACCAATGTCGGGCAGATTTCGGTGAAGGATGTGAAAGACGGCGCGTTGATTGACGTCATCAAGTCCGGGAAATGGGATGAAGCGGCCGTCAAAAAACAGCTTTCCGCGTTCAGCAATATCGAACAGCAAGCGCGTTATTACCGCGTGAAATACTATTTTGATCTGAACAAAGTGCTGACTCCAGCACAGCGCCAGCAGGTACAAAAAGATATCGCGCAGACGCTGAGCGAGTAACAACGAAGCCTGCAATAACACATGGTTGCAGGCTTTTATTTTTCTGGGTTAAAACGACGAAAGCCTGAATCATTTCTGACTCAGGCTTTCTGAATATTGGCGGAATGGACGGGACTCGAACCCGCGACCCCCTGCGTGACAGGCAGGTATTCTAACCAACTGAACTACCACTCCGCGTTGTGTTCCGCTTGGGAACGAAGCGAATATTACGGATTGCCTCGCGCCTCGTCAACGCTTTTTCTCACGATTTTTAATCGTTTGCTGCAAAAATCACCCGAATGGTCATTTCCATACGAAAAACGTACAAACTATGCCCGCCAGAGGCAACTTCCGCCTTTCTTCTGCACCAGGTCAAGGCGCGACTCATGGGCCGCTAACTCTTCATCAGTGGCGAAAACAACGCGTAGTTTGCTGGACTGTCGCACAATGCGCTGGATCCCCGTGTCATTCTGCTGCTGGCTGTCACCTTCCATTGAGAACGCCATCGTTGTCTGCCCACCGGTCATCATCAGATAAACGTCGGCCAGAATCTGAGCATCGAGCAATGCGCCGTGCAAGGTACGTTTACTGTTGTCTATTTCATAGCGTGAGCACAATGCATCAAGGCTGTTGCGCTTGCCAGGAAACATTTTCCTCGCCAGCGCCAGGCTATCGGTTATTTTGCAGAATTCGTTGGTCTTCGGAATATCCCGCTTGAGCTTAGCGAATTCGTAATCCATAAAGCCAATATCAAACGATGCGTTATGGATGACCAGCTCCGCGCCGCGAATGTAGTCGAGAAACTCATCGGCCACATCGGCAAACGTAGGTTTATCGAGCAGGAACTCGTCAGCGATGCCATGCACGCCAAATGCTTCCGGGTCCACCAGCCGATCCGGCTTCAGGTAAACGTGGAAGTTATTCCCGGTCAGGCGGCGGTTCACCACTTCAACCGCACCGATCTCAATGATCTTGTGGCCTTCGTAGTGGGCACCAATCTGGTTCATACCGGTGGTTTCGGTATCGAGGACTACCTGTCGTGTAATTCCAGTGCTCATAACGGTCATTTATGTCAGACTTATCGTTTGATTTCGATTTGCTAAAACAGGAAGTCTACCAGAGATGCTTAAACAGGTAGAAATTTTCACCGACGGTTCTTGCCTGGGAAATCCGGGGCCAGGTGGTTACGGAGCGATTTTACGCTATCGCGGGCGCGAAAAAACCTTTAGCGAAGGCTACAACCTCACCACCAATAATCGCATGGAGCTAATGGCGGCAATCGTTGCGCTGGAAGCCCTGAAAGAACAGTGTGAAGTGATACTCAGCACAGACAGCCAGTATGTGCGTCAGGGCATTACGCAGTGGATCCACAACTGGAAGAAGCGCGGCTGGAAAACCGCAGATAAAAAGCCGGTGAAGAACGTCGATCTATGGAAACGTCTGGATACCGCGCTGGGGCCGCATCAAATCAAATGGGAGTGGGTGAAAGGCCATGCGGGTCATCCGGAAAACGAACGCTGCGATGAGCTTGCGCGCACCGCAGCCATGCGTCCAACTCAGGATGATATTGGGTATCAGGCTGAGGCTTAAGCGTCGGGTTTGCGGTATTGCCGGGTCGCGCCGACGGCCTGGCGGATAGGCGTTTTGCTTTTATTTTGTTTCATCGGGTTGAGCGTGAGCGGAATGGTTCGCTTACGCGCAACCACCAGTTGCAAACATCCCAGCGCGGGAATATGGGCGCTTAACATTTTTCCGCCCTTCTTATTCCAGGGCAGGACGTGAAAACGGCTGTAGTGCAGCACTTCAAAATTCAGCAATGAAAGCCAGTCCAATTGCCGCATGAGCGTAAACATCCGGCTGTTGTAGGGTGATGTTTTACGCAATACGGGCACCAGTTTACGCAATCCCATCAGGCTTACCGGGTTAAAACCGCTCAGAATCAACCAGCCGTCATCAATAAGCACGCGATCGGCCTCACGCAATAAGCGATGGGGATCGGAACACCACGGTAGCGTATGGGCCAATAAACAGACATCCACAGACTTATCGGCAAAAGGTAGATGCAAAGGATCGGCCGTCACCTGCATGGGAGACCCTTGCAAAGAAACATTAACCTGATGAGAAACCGCGCACGCTTCGGAATCGATTTCTGCGCTTAAATTACCAATCTTAAGCAGATGAAAACCGTACATTTTTGCGAACCACGGGTTAAGCTGATACTCCAGCGCCTCACGATAGTATTCGCCCCATGGCAAATCATTCCAGCTAACGGGCGCTACGACAGTTTGAGGGATCCTTGCCGGTTTCATCACAACCTTCCGTTACGCATTGAGAGGTAATCTATGAATCTTAACAGTATTCCTGCATTTCAGGACAATTACATCTGGGTCCTGTCGAATAATGACAAGCATTGTCTGATTGTGGACCCGGGCGAAGCAGCTCCCGTTTTGAAAGCTATTGCAGAACATAACTGGGTTCCTGATGCCATTCTGCTGACCCACCATCATCAGGATCACGTGGGCGGCGTGAAAGAACTTTTACAACACTTCCCACAAATAGTGGTGTATGGACCGGCTGAAACGCAAGATAAGGGAACGACGCACGTAGTTGAAGATGGCGATAATGCACTGGTTTTGGGGCATGAATTTACGGTAATTGCTACGCCGGGTCACACTTTAGGACATATCTGTTACTTTAGTCACCCTTATTTATTTTGCGGCGACACGCTCTTTTCCGGCGGCTGCGGACGTCTGTTCGAAGGAACGGCATCTCAAATGTATCAATCACTTAAAAAAATAAACTCACTTCCTGACGATACGTTAATTTGTTGCGCACATGAATACACATTAGCAAACATGAAGTTTGCCTTAAGCATTCTGCCTCACGATTCGTTTATTAATGAATATTATCGTAAAGTTAATGAGTTACGGGTAAAAAAACAAATGACACTACCCGTAATTCTGAAAAATGAGCGACGAAATAATCTTTTCTTAAGAACGGAAGATATTGATTTAATTAATGAAATAAACAAAGAAACAATATTGCAACAACCTGAAGAGCGTTTTGCCTGGTTAAGGTCAAAGAAAGATACGTTCTGACAATTCCGGGTTGCCTTTTGAAAACTTCGCCGTTATGATCGGTCGTCTTTTAAGCAACTATTGACACACACATGAAGGCAAAAGCGATATTACTCGCCTCTGTCCTGCTTGTTGGGTGCCAGAATACTGGTAACGTCCAACAACACGCACAGAGCCTTTCTGCAGCTGGTCAAGGGGAAGCAGGAAAGTTTACAAGTCAGGCGCGATGGATGGACGACGGAACGTCTATCGCTGCTGATCAAGATTTGTGGGCTTTCATTGGTGACGAGCTAAAGATGGGAATTCCGGAAAACAGCCGGATTCGCGAACAGAAACAGAAGTATTTACGCAATAAGAGCTATCTCCACGATGTAACTTTACGGGCAGAGCCGTATATGTACTGGATAGCCGGGCAGGTTAAGAAACGTAACATGCCAATGGAACTGGTACTACTACCCATAGTGGAGAGCGCTTTTGATCCTCACGCAACGTCTGGCGCCAATGCCGCAGGTATTTGGCAGATCATTCCGAGCACGGGGCGCAATTATGGTTTAAAACAGACCCGCAATTATGATGCACGTCGCGACGTTGTGGCTTCCACCACCGCCGCACTGGACATGATGCAGCGTCTGAACAAGATGTTTGATGGCGACTGGCTGCTGACCGTAGCTGCTTATAATAGCGGTGAAGGACGTGTCATGAAGGCGATTAAAACGAACAAAGCCCGTGGTAAACCCACTGACTTTTGGTCGTTGCCATTGCCTCAGGAAACAAAGCTGTATGTGCCTAAAATGCTGGCATTGAGCGATATACTCAAAAACAGCAAACGCTATGGCGTGCGTCTGCCAACAACAGACGAAAGCCGCGCGTTGGCACGTGTTCGCTTGAGTAGCCCGGTTGAAATGGCTCAGGTTGCCGATATGGCGGGTATCTCCGTCAGCAAGTTGAAGACCTTCAATGCTGGCGTGAAAGGCTCCACGTTGGGTGCAAGCGGCCCGCAATATGTGATGGTGCCAAAGAAGCATGCAGAGAAGCTGCGTGAGTCTCTGGCTTCAGGCGAGATTGCGGCCGTACAGTCAACGCTGGTTGCGGATAACACGCCGCTGAACAGCCGTAGCTACAAAGTTCGCTCTGGCGATACGCTTTCCGGCGTCGCTGCACGTCTTGGCGTGAGCACGAAGGATCTGCAGCAGTGGAATAATCTGCGTGGGTCGTCGCTGAAAGTGGGCCAAAGTCTGACGGTAGGTGCGGGTACCAGCGCACAACGGTTAGCTAATAACAGCGATAGCATCACCTATCGTGTGCGTAAAGGCGACTCACTGTCGAGCATTGCCAAGCGTCACGGGGTTAACATCAAGGATGTGATGCGCTGGAACAACGATACGGACAATCTGCAGCCTGGCGATCAGCTAACGTTGTTTGTGAAAAACAACGGCATGCCGGACTCCTGATAGTATTGTAGAAATAAAGGCACTGGCTTCCCCCCAGTGCCTTTTTTATTTATCCCGCTTTATGCGCCTCAACCATGATCGTGTCGCTGGTAAACGAGCCATCTTCCTGCAACGCAAAATAGGTTTTCACTTCGGCAGAAGCACTCTGTTGGTAAACACGAATCGCGTCACTCAACGCTGCAGGCGTGCGCATCCGCGCCACCCACGAACTGAACTCCAGCGGCAGACGATCGGTTAACAAGGTATCGGCAATCAGATTGGCGTTATTGATTAATGACAGCCACTCTCCGCTGGAGTAGTTGCGGACGTGCGCGGTATCACGTAACGCCTCCACGGTTTGCAACCAGATATCACGTACAGGATGGCCTGGCGACATCACATCCATCACAATCAGCACACCGCCGGACTTCAGAACGCGATTCACTTCCCGCAGCGCACTCCCGACATCATGCCAGTGATGCGCGGAATAGCGGCTAATCACTACATCAAATACGTCATCTTCAAATGGCAGGCTTTCAGCATACCCCTGCTGTGTGACGATATTTTCCAGACCTCTGTCTTTTGCCGCTTCAGAGACCACTTCAAGCATCTGTGACGATAAATCATAAGCCACGACCTGCTTTACGTGTTGCGCAGCCACAAAGCTGGCGTGCCCCGCTCCGCATCCCATATCCAGTACGCGGGCCAGCGGAAATGCCGACAGCCTTTCTGCCAGACGTTGCAAGTCACGACCAGAGGCATGCACCGCACTGGTTAAATAGGCATTTGCCTGAGAGCCAAACTGCTTTTCGACGTTGTCATGATGAGAGCGTGTTGTCATTGTGTTGTCCTTCGGTTGTTGTGAAAAATGAAGGGCAACCATCACAGGCCTGCCCTACGGCAGACCTGACACACCGTTATTGTTCAGGTTTGCCGGGACTGAATTCAACGAGTAGCGGGTTATGGTCGGATGCGCGGGTAACCAGCACTGAGGCTTCACTCACGTTCAGACCGCGATAGAACACAAAATCGAGAGGACGACCAAACGCGCGGCGACGCTGATCGTCGGTAAAGCGCACCTGGCGCAGCGACATTTCACGCGCAAAGCGGTACAGCGCATTCATCCGTCGACGGCTCCAGGCATTAAAATCGCCAGCCATGATCACCGGGCCGCTGTGATGAGCAATCTGATCGCCAATGGGAAGTAATTGCTTACTATAGACATCAACGCCAAGGCTAAAGTTAACCGCGTGGATATTCACCACCATTAACAACCGAGTGTCAGGCAACGGGTACACCGTCACCAGCGCCGATTTCGCCAGCCGTAAAATAGGCTCACGCTCGCGCAATGGGCAACAGTATACTGGGTGAGCGGAGGAAAGCGTCATAACGCCAGAGGGATGCTGAGGCAGCACAAAGGCCGGAACCTGATCGGCCGCAAGATAATTAGCGGTCGCAAACTGCACCAGTTCTGGCGTGGTTTGCGCTTCCTGCAATAACACCAGATGCGCGTCTTTGCCAAAATTCTTCAACACCGACTGCCATTCAGCTCGCTGCTGTTTAAAAATATTCCATACCAGCACGCGAATGCGATCTTCACTGCTCAACGGTACGCCTGCGGGTAATGCCTGGCCAATATGCGCAAACGACCCTGGCGGTAAAATCCGCTCGGCGGGTTGTCCGGCAACATAACGCATGGCATAGGTGTTTTTTCGCACTTTAGACTTTCAAACCTCTGTAACGTCAACCAGTCCGCAGCCGGACTGGTTCTTCTGTTATAGGGATTTTAGCAGTCACTTTCAACGAACAATTGCAGTTTGTTTTGTAAGTGGGCGCTTACATCAATGATTTACCCCAAAACAACGCGCGCGGGCTTATCAAGACGACCGCTGAGCCACATTAGCAGGAAAGCAACCAGGACAATAAGTGCGCCAATCCACGGCGTCTGCGCCAGACCATAATGCTCGACCGTTTGTCCACCAATCACTGAACCCAGTGCAATGCCAATGTTAAACGCCGCAATATTCAACCCTGACGCCACATCAACAGCATTAGGCGTAAATTGTTCCGCTTTCTGTACCACGTAGACCTGCAACCCTGGTACGTTGCCAAAGGCAAAGATCCCCATCACCAGAATGGTAACCAGCGCGGCGTATTGCGTGGAAGCCGTCAGTTGGAAAACCATCAGCAGAACAAACAGCGCGGCGAAAATGAATTTCAACGCAGGAACCGCACCATGCTTATCCGCCAGCTTACCGCCCCAGATATTGCCGATAGCCACTGATACGCCGTAACCCAGTAAGATCCAGCTTACTGCTGCCGGAGAGAATCCCGCCAGATCCTGCATCATCGGTGCCATGAAGGTAAATGCTGTGAACACGCCGCCGTAGCCCAGTGCCGTAACAGCGTAAATCAGCAACAGACGGGGATGAGTCAGCACTTTCACCTGGTCGCGAATGCTGGCGGCTGCACGACCGGGAATGTTGGCGGGGATCAGCAGTTGACTGCTGATCAGCGCAATCACGCCTAACATTGATACTGCAAGGAAAGTCTCACGCCAGCCAAAGTGCTGACCGATAAACGTACCCAGCGGCACACCCGTTACCAGCGCCACCGTTAAGCCGCCAAACATAATGGCAATGGAGGAAGCCGCTTTCTCTTTTGGCACCAGACTGGTCGCGATAGTAGAGCCAATCGAGAAAAATACACCGTGAGCTAGTCCCGTCAGCAAACGGGCGACAATGAGTGTCATATACCCGGGAGCTTGCCATGCCAGCAAATTCCCTGCCGTAAACAGGACCATCAGCGCTACAAGTAACTGTTTACGCGGCAGACGTCCGGTGAGAGCGGTTAGCACCGGTGCGCCAATCGCCACACCCAGCGCGTAAATTGAAACCAGCAGTCCGGCGGAAGGTAACGAGATCCCCAGCTGTTGCGCGATAGTCGGTACCAGGCCAACAATCACAAACTCAGTCGTCCCAATAGCGAAGGCACTAATTGTGAGTGCAAATAAAGCGAGAGGCATAAATAACTCCATAACATCAGTAATCAGATGACACGCAGTATGCCGGGATGTTTTAATGACAAAAATATTCAAAATCTAAATATAATTTTGCTCCAGGTGCAAAAATGAAAGCGACATCCGATGAACTTGCGATTTTTGTGGCCGTTGTGGAAAGCGGCAGTTTCAGCCGGGCAGCAGAACAGCTCGGACAGGCTAATTCTGCGATCAGTCGGGCAGTAAAAAAACTGGAGATGAAACTGGGCGTAAGTTTGCTTAATCGCACGACCCGGCAGCTAAGTCTCACTGAAGAAGGAGAGCGTTACTTCAGACGTGTGCAGCAGATACTGCAAGAGATGGCAGCCGCAGAAACGGAAATCATGGAGTCGCGTAATACTCCGCGCGGTCTGCTGCGTATCGATGCGGCAACGCCGGTGATGCTGCATTTCCTGATGCCGCTAATCAAACCGTTCCGTGAGCGATATCCTGAGATGACGTTGTCTCTTGTCTCCTCAGAAACGTTCATCAATCTTATTGAAAGAAAAGTGGATGTCGCGATACGAGCAGGTACCCTGACTGACTCGAGCCTGCGTGCGCGCCCGTTATTTAGCAGCTATCGCAAGATTATCGCGTCCCCTGACTATATTGCCCGTTTTGGCAAGCCCGAGACCATCGAACAGCTAAAACAGCATCTGTGTCTGGGGTTTTCCGAACCCGTTTCACTCAATACCTGGCCGATTGCCTGTAGCGATGGACAGCTCCATGAGGTTGAGTGCGGGATTTCTTCCAACAGCGGGGAAACGTTAAAACAGCTTTGTCTGAGCGGTAACGGCATCGCATGTCTTTCAGATTATATGATTGATAAAGAGATTGCGCGGGGAGAACTGGTGGAACTGCTGGCCGATAAACGTCTGCCGGTCAAAATGCCTTTCAGCGCCGTTTATTACAGCGATCGTGCGGTCAGTACACGCATTCGGGCATTTATAGACTTTTTAAGTGAATATATAAAAACAGCTCCCGAAGGAGCTGTGAAAGAGGGTTAAAGAGTACAAAGGATCGAGCAATTAATCCCAGGCAGGAGCCAGTCCTTCCGGGCTGACAAGACGATCGTTGCAGTCCAGTGCTACGATCGCTTTTTTATCTTCGCCATCCAGATGCAGACCCAGCGCCAGCATGAACTCCTTAACGGATACTGCATCGCCCGGAGATGGCCAGTGGATCAGCGTCAGATCAACATAATCTGTACGCAGTTTCTTCAGGCTTTCTTTCAGGCTTGGGATTAGTTTGTCTTTGCTAAGATTTTCAATCCAGATCTTGGTGGTGAGGTACAACTCGTTACGCGGTACGCCGCTTTCGGCAATCACCTACCCCACAGCCGCTTCATTATCATAGATTTGCGCAGTGTCGACAGCACGGTAGCCCAGCTCAAGCGCCGTTTTAACAGAAGCGATAACCACGTCATCTTTCAGGCGGAAAGTGCCCAAACCGAATGCAGGGATAGCCATAGAATTCCTCTTTATAATCACTATGTTCGTTAATTAAAAAGATTATGGCCTTCAGCTCTTTATAGAAAAAGAGTGATAAATGCAGAGGATTTTTGCAGATGTAGCAATAATTAAATTGCAGGAAAAGAAAAAGCCCTGAGCTAATGCTCAGGGCTCTTAATAAGTGGCGGAACGGACGGGACTCGAACCCGCGACCCCCTGCGTGACAGGCAGGTATTCTAACCAACTGAACTACCGCTCCACCGAATTTCTTTGTCACTACCCGGATTATTCATCCCGGTTTACTGCAATTTGATGCCTGGCAGTTCCCTACTCTCGCATGGGGAGACCCCACACTACCATCGGCGCTACGGCGTTTCACTTCTGAGTTCGGCATGGGATCAGGTGGGACCACCGCGCTACAGCCGCCAGGCAAATTCTGTTTATCAACACACTTTTTAGTCTGTCGATGTCATCTG
Organism: Citrobacter sp. VF227; assembly: GCF_052950715.1. Lineage (NCBI taxonomy): Bacteria > Pseudomonadati > Pseudomonadota > Gammaproteobacteria > Enterobacterales > Enterobacteriaceae > Citrobacter > Citrobacter sp. VF227. The sequence goes on from NZ_JBRFVF010000002.1 coordinate 1,023,478, forward strand.
TATCAGGCTGAAAATCTGTCTCTTCGCCAAAACATCTTCGGCGTTGTAAGGTTAAGCCTCACGGTTCATTAGTATCGGTTAGCTCAATGTATCGCTACACTTAC